>JASJPF010000080.1:0-24924 GCA_031426835.1 Thiobacillus sp.
GGTAGGCCGGATTCGTAAAGCCGCTAAAGCGGCAACGACTCCGCTCTCGCGCCTCCTTGCCTACCCCGGTAGGCTGCGTCGTTGCTTCGCGGCAGACACCCGCCCAAACGCACCATCGGGTGCGTCCGACTACGGTTGCTAGGATCATGAAAAAAATCTACATCAAAACCTTCGGCTGTCAGATGAACGAGTACGACTCGGACAAGATGGCCGACGTGCTCAATATTTCGGATGGCCTGGTGAAAACCGACACGCCGGACGATGCCGACGTGATCCTGTTCAACACCTGCTCGGTGCGCGAAAAGGCGCAGGAAAAAGTGTTCCACGACCTCGGTCGGGTGCGCCATCTGAAAAAAGCCAATCCCAATCTCATCATCGGCGTTGGCGGCTGCGTCGCCAGCCAGGAGGGTGCGGCGATCGTGTCACGCGCACCTTTTGTTGACGTGGTGTTTGGCCCGCAAACCCTGCATCGCCTGCCCGAATTGATTGCGAAAAAACGCGCAACCGGGCGCGCCCAAGTCGATATCAGCTTCCCCGAAATAGAGAAATTCGACCACCTGCCGCCCGCCCGCGTCGAGGGCGCAACGGCCTTTGTGTCGATCATGGAAGGCTGCTCCAAATATTGCACCTTCTGCGTGGTGCCCTACACGCGCGGCGAGGAGTTCTCGCGACCGTTCGACGACGTGATTGCCGAGGTCGTCAGCTTGGCGAATGGCGGGGTCAAGGAAGTCACCTTGCTGGGGCAGAACGTCAACGCTTATCAGGGTGCGCTGGACGAGGGCGGCACCGCTGACTTTGCCTACCTGCTGGAAATGGTGCATGAGCTCCCGGGCATTGAGCGCATTCGTTACACCACCAGCCACCCGCGCGAAATGACGCAGCGGTTGATCGACTGCTACGGCAAGCTGCCCAAACTGGTGTCGCACTTGCATCTGCCGGTGCAGTCGGGTTCCGACCACATGCTGGCGGCGATGAAGCGCGGCCATACCGTGCTGGAATTCAAGTCCATTATTCGACGGCTGCGAGAGCAGCGCCCCGGCCTGTGCCTGTCGTCTGACTTCATCATCGGCTTTCCAGGCGAGACCGAGGCCGATTTCGAAGCGACGATGAGTCTGATCCGGGAGCTCGATTTCGACGCCAGCTTTTCTTTCATCTACAGCAAGCGCCCTGGCACCCCGGCGTCGAACTTTCCGGATGACGTGACCGCCGAACAGAAATCGCAGCGCCTGACGAAACTGCAGGCGCAGCTTGAAGCCCAGGCGCAGGTCGTGAATCAGGCCATGATCGGCACGGTGCAGCGCGTGCTGGTCGAAGGGCACGCCAAGAAAAACGCCGACGAGCTTGCCGGCCGCACCGACAACAACCGCATCGTCAACTTCGCCGGGCAGCCGAGGCTGATCGGGCAGTTCGTCGAAGTCACGGTTACCCAGGCTTTGTCGCACAGCCTGCGGGGCGAAATCGTGACGCTCGAAAGTGTCGCCGCTTGAAAACCGATATCGTTGAATTGCGTCTGGCACCGGAAGACAACCGGCGCCTCGCCAACCTGTGCGGGCCGATGGACGAGAACCTGCGCCAGATCGAGGCGGCGTTCGATGTCACTATCGGCCGTCGTGGATCGAGCTTCCGCTTTAGCGGTGACGCGGCGCAGGCTGAAAAGGGCGCGCAGGCAATCGAACATTTTTACAACCGCGCGCACGACGAACTGAGCCTGGACGACATTCAACTCGGTTTGGTCGAGATCACACGCGGCCGTGCCGATGCCGAAGGCCCCGAGTTGCGTACCCGCCGCGCCGATCTGCGCGCACGTACGCCGCGCCAGGGCGAATACATCGAACAAATTCGCAGTCATGACATCACCTTCGGCGTCGGCCCGGCCGGTACCGGCAAGACCTATCTGGCGGTTGCCTGCGCGGTGGACGCGCTGGAGCGCGAACAGGTCAAGCGCATCGTGCTGACGCGCCCGGCGGTGGAAGCCGGCGAACACCTGGGGTTTCTGCCGGGCGATCTGACGCAGAAGGTCGATCCTTATCTGCGCCCGCTCTACGATGCGCTGTATGACCTGATGGGCTTCGACAAGGTGACGCGGCTGATCGAGCGCCACTCGATCGAAGTCGCGCCGCTGGCCTTCATGCGCGGGCGCACGCTCAACCACGCCTTCATCATTCTCGACGAGGCGCAGAACACCACGCCCGAGCAGATGCAGATGTTTTTGACGCGCATCGGTTTTGGCGCGCGCGCCGTGGTGACCGGCGACCCGACGCAGATCGACCTGCCCAAGCACATCAAATCCGGCCTGCTCGACGCCACCGAAGTGTTGTCCGACGTGCGCGGCATTGCCTTCACCCATTTCCTGTCCGAAGACGTGGTGCGCCATCCGCTGGTGGGGCGCATCGTCGATGCCTATGCTGCGCGCCGCGCGGAAACGGAAGCGCGTGGCAAGTCCTGAACCCGAGTTGCGATTGTCCGTGCAGTTTGCCAGCGCGGCCGGCGAACTGCCGACACGGGCACAAGTTCGTCGCTGGGTTATCGCGGCGTTGGAGCACTCGGCCGAAATCACCGTGCGCATCGTCGATGCCGAAGAAGCGCAGGCGCTGAATACCGATTACCGCAACAAGGATTACGTGCCCAACGTGCTGACCTTCGAATACGGCGAAATCGGCCACGATGCGTCAGGGCGCGCTACGCTGGGCGGCGACGTTGTAATCTGCGCCCCGGTGGTCGAGCGCGAGGCGCGCGAGCAGGACAAACCGCTCAAGGATCACTACGCCCACATGACCATCCACGGTGTGTTGCATCTGCAGGGCTACGATCATATCGAGCCTGCCGACGCCGACATCATGGAATCGCACGAAGCCGCTATACTGAAACGGTTCCGTATCCCCAACCCTTATTTTTCCTGACCAATATCCGCATGGAGTCCGACAGTAGTCCCAGATCGAGCTTGCTCGAGCGCATTTCCCACTGGCTGATGCGTGAGCCCGAAGACCGTGAGCAGTTGATTGAACTGCTGCACGGCGCCTACGAAAACAGTTTGATGGACGCCGATGCGCTGGCGATGATCGAAGGCGTGCTGCAGGTGTCCGAAATGCGCGTCGGCGAGATCATGATCCCGCGCGCGCAAATGGACGTCGTCGACATCAACGATGCGCCCGAAGTCTTCATTCCCCGCGTCATCGAAACCGCCCACTCGCGCTTCCCTGTCATAGACAAGGATCGCGACGACATCATCGGCATTTTGCTGGCCAAAGATCTGTTGCGTCACTATGCCGAAGACGATGCCGACATTCGCGGCATGCTGCGCCCGGTCGTGTTTATCCCCGAATCCAAGCGGCTGAATGTATTGCTGAAGGATTTCCGCTCCAACCGCAATCACATTGCCATCGTGGTGAATGAATATGGTGGCGTGGCCGGACTGGTGACGATTGAAGACGTGCTGGAACAGATCGTCGGCGACATCGAGGACGAATACGACTTCGACGAAACCGAAGACAACATCATCCATGAGCACGATGGCGTGTACCGCGTCAAAGCCAGCACCGAAATCGATGATTTCAATGAAACCCTGGGCGCGCAATTCTCCGACGAGGAATTCGATACCGTGGGCGGACTCGTTGTGTCGCGTTTCGGTCACCTGCCCAAGCGCGGTGAATCGGTCAATTTTGATGGCTTTATCTTCAGCGTGCTGCGCGCAGACAGCCGCCGCTTGCATGTGATCCGGGTAATCCGCCTGGCGGTAGACCCGGTCACGCAGCTGCCACTGCTGCCACCGGAATAACGCTACAGGCTGTGACTGCGGTCGCCGCGGGCAAACCCCGCCAGCGGCGCGATGTTTCCCTGGATCAACCCGATCACCTTGAACAGATCGCCCATTTCGGCCGGCGACACCAGCCGTTGCACCGCATTGGCCTGCGGCAGATAGACCGCCGCATCGGTAGGTGAAATCTGCATCAGCAGTTCAGTCAGCCCGGCGTTGATCAGGAAATTCGCCTGACTGGCGTAGCCCGCCAGACTCAGCCCCGAAACTTCTCCTGCCCGCGCCACTGCACTGAAATCGACGTGCGCGGTGAGGTCGGCGAGCCCCGGCAAATAAAATGGATCGTCCAGCGCGTGATGACGATAATGCGCGCGCAAGGTGCCCATGTGGCGCTGCGGATGGTAGTACTCACTCTCTCCGAATCCATAGTCAATCATCAGGATCAGGCCATGGTCCAGGCATTGTGCGAGCGCGGCGATCAGGCCGTCGGCTGCCAGGTTGATTTCGGAGAGATAACCGGGCGCCGGGTTTAAACCCACCGCGCGGGCGCGCAGCACGGGGTCGGCAATCGGACGGTCCTGCCAGGTGAATGCTTCACCGCGCAGACTCACGCCGCGCTGCATCGGCTCGCTATCCGTCCAGTGAACCAGTTCAACCGGCAGCGCATCGAGCACCTCATTGCCAAGCATCACGCCGCTGAAATGGTCCGGCAGGGCGTCCAGCCACTGCACCCGGTCAGCCAGCTGCGGCAGCGCATGCGCCAAGCGTTCCTGCTGGCGTGCACGCAGGTCAGCGCTCACTTCCAGAATGCAATAACGCGCGGGTAGCGCGCCGAGCCGTTCCAGTTCGCCCAGCACGTCCGCCGCCAGTTTTCCGCTGCCTGCGCCCAACTCCAGCACGTCGCCATCAGTCTGTTTCAGAACCGGCGCCATCGCGTGCGCCAGCGTGCGGCCGAACAAGGGCGTCATTTCCGGCGCGGTCACAAAGTCGCCCGCCGCGCCCAGCTTGGTCGCCCCTGCCGCGTAGTAGCCGAGACCGGGCGCATAGAGCGCAGCCTCCATATACTGCGCAAACGATATCCAGCCACCGGCGTGCTGAATCAACTTCTGGAGATGCGCGACGACGCACTGACTGTGGGCGAGGGCATCGGGAGTGGGGGCGGGCAGCATGGGATGGATGACTTGATGGATAATGCACAATCCTACGAATATAAGGGCGAACCCCGATGCATGGCAAAACGGTGTTGATTACAGGTGGAGCAAAACGTGTGGGCGCGGCCTCGGCACGCCTGCTGCACGCAGCCGGCGCCAACCTGATGATTCATTACCGCAACTCGGCCAGCGAGGCACGCGCACTGCAAGCCGAACTCAATGCGATCCGCCCCGAATCCGTGGCATTGATCCAGGCGGACCTGCTTGATATTGGCGGTCTGCCTAGCCTGGTGAATAGAACTGTCGCCACCTTTGGCGGGCTGGATGTGTTGTTGAATAATGCGTCGAGCTTTTATCCCACGCCCGTCGGTACCATCGGCGAAGCAGACTGGGTCGACCTGATGGGCAGCAACCTCAAGGCACCCTTGTTCCTGTCGCAGGCTGCGGCACCTGAACTCAAGAAACGACGCGGCTGCATCATCAACATCACCGACATTCACGCGGATCGGCCGATGAAAAGTTATGTGGTCTATTCCATCGCCAAGGCCGGACTGGTGGGGCTGACCAAATCACTGGCGCGCGAACTCGCGCCCGAAGTACGCGTCAACGCGGTGGCGCCCGGCCCGATCATGTGGCCGGAAGACGATGCCAATTTTGACGAGGTGTCGCGCCAGCGCATTATTTCGCACACCATGCTGAAGCGCGCCGGCGACCCCGCCGACATCGCCCTCGCGGTGCGCTTCTTTGCGATGGATACGCATTTTGTGACGGGGCAGGTGCTGGCGGTGGACGGCGGGCGCAGCGCCAAGCTTTAACGTTTCAGCACCCGCAATCCGTAGCCGCTTCCCTTGCGTCGCGGCTGCACTTCATCCGATTGGGCCCGCTCTCAATGCCGCCCGATCAAACCGTAAACCTATTCCTGGTAAGCCCTGTGACTGACGCGATTAACCCTGTTGTGACCTGGACCGAAGCCGACGAGAACCGCTCGGCCCGCTGGCGTGCCGAAGGCGGCGCCCCCGCGCCCAAGCGCGTGATGGTCGTAGACGATCAACTCACGGCGGATGCGGCCTATAGCCTGGCCAGCGAAGGCAACGGGCTGTTGTGGCGGGGCGATTTTCAGAACGCGCGTCAACTGCTGCAAGCCATGGCGCGCCGCATCGATCGCAAGCCGCGCAAAGTCGCCACTTCGCCGACCGAAGCCTTCAACTTTCATCGCCAGGCGCAATCCCAGCGCGCCCGCACCCTGGGGATGTTGCTGCTGCCGCTGGACGCGGACTTCAGCATTCCATTACGCCGTGCGCCGAATGTGAAAGAAGCCTGCGCCGAAGCCTATGGTCCGGGCGAAGAAGCCTCCATCGTGTCGCTGCGCGAATTGCTTGGTGTGATCGGGGCGCACGAATGGCGCAAGAAAGGCGTGGAAGTTGCGGCAATCGAAGACCGCATCCATCCGCACTACGGCGTGTTTTCACCCGTGCGCGGCGAGTATGTGGGGCTGGTGAATGATGCGCCGCTGCCGACAACCAAGCTCGCGTTCGATATCGGAACCGGATCGGGCGTACTGGCTGCGGTGCTGGCCCACCGCGGCGTCAAACACGTCATTGCCACCGATCAGGACCCGCGCGCCCTCGTGTGTGCACGGCAGAATATCGCCCGGCTTGGGTTGAAGGGGCGCGTGGAGGTGATTGAAGCCGACCTGTTTCCGGAAGGTCGCGCGCCGCTCATCGTCTGCAATCCGCCGTGGGTGCCCGCACGCGCCAACACGCCGTTGGAACATGCGATTTACGACCCGGATAGCCGCATGTTGCTGGGCTTTTTGAATGGGCTGGCCGCGCATCTGGAGCCGGGTGGCGAAGGCTGGCTGATCCTCTCGGATCTGGCCGAGCACCTGGGCCTGCGTTCGCGCGAGTGGTTGCTCGCTGCAATTGAAGCCGCCGGACTGAACGTGGTGGCGCGCGTCGACGTCAAACCCACACATCCCCGCGCATCGGATGCCAGCGATCCGCTCCACACCGCACGCGCCGCCGAACTCACGTCGCTGTGGCGACTCGCCGCACGCAACGCCTGACCAACCTGCTTTTATCGATATCGTTTTTATCAATACGGTTTTTATTAATACATCGCACCACGCTTTACAGGAACGCATCACACCATGAATCCCCGTCGCCACTTATTTACCTCCGAGTCCGTTTCAGAAGGTCACCCCGACAAGATCGCCGACCAGATTTCGGACGCCATTCTCGACGCCTTCCTGACCGCAGAACCCGAGGCCAAGGTGGCCTGCGAAACTTTCGTCGCCGACAATCTGGTGGTGATTGCCGGCGAATTCAAAACCATGCGCAAGGAATTGTTTAACGAGATTCAGGCGCGCGCTGCAGAGATTGCCCGCCAGGTGCTGCGCGACATCGGCTATCGCGATACCGAAACCGGCATCGATCCCAACAACTGCGAAGTGCAGGTGCGTTTCAACCACCAGTCGATCCAGATCCACAAAGGTATCACCCTGGCTGGCGGCGACATCGGCGCCGGCGACCAGGGGCTGATGTTCGGCTATGCCTGCGACGAAACCCCCGACCTGATGCCCTATCCGGTATGGCTGGCGCACCGCATCGTGCAAAAGCAGGCCGAGCTGCGCAAGTCCGGCGCCATGCCCTGGCTGCGGCCCGATGCCAAAAGCCAGGTCACCGTTGCGTATGAAAACGGCAAAGTCGCCGGCATCGAAAACGTGATTCTTTCCACCCAGATTGATCGCGACCTCGACCCCGCCTGGGTCGCGCAGGAAGCCGCGCGCGAAATCATCGACCCGTTGGTGTCGCTGGCGCAGCGCACGTCGACTTTCAAACTATGGGTCAATCCCGCCGGCCCGTTTGAAATCGGCGGACCCAACGGCGATACCGGCCTCACCGGCCGCAAGATCATCGTCGATACTTACGGCGGTTCGTGCCCGCACGGCGGCGGTGCGTTTTCAGGCAAAGACCCGACCAAGGTTGATCGCTCGGCAGCCTACATGGCGCGCTATATCGCCAAGAATCTTGTGGCTGCAGGGTACGCAAAACGGTGTCTGGTTCAATTGGCGTATGCCATCGGCGTGGCTGAGCCGGTTTCGCTGTTGATCGAAACCTATGGCACTGGAACCGTGCCCGACGAACAGCTGGAAGCCATGGTGCGCGGCACCTTCAAGCTGACCCCGCGCGGCATCATCGACAGCCTCGATTTGCGCCGGCCCATCTATCGGAAGACGGCAGCGTACGGGCACTTTGGACGGCCCGAGCCGGAATTCACCTGGGAACGGGTGGATCAGGCAGAAAAGCTCGCGCTGTTTAGCGCCTGATCTGAAAATCAGGCGGTCAGGCATGGCCCGATCACAGGGCGCTGTCCCATATCAAGGACAGCCCCTAGTTCAAGGCTTGAATCAGCCCTGACGTTTACCCATCGAATTGCGTGCGAGCTCCAGCCGCGCGGTTTCGTTTTTGACCGATTCCGTTTCAGCCGATGCGGCACTCGATATGGCCGACACTTTGCCTGCGCCGCTTGAAATCGTGGCCACGTCGCCGGAAATCGTGCCGCCTTCTTCCATCATCACCGCGCCGTAACGAATCACGCCGGAGACCTTGCCGGTGGAATAAATGACCAGCCGTTTACGGGCGGTCAGTTCGCCTTCAAAGTGGCCGCGCACTTCTGCCACATCGATCTCGGCCTTGCCCGAAAACACGCCGCCTTCAGCGATACGAATGTCGCGGCTGTTCATCGAGGCTTCTACCCGACCTTCCACCACCAGAATTTCGCAATCGGTGATTTCCGAGCCCTTCAGCTTGATGTTTGGGCCGACGATGAGCTTGTTGCCATCTTCGTTGGGCGCAGACTGAGCGGCTGCACTGCTTGCTTTCTCAATCGGCTTGGCGGAATCAAGCGACGAATCCTTGAAGCGGTTGGTGTCGATGCCGGAACGACTGGCTGGCTTGGGATCGGCTTGGGCAGGGCTGGAATGCATGAAATTTTTGAGCATGGGAAAGGGTTCCTTCGGTGAGCTTGTTTGCAAAAACGCTACAGCGCGGTTGCAGCCATGAGACTGGTTGCAACATCCGTGTTACGCAAGCTGCGTGCCAATGCCGGAATCGTTTTAATAAACAAACGGATGCTGGATTTGTTGGGGCGTGTTCAGGGCGCCAGAACGGCTCGATTGTCCCGAGACGGAGACGCCCAATTCGGCCCCTATGGGCGATTTCTAAAATTTTGTTTACAAAACAAATGGATATATAGCGTTGCTCGTGTCGCCGAATGGCGACGCGGATGCAAGGGAGCGGTCAGGCTGGTCAAACCGGGCGAGGCGGTCTTCCTTGATCGCCTCGAGTCAGCCATCACCGTGATGGAGGGGGCTATCTGATGGTGTGGCGGCGGTATTTATTGTGGCAGTTTGATCATCTGCCAGCCTGCATGGTTGAAGTATTTGCCATAGGTGATCAGGGTCTGCGTAATTTTCACCACCCCCTGGGCACGTCCGCGGCCGGCACGCTTTCCCTGCATCGTTTCGACGCCCTCGGCCAGCTCGCCAATGAGGATATGGAGTTGTGCGTCTGCCTTGGGGTCGAGCTTGCAGTTCTCCACGATATAGCCGATCTGCGCATTGACATCGTTCGCCAGGGCATTGTATCTGGCCGGGGGGAGCTTGCCGGCGTGCGCGGCCGGCAGGGCGCCTGCCGCGAGCGTGTGGATCGCGCCCATGCCTTGGCGCAAGGCCTCGTCGGTGGGCCATTTCTTGCCGACGTTGAGCACAATTGACTGAGGCGCAGTGGCGCCGTGGTCGTGGTGGTGACCCGGTGCGGCCTGCACCATCAGCGGAAACGCCAGCACGATGGCGGGCAGCGAAAACAGGGTGGGGTTCATGCTTGACTCCTCTTGGGTTGATGCTTGGCCCGGCGATGCCGGGGTGTTCTGATTCAAACGAAGCGTAAACGGAAATGGTGCATTTTTAAGTCTCGGTGCGGTTCTTCTTCTTCCGACAATCCCTACCCGCGCGACGTTTGTTGCGGAACAGCCGTATTTTGAGGTGCGCTTCGGGTCGCCAGTGGCCGATGCTTCGATAAGCCTGAAAAAGTGTCCTGGGTCAGCATGCGCCATACCGGCTTCAGCGAACGGTGGGCGGTTTCATGTTTGCGCAGAGGCGTAGCGGCAGGTGCGCCGGCCTTGACGATGCCGTTACCGCACAGGCGACGGTCTACCGCAAACACCGCGCATGACTGCCAGCGTCCGTCGCACATTTATATACTTCTTGACTATTATTCAAATGATCTTATGATTATTAAAGTAATAAAAAGGTATGATTATCGTCAAGAATGCCTTAACCCTAGGAGACATAATGAAATTCAGTCAAACCCGCCCCGCCATCGTTGCCACTTTTCTGTTGGCGCTGATAACCATTGTTTCCATTCCTCCTGTCTTGGCCGCAGGCTCGCCCGGGCAGGCCGTCGTCAACGGCCAGAAGGCGCTGGTACTGGTCAGCCGCGACCCGCCCGGCGCGCGTTGCAACAACAACATCCAGGTGGCGGCCGAGCTGTCCAATGTCTACAAGATTCCGGTGCAAATCATACCGGTGACATTTGCCGGGCCTGGAGCCAAGGCGCCAGCGGTGTACTACGGGGGCCAGCAACTCGCCGTGGACGGCGGCGAGCTGAACGGCATGGTGAGCTATGACCAGATCGCCGACATCCTCGAAATCGAGGGGGCGCCGAAACAGGCGCAGCCGGGCCGGCTGATGGAGGTGAAGAAGGATTTCGACACGCTCAAGTCAGCGATCAAGTCGGGAAACTAAGGCAGCGACGGCCATAGGCACGGAGCTGAAAAAATGAAATTCATGACCGGTCTGTTTCTAGTTGTGCTGCTGGCGGCGCCGGCGCGCGCCGAACCGCCGACATTCGACGGCTGGGTGGTAGGCGTGCCGTGCGCGCCGATTCTGCGCGTGGCAGATTGCCCGCTGCGCTTCGTCGACCGGCCGGTGCTGCTGCTGGAAAACGGCGAGACGCTCGCCTTCGTTTTCGGCGAGGGCAAGACCATCGCGCCCGCCGAGATCGACAAGGTGTACGCCAGGAAGGTGAGCATGAGTGGCGAGATCCGGGACGGCGTGCTGGTGCCTATCAAGCTGGACCTGCTTGAAACCGTCGGCGAGCGCAAGTTTTTCAAGGGCTGTCTGTAATGAAGCGAGCCGCGTGGCTGCTGGCCTGCGCCGTCGCCGCCGCACCGGCGTGTGCCGGCGCGCCGCTCGACCATGCCGTCGCCCGGGACGCCGGCATGGACGCCTACGCCGTCGCGCTCAAGGCGCCGCCGTTCAGGCTGGCGGCGCTGCATGGGGGCGCGCGCGGCAACCGCGACTACACCGGTCGGGTGGTGCTGCTCAATTTCTGGGCCAGCTGGTGCCCGCCCTGCCGCGAGGAATTCCCGTCGCTGGAACGCCTGCAGCAGTCCCTGGGCGGTGCGGATTTCACCGTGCTGGCCGTGGCGGTGGCGGATTCCGAGCCAGGCATCCGGGGCTTTCTGGGCGGCAGGCCGCCGCCCTTCGACGTGCTGCTGGACGACGACCGGAAGACGGCGACCGCCTACCGCGCGGCCGGTGTGCCGGTGACGTATCTGCTGGATCGCGAAGGACGCATCCTGGCCGGCAAGGCCGGGGCGCAGCACTGGGACAGCGCGGACATGCAGCGACTGATCCGCCAGGCCATCGACTCGACACGCTGAGGAGACTAACGATGCGAAATGGATTGCTGGCGTTTTTCCTGCTGACGCTGCCGCCCGCGGCGGCGGGGGCGGACTTGCTGATCGGCACCGGACAACTGGCTGCGGCGCTGGCCGCCGGCCAGGTCAGGCTGATCGACGCGGAAAATGCCGAGAACTACCGGCGCGCCCATATTCCCGGTGCCGTGAACCTGTATTTCATGGAGCTGGAAGACAGCGAGGAGAACCTGAAAACCGGCCGCCCGGTGTTCCCCCAACTGGCGGCCTCGCGCTTCGGCGCGCTGGGCATCGCGCGCGATTCGGAGGTGGTGGTCTACGACAACGGCGATGGCCGCGGCGCGAGCGCGGTGTGGTACATCCTGCGCTTTCTCGGCCACGAGCGGGTGCGCATCCTCGACGGCGGTTTCCGCAAGTGGCTGCAGGAGCAGCGTCCGGTCGGCCAGGATACGCCCAGGCCGGTCAAGACGACTTACCTTCCCCAACCGGGAGACGGCTGGGCGGTGAAGCCGGATACCCTCGCCCAGGCCGATGTGCTGGTGGACGCCCGCTCCATCGCCGAATTCTCCGGCAAGGAAAACGGCGGCGCGCGCAGCGGCGGCCATGTGCCCGGCGCGCGCAGTTTCCCCTGGGACAGGCTGGCCGGCGACGTCGCCACCTTCAAGGAAGCGGCGCCCATGCAGCGGGCGCTGCGGCAGGCGGGTATCACCCCCGACCAGGCCATCGTCGTCTATTGCAACGGCGGCCTGGGGCGCTCCACCCATCTGCTCGCCGCGCTCACCCTGCTCGGCTACGACCGCGTCAAGGTGTATCCCGGCTCGTGGATCGAGTGGGCGTCCGACCCGGCGCGGCCGGTGGCGAGGTAGGCCGCGATGGAACGGCGCGAATTCCTCAAAAGCACTGCCTGTTGCGGCCTGGCGCTGGCCTTCGGCGGGCCTTTCGTCCATTTGCCGGCAAACGCCGCCGCCCCGCGCCGGGCCGCCGCCGGGCGCGCCTGGGAGGTGTTTTATCGCGACCGTTTTCGCGCCAGCCGCGGCGACGCGCAAGGCTTCGCCTTCCATTGTTCCAACTGTCAGGGCAACTGCGCCTGGAAAGTGTATGCAAAGGACGGCGTGGTGACGCGCGAGGAGCAGTCCGCCAGCTATCCCCCGACCAGCCCTGACATTCCCGACGCCAACCCGCGCGGCTGCAACAAGGGCATCATCCATTCGCGGCAGATGTATCAGGCCGACCGCCTGCTTTACCCGATGCAGCGCACCGGCAAGCGCGGCGAAGGCAAGTGGCGGCGCGTGTCCTGGGACGAAGCGATCAACGACATCGCCGCGCGCGTGGTGGATACGCTGACGCGCAACGGCCTGTCCTCGCTCATGCTCCATTGCGGCACCGGCATCCTCTCCCAGGGGCGGCGCGCCGGGCCGCTGCGGCTGGGTTCCCTGCTGGGCGCGCAGCGGCTGTATCCGGCGAGCGCGGTGGGCGACATGTTCAGCGGCGCGTCGATCGCCTACGGCCTGGCCACCGTCGGCCATTCGCTGGATGCGTGGTTCGAGGCCGACACCATCATCCTGTGGGGCATCAACCCGGCGGTGACGCGCATTCCCGACGCCCACTACCTGACCGAGGCGCGCTACAACGGCGCGAAGATCTACTGCATCACGCCCGAGTACAACGCCAGCGCCAAGCTGTCCACCGACTGGCTGCCGGTCAGGCCCGGCACCGACAGTTCCCTGGCCATGTCGCTGCTGCACGTGCTGTTCCGCGACGAACTGGTCGACCGCGAATTCGTGCGCGAGCAGACCGACCTGCCGTTCCTGGTGCGCCTGGACAACGGCGAATTGCTGCGCCACAAGGACATGCGCGCCCAGGGCAAGGACGACGTGTTCTATTGCTGGGACGAGGCCACCCGATCAGCCCAGCCCATGCCCGGCACCCAGGGCCATTTCAGGAAATCCCTGCGCCTGGGCACGCTCAGGCCGGCGCTGGACGGCAGCTACGAGGTGAAGGACAAGGACGGCCGGACGCTTGCCGTTACCACCGTGTTCGAGCGGGCCCGGGCCGAGGCGCTCAAATTCCCGCCCGCGGAAACCCATGCGGTCACCGGCGTGCATCCCGACCTGGTGGAACGCATGGCGCGCGACTTTGCCGGCATGGGCGGCGGGGCGGCGGCGCGCGGCGAGCGCAGCCACAAGGCCATCGTCAACATCGGCTTCAGCCTGCATAAATACGTATCCGGCACCATGACCTGCTGGGCGGCGGCGATGGCCTGCGCGCTCACCGGCCATGCCGGCGAGCGCGGCGGGCTGGACACCGAAAACAACTGGAGCCTGGGTGGCATCGGCGCGCTGTCCAGCCCCAAGCCGGCGCGTTTCGCCTCGGGATTTTTCGGCGAGTGGATGAACGGCGGCATGGCGCAAACCATGCAGCGCCATTATTCCGACGAACACCTGCGGCGCGCCGGCGGCTTCGATTCCACCGATACGGACCGCCTCGCGAAAAAATTCCGGGAAAGCTGCGAATGCTATTTCGGCAAGCCCGACGTGCTGCTGCTGTTCGCCGACAACATGCTGCAGCGCAACAAGTCGGAAGCCCATTACCGGGGCAATTTCATCGAAGGCCTGGACCTGTTCGTCAACGTCAACCACCGCATGGATTCCACCGCCTTGTGGGCGGACTATGTGCTGCCGGCGAAAAGCCAGTACGAATCGTGGGACATTCGCGGCGAGCTGGGGTATCACCGCTTCTGCAACATCACCGTGCCGCCCGAGGGGCTGAAGCCGATCGGCGAAACCCGGTCGGAATGGGAGATCTGCCTGATGCTGTCGCGGGCGATCGCGAAGGAAGCGAAGCGGCGCGGCATCGACGCCATCCCCGACCCGGATTTCCTGGCCCAGGACGGCGACAAGGCCCAGCCGGTGATGCGCGAGCTGGCGCGCCTGGCGGAGGAATTCAGCGACGGCGGCACGCTCAACAACGACGAGGACGTGGTGCGCTGGATCATGGCCAACGTGCCGGCGATCAAGCCGTGGACGCCGGAGGACGCGATGAAGCACGGCTTCGTCACGCTCAACCGCGAGGCCGGCTTCACTTCGCCGCTCTACGCCAACCGCCCGTTCCATTCCTTCGAATACAACGTCTACCTGCGCCAGCCCTACAAGACCCTGTCCGGGCGGCAGCAGTTCTACGTCGATCACCCGGTGTTCCGCAAGATGGGCTGCACCACACCCACGGCGATGGGGCCGCTGCGCCCGGACAGCTTTCCCTTCGCCTTCTATACGCCGCACGCCCGCCACGGCATTCATTCGCAGTGGCGCAGCAACACCCACCTGCTGCGCCTGCAGCGCGGCGAACCCTATATCTGGCTCAACCCCGCCACGGCGGCGGGCAAGGGTCTCGCGGAGGACGACGCGGTGCGGGTGTTCAACGACGTCGGCGAATTCCAGGCGCGCGTCAAGCTCATGCCCGGCGTGCCGCCCGGATCGGTGGTGATGGATCACGCCTGGGAGCCGTACCAGTTCCGCCGGCGGCTCGGGCTCAACAACGTGGTGGCGGGCATGATTTCGCCGCTGGAACTGGTGGATGGCTGGGGGCACCTCAGCTTCAACCCCAACTGGGACGGCAACATGATCGCCTTCGAATCGGCGGTCGATGTCGAACTGGCGACATCCTGACGGAGACCCGGAGCACGGGAGCGCACATGGTTCAAAGACAACTGGCGATGGTCATCGACCTCAACAAGTGCATCGGCTGCCAGACCTGCACGCTCGCCTGCAAGACGCAGTGGACGGACGGGGAGGGGCGCGAGTTCATGTACTGGAACCACGTCGAAACCCATCCCGGCAAAGGCTATCCGCGCGACTGGGAAAACGCCGGCGGCGGCTGGGACGGCGACGCGCTCAAGCCGGGGCGGCTGCCGCGCCTGGCGGAGGACTACGGCATCCCGGCGGAATTCAACCACGACGCCCTGCTGCGCGAGGGCGACGCGCCGCTGCGCGCCACCGAGCCCATGCAGTGGGGCCCCAACTGGCAGGAAGACCAGGGCGCCGGCGAATTTCCCAATAGCTATTTTTTCTATCTGCCGCGCCTGTGCAACCACTGCAGCAAGCCCGCCTGCCTCGCCGCCTGCCCGCGCCAGGCCATCTACAAGCGCGAGCAGGACGGCGTGGTGCTGATCGACCAGGAACGCTGCCGGGGCTATCGCCACTGCGTGGCCGCCTGCCCGTACAAGAAGATTTATTTCAACCCGCTGGCCGGGCGCTCGGAAAAGTGCATCTTCTGCTATCCGCGCGTGGAACAGGGCATCCCCCAAGCCTGCGCTTACCAGTGCGTGGGCCGGGCGCGCCACGTGTCCTACCTGGACGACCCGGACGGCGCGGCGCACCAGCTGGTCAAGGTGTGGCAGGTGGCGCTGCCGCTGCATCCCGAACACGGCACCCAGCCCAACGTGTATTACGTGCCGCCGCTGTCGCCGTCGGGCTTCGACGCCGCCGGCAAGCCGACCGGCACCCCCCGCCTGCCGGACGATTACCTGGAACACCTGTTCGGGCCGGCGGTGCATGCGGCGCTGGCCACGCTGCAAAGGGAAATCGACCGCAAGCAGCGCGGCGAAGGCTCCGCGCTGATGGACAGGCTGATCGCCTACCGGCACGGCGACATGTTCCGCCTGCACCGGCCGCAGGGGCAGGAAAAATGAAAAGCGTGTGGTTGCTGCTGGCGCTGGCGGCGCTGGGCCATGCGCACGCCGCGTCTTCCGATCCCGGAGGGACATGGGAAAGCGGGCGCCGGGTAGAGGCAGGCAGGACCGCCGGCCTGCCGCCGCTGGCGCCCGACGACGCGGCGTGGACCGGCGCGCCGGAAACGTCGGTTCGGCTCTATCCCCAGCTTTCCGCCGCCCCCGGCCTGGAAGCAGGCGAGCCGCTCGTGCTGCGGGTGCGCCTGCTGGCCGGCCAGGGCCGGCTCGCGGTGCGGCTGGCGTGGCCCGACGGCACGGCGGATCGCCACAGCCTGAAATACACCGACCGCTTCGCCGATGCCGCCGCCGTGCAGTTTCCGGCCCGGCCCGGCGCGACGCTGCCCTATATCGGCATGGGCGAGCCGGATCGTCCCGTCGCCGTCTGGTACTGGCGCGCCGGCGCCCCGGCGCAACGGCTCGGCGCGCGCGGATTCGGCACGCTTGTGCCCGCCGCGGGCGCGGCCCCCGCGGCGGCGGCGCGGCGTAGCGGCGAGGGCTGGGCGGTGGTGCTGCGCGCCGCGCTGCCGGCCAGGTCCGCCACCCCCCTGCCGCTGGCGTTCGCGGTGTGGGACGGGGCGGAACAGGGGCGCGCCGGGCGCAAGCGCCTGTCCGGCTGGCTGCTGGCGGACGTGCCCGGCCTGGCGCCGGCGCCTTCCCGCGACCGGGCCCTGGCGCGGGAAAACCATGTTCGCGGCGACGCCGCGCGCGGCAAGGCGCTGGTGGCGGCGCGCGGCTGCGGCGGCTGCCACTGGCTGCCGGGCGGGCAACCGACGCCGCTCGGCCCGGCGCTGCTTTACGCCGGCGGCATCCATTCACCGGCCTACCTGCGCCGCTCGATCCTGGAACCGTCCGCCTTCGTCGTGCCGGGCAAGGGGTACGGCGCAACGGCGGCGGACGGCAAACCCGCTTCCATCATGCCGCGCATGGAATGGACGGCAGACGAAGTGGAAGACGTGGTCGCCTATCTGGCCGGCCTGCAATAAACCTAAATTTCTCACCACGGAGACACAGAGGCACAGAGAAAGGCAGGAGATCAATAACGTGTCGGTTGACCGGCTCTCACCCACAGGGTGACCCGGTTTGGCAACGCTTTGTTTTTCCTCTGTGATCGCGGTGTCTCTGTGGTTCAACAGAGTTTTTCAGGATAAATCTTTTTGAAGCACTGGGGTATTTCATGTCTATTCTCGCCATTCTCGCCGGTGCCTTCACCGGCATCGTTCTCGGCCTGTTCGGTAGCGGCGGTTCCATCATTGCCATGCCTGCGCTGCTTTATCTGCTGCATGTGGAGCCGAAATCGGCCATCGCCATGAGCCTCGGCATCGTCGCGGTGACTGCAACCATTTCCGCATTCGACAACTGGCGGCGCGGCAATGTGGACGTGAAAATCTCGCTGATGTTCGGCCTGTTCGGGGTGGGCGGCACCTATGCCGGGGCGCGCCTGGGCGTGCATACGCCGGTGGCCCTGCAACTGATATTGTTCGCCCTGGTGATGTACGCCGCCGCGTGGAAAATGCTGGTGAAAAAACAGGCCAGGCCGGCGCAACTGGCGGGTGCGGGCGGACCCAATGTAGGCGTCGAGGAAAACGGGGTCGACGCGCACATGGGCCACATCGCCCTGCACGGCATTGGCGTCGGCGTGCTCACCGGCCTGGTGGGCGTCGGCGGCGGCTTTCTGATCGTGCCGGCGCTGGTGCTGCTGTCGGGCGTGCCCATGAAAGTGGCGGTGGGCACGTCGCTCGCCATCGTCGCCGCCAAATCGTATGCCGGCTTTGCCGGCTACCTGGGGGCGGTGCCCGTCGATTACGGCATGATGGCCGGGTTTACCGCTGTCACGGTGCTGGGCAGTTTTGTCGGCACGCGCATCGCGCACCGCTTCTCGGCGGAAACGCTCAAACGTGGTTTTGCCGTGTTCCTGGTTTTCGTGGCGACCTACATCCTGCTTAAAAGCGTTATTTGAGGATAATGCACGCATGACCTTCGTCGAGCGCCGCCATGTCCAAGCCTGATTCAGCTTCTCCGAAAAAAGCCCTGTTCGAGCAATTTGCTCGTCTGGCCAAGGCCATGGCCAGCGCCAACCGACTGGAGCTGCTGGAAACGCTTGCACAAGGGGAACGCGGCGTCGACGCACTGGCCGAAGCCAGCCAGATGTCCATTGCCAACACTTCACATCACTTGCAGGTATTGCGCGAGGGCGGCCTGGTGGAGTCCCGCAAGGAAGGCGTACAGGTGTTTTACCGGCTGAAAGACGAAGCGATCCCGACCTTGCTGTCTATCATGGGCGAAATCGCCGAGCGCCAGCTGGCGGAAGTGGACCGCATCGTGCGTGAGCACTTCGCCAGCAAGGACGGCCTGCAGCCGCTGCGTCGTGAAGAACTGATCCGGCAGGTGCTGGCCGGGGAAGCCGTCGTGATCGATGTCCGGCCCGAAGGGGAATATCGCGCGGGGCATATCCAGGGCGCCGTCAATATTCCGCTGGGCGATCTGTCGAAGCGGCTGACGGAGTTGCCCAAAGACCAGGAAATCGTCGCCTACTGCCGCGGCCCTTATTGCATCCTGGCCTACGAGGCGGTGGAGCAGCTGCGCAAGCACGGCTACACGTCGCGCCGTCTGGAAGGCGGGTTTCCGGAATGGAAGGCTGAACACTACCCGGTTACGCAAGACGACAAGCAATAAATACAGCTTGCAGCTTGGATTTGCGCCTCAGCCTGCGGAGGGTTCCGATGAATCGGCGGCGTTGAAAAACCGGAAATGGCTGTGCTCACCCTGCTTGGCCAGGTACATCGCCGCATCGGCGCACTTGATCAAGGCATGTGGCTGTTCGCTGTCGGTTGGGTAGAGGCTGATGCCGATGCTGGTACCCACGTTGATTTCGTGTTCGTCAAGTTGCATCGGCTGCGATAGCGCGGCCATGATTTTCTGCGCCACGGACAAAACGTCGCTGGCTTGTGCAACAGACTCGAGGACGACGATGAACTCGTCCCCACCGAGACGCGCCACGGTGTCGCCCTCGCGCACCGAGGCGGTGAGCCGCTGCGCGACCATCTGCAGCAATTGATCGCCCACGTGGTGACCCAGAGTGTCGTTGATCTGTTTGAACTTGTTCAGATCCAGGAACATCACCGCGACCATGTGCCGGTTGCGATGGGCGTGCGCGATGGCGTGTTCCAGCCGGTCGAAGAACAACTCCCTGTTGGGCAGGCCGGTGAGGCCGTCATGGTAGGCCAGGAACTGCATCTGTTTTTCCGCCGCCTTGCGCTTGGTGATGTCGGAGAACACCCCGACAAAATTGACTGCCTCGCCGCGGGTGTTTCTGACCGTGTTGATGGTCAGCCACTCCGGGTAGATTTCCCCGCTGCGCCGTCGGTTCCAGATTTCACCCTGCCAATGGCCGTGAACGCTGAGGTCTTCTTGCATTTTTTGGTAGAACGCAGCATCTTGCCTGCCGGAGGAGAGTATGGCCGGGGTTTTGCCGATCACCTCGTGCGCCTTGTAGCCGGTGATCTGGGTGAAAGCCGGGTTGACCGACTCGACGATCTGCCTGGCGTTGGTGACCATGATGCCTTCCAGCGTGCTTTCGAACACCTTGGCGGCCAGACGCAGGTGCTGTAGCGACAACGCCAGGCTGTGCTCGCGTTCCTTGAGCGCGTCGCGTAGCTGGCGTATATAGTCGCTCTCGATATGCGTCAGGATATCGGAGAAGGCAAGCAGCCCGCGTAAGCGGCCATCGCTGCCGGTGACGCCGAGATGCCGGAGCTGCCTTTCCACCAGCAGCTTGCGCGCCTGGTACAGGCTGGTGTCGGGGGTCACGCAAACCAGCGGGTGGCTGGCCGACGCGCCGACTTCGGACAATGTCTGGGCGCCCCCGACCCGATGCAGCACATCGCGCTCGGTGAGGATGCCGTGGCTGCCATCGGGGTAGGCCACCAGCAGCGCATCGAAGCGGCCGGCGAGCATCGTCCTGACCGCCGCATCCAGCGGCACGTTGCTCGCGACCACGGGATAGCTGTCGTTGAACACCGACTTGACCTGGCGTAGTGACAGGTAATATTCAAGGCCCTGGTTGAGCACGATATCGGTCTGGGTGACGATGCCCCGCACCGTGCCGTTGTCGTCCACCGCCAGGAGGTGGCGCACTTTTTCCTCGCGAAAACGCACGGCAGCCTCGCCCAGGTCGGCCCCGATGTGGATGGTCTTGACCGGCGAAGCCATGTGGTCCCCGATGGGGGCTTGGAACGCGAGGGGGTCGGACATGTCCAGCGCCAGAGCATCGCGTTCGGTCCAGATGCCGACGATGGCGCCGTTTTGGGTCACCAGTATCGAACTGTAGCGCGCCGCCGTCATCTGCCGGGCCGCCGCGGATAACAAGGTATCGGCCGTACAGGTGAGCATCTCCGGATGGACGATGTGCTCAAGCGTGATGCTTTCCTGCATGCTTTTGGATTCGGTAGCTGCGGTGTCAAGCGTTTCGGCTCTTACCTTGTCCTCAGGACCGCGTCGTGACAGCTTGTCTTGCCGCGCGGCATGGGGCAGACCATCGTCTTTATTATTCACCAGACAACCTCCCCGATCTTTCGGCTGGCGCACGCCAGCCCCAGGCTGCCGCGTGATTTACGCGGCAATATTTTAACAGGCCTCTGCATCATTACCAGTATCCGGATTCGCTCCTTTGAAAAAGGGGAGGCGAAGCAATGTAACGTTCACTCAGGAATGCTACAACGGCAGATATTCTTGTATCCCGGCGCGCCGTAAAACGGAGGCCATGTTAACAGTGTATTGGCTTGGGCTGGGCTTGGGTGTTCGCTCGTGAGCTCGGGCAGCGGTAGTCCGCCATGTGCGACACCATCCCGGTTAGGGCAAAAACAACTGGCTTAACGTCGACCTCAAGTCAGCTGGTAAAGCTGGGTAATGTCATCCATTACCTCCAGCACGTTCTCGCTGCTGGCGGCGACGTATTCCAGGTAAGTCGGGTTCTGGGCGCCTGGGGCGTAATTGTCCAGCGCATGGGTTAAAAAAGCCCATTGGATTTCTGCCGACAGCAACCGGGTTTTGATTTTTTCGGTGTTTTGCGGTGCTTTTTTCAGTTCGGCGTGTCCCGCTTCGAATTCCTTGCGCGCGCCGGCGAGCCCTTTTGCCACTTCCGCATCCGTCAGGCCGGCCGCACGGAACAAGTAAAACTTGGCCGCACGTTGCGACAGCATGCGTTGCCGACCGGAAATGTTGACCAGGCGCGCGCTTGCCGTGCCGGAATGCTTTTCCAGCGCCACAGTGGCGGCGTGGGCGGTTTTCAGCACCTCCTCATTGAGTTGGGCGACCTGCTTTAAACTGGCCGTATTGGGCATTGCATACGCGGCGCTGCGGTAGGGCGTCCACAATTGCGCGAGTTGCGTAAACAAACCCTGGATTTCGGGTGTCGGGGAGAACGCCCTGAGCTCGCTCAATTGGCTGTCGAACAGCGCGATCGAGTTGTCCATGATCTTGAGCGCTTTTGTGGTGTGGACATTCAGCAGTAACTGGGCATGTACTTTAGCGATGCGTTGAGACAGCATGCGCTGACGTCCTGCCTTGTTGATGGCCGCCGCCATGTCCAGGGGGGCAGGCTTGGCGTACACCGGCAGGGCCACCGCCATCGCCAGCGGCAAGCCTAGTAGGGTTTGTAGAATTTTGCGTCGCTGGTTCATGGTCGAGCTCTTTCGCTGTTAACGGAAAACGGCAGCCCGGACCAAGCTCACCCGTCAGGGTGCGGCGGGGATAACGCCAGCGGTTCGATCTGCTTTGGGCGTTGTCTGGACAGACCTTGATTCCGGTCTTCAATCGGTCCTTCGCGATGTCCGTCGCCCATTCCGCCGCCAGATCGTCCCATTGGGGAACACTGCCGCCGATGCTTCACGAGGGCTATGTCGATCACCGCTTCATATTCTGCGTAGGTCGTAATCAATATGCGGTGGCGCGTGTTTTCGCCAGAACGTTTGAACGACGATACCAAAGAACGGCCAGTTGCGCGAATTGTTCATCTTGTTATCTTAATTGCGGATACGGGATATTGGCGCGAGAACAACAGTGCCAGCTAAAAACTGGGGGGGGAAGGTGTTAGAGCAAGATTTGGCGCGATGGCGGCTGGCAGCAGGAAAGCGTGGTCTGAGCTAGTCCGGGTTTCGCTTATGCCGCTTCACGCAAGGCGCCCCGGCTGACGCTTTCGCCATCTTTCGGACGCAGCGCCCAGAACGAAAGTGATGACAGCATTGTGAAGCCGCCCAGCGTCAGAAATGCGTAGTGCAAAGCAGTGGTCACCGCCACGCTATCGGTTTGCGGCAAGTCGCCCAGGTACCAACCGGCGATCAATGACCCGCAAGCCAGTCCGAAGCTGATCGACATCTGCTGCATCGAATTGGCAATGGTGCTGGCCATGCTCGAATCGGGCGTATCGATATCGGAATAGGCCATCGAGTTCATGCTGGTGTATTGCAGCGAATTGAAAAAACCCAGCGCCAGCCCCAGCACCACGATCAACCCGGTGGGCGACGTCGGCCCCACCAGAGAAAACAGGCACACCACCACGCCGATCATCACCGTGTTCACGATCAGAATGCGCCGGTAGCCATAGCGCGCCAGCATCTGTGAAGAGATGAACTTCATGCCGATGGCCGCCGCGGCTATCGGCATCATCAACAGGCCCGACTGCCATGCGGGCATGCCCAGGCCGAGCTGAAACAGCAACGGCAGCAGAAACGGCATGCCGCCCACTCCAATGCGCGTGATGAAGCCGCCAATCACCGACACGCGAAACGTGCGGATGCGAAACAGCGTCAGCCGCAACAACGGATGCGGAGTCTGGCGAGCGTGCAAGAAATACGCACCCAGCAGACTCAGGCTCAGCAACAACAGAATCGCCGCAGACGTTGCATCAAGCTGGTGCTCGCCAAATACTTCCAGCAACCACGACAGCAACGCGGCACCACTGCCAAACAGCACCAGCCCGATCACATCCAGCGGACGCGGCGTATCGCTGCGGTAATCCGGCATGAAGCGATGCGCCAGCAAGCCCACCGGCACATTGATGAAAAAAATGTAGCGCCATGAAAACCAGTGCACGATCAGCCCGCCTACCGTCGGCCCGAGCAGCGGCCCGATCAAGGCCGGGATGATCACAAAATTCATCGCCCGCAGCAGCTCCGATTTGGGAAAGGTGCGGATGATCGACAGCCGCCCCACCGACATCATCATCGCCGCGCCCATCCCCTGCAGAATGCGCGCCGCCACCAGCATCGGCGCATTCAACGCCAGCCCGCACAGCATCGAAGCCAGCGTAAACAGCGCAATCGCAATGCTGAACACCCGGCGCGTACCAAAGCGATCCGCCAGCCAGCCGCTCACCGGAATGCACACCGCCAGGCTCAGCACATAACTCGTCACCGCCGCCTTCAGGCTCAGCGGCGTCACCTGCAGGCTTTCCGCCATCGCCGGCACCGCCGTGTTGACGATGGTGGTGTCCAGCTGCTCCATGAATAGCGCCGCAGCAACAACCCAGGGCAGATAGGTTTTGACGGTGGTGATGTTCATCTTGGCGTATGAAAAAATTCGGATCCGGACAACGCAATGTACGTTAGAAACCGCGTTGCATGTCGGCAGGCGGATGGCTGGACAGTACTAACGCATGGCATTAGTGTTACGGCATGATCAAGCGACGCAAGTGTCGCGCAACACAAGCGCTGTTCGAGGGAAAACGCTCCCCGCGCTTTGCCAACATCGCGAGCGTTGCGATCCGCAAACTGCAGATGCTACATGCCGTCGAGCGCCTGGAGTCCTTGCACATTCCGCCACAAAATAGGCTGGAAGCACTCAAGGGCGACCGCAAAGGTCAATGGAGCATCCGCGTTAACGATCAGTGGCGCGTGTGTTTCATCTGGAAAGACAGCGCGGCGTGGGACGTGGAAATCGTCGATTATCACTAGCTCAATCATTACCAGGAGGCATCATGGCAAAACGTCAAATCCCGCTCGCCACCCCCGGCGAAATCCTGCTGGAAGACTTTCTCAAGCCGCTGGGCGTGACCCAATACCGGCTGGCCAAGGAAATCGGTGTACCCCAGCGCCGCATCGGGGAAATCGTCGCCGGCAAGCGCAGCGTAACCGCCGATACCGCCGCGCGTCTGGGCGTCTTCTTCGGCATGGAAGCCGAGTTCTGGCTGAACCTGCAGGCGCACTACGATCTGGCGCTCACGCGGGAAGCGCTGGCCGAGAAGCTGGCGGCGATCCAGCCGTTGGCAGCCGCAGCGTAGGTCGGGTTTAGAAAAGGCAAGGCCTGACCCCGTGCATGTGTGACCCCGTGCATGTGAGGTACACCATCGTTGGGGTCTAGATACGATGCACAATGCTATGACTCTAGACCTGACCCCGGCGACGCTTTGTGACCCCGGCGACGCTTTGAGTAAATAAACAAAGTTCGCACTTCGCTTTTTACTCCTCCGCCTCACAGCGGTGGGAGGTCGGCTAGATGATTCTCAGACCAAATCAAAAGGGGACAGACCAGAATGGCACTTACTTAAGCTTTTTCGGGTGCCCATGGAGTCGAACGTC
>JASJPF010000081.1:0-37979 GCA_031426835.1 Thiobacillus sp.
AAACTACTCTTTAACCAATTGATCTGCAATGAATATTCGGGGGGAAACCTCAGGGTTTGACCCCATTTATCCCCGGGGTGTGCAGATTAAGGCGGGGATGACCGCTTTTTCAGACCGTCCTTAAGTGTTTGGTGGCTATCGGTTGGTTTGGTTTCAACCGGTGGGTGCAACACACTACAAACCGTGCTGCCTACGACGAACAACTGCAGTGTGACGTACCGCCCAGGTTAAAGAATTTCTCTTCCTTCTTTTTGTAATACAGGGCTGCCACCGCTTCGGTTTGTTCACTGTAGGGGTCTGCCAATACATCGTGCAGCGTGTGCACGAGACTGAAATCACCGCTGTCGGTGGCGCTGCGATAGGCTTCTACCAGCATCCATTCTCTGGGTATGTATTTGGGATTGGTTCGCTTCATGGCTGCCGAGACGTCCGTCGGGTTGCGGCCTTCTTGTTGCAAGGCGATGTGCCATTTTTGCAGCCATGCTTGCCAGCGTGCATCGATTGACGCGCTGTTTTGCGCGTAGCCTCCGCGTGTTTCATAAAAGCTGGTTTGCAGTGCGGCCACTTGCGTGGGCAGGTTTGAGAGTTCGCGCCAGAAGAGGGTGTAGTCCACCGGGGTTTCTGCCATGAGCGTGTGTAGCTCGGTGAAAAGTGCGGCATCAAATTCGGCAAGGCCCATTTTGCTTGCCCACATACGATTCATGTCGCGCTGCATGATAGCTGGCAGTTCATTCAGGATTGCCTGCAGTGATTGAATCGCGCTTTCGTTTTGCTGCAGCAGCGGCACGAGGGCAATGCAGAACATTCTGAAATTTTCCATGGCGGCCATGGGCTGGTTCATGAAGGAGAAGTGTTCGCCGCCGCCTGTCCACATTTGAAACGCCGGGTCATACGCTTCGATAAAGCCAAAAGGGCCGTAGTCCAGCGTGCGCCCGCCCAAGGCGCAGTTGTCGCTGTTGAAGTTGCCCTGGCAATAGCCCACGCGTATCCAGTGCGCCATCAGTTGCGAAAGGCGCACGGCAAATTCTCGCGAGACGGCCAGGACTTTGTCGCTCAGGGTTGCGGCGGTTTGGCTGAATTGTGCGGCGAGGTCGGGGTATTCTCGATCGAGCACATGCAGAAAAATGGCTTCGAGCTCGGCGAGGGCGTTGGGGTGTTCGTTATTTCTGGCGCGGCGGCCAAATAATTCGAGCTGACCCACGCGCAGAAAAGAGGGGGCGACGCGGGTGGTGATGGCGGCCGGTTCGTCCACCATGCGGTCCGGGTCCCAGGTTTGTGCGTTGGGGGAATACCAGGGGCGGGAGATGGTTTCGCTCTGCGAGACATACAGGCAGAGGGCGCGGGTGGTGGGCACACCCAGTGCGGTCATGGCTTCTGACACCAGAAATTCACGAATGCTGGAGCGCAAGATGGCGCGGCCATCGCCACCGCGACAATACGGCGTGGTGCCGCCGCCCTTGAGCTGAAACTCCCAGCGTTGATTGTTGGGCAGCAATACCTCAAGCACGGATATGGCGCGGCCGTCGCCGTAACCATTGCCGGTTTTGAAGGGGCAGTTTTGGATCATCTCCTGCCCGTAGATGCTCAGCGCGTAGCCGCTCGCCCAGCCGCTTGTTCGAATAGCTTGCGTGTCGATACCCGCATGGGCGCACGCCACTGCAAGCGTGGGGTTGCCAGTGAAAAACTGCATGAAGGCTTCTTCACGGGCCAGGCTATCGGGCAAATTCAGCGCGTTGAAGAAACGTCGGCTATGGATGACATAAAGCGGATTGGGCAGGGGGGTCGGTTCCACCTCGACGTAATGGCCGGATCTGACTTCGCGCATCCTTTTGTTGGGGTGGTGGCGAGCCTGCTCGGGGTCTGCTGTCAGCGAGCGCAGCAGCGAATAGTCTGCGCGCTGCAGAAAAGCGCTAAAGGTGATCGGGGTGGAGGTGGGCATTGTGTGAGGTGCGACAGGGTTTACAGGTAAGGGATTGGATAAGTGCTGCGGCCTTGAAGTTCAAGATGGTAGCGGGGTTCATACACGAATAGACCCAGATTCCCTATTTGGTGATAACGATGTGCAAACGGGATGGACGACAGTGAATCAAAACCAAACAGGTAGGTCGGCGTTATATGCTATATGCATACAACATATAACGCCTTATGTTGACCGCTTGGCAACTTGATGTATGCTATATGCATACAGCATACGAGAAGAGCCATGTCATCTGAAAAATCAGTTGCGATGAAACGGGCGAGCGGGCGCCAGTGGGTGCTTAAGCCGCAGGATCTGGCGATCGCCTTGAAACTGGTGGCATTGAAAGGGCAGTGGATGCCCTATGCGATTTTGGCTGAGGCCATGCGAATGTCTCGCTTTGAGGCGCACGCTGCTGTGCAGCGTTTGACGGCGGCGCGATTGGTGGTGGTGGTGGATGGCCAGCCCGGGCCGGTGATGGCGGCGCTGCGTGACTTTGTGATTTATGGGGCGCCATATGCCTATCCTGCGGTGCGGGGCGAAATCACGATCGGGTTCCCTACGGCTTACGGCGTTGCACCGCTCAAGGAGATGATGGTGGCATCTAATGAACCGCCACCGGTGTGGCCGCACCCTGAGGGCATTGCAAGGGGGCCGGGCTTGCTGCCTTTGTACGAGAGCCTGCCGCTGGAGGCGCAGCAAGACGCTGTGCTCTATGAATTACTGGCCTTGTTCGATGCGTTGCGCGCCGGGCAAGCCAGGGAACGCGAACTGGCCAGGAAGCTGCTTGAGGAACGCTTGAAGTGAGCGAAAACGTTTTCAGGGGGGATGACCCGAACCTGCCGATTTTGTCGATGATCGCAAAGTCGCTGGGGGATTTGTGCGAGTCGCTGGTTTTTGTGGGCGGATGTGCAACGGGCCTGCTCCTGACGGCGCCGCGCGCCCAGGCTATCCGGGCTACGCAGGATGTCGACGTGGTGGTGCATGCCCTTTCCACTGCTGATTATCACGCGATGGAAAAGGCGGTCCAATCGCGTGGTTTCAAGCATGACCTTTCGCCCGAGGCACCGATCTGTCGCTGGGTGTTGCAAGGCGTGGCGCTCGATCTAATGCCGAGCCAGCCCGGCATACTGGGGTTTCATAACCGCTGGTATCCCCTGGCCATTGAAACGGCTGCGCAGATCAGTCTGCCCAATGGCATGGATATCCGGCTGATTACGGCCCCCGTGTTTGTGGCCACCAAGTTTGAGGCGTTTCATGGCCGGGGCAACAACGATTATCTCGCCAGCCATGACCTGGAAGACATTATTACGGTGGTCGATGGACGCCCGGAGTTGATGCCGGAAATCGATCGAGTGCACGACGAACTACGGCGCTATATCGCTACCGAGATCAATACCTTGCTCAAAGACCGCAACTTTCTGACGGCACTGGCCGGACATCTCCCTGGCGATGCCGCCAGCCAGGCGCGTCTGCCTGAACTGATCCGACGCATGCGTGCGATTGGCGGCATGCATGCCTGAAACACTTTTTTCCAGCACCGAAGGCCGGTTGCTGGGGTTTGGCCTGGCGCTCACCGGCCTGATGCTGCTGGCGTTTGGGGTCGGGTGGCACCTGTTTCCTGACAGCGTGCTCACCTATGCGGCCATGACCGGGCTGAACCTGACTATCGGCCGGGCGGCGGGGATGTCTTTTGGCTATGCGAGTGGTTTGGGTCATGCCCAGGTGATTCCGCTCAACATGCTGGTCGAAACGATTCAGGTGCTGGTGGTGTATCCGCTGTTCGCGCTGAGCTGGCGGCATCTGATTCAGCTGCGCGGTTTGCAGCCTTTTTTCACACGCATGCAGCGCGCGGCCGAGTTCCGCGGCGGCGCGGTGCGCAAGTTCGGCATCGTCGGCCTATTTGTTTTTGTGTTTGTACCGTTCTGGATGACTGGCCCGGTGGTGGGGGCGATCATTGGATTTTTGATCGGCTTGCGCGTTTGGGTAAACGTCGTTGTCGTGCTGGGTTCGACTTATATCGCCATTGGCGTGTGGGGCTTGCTGTTGAACGAGCTCAGTGTCTGGGCGGCAACGGTTAACCAGTTCGCACCCTATGCGTTGTTTCTTGCGATTGTGTTCATTGCGGTGGTGATGGTTTTGCTGAGCCGGCGGCGTGGGCGGGCGGTTTAAGGAAGACCTGAATAGGTCCTTCGATAGGCTTCCTTCGACAAGCTCAGGACGAACGGTGTTGGGGGGGTGTAAACGGTCGTCGCGATTGCTTCATGGCGATGGTAGACTTTCAGCGATGAAATTTACGCTGAGCAAGCACGCCGAGGACACCATGCGGGAGCGGGAAATCGACTTCGTATAGTTGGCGCGACGATGGGTGCCCCGGACACCACGGAGCCACATCCGGACGATCCGACGCTCATGTATGCATTTCGCCGCATACCGGAATTCGGTAACCGTGTTTTAAGAGTGGTTTACAATCAGACGAAAGAGCCGCCGCATATCGTGACGGTTTATTTCGACCGAACAGCAGGAGGAAAACGATGAGATTCGACTTCGATCCCCAAGTGGATGCGCTGTACATTCGGCTTAACGAAGCGAAAATCATTGAGTCTGAGGAAGTGCAGCCTGGAATTATTCTGGACTTTGACGAGAACGGTAAAGTGGCCGGCGTTGAAGTGCTGGACGTAAGTAAACGCAATACGACACCGGCATCTGTCAAACAAGCGGCTTGACGACTCATCATTAAACGACAAACCCGGCTCGTGCCGGGTTTGTCGTTTTCGCCTGGTGTGCTTGCTTCTTGAGTCTGGGAAAGCTGTATTCGCCATTCGAGAATAGCAAATTACGGGAGTATTCGGCTATTCCCAATTCTTGAAATGAGCACGCTGACGAACGCTAACACCGAATTTAAACATTGAGCGCCATGCCTGACCCCTACGCCAGAATTTTCCTGCTGAGCCATATGCGGGCCTTGACCAGCCTGGCCGGGCATATTCTCGGCTCGCATCCGCAAATCAATGGCTATTACGAGATGCATCTCAGCTATGAAGATGCATCGGCGCTGGACCAACAGCTGGATGCGTACCGGGCAAGCGATGTGCTCAAGCCAAACAGCCGCTATCTGTTCGACAAGCTGTTGCACAACGACTATGTATTGCAGCCCGAGCGGCTGGGGTTGGCCGAACCGAGAATCCTGATCTCGCTGGCGGAGCCGGAGCACACGATCAAAAGCATCGTGCATTTGTTTCGTCAGAAGCCGGACCCGGACCTGTACGCCTCGCCGGCTGAAGCGGTGAAGTATTACGTTGAGCGGGTGCAGGCGCTGGCCGACTTCAGCCAGGCAGCCGCGCAACGCTATTCCTATTTTGATGCGGAGCTGTGGCAGCGCGCGCCGGCGCAGCTGTTGCCTCGGCTCACGAAGTGGCTCGATCTGGATTCACCCTTAAGCGAGCGCTATGAGGTGTTCAGCCAAACGGGAAAGGCACGCAGGGGCGATAGCTCAGAGCGCGTTCGGAGCGGAAGTATCGCAAAAACACGGACCGATTACTCGCATGTCGTGATTCCGGAGGCGGTGTTGCGGGTGGCGCGGGAAGCGTATCTTGATTGCCGCGCGCGTTTGATTGCGGGTGCGGCGGATTCGATGACGCTTCAGAGGGGGCCTGGCAGCTGATGGCGCAGACGAATAGCCTGCGCAGCTACACGTTTGCCGACTCGATCCGGTTACGACCGTTCTGTTTGGCCTGATACAACAATTTGTCGACCGCCTCGATCAGGTAGCGGGGCGCAACCTTGGGCGACGGCTTGATTATCCTTACGCCCATGCTCACGGTGATGTGTTTGTCCGTCTCTGAGACCGCATGCGGGATGCGCAGCTTTTCGATCAGGCGATGGCAACGCCCGGCGACCTGCAACGCGGATTTTTCATCCGTTTCCGGTAGCACCAGCATAAATTCCTCGCCGCCAAAACGCGCCACGATGTCGCGCCGGCGGGTGGCCGCCAGTGCAAGCGTTTGGGCGATGGCCTTCAAGGTTTCGTCGCCCTGGGCGTGGCCGTAGTGGTCGTTGTATTGCTTGAAAAAATCCACATCGACCATGATCAGAGACAAAGACAGCCCACTCCGACTCGCGCTCGTCCATTCGAGATCCAGGGCAGCATCGAATTTGCGACGGTTGGCGATGCCGGTCAGGCTGTCCATGAACGACAGCGCCTCCAGTTCCTTTTGCAGGGCGATGAGCTTTTCTTCGGCCCGCTTGCGTTCGCTGATATCGAACATGAAGCCGATCAGCGAATCCACTTCGCCTTGTTCGTTGCGCACCACGTGCACCACGTCGCGAATCCAGACATAGCCATTGTCTCGGGTCAGCGCGCGGTAATCAGCTTCGTGGTCCACGCCGGCCTTCGACTGAGATACGCAGAAATTCACCACGCTCTCCCGGTCGTCCGGATGCATGCGCGTTGCCCAGTCTTCTGCCGTGAGCCAGCTGTCCTGGCTCCATCCCAGCAAGGACTCGATCTGCGGGCCAATGTAGGCAAATTTCATCGTAGCCCAGTCGATTTTCCAGGGGATGGCCTTGGTTGACTCCAGCAGGGTTCGGTATACAGCATTGTCACTGTCGAGCGCTTCTTTTTCTTCAGACATATGGTGTGGCAAACCGATCAAACGAGTGTTTTAACGAAGACTGGCGCTTCAAAATATCCTTTTGTCATTATGGTCGTCTCTTGAATGGACTATGAGCGTTCTGAAGGCGGTCTCGGTCCATCGTGGCATAGGGGGACGCGAGTGATCTCGCGTAGCCGTCCTCGTGCTTATTGAGCCGCGGAGCGTCTCTGGCAGCGAACGTCTGGGTGGTGTATGACCGCGGCGAAAAAGAGTCGGGTGGCGGCGGCGCGCTTAGAACAGGCTGTCCCAAGCATCCCGCTCAGCGCGGTAGTTTATCAAGGCCTCGACGATCTGCTGCTTGCGCGCGGCGCGATGCTCGGTGGATTGTATTTGGCGCCATGCCAGCGCGTGCTCGCCAAAGTTGCGGTCGATGTTATCGATAAAGGCGCGCACCTGCCGTAGGGCGTTGGCCAGTGCCGGGGTGTTCTGCCACCAATGGTCGGCGTTGAACACGAGGTCGCTCAGCTGGCGGTTTTTCTCGACGATGGCGTCGTGCTTTTGCTGGTACAACGCCAGCAGTTCGGTTTCTTTCTGATTGATCACGGCTTCGGCCGCATCGCGGGCAAAGGGCTGGTTCACGTCTGCCTGTTTCACCAGGGCTTCGGTTGTAAACAGCATCAGGTCGCCAAAGAACTGGCGCTCAAATTCGTTGGATAAGTCGATGCTGGCCTGGCCAACTTCCACGCCGGGGCGAAAGTCATCGGCGAGGCCCGCTTCGGTGGTGCGGCGGTGCAGGTTGGGCATGTTGAACGAGGCAAAACGCGCGCCGATTTCGGCGGCAATCAGCCGCCCGGCGGTGGGGCCGGACATGCGCAGCCGCAGATGGCCAAAGGGGATGATGGTTTTGAGGCCCGCATGGTTGACGATGAAGTTGCCGGGATAAATCGTCCGCGCCGGGGTGAGCTGGCTGAACCCCTTGCCATAGTCAAACCAGGTCTTGCGCGTGAGGTGTTCGCCAAAGAAAAAGGCGTTGAGCCGCTGCGCGAAATCCGTGAGGCAGGCGCCGTGGTCGTGCGCGCCTTGCAGGCGGCAGGGGTAGTCAAAAGTGGCCGGCTGGTTGTCAAAACCAAAGAGCCTGGCCATGTCGTGATAGGCGGCGCCGCCCGGCTTGGGGTGCGGCACACCATGGAACTGGCAGGCCTGACCGCTGCCCAGCGTGGCCAGGCGGCTAAAGAAGGCGCTCACGTCGTCCAGAAAATTGACCGCCATCACCGCCGGCGAAACGGGCGGGTCGCCGACCATCTTGCCGGTCAGCATCTGGGTATCGGTGGTGCGGAAGATTTTGTCGATGGCGTGGAAGTAGTTCAGTGCCACCACCGCCTCTTCGCCGGCTTCGGTCTGCCGGTTCACGCACAGCGACTGGTCGCTGTCGATCAGGTAATACAGCGTGTTGTCCGGGTCTTCGGTTAGCTGCAAACACTTGAGGTAACTGAGGTTGCGGTTGGCGGCCTGGCCTTTGAGATGGAAGCGGTTCTTGGGCTGGGTGGTGAGCAGATTGCCGAGTTGCGCGCGCTGTTGCGGGGGGAGGGCGTGCAGCAGTTCGTATTGTTCGGCCAGCCCAAAGTGGACGACCTGCAAGCCTTTTTGCCGGTATTCCGCTATCAGGTCCTGGTGGCGACGGATGTTGGCTTCGTCGCGGCTGTCTTCGCTGACGACGATCTTGATCTTGTCCCACACGCCGGATGCGTGGCCGCCGTAGTCGAACTGCGTGCACACCTGGTAGATGCTTTCGAGGCAGGCCCGCAGGTGGGGCGGGCGATCCGCCACCGGGATGCTGAGGATGAAGTGATGGCGATCATCGCTGGCTTGACTGCATTGGGCACGTAGCCGGATCAGGGATTCCTGTTCGCGAAACAGCGCCTGGTAGCTGGCCAGCAGCGGATGAAACGCTACCTCGCCAGACCACATGGCTTGTTCCAGCAAGAGGTAGCACGGTTCGTAGCGCTCGATCAACGCATCGGCGTCAACAGGGGAGGACAGGTCTTGCAGTTGCGCACCCAGGTCGGCCAAGCCGGGAATGGCGGATTGGTAGCGTGCGATGCAATCCTGCAGGCTTGAGTAGTCTGGGTAATCCAGATCGTTGCAGCGGGTTTGATTGGCCGGCAGATTCATCGGAGCTGTTTTATCGGAACGGTGGCTGTGCGAGCCCATGTTGTAGCTTGGAGGAGGCCTAATAGTACCTGCCCCTGCGTCAAATCTGCATGGAGCCGGCCTGCCGCGCGGCTTCCTCTCAATACAAGCCAGGACTAGGCTGCTCTCAGGCGCACCCGCTTTTCAACCGTGAGCACCTCGCCTGTTGCATCCATCACCGCATACAGCCGGGGCTGCGGGCGGCCAGCCCAGGATGGGGTGGGGGCGGGGCTGTCCAGGTACACGACCTGGGCGCCGTCGAATTGCATTTCGACCTGACCGTGGGTGATCAGATCGTTAAGCGCCGCGATCGATATGCCGCGCTGCTTCATGTGGCTGAGGGCGAGGGCGCTGATTTTTCCGAGTTTCATCATCATGGGTGACTCCTGTTTGCCGGCGCCGGCCCTGTTGGTTTGCGGGCTGCGCAGTGGCGTTTTTCGAATTCGGTATCTATACTGTACAAATATACAGTAAATATACTGTACGTGCATACAGTATTCGGAGAAAGCCCCATGCAAGCGCTGACACGCCGCCAGGAAGAAATCCTGAACCTGATCAAGGAGTGGATCGAAACCACCGGAAGCCCGCCGACACGTGCCGAGATCGCGCAGCACTTTGGCTTTAGCTCGCCCAACGCCGCTGAGCAGCATCTCAAGGTGCTGGCGAAAAAAGGCGCGCTGGATCTGGTGCCGGGCGTGTCGCGCGGCATTCAGATCAAGGGCGGCGGCGGTCTGCCGGTGGTGGGCCGGGTGGCGGCGGGCAGCCCGATTCTGGCGCAGGAACACATCGAGCGGCACGTGCAGATCGATGCCGCGCTGTTTTCACCACGCGCGGATTATTTCCTCAAGGTGCAGGGCATGAGCATGAAGGACGCCGGCATTCTGGATGGCGACCTGCTTGCGGTGCATCGCAGCGCCGAGGCAAAAGCCGGGCAGGTGGTGGTGGCGCGGATCGGCGACGAGGTCACCGTCAAGCGCTTTGCCAAGCGCGGCCACACCGTGCAGCTGCTGCCGGAAAACCCCGATTTCGCGCCGATCGAGGTCGACCTCACGCGCCAGGAGCTGGTGATTGAAGGCATCGCGGTTGGGGTGATTCGCAGCGGCAAGGCCTTGTGAGGATGTAGAAAAAACCGGGCAGCCGATTGAACTAAGGATTGCCGGCGCCTGATCGTTATCAGGTATTCAGCGCAATTGTGATTGCGTGTTTTTCTGTCAAGGTTTTGGCGCTTTCACATCAGTTTTATTGGGCTCCTTCACCTGAACCGGCTGAACGACCGGAACGATGAACTCAAAACGCCATTCGCCATAGCTGTCTGCCTTTGAAAAGAGCTGCTGTTCTGGCAGAAACCCCGTCCTTTTAAAGGGCTTGGCTGTTGACCGGCTGTATACACCGAGGATGCCTTGGGTATCGGGCGCGCGGATGATTTCAAATTCGCCGCGGGTGAGCGGATCGCGATACGCGCGGCGCAGGTGCCGAACGACGTTGGGGCGGCGGTTGTCTTCCAGCAATGCATCGATGCTTTGGGGTAAACGCGGCTGCGCGGGATCGAGTTCGTAATAGCTGCGTATCGCCTGGCGGTATTGCTCACCGATAAACAGCAGATCGGCCTCGCGGGCGCGCTGCGCATCGGTGCGCCACAGCGTGCCTGCCGCGGCGAGACCCATGCCGATGAGCGCGATCAGCATCAGCACAAACAGGTAACTGAATCCGGCTTGAGCGGGTTTACCAGTCGGCATAGTTGCTGCCGTCGAGTGCCGCGCCAGGGGCCCCGCTCCGGATGTCATACATGGCGCCAGCGGCATCGTCCGGTGGCGCGATGATTTTCCAGGTGTCTGAGCGTTCGGTGATGGGATCAACGGGCAGGCTGCGCAAATAGCGTGCGCCTGCAAGTTCATCCAGGCTGTCGGGATAGCGCCCGCGATCGCCGTGGTATTTGTCGATGGCGTCGCGCATCACCGCCAGGTCCTGCTTGAGGATGGTTTCGCGCGCGCTATCCAGGTGATTGAAATAGCGCGGCAGCGCCAGCGAAAGCAGCAAGGCGATGATGGCCATGACCACCACCAGTTCGATCAGCGTGAATCCGCGTTTTGACAGTTTCAGCATGGTTTTACCATTCTCGATACGGGATGCCATTCAGCCCGGTTTTGGCGGATAGCGAATAAATGTCGAATACGTCGGCGCCAGAAACCGGCACGCTGGGTGGACTGGCATAGCTGCGCACGCCCCAGGTGGACGCAGCCGGCGCGGAAGAATCGGGATAAAACGGGTCACGCGGCAGCCGTCGCAGCAGATAAATCTTGCTCGCATCCGGTTTGGTCTTGTCGGTAATGCCCTGCCACAGCACGTCGAGATCGGGCGGGTAGCCACTGCCATCCGCCGGGGATTCGATCCGGCCTTCCTTGACGTTTTGTTTATAGGCATCGAGCGCTGTTCGAATCTGGCGTAGCGCCGAGCGCAACTCGGTTTCCTTCTGGCGCTGCTGAACCAGTTGGGCAAACGGCACCGCCATGCTGGCGAGCAGCGCGAGGATGGCCAGCGTGACCACCAGTTCGATCAGGCTGAATCCGCGACTGCTTCGTGACATGGCGTGGCTGTCTGTTGGAGGCAGGGGTTTACGGGGTGGGGGTTGCGCGTGGTTCGATAGCGGGGTTTTCATTGGTCGAATCAGCCGGCGGGTTGGGGGTCGCTGGTACCAGCACCGGGGGTGTTTGCTCGAATGCGGCCGAATACGGTGCTGCAAATCCGCCGCCGATGGAGTTTTCGGTGCCGCCACGGAACTCGGTCAATGCCGGCTGCCGGGTAGCGTCGCTACGCAATACACGCGGTGTGATCAGCAATACGATCTCGGTTTTGCTGCGCTCGTCGCGCTGGCTTGAGAACAACCGACCCAGCAGCGGCAAATCGCCGAGACCCGGAATGCGGCTCGCGGTGCTGCGATCCTCGTCCGAGATCAGCCCGGCCAATACCTGGGTTTCGCCATCTTTCAGGCGCAGGGTGGTGCCCGCGTTGCGGGTGCCAATCTGGTAGGTGAGGGTGCCGCTGTTGCTGCGGATTTCGCGCACGATGTTGGAGACTTCCAGTCCGACCTTGATCTGCACATCGTCGCGCATCAGCACGCTGGGTTCGACATCGAGCTTCAAGCCGACGTCGAGATATGAGACCGATTCCGAGATCACCCCGGTCGAGGTGGTATTCGAGGTGATGACGGGCACCTTGTCGCCGATGTGGATCTTGGCTTTTTCGCGGTTTTTTACGCGGATGCGCGGATTGGCGAGGATGTTGACGTCGCTGTCGTCCTTGCGGAAGTTGACGGTTGGCGTGGGGCTGATGGCAATCTCGCTACGCGCAATGCTTCTCAGGCTTTCCACTGTCAAAACCGAAGCCGCAGGCGTGGTATTGGTGACCACGCCGCCTTGGCCAATGGTCGAACTGGTCGCAGGTGGCAAGTTCAGCAGACTGAACTGGTTGGGATACTGTATCCCCAGATCCAGCAGCCGTCCGCGCTTGATTTCAAGCACTTCGACATCCAGCATCACTTCCGGCTCGGCCAGGTCCTGTACCGCGATGATTTTTTCCGCCAGGCGGATGGCTTCGGGGGTGTCGCGCATGATGAGCATATTCAACCGCTCGTCCACAAACAGGTCGCGGGCCTTGATCAGCGTTCGCAGCATCGCCATCGTGACCTTGGCGTCGGCGTTGCCGAGATAAAAGCTTTTCACCAGCAGTTCCTGATACGCCTTCTGTTTTTGCGGCAGGTTCGGATAGATCAGCAGCGTGTTGGCATTGACCACCTTTTTTTCCAGCTGGCCCGTCAATAGCAGCATGTCGAGCGCATCGGCGATGGGGGTGTTGCGCGCGAACAGCGTCGCTTTGGTGTCGAGCCGCACGTCCTTGTCGAAGATGAAATTGATGCCAGACTGTCGCGCGATCATATCGAACACATTACGCAGCGGCGCGTCGCGGAATTCCAGCGTGATGGGTTTGCGATAGGCTGCGCCAAGCTCGCGCGGGCTGTGTTCTTCTGCGCTGCGTGTTGACTGAATCTGTTGCAACATCGCCAGCGCATCGGCATGGCCGGGGGCTTGTGCCAGGACCTGACGCGCGGCCAGCGCTGCTTCATCGAGTCGCCCCGCGGCGTAGGCTTTTTGCGCAGCCTGCATCTCTACCTGGTGCTGACGTGTGGTGGCCAGGTTGCCGAGCAGGGTGCGTGCACGCGGGTTTTCAGGATGGATGGACAACACTTTTCGGAGTTTGGATTCGGCTGCATCGAAGCGTCCCGCATCCAGATCCTGTTGCGCCTGAACCAGCAACTGGCTGCCGAGACGTTCACGCTGGGTGTGATAATAGGCCTTGATCTCGATGTTGTCGGGCGACTTGTCGAGTTCGGCACGCAGGCGACTCAGGCCTTCTTCGGCTTTGCCTGCCGCGATCAGTTCGCGCCCTTCTTTGAGTCCGGTCGAAGCACAGCCGGCCAGACTCAGCGCGAGCAGTGCGGCGGTTAGATAAACAGTGCGGGTGGGCTGCAACTCAATCTCCTGTGCGCAAGCTGCGCGTTTGGTTCAGCGGTAAATAGGTGAAATTCAGGATGCCACCGCTCACCGGTTCAAGCCGCCACACCCCATCCAGTACCTGGCCGGGGCGCACACTTACCGGAAGCGTACCGCGTTCCAGGTAGTACGTCGTCTGATTGGCTTCCTGCCAACGCCCCAAATAGCCGAAAGGCAGGGCAGGGGCTTGCGGCGGTGGGGCGACATAAGGCGGCGGCGGTGGGGGCGGCGGCGGCGGAATGAACCAGGTCTGCTCGGGGAACAGGTTGGCGCGTGCGAGCGCCAGCCGCGGCTGGGTTTCCCGGGTTTTGGCTGGGGCCAGAATGGGGGCAGGGATGCTCGCCACAGGAGACGCTGCGTTTTTGCGAACACTGGGCTCGACCACTTGGTCCGGACTGCCTTGACCATCGCTGGAAGACTCGTTACTCGCCAGCCAGACGGACCATGCGCCCACCCCGGCCAGTGCCAGAAACAGGACAGTACGGCGTTGCCTGTCGGTCATGGCGCCGTCTCCACAAACAGGCTCAGGCGTAATTCCGCCTGCAGTGCTTCGTCTTCAATACGTTCGCGTTTGAGTTTCAATTCGTCCAGCGTCAGGTTGGGCAGGCGTTCCAGCGCGGTTGCAATAAACGCATGCAAAGCCGGATAAGACGCTTCAACCGGCAATACAAGCTGCCAGCGTAGCAGCGAAGTGGCGGTGAGCGGGGTGACGCTGTACTGGCCGCGCGGGAGTTCCAGGCCATGCACCTGCGCCATGCGCTCCAGTTCGCCGATCAGTTGCGCAGCCTCGCCGGTTGGCGGCAACATCGCCAAGGGATTGAACGGAACCGGTGCCGGGACCGCGTCTTGCGATGCTGCCTCCAGCTGCAACAGGGCCAGCTTGTCGCGTTGAATCAGGGCTGCACGCTGCGTGGGTTCGACCTGGGTCAACTGCAGCAGCAGTGCGGCGATCAGCAGACCCATCCCGACCAGCCCGGCGCCGCCGATACGACGTGCCCATTGATTGATGTGCCACCAAAGCGTATTCATGTGCCCAACTCCACCACGACGTTGAAGCGCACCGGCTTTTGCGCATCTTCCCTCCGCACCTCGTGCTGGACGAGCGCGGCGCGCTTGACCCCCGGTTGTTGCTGGAGTGCGTCGATATAGGTGACGGCATCGGCCAGGTGTCGTGCTTCAACCACCAGCTTGATTTGCGATTTGGCTTGCGACGCCTCCAGCGAAACCAGTGCAATCTTGCTGCTGCGCGCGGCGGCCAACGCAGCGAATGCGGGTTCCCAGGAATAGTTCATTTGCGACGCGACATGAGCCTGGGTGACCTGGCCGGGATTCTCGGCAGGCGCGGCGGGTTGGGCGATTTTGTGGGGTCGGGTTTGCTCAAGGTTGGCAATTTGCGCGGCCAGCCCGGCTTCGGTTTCCCGCGCCGCCTGCAAATTGCTCCAGGCCCAGAGCAGTGAGGCCGCCCCGACAATCGCCAGGGCGATGCCCAGTTTAAATGGGGTGGCGGGGCGTGCGTGAAAATCAAAATCAAGCTGCGCCATGGTTATAGCTCCGCCAGGGCCAGAGTGCCACGGGCCGGGCTTTTTTGCGGCAGCATATGCCAATCGCCGTTGCCGGATGCGGGTGCCGAAACCGCACCGATGCCGAGAGCCTGAACCCATACAGTAGCAGGCAGGGGGGATGCTTTTAACTCGGCTTCGCGCTCGATCAGTTCGGGCAGGGATGCGGCCCAGCTGTCATCTATCGGTTGCCCGGCGCAGTGCTGCCAGGCCCCGTTCGCCTTGCCAAACAGGCTCAGCCAACCGGGTTCCGCCAGCACCCACCATCCCTGAAAGTTTTTCGGCAGGCGGCGGGCGGCCACGCTGGCAAGGGGATTGATCGTCACATCGCGACAGCCATGACGCGCCAGCAGCGCATCCAGTTGCTGCGCGAACGATTCGTCGACCGCTGCACCCATCAACCCATGCTGGGGTGGCTGGCTCATTACCTGAATCCGCCAGTGGCTGGCTTCGTCGCCGTATATCTCGCGCAGGCTGGCAGCCACCAGGGCCTGCTCTTCGATGCGCGAAAGCGTCTTGCCAGGGGACGGGGTGAGCACATGGCGCACAAAGTGCTGCGACAGCACCACCTCAACCCGGCGACTGTGCCAGGCGGGATCGGACAGGGCTTCATCCAGCAGAAGCAGCAAACTTGCCGCACCGCGTTCGGTTGTGGTGAGCACGCGATGGGTGGGTTCGCCACGCGAGCGTCGTAATGCGACTTCGCCAGGCGCGAGCGCAATACGCAGTGTTTCAGCCGACCAAAGTGACACGGTTGATTTCCTCCAGTGTGGTATCGCCCGATTTCACCAGGGCAAGCGCCGCCTCGCGCAGATTCCGGGTGCCGCCGCGTATCGCGGCTTCCTTGATTTGCCCGATCGGCGCACGCGCCACGATCAGCTCGCGCAGCTCGTCGGTGAGCAACAGAATCTCGGCGATTGCGCGCCGGCCCTTGTAGCCGCTGCCGCGACAATGGCCGCAGCCACTGCCCTGGCGAAATACGTAGTCGTGGGCTTTATCCCGGCTCAGCCCCGACAGTTCCAGCAGTTCGTCGGTCGGCGCCATAGCTGTTGCGCAATGCGGGCAATTGATCCGCAACAGCCGCTGCGCGACGATGCCGTTCAACGCCGAGACGAAACTGTAGGGATCGACACCCATGTGGATAAACCGGCCGATGACGTCAAACACGTTGTTGGCGTGAACGGTGGTGAACACCAGATGGCCGGTGAGCGCGGACTGCACGGCGATTTGCGCGGTGTCGGCATCGCGAATTTCGCCAACCATGATCTTGTCCGGATCGTGCCGCAGAATCGAGCGCAGGCCGCGTGCAAAGGTGAGGCCTTTTTTCTCGTTGACCGGAATCTGCAACACCCCCGGCAACTGGTATTCGACCGGATCTTCGATGGTGATGATCTTGTCGTGGCCGTGATTGATTTCGGAAATGGCCGCATACAGCGTGGTCGTTTTGCCCGAGCCGGTGGGCCCGGTGACGAGCAGCATGCCGTAGGGTTCGGCGGCCAGCTTGCGGATGCGTGCCAGCGTGATGCCGGCGTAACCGAGGCCTTCCAGCGTCAGTCCGGAGAGTTCTTCCGACAGCGCCTGGCGATCGAGGATGCGCAGCACCGCGTCCTCGCCGAAGACGCTCGGCATGATGGAGACGCGGACATCGACCTCGCGCCCCTGAATCGCCACCTTGAAGCGGCCATCCTGCGGCACGCGCCGCTCGGCGATGTCGAGTTCGGACATCACCTTGATGCGCGACACGGCCTGTTCGGCCGTTTCAACGCCGGGTATCTGGGCAATGTGCAAAAGCACGCCGTCGATGCGGTATTTCACGGTCAAGCCACGCGTGTCGGTTTCGAGGTGAATGTCGGATGCACCCGCTTTCAAGGCATCGTACAAAGTGGAGCGCACCAGCCGTACCACCGGGCTGGCGTCTTCGGCGATGCTGGCGAAAGACAAGGTCTCTGCGCCGGAATCCAGTGTGGCGTGGATGGCACCGTCGCCGACCCCCTCCATTGCATGCAAGCCTTCTTCGTGTCGCGCCATCAAGGCGGCGAGGTCGGCAGGATGCGCCAGTCCAAGCTTGAACGGTGCGCCCAGCACATGCGCGGCATAGGCACGCGCGGCGCTATCCCACGGATCGGCCAGCAACAGCCACAGCTGTCCTTCGGCATCGTGCGCGGCGAGGCAGTGGCGGCGGGCGGCCTCGTTGAAACTCATCTTGCCAAAATCGACCGTCAGCGCATTCAGCGCCGTCATGTCAAACGCAGGTTGATGACTGTGAACTGCCAACAGATTCAGTGTGGCTTCCGCATCAAGGCCGAATTGCTCCTGCACCCGTTGTACCACCGACTGCCCTGCCGCCCGCGCCTCGTTACGCAGCGCAGCCAGGCTGGCGGAGGTGAGGGCAGGGAGCGGTGCGTTCACTGGATTGATCCCGCGAGTTCGAAAATCGGCATATACAGCAGCACCACGATCAATCCAATTGTCAGGCCGATGAATATCATCAGCAGGGGTTCGAACAGCCGGGTGAACCAGTCTACCCAGCGTGCCATTTCTTCATCGTGAAATATCGCGATGCGATCCATCATTTCGCCCATGCGCCCGCTTTTTTCGCCCACGCGCAGCAAGCGGGCGGCCACCGGCGTGGTCAATTCGCCGCGGGCAAATGCTGCCGAAATGGTTTCGCCGCGACGCATCGCTTCTATCGTGACACTCGCGCCGCTGCGCAGGTGCGCGGAAAGCAGCCCCGATACCATGTCGAGCGCAGACACAATGGGTATGCCGCCCGAAAGCAGCATGCCGATGCTGCGGTAAAACCGCGCCAGTTCAAACGTGCGCAGGTGCTCGCCGATGCCGGGCGTGCGCCAGGCCAGGCGGGTGAGGGCGGCGCGGGTGACGGGCTGCGCAAGCGCAATGGCCAAGCCTGTGATGAGCGCAAACACCCCAAGCACGATCAACATTCCATGTGCCTGCACCGCCTCACCCCAGCTTAGCAAGGCACGCGACATCCAGGGCAGATCGCGTCCGGCATCGGCATACACGGAAGCAAAGCGCGGCACCACATAGCCCAGCAGAAAACCGATCACCAGGGTGCCCACGCCGATCAGCAGCATGGGATAGATTGACGCTGACAGGACTTTTTTCTTTACCGTATCAATCTGGTTTTGATAGCCAACATAACGGGAGAGGGCGGGCGAGAGGTCGCCCGTGCTTTCGGCCGCGCGTACGGTTGCGGCATACAAGGGGGGAAACGATTCGGCCTGTGCAGCCAGTGCTGCCGAGAACGGCCGGCCCTCGCGCATGGAGACCAGCAAGCGTTCGATCAATTGGCGCGATTCGGGGCGGCTCTCTTTTTCGGCCAGGGTTTCCAGCGATTCCGTCAGGGTGAGACCGGCGTCCAGCAGCGCGATCAGTTCCTGAGTGAAGAGCGTCAGCGGAAAACGCGCCCGCCGCGCAGCCAGCCAGCCATGCCGTACCGCAACAATGGAAAGCACCTGCGCGCCTTCGCGTTGCAGTCGCGTGGCGGCCTCGGTCTCGTCGATGGCTTCCATTATTTGTAGGGTGACGCCGGCACCGGGGCGCAAGGCTTTTACTTGATAGCGCATGGAGTGGGTTGCTTACCAGTTTCCGATGTCAGCACCATCATCACTGCCGCCGGCTGCGCCGTCGCGGCCAAAGGAATAAATGTCGACCTCACTGTGTTCCCCGGGCATCCGGTATTGATACGGCTTGCCCCAGGGATCGCCTGGCACGGCTTTTCTCAGGTAGGGGCCTTCCCAGCGAGGCTCGTTAGCGGGCTTGGCATTAAGCGCCGCGAGTCCTTGTTCGTTGCTGGGGTAATGCCCCGTGTCGATACGGTATTGGTCGAGCGCTTTTTCCAGTGCGATGACCTGCGCCCGTGCCGTTTTAACCTCGGATTTGCCTATCTGCGAAAAGTACTTCGGTGCCACATAACCGGCGAGCAAACCCAAGATAACCAACACCACCAAAAGTTCCAGCAACGTAAAGCCGCGGTTGCGGCTGGTTAGCGATACAGATGACAACATGATGTAGCTTCTCTATCTAAATTTATGGATTTGAATAACTTTATAGGAATTTATAAGAACAGAAATATATTACAGTATTGCCGTCGGCGCGCTTAAGTGTGCATGGCCTGGTTGAATACCCCCCAACCAAGATGGGTGGTGTGCTCTGTGTGAGGCTTGGGTTCATGTTCGCGAGCTTACCGCGGCGAATCTCGCGAAAGACATCAAGAACCTGCGTAAGCGTGGCCAATTTCAATTCAATCCTGTCGATTGAATTGAAGAGGTTGGCGTACTGGTCTACATCCGCGTCCATAATCATTTTTGGGCGCATCCCCATTCAATGGCGACTTGCCGATATTGAGTCGGATGCCACGGCAACGGCAAGGGGCTACCTGATATTGAGAGCAAGTATGGGGAGTGAATCCAGCCGCGACCACACTCCGGCCGTGTTTCCCGATCACGTTTGCAGAAGCGCGGCAGTCAGGTCGGCGGCTATATGTCGGGCGAGTTGTTGCGCTGCAGCCTGGACTTCGCTTCCGGCTTGCTCGCACGGGTTCGCCGAGCCAATTTCGATTCCGTACAAGTCAAGCCGGGACGGCAGACTGCCAAGTTCGCGCGCCAGTGCCAGGGCATTAAGCACGCCGAACCCGTGGCTGGAGAGTCCATGGCTGTAGACTGGCCAGTCATCCGCGCCAAAATGCCGTATTCGGCCGATTGGATCATGGCTTTGCATGGCATCGATCAGGATGACCCAGGCAGCGTCGTCCAGCAGGGTAATCAGACCCGAGCCCGGCCGATCCAGCTTTTGAACGCATAGGGTATCTACCGTGGTTTGCACGCCACCCGCCAGCAAGGCATCGACGGTCAGCCAGCCGGCCTGGTCGTCGCCCGACGGCGAACCGATGCCGAGGATGCGCACCCCGATCATTTCCGCTCGACGTTCATTCGCAGAAAATGGGTGGCGCAGGAAATGCAGGGGTCGTAGTTGCGGATGACTTTTTCGCAGTGCAACCGCAGCGCGTCGTCTGGATGATCGAGCCCGAAGTTAAGTAGCGACAGCCGCAAATCTTCCTCAATGCGCCCCTGATTCTGGCTGGTCGGTGGCACGATGCGCGCGTTGACCACGCAACCGTCATCGTCCATTTCGTAGCGATGCCACAGCAGGCCACGCGGCGCTTCGGTACAGCCGGTGGCCACCCCGGCGCGCGGGGTGACCGGCACCCAAGGTGAATCCGGCACGCGGTAACCATCGAGCAGACGCAGCGCTTCGTGCAGTGCCAGCAGGATTTCCACCGACCTCGCCATCAGGCTGTGGAACAGGTTGCGGCTGGGCAGCGCGAGGCTGGTTTCCGCCAGCAGCGCCTTGACTCGCATGGGCAGGCGCTCATGGTTGAGGTTCAGGCGCGCCAGCGGGCCGACCAGATAAGGTTGCTGCTGATAAGTGCTGAACAGCGCGGTGGAGTGTGGTTCATGACGTTCGGTGAAGTGAGCATCAAAGGCATCCGCCTCGATGCGCAGCCCGTCGCTGACGCCGATGGCACCGGTTTCGATGGCGTAGTCAGTTGGATGCTGCATCGCGACAGAAATAAATCCTTGGTCATCTTGCGGCACGGGAATACTGGCAGCCCAACGGATCAACGCTTCGGCCTCTGGTAGCGCGGCGCGTAGCTTGTCGCGGATAGCGTTGATTTTGGATAGCGCGGGCGCACTATGGAAGCCGCCGACACGAATCCCTACTGGATGCACCGAGCGGGCACCGAATAGCTCCATCAATTCGTTTCCCAGCGCCTGAATCCGCAGCCCGCGGCGCACTTCATCCGGCGCAATGCGCGCCAGTTCGATGACGCTGTTGCAGCCGAAAAAATCCGGTGCGGCCAAGAGATGGATGTGCAGGCTGTGGCTCTGGATCCATTCACCACAGTAAAAAACCCGGCGCATGGCGCGCGCCCACGGATCGATCTCGACACCGAACAGTTTTTCCAGCGCCTGTGCCGCGGTGACCTGATATGCCACCGGGCAGATGCCGCAGATGCGCGCCACCATGTCGGGGATCTCGGTGTAACTGCGGCCTTCCAGAAACTTCTCGAAGAAGCGCGGCGGCTCGAAGATGCGCAGGCGTAGTTCGGCAATTTCGCCGTTTTCGATGCGCAAATCGAGCGCGCCTTCTCCTTCCACCCGCGTCAGCACCGGAACATGAATCGCAACCGTGCGTTTCTGTTTACTCATGGCCGCGCATCCGGGTTTTGTCGGCAGCCGTGAGAAAAACAGGCGCCTGGCTGTTGATCGACTGGAAGCGTCGAATAATGTCTTGCGGCGTCAGCCCCAGGCTGCCGAATTGCGCCGCCAGCGCATCGGTATTGGCATTTTCGGCCGGCCCGTAACAGCCGTAGCAGTCGCGGCCCAAACTGGGGCACAGTGCATCGCAGCCTGCCCGCGTCACCGGCCCCATGCAGGCCACGCCGTGACTGACCATCACGCAGGCCAGGTTGCGGCGTTTGCATTCGGTGCACACCTTGTCGACATTGTCGTGTGGCGTCACCCCGAGCAGCAGGGAATTCACCACCATCAGCACCTGCGGGCCGCTGACCGGGCAGCCCCACAATTCGAAATCCACTTTCACATGGCTGGATATCGGTGTGGAATGTCCCAGGCTGGCGATAGCCTCGGGGTGGGCATAAATCTGAGCGACCCAATCTGCTCCATTGGCGCTATTGCGCAAGGCCTGAATGCCACCCGAGGTGGCGCAGGCTCCGATGGCGATCAGCATGCGAATGTGCTGGCGGATGTGCCGGATACGCTCGATATCTTCCGGCGTGGTGACACTGCCTTCCACAAATGCGACATCCACTTCAGTATCCGGATCAAGCGGCCCGGCTTCGGCGAAATGCACCAGGTCGACGCGCTCGGCGAGCGCAAGCAGGTCCTCGCCGAGATTGAGGAATGCCAGTTGGCAGCCATCGCAGGAGCTGAATTTGTGCACGGCGACACGTGGCTTGTCGGTTTTCTTGAGTGTTGCGTTCATCAGAATCCCCGGTGCGCCAGCAAGTCCTTGACCTGGCCCCAGCTATAGACCGGTCCGTCGCGGCAAACAAAAGCCCCCCCCAACTGGCAATGACCACAGCGACCCACGGCACATTGCATGTTGCGCTCCATGCTCAAGTACAAACGCGATTCAGGCAGACCGCGTTGCAGCAAGTTTTCAGCGGCGGCCCGCATCATGCCTTCCGGCCCGCACATCATTGCCGCTGCACGCTCCGGATTGAACTGGGCCAACGAAAACAACTCCGTCACGCGCCCGACATGCCAGGGCCACAGCGCGGCACCTTTGTCGGCAGCCACCAGAACCTGTGTATTCGGCAGCGTGGCCCAACGGTCGTATTGTTCACGCCAGATCAGATCCTCGGTGTGCTTCACTCCCTGAATGATGACGAGCTTGCCGAAGCGCTCCCGCCTTTTGTGGATGTAATGAATCACCGACACCACCGGCGCGCAGCCCAGTCCGCCAATGACCAGCACAACATCGCGCCCACCGATTTCCTGCAACGGCCAGCCGCGGCCGAACGGCCCGCGCAAGCCCACTTGATCACCCGCCTTCAACTCGGCCAAGCCCCGGGTGACACGCCCTGCAGCGCGAATGGTATGGCCGATCACCTCCCGATCAGCCGGGTCGGACATGATGGAAATCGGCACTTCCCCCACGCCAACCAAATACAGCATGTTGAACTGACCCGGTCCGAAACGGTAGGCTGCCTGCACGGCCGCGTCGGTGAAGCGCAACTTCAGCGTAACGATAGTGGGCGACTCCTGGATGCGTGACACCACGGTGGCTGCGTGGGGTGGCCCGGCATCCATGCCGTTCCCGGCGGTCATGGCTGCACCACGCTGGCGGTCAAGGCGGCGACTTCCTCGGTCAGGTCGATGCCCACCGGACACCAGGCAATGCAGCGTCCGCAACCGACGCAGCCGCTGCGGCCAAACTGGTCGTGCCAGGTGGCCAGCTTGTGGGTTAGCCATTGACGGTAGCGGCTGCGAATGTCGGGCCGCACATTGAAGCCGTGCAGGTGGCCATGACTCTCCCCAAAACACGAATCCCACATGCGCACATGCTCGCTTGAATGGCCATCGAGGCTGGGCTCGTCGGTCTCAGCATGACAAAAACAGGTGGGGCACACTGCGGTGCAATTGCCGCAAGCGAGACAGCGGGCTGCCACCTCATCCCAACGCGGATGTTCCAATCGGCTCATCAGCGCATCATGTAGATTGCGTGTAGGCAGGCTGCGTGTCTGGCTGGCGGCGGCGGCCTGTCCCTGTTGTTGGGCAGCCTCGATCTGTTGTGGGGTGGCGGGCGACAGATTCAGTGCGTTCAAAACGGCCTCCCCTTTTGGGCTGCCTGCCACCGCAACGAAGCCCTCTGCCAACTCTGCCAGCGTGATGTCATAGCCAGCGGTTGGAGTGGGGCCATCGCCGGTGGATGCACAAAAACACGTAGCTGCCGGAACAGCACATTGCACCGCCACCAGAAACAGGTGTTCACGCTGCTGCGCATAGTGTGCATCGCCCCGGTCTTCGCGCAGGAAATGTGCATCCTGCAAGGCCAGCGCCGCCAGGTCGCAGGCGCGCACACCGATGATGGCCTGCCTGGGCACTTCAGGCAGCACGGCCGCGAACTGCAGGGCACCCGCCGCGTCCCGCTCCACGCACCACAGCGATTCCTTCGGCGCAAATGCCAGCGGCTTGATTGCCTGCGGGCCATTGGCCCAGGCGAAGTAGCGATTATGCGGATCCTGCGTCAGTCGGTAGCGGCCCGGCGCCTGTTCGGCCTGCAAGCCGCGCGGCAGGCCATCGGGTGCATCGAGCTCACGCATGACGATGGCACCGTTCTCCACAGCCGGCCCCAGGCATTGATAGTCAAGAGCCATTAATTTAGCTGGCAGTGAAGGCAGCCGTGCAAGAGGCAGAAATCCAGCGCGATCGGGTTGGGAGAACATAGGCAGGAGTTTGGCTTTGATTTCTACAGTGTATGCATATAACCATTAGCTGGACAGGCGTTGCATCAGGAAGGATGGCGCCGCTTCGCTATGTTCAGTGTCAGTAATGCCATGCGGCTGACCCATCGTGCCACCACGGCGGCATCCGAGCCCGAAACTGCTCAGCAGATCCGTGGCAAGGGGTCGTCTTCCAGTTCGTCCAGAATGCGGACGCCGCCAAGGCTGGTTTCCAGGATTACCCGGCCGTCGTCGGCTTCGATGCGGCCGATGATGCAAGCGTCGCGACCTTCGGGTAGCGCCTGCCAGCGCGTGAGAATTTCATGCGCGGCGGATGCTTCGGCCACGGCCACGATGCGGCCTTCGCAGGCGAGGTAGTAGGGGTCGTAACCAAGCATTTCGCACACCGACACGACTTCCGGGCGCAGTGGCACCGCGTTCTGCTCGAGTGCCACGCTGTGGCCGCAGGCACGCGCGATTTCATGGGCGACGGTGGCCAGCCCGCCGCGCGTCGGGTCGCGCATGAAGCGCAGACCGGGCAGGTCACGCACGGCCTGCGCCAGCGGCAGCACGGAAGCCGAGTCGGAGCGCAGTTCGCCGGACAGTCCAAACTGTTCGCGCGCCAGCATTACCGCAATACCGTGATCGCCGATTGAACCCGAGACCAGCATTACATCGCCCGGCGAGATGGATTTGATGGATAGCCTGGCCTGGGCGCGCCTGACGCCGATGCCGGCGACCGACAAATACAGACCGCCGCCTTCGCCGCGACGCACCACCTTGGTGTCGCCCGCCACCACGGCCACGCCGTTGTGGCGGGCGGCTTCGGCAAAGCTGGCGATGAGCCGGTCCAGTACGTCGACTTCGAGGCCTTCCTCGATCAGCGCCGACAGGGTGAAGTAGCGCGGATCGGCACCCGCCACCGCGAGGTCGTTGACCACGCCATGCACCGCCAGCGAGCCCAGGTTGCCGCCGGGAAACTCCAGCGGCTGCACGGTAAAGCCGTCGGTGGTGATCATGAGTGCGCCATCCAGCGGCGGCAGTGCCACCGCATCGGCGTCAGTGTCGAGTAGCGGGTTGCCGAGATGGCGGGCAAAAACATCGGTGATGAGTTCACGCATCAGGCGGCCGCCGTTGCCGTGTGCGAGGAGAATGCGGGTGTCGTTCATATTGTTGTGGAGAGAAATTCGATAACCTGACCAAAGCTTAACCCGGCGTCGTTAACGGGAACACGTTGTGGCAGATGCACGGCAAACCCTGCGGCTTCGAGCCGTTCGATGACGGCCTCGGCCAGCAAGCGATTCTGGAATACGCCGCCGGTGAGACCAACCGATTGAATGCCGGTTTGTGCGCGTAGTTGCAAGGCCTGATCAACCAGCGCCTGCGACAGGCTGAGATGGAAACTGGCCGCGCGATCAGCGACAGATTGGTTATCGTCGGTCAACATGGGCAGCAGTGGCGCCCAGTCTGTGCGCCAGATGCCAACAGCATCGCGTTCGAGCGGCAACGCCAGGGCATGAGCGTTTGTATGCATCGCCGCGATTGCTTCCAGATGCATCGGCCCTTCGCTCTCGAAGCTGGCGTGGGTGCACACCCCGCACAGTGCTGCTGCGGCATCGAACAGGCGCCCAACTGACGAACTGGCCGGGCTGTTCAGTTTGTGCGACCAGGCCTGGTGTAAGGGTTCGGGTGCGAATGGCGCGGGTTGGCCGGTCTCCCACAGCAACGCCGCTGCTGCGCGCCACGGTTCGCGCCCGGCCTTGTCGCCGCCGGGCAGGTGAAATGGCCGCAACGAGGCGGCGCGCTGCCAGCGGCCGGGGGCGCCGGTGAAGGCTTCACCACCCCACAGGGTGCGATCCTCGCCAAGACCGACACCGTCCCAGGCAAACACGATCCATTCATGTACTTCAGGAAACTCCCATGCCAATGCCGAGGCGTGGGCATGGTGATGCCAGATTTCGGTGAGCAAAAAACCACTGTCGCGTGCGTAACGGCGATACCCGTAACCGGGGTGGTGATCAACCAGCAACCGAGTGGCTTGAACCTGATACAAGGTTTGCAGATCGGCGGCGACTTGCGCCAGCGTGTCGAGGCTTCGCGACGAATCGAGTTCGCCAATGTGCGGCGAGATAACCGCGCGATTACCCCATGCAAGGCAGATCGTGTTCTTCATGTGGCTGCCGAGTGCCAGCACCGGTTCGGACAGCGTCACGGGCAGTTCCAGTTCCAGCGGGGCGATGCCGCGTCCCACACGCAGCGGGCGCGGCTTTCCGGCAACGACCCGATACACGGGATCGTCAGCCGGACGCACGATGGGTCGATTGTGGTGGATGAAAGCGTCGGCAAGATGGCTCAAACGGATTTGCGCTTCGTGGTTGTCGGTGAGTACCGGTTCGCCGGAGAGATTGCCCGAGGTAGCCACCAGTGGCCCGCCAAAGTCGCTGAGCAACATCGCATGCAGCGGTGAGTAGGGCAGCAGGCAACCGATTTCTGCAAGGCTGGGGGCGATCAGCGGCGACAACTTCGCTTCACTACGCTTGGGCAGCAGCACGATGGGCCGGGCAGGCGAGGCGATGAAGTTTTCCTGTTCAGGCGCAATGTGCACCACCGCGTGCAAGGCATTGATATCTCGCACCATCACCGCCAGCGGTTTGGCCAGGCGCGGTTTGCGCTCACGCAACATGGCAACTGCCGTGTCATTCGTGGCATCGCACATCAGGTGGTAACCACCGATGCCTTTGACCGCAACGATTTTCCCCGCGCGCAGGGCGGTGACGGCGGCGGCCAGTGTGGCCTCATCGCCCTCGAGCGTTTCATCTCCCATCACAAACTGCAGATGTGGGCCGCACACCGGGCAGGCGATCGGCTCGGCATGAAAGCGGCGATCGAGGGGGTTCTCGTATTCACGCTGGCAGTCCGGGCACAGCGCGAAGTCGCGCATCGACGTGTTGGGGCGGTCGTAGGGCAGGGCGGTGATCAGCGTGTAGCGCGGGCCGCATTGGGTGCAGTTGATGAAGGGGTAGCGGTGGCGGCGGTTGGCCGGATCGTGCAGTTCGGCCAGGCAGTCGGCGCAGACGAATCCGTCAGCCGGTAAATGAATGTCGGCGGCGGTGCCCGCCTGGCTGTCGAGGATGGAAAAGGCTTTAGCCTGTTCAGGCTGACTGGCCATGACGGCCAGCGGGCCGGGCGCGGAAAGCGGCGGTGCTTCGTTCAGCAGTGCGTCGCTGAAATGCTGCAATTGACCTGGCTCGCCCTCTGCCTGAATTTCCACCGCGCCATTAACATTGCGCACCCAGCCCTTGATCTGGTGTTGCTGCGCCAGCCGATAGACAAAGGGCCGAAAGCCCACGCCCTGCACCCGGCCACTGATGGTGATCCGCTGTGTGACGCGTTCAGGCATCAACGGCTTCGCGCACACCGCTCGACCACCAGATGCGGCAAGCACCCTCGTCCGACACCATGCAGGGGCCGACCGGATTCCTTGGGGTGCAGGCACGGCCGTAGATGCGGCACTGGTTGGGATAGATGCGCCCCAACACCACCTGTGCGCAATCGCAGCCGGGCGGCATTTCGCCGGCGCGGCGGCGGCTGGGAGCGGTGTGATCCGGGAACAGTAGACGTGCGTTGTGTTTTGCGTAGACAGGTTTCAGCGCGTAGCCGGAACGCGGAATGATGCCGATGCCGCGCCAGTTGGCATCGACGATATCAAGCGCTTCATGGAGCATGCGGCGTGCGGTGGAATTGCCGCCCGGATGCGCAACTTCACGGTAGCAGTTGTCGAGGAAAGGTTCGCCGCTTTTCAGCTGGCGCAGCACGGAATAAAACGACGCCAGTAGCGATTCGGGTGCAAAGCCCGAGACCGCGGCAGGAATGGCGTGCTGGTCAACGACGAAAGCCCATTCTTCCGGCCCCATGATGGTGGAGACGTGGCCGGGTGCGACCAGCGCGTCGAATCCGGGGGTGCCGGGGCTGGATTCAAAACTACCGAGCAGCATCGCCACCGCCGGCCAGGTCAGCCGGCCGGACAGCAAAATACTGAGATTGTCGGGCAGGCCTTCGGCCAGCATGGCGGCGACCGGCGCGGTAGTAGTCTCGAAACCGGCAGCGAAAAACACCACCGGCCGTTCGGGATTCTCCAACGCGATCTTGCGCGCATCGAGCGGGCTGGCGATCGGCCGCACGTCGGCACCGGCGGCCTGCGCTTCGGCCAGCGAGCGCACTTCACCTTTTTTCACATTCACCGGCACCCGCAGCATGTCGCCAAACGCAACCAGAATCACCTTGTCCTGCAGCGCGAGCTGAATCGCCTGATAGACGTCTTCTTCCGGGCACACGCACACCGGGCAGCCGGGCCCAGGCACCAGTTCGAGCCATTTTGGCAACACACCGCGCAGCCCGGCCTGGGTGATGGAGCGCTCGTGGCCACCGCACACGTTCATGATCTTGACGGTACGGTCGAATTCGAGCGCGCGGATTTTCTCCAGCCAGGCGCGGGCGTCAGTCATCAGGCGGTGATGCGGTGGAATTTCATGCCGTCGGACTGGATGGCAGGGCGGCGTGATTGACCCAGTGCTACACGGGCGCGCTGGGCGGCGAGTTGTTCGCGCAACCAGGTGAGCCAGGCGTCCATGCCCATGTCCTTGCGCGCCGACAACCGCATGACGGGTGCCGGATTGGCCAGATTGCGCAGGTGCGCTTCGGCCTTGTCCGGGTCGAAATCGTCGAGCACCGCCAGCAGGTCAGTCTTGGTCAACAACATGACATCAGCCGCGCGGAACATGACCGGATATTTGGCGGGCTTGTCGTCGCCTTCGGTGACCGAGAGCAGGGTGACATTGAAATGCTGGCCGAGGTCGAAGCTGGCGGGACAGACCAGGTTGCCGACGTTCTCGATGAACAGGATGTCGACGCCGTCGAGTTGCATGTGGTGCAGCGCGTCATGCACCAGATGCGCGTCGAGGTGGCAGGCGGTGCCGGTGACGATCTGGTGCGCCTGCACGCCCTTGGCGCGGATGCGCTCGGCGTCGTTCTCGGTTTCGAGGTCGCCCTCGATCACGGCGCAGGTGAATTCGTTCTTGATCGCAGTCAGCGTGGCTTCCAGCAGTGCCGTCTTGCCCGATCCGGGCGACGACATCAGGTTGATCGCGAGGATGCCGCGGCGGTCGAAGTGTTCGCGATTGTGTGCAGCCTGGTCGTCGTTTTTCGCCAGCAGGCCTTTCAGCACGGACACCGCGGTCGCGCCTTTGGCAACGGGCTTGAACGCGAGGTGTTTGTTGCCGGGGGTGAGATTGCAGCCGCAGGTATCACACATTTTTCAGGGACCAGGAGCTAGGAGTTAGGGGCTAGGGTGGGAGTGGTTTCGAGTTCGACGCTTTCGAGCAGGAGCTCGTCGCCGCTGATGATCTGGGTGTGCCAGTCGCCACAGACGCCGCAGATCAGGCGGTTCATCGTAGCTTCGGTCTCCAAGCCGCAGGTCTGGCAGCGCACCCGGATAGGCGCGTGGGCGAATTCGAGTTCGGCGTGTTCCATGCGGCTGCCGACGGCTGCCAGCGGGAAGGCGCTCGCCAGCAACTCAGGTACCACGCCAGCCAGCGGGCCGATGCGCACGCGGATGGAGATGGCACGCCATACATCGGATGACGATGCATCATTATCGTGGCTGGTCTGATGCTGATCGATCACGGCGTCCACCTGCTCGACCAGCGCTTGGGCCACTGCCAGCTCATGCACCGCTTTCCTCCAGAATCTGGTCCAGCAATTCCCAGGTTGTAAGGGCATCGGATTCAGCTATTTTTTGGATGGCATAGCCCACATGAACCATGACGAAATCGCCAATAACGGGCGACTCGTCCTGCATCATGAACAGGCTGACATCGCGCCACACGCCCTTGGCCTGACAGCGGGCAGTGTAGCCGTCGATCGATTCGATCTGCATGGGAATGGCAAGGCACATAAGGAGCAATCCGAAACATCACTTACGAATCAGTATAAGTGATTTACTGCAAATGGCCCTGATCAGAGCCGTTGCAAAAAAATTACAATAAATCAAAAGATTGAGTGATTTTATTGACTGTTATTCGAAGATTGCGCTATTGCTTTAGTCATATGAAATTACTCATGCCTGGTATCGGTAATACCCTGCTCACCGACGAAGGGGTGGGGATGCATGTCCTGTAGGCACTCGATCCTGATTGGGGGCATTCTTCCCGACGTGACCCTGCTCGCAGGGCTCTGGCCCGACAGACGGGCGATGCTTGCGATTCAGCCGGATGTCGTTGAATCCAACCCCCGCTTTCATTAGCATTAGCTTGTGGATAAGCCCAAAATCCAATGGATTTGCGGGGTGTTTCTCTGCGAGAAGCTTCGTGGTTATTGCGGTCCAATTTTTTGGACTCATTCCGTATGTGACTAGGAACCCGGAATTTCGATCGTTACAGATCCGGCAATGAGTAGTCCCGAACCGGAACGGTTTTTTCGAGGCGGAAATGGGGCGATCCGGCTGAAGGAACAAGTGCAACCTGCTAACAGCGATTCCAATGAATCAGATTGTTAGCGATGGGCTTTTATCCTCAAATTTCCTGATCACATCGAAATTACAACTTGATTTTGGAAAATTCCTTTTTGGTGCCTGTTTCGGCGACGAAAAAGTAAAACCCCAATTGGCCGGTGACATCATTGGCCAGAATGGTTCCATGTTGCTGGGCAAGGGTTATGTGCTGGATGACAAACTAATCCAGCAGCTTCATAAATTTGAAGAAAAAATCGGGCAGCCCCTCGAAATCTGGCTTGCGGGTGGCAAATAATGAATCCAAAGATTGAAAATCCTGGGCGAGGACAGTTTCGCTGCACGATCCGTTCATCGATCCGCCCTCCGATTCCGGTTATTCAGGGTGAAGCGCCAGGGCTACTGGCGCCCGGTGTTTTATTCCCCATTTGTTCCATCCAGCGCCAAACTTTGCCTCCGGGGGCATCCTGCCCGGTGAGCAAATAACTCAATACATTGAAGTTGTAGAGGCCCAGGGCCTGCAGGTTTAGCGCCCGTCGCACGCCGCAGAACAGCAGATGATCCCCCAGCTGCAGCAGGGTTTCTGGCTCCGGCATGAGGATGCTGGTTTCGCCGCGTTTCAATAGCAGGGGAATACAGGGCAATTCCTCGTCCCGATCGACCGGGTTGCGTACAAGCGCTCGCAGGGGAACCGGCGTGTTATCCCGCATGGCTTCCCAGACCGCCTCGGTCTGGATGCCGGATAGTTCCACATCCCACACTTCCGGCACCGAGTTTTCAAGCACAGCGGCGATGCGGCTGATCAAAACATCGGCCCAGGCATCGTCGCGTGCCCGAATCAGATTGAGAAAACGGGAGAGCAGGGGGGTCGTGAGCAGCGACAGAAACTCATGCGCGACAATGCTGGAAGGCTGCATGGTGACGCTGGCATGAAAGCGCTGAAATAGCGGTGCGTTGGCATGGCGATTCTGGCGCAATACCGTGAACAGTCCTGGATTGAGTTCACGCGCGGTCATGGCGATCGACAGGTTGTTGATATCGTCGTCGGTGCCCGCAACGATGCCGACCGCCTGGTCGATGCCGGCTTCCATCAGGGTGCGCGCTTCGGTACCGTTGCCGGTGATGCAATTGTCGCAGCCGGTCTTGTCCGGGGCCGCTTCCACCACCACCAGTTCGATGCCTGCCCGTTTCAGGTGATGGGCGATGGCCTTGCCGAAACGGCCGTAACCACATAACACCCACTTGCCCCGAGGTGGCTCCAGGGGTTCGACGAGCGGGTCACCGGGAACGCTGGTCAGCCATTCGTAAAGCAGGTGGTGGCCCGGGGTATTGACCGCCATGGCCAGGTGCTCGCCAAAAACCTCGAAAGCGACGACCACTTCATCGGTGCCGAACGAGGCCATGTTGGCCGCCGTTTCCAGGGAGTCAGCCCGACACAGAACCGGCAGTTCCGGGCGCAGCAGCTTGGTGGTGACAGCCACACTCAGATTGGCGCGATCATCGTTGGTGAGCGCGATGACGCCCGCACAGTGCGGATGATTCAGGCCCGCCGTAAGCAGGTTTTCTGGCAGGCTGGCATCGGCAGTGAGGGCAGGGATGTCCCACTGGTATTGACCCAGTTCCAGCGTGCCAACCCGATCCGGGTCGATGTCCAATATCACCGCCTGCTGGTTGCGGCGGTCCAGGGCGTGCATCAGCAGCGCCCCCGTCTCGCCACACCCTGCGATCAGATAAAAAGGCTGGCGCAAGTGCTTGACCTTGGCTGCAAACCGGTTGCCCTTGGCCGCGCGTATGAGTGCCGGATCCTGAACCAGCTTCAATATGGAGCCAATGCTGTAGAGCCAGACGATGACCGTCATGTAGATGGTGGCGGTCATCCATGCACGCTGCGCTTCGCTGAAAGCGCCGGGCAGTTCGCCGAAACCGATGGTGGTCGCCGTATAACTGACCACGTAGAAGGCATGGAAAAATCCCATCGGTGGCGCGTCCCGCCCTTGTGCATCCACCCCGGGGATCAGGGTCATGCCGAGGATGGAAATGGCATAGCTGAGGATCAGGAAAATCAGCGGCACCCGCATGCGCCGCAGAATCAGGAACAGCGTGTTGTGCATTTCAGCGCCGGAACATCACGGTTTCGATCAGCAGCATGATCACCGACAGAATGTTGGCAGCCAGGGCGCCGGCGGCCAGTGAAACAATACTGGCAGTTACATCTGGCGTGAGGCCCGTACCATTGATATAGACGGCCGAGGCCCAGACCCAGGCGGCAGCCAGAAGCCCCAGATCGGCCACCAGACTGCTGGCCAGGTGAATCGCACCAATCTGTGTGCGTTCGCCAAACTTGAGCACGGTGGCAATGAGATTGACGATGATGGCGAAAAACAATTCATACACATGGTGATGCGCCGGATTGTCGAGATCGCCGAGAACGAAGCCGAAGTTGAGGGTCATCGCCAGGATGATGAAAAAACCAAACACGACCTTCTCAAGGTTCATGGCTTATCCGATAGTTGATGTTTAAAGAAGCGAAGGTACCGCTACAGCCTTCTAACCGCAACCCTGAAGAATCAAATGGTTAGCGATCAAGTTTAATCCCGCATGCCATTGGTCTGGCGAAATCGCAACCTGATTTCGACCTATTCCTTCGTCATGGCTGTGGAGCAACCTTTGCAAGGTCTTTTGCTGCAGAATCCGCCAGGATCAATCTGTCCACAGCCTGCTCGCCACCATCCCTTTTTCGAGGAGGCAGCCTTTCTTCGCCCGGTGGGTCCGGTAGCGCTCCAGGTTTTCGCCCGACAGTTTCAGCCTGCCGCTGCGTTTGCCCTTTGCGGCGCCTTCCACCATCAGGGTCTGGCCGTCGAATACGGTCAGCGCCAGCATGGTTTCACCCGCGTCGAGCTTGATCAGCTGCACGCCCTTGCCGCCAGTGCCTTCCTTGACTTCTTCGATGGGGAACACCAGCGCCTTGCCGTTGCTTGCCGCAACCGCAACCCAGTCGCCCGTTGTGGGGGCCGGGGGTAGGGGAGTCTGGCCGTCCTCGACCGTCATGAACGCCTTGCCCGCGCGTTGCCGGGACACCATGTCGGCACCCTTGGCAATGAATCCGTAGCCCAGTGTGCTTGATACCAGCCAACGGGATTCTGGCGGCGCCGAAAGAGCATGAATCAGCTTCGCGCCCTTGGCCAGATCGACGAGGCTGGTGAACGGAACCCCATCGCCGCGACCGGAGGGCAGGTCGGTGATGCGAAGCGTATAGGTGCGGCCGTTGCTGTCCATGAGGATAAGCGGATGCACCGTCCGGGTTTCGATGACCGCCATTTCGCCATCGCCCGCCTTGTACTGGATGGATGCCCGGTCGACACCCAAGCCTTGTCGGGTGCGCAGCCAGCCATTCAGTGACACGATGACGGTCACTGCTTCGTCCACAATGGACTCTTCGCTCGTCGTTGAAGCGGTAACCGACTGCGCGGCCTCGATGCGGGTGCGGCGGTCATCGCCGTATTTCTTCATGTCCGCGCGGATCTCGTCGATGACGAGCGTCTTCATGGCATGGTCGTCGCCCAGGATGCGGTTGAGTTCGTCGCGTTCGCTCAGCAGTTCCTTCAATTCCTTTTCGATCTTGATGGATTCAAGCCGGGCGAGCTGACGCAGGCGAATGTCCAGGATGTCATCGGCCTGTATTTCGGTCAGCTCAAACGCGGCCATCAGGTCAGTCTTCGGATCGTCCGATTCACGAATGACCCGGATCACCTCGTCGATGTTGAGCAGGATGGTCAGTCGGCCTTCCAGGATGTGGACGCGCCGATTCACCACCTCGAGCCGATGCTGGCTTCGGCGGCGTACGGTGTCGACCCGAAATCCCGCCCATTCGGCGATCAATGCCACCAAGCCCTTCTGGCCGGGACGACCATCGCGGCCGACCACCGTCAGGTTGACCGGCACATTGGTTTCCAGACTGGTCTGGGCCAGAAAGAAACGCATGAAGATATCGGGATCATGGTTCCGTGAGCTGGGCTCCAGCACCAGGCGAACCGGATTTTTCTCGTCGGATTCGTCGCGTATGTTGTCCAAGAGGGCGAGGATCGCCTGCTTGAGATTTTTCTGTTCCGGCGACAGTTCCTTCTTGCCGGTTTTGGCTTGCGGGTTGGCCAGTGCCTCGATCTGGGTCAACACCTGGGCCGTGGAAACGCCAGGTGGCAGTTCGGTAACCACGATGCGCCATTGGCCACGGGCCAGCTGCTCCACCGTCCATTGCGCACGCACGCGCACACTGCCTCGACCCGATTCATAGACCGCGCGAAGATCAGCGGTAGAAGTGATGATCTGCCCGCCGCCAGGGAAATCGGGGCCGGGCACATGAGAAAGAATGCCGTCGAGGCTGATCTCGGGTTTTTTCAGGATGGCGATGGCCGCGGCACCGAGTTCGCGCAGGTTGTGCGAGGGAATCTCGGTGGCCATGCCGACGGCGATGCCGGACGCGCCGTTGGCCAGCAGCATCGGTAGCCGGGCCGGAAGCAGGGCGGGTTCCCTGAAGGCGCCGTCGTAGTTGGGCACAAAGTCCACCGTCCCCATGTCGATCTCCGACAGCAGCAGTTCGGCAACGGGGGTGAGGCGGCTTTCGGTGTAGCGCATCGCGGCCGCGCCGTCGCCGTCGCGCGACCCGAAGTTGCCCTGGCCGTCGATCAGCGGATAGCGCAGGGTGAAGCCCTGGGCCATGCGGACCATGGCGTCATAAACAGACTGGTCGCCGTGCGGATGGAGCTTGCCGATCACGTCGCCCACCACCCGGGCAGACTTGACGTGCTTGGTACTGGACGTCAGGCCCATCTCACGCATGGAGTAGAGGATGCGGCGTTGAACGGGCTTCATGCCGTCCTCGACGTAGGGCAGCGCACGACCCTTCACCACGCTCATCGCGTAGGCCAGGTAGCAGCGTTCGGCATAAATGCCCAGCGGAAGCCCTTCTTCACCACTCAACCCATCGTCACTGGAAGACGGCGGGGGAGGAGGGGGCGTGGACTCGGAAGAAGCTTCATCCGGGTTCGCGAAGAGGTCCAGAGTGTGGACTTTAACCGCCTTGGTCATACGTCAGCCTCCACCAGATTGCCTTTTGCTTCCATCCACTCGCGCCGATCGCCGGCGGCGCTCTTGCCCATCAGCATGTCGAACAGCTTCAGTGCCTCGTGCATTTCGTCGGAGGTGGCGAGCACGGGCAGGACGCGCCGGGTCGCCGGGTCCATGGCGGTTTCCCGAAGCTGCGACGGGTTCATCTCGCCCAAGCCCTTGAAGCGGCCGACCTCGATGGCCTCCGGCTTGAACCCGTCCAGCAGCAGACGGTCCTTGATCGCCGTCAACTCACCGGCATCAAGCGCGTATTGGCGTCGGGCGGGTTTCTTGCCCTTGGCCGGCGCGTCCACCCGGTAAAGAGGCGGCTGCGCCACATAGATGTGCCCCGACTCGACCAGCTTCGGGAAATGACGGAAGAAGAGGGTCAGCAACAGGGTGGAAATGTGCGCGCCGTCGACGTCGGCATCGGTCATGATCACGACCTTGTGATAGCGCAGGCCGCTGAGGTCCGGACTGTCGCCCAACTTATGCCGCTCCACCCCGAGCGCGACCGCGATATCGTGGATTTCCTTGTTGGCGTAGAGCGCGTTGGGGTCGGTTTCCCATGAGTTCATCACCTTGCCCCGCAACGGCAGGATGGCCTGGGTTTCGCGGTCGCGTGCCTGTTTCGCGCTGCCGCCGGCGGAATCGCCCTCCACCAGGAATATTTCACGAATCACCGGGTCGTCCGTGGCAGCGTCCGAAAGCTTGCCGGGCAGGACAGCGACCCCGGAGGTTTTCCGCTTCTCGGTTTTCTGGGCGGACTTGAGACGGGTCGCCGCTGCCTTGGCCGCCATCTCGGCGATGGCTTTGCCATACTCCACGTGGCCATTGAGCCAGACTTCGAAGGGATCGCGGATCATGGTCGAAACGAGCTTCACCGCCTCGCGGGAGTTGAGCTTTTCCTTCACCTGCCCCTGAAACTGCGGGTCAAGCAGTCGTGCGGAGAGCACGAAGGACATGCGCCCCGAGACATCTTCCTGGCGCAGCTGCACGCCGCGCGGAAGGAGGGCGTGATGTTCTGCAAATGACTTCACCGCATCGAAAACGCCGGCGCGCAGACCTGCCTCATGGGTGCCGCCCTGCAGGGTCGGAATGAGGTTGACGTAGGATTCAGAGAAGCTGCCGGATTCCGCCCAGGTCACTGCCCATGCCGCGCCTTCTCCCTTGGCAAACCCATCGGACCCGTCCGCGTAGGCCTCGCCAGCGAAGACAGGAACCAGGGCTTCGTCAGGGGGAACCTGTTCGGACAGGTAGTCGACCAGCCCGCCCTGGTAGCAATAGACGTGCTCTTCCACCGCGTCGTTACGTTCGATCTCCAGTCGGAAGGTCACGCCAGGCAGCAGGACGGCCTTGGCGCGCAGCAGACGCGCGAGTTCACGCTCGGGGATTTTGGGCGAGTCGAAGAAGGCCGGATCGGGCCAGACATGAATCGTGGTGCCTGTTTCTTTTTTGGCGCACTTGCCGATGACAGCGAGCTTCTTGCTGACCTTGCCACCATCCGCAAACTCGACTTCGTTGATCTGGCCGTCGCGTTTCACCGTCACGGTTAAGCGGGTGGCGAGGGCATTGGTCACCGAGACGCCCACGCCGTGCAGACCGCCGGAAAACGCGTACGCCCCTTCGCCGGAGGTTTTATCGAACTTGCCCCCGGCGTGCAGACGGGTCAGCACCACCACGACCGTGGGCTCCTTTTCCTGAGGATGGAGGTCGACCGGGATACCGCGTCCGTCATCGCTGACCCGGACCGAACCATCCACACACAACCGGACACCGATCTGGGTGGCATGCCCCGCTAGCGCTTCGTCTGCTGAGTTATCGATTACCTCCTGGATGACATGAAGCGGACTGTCGGTACGTGTATACATGCCGGGGCGAGCCCTGACGGGTTCAAGTCCTTTGAGAACCTGAATCGAATCTGCGTTGTAATCCTTGGCCATTCTTTGTTTATCTCATGAATCAACAGGTTGCAGTAACTCATCTCTATGAAAGCCATCACGGCGACTCGAAACACATGCTCACGAGATCGTTCGCTGGCAGCACCTCACGTGCGCGGATGGCTACTTGTTATCGTGCTGACGATGCCGTTCCGCTTAGGAGATGATACCGGGGCCATTTGGATTCCGACGAGCCTATAGGCCGCCAAAAGGGAATAAATGATTGCAAGGCCAGCGTCCAGCGTTCGCCCATAGGCAAGGCTGGCAGCCTGATCCACATTGGTCGCCTCAAAACTTCGTTGATAAATACCAGGTAAGGCATTGTTTTAACTGGCTCTAAGTTGGCAGGTTGCTGCTGTTCCAACACCAGGTGAAGGAACAAGTGCGACCTGCTAACAGCGGCCCCAATGAATCAGATAGATAGCGATACGCATTTATCCTAAATTCCCGAATCACATCGAAATTACAACTTGATTTTGGCAAATTCCTTGATTGAGGAAATTTGCCCCCATCCGGCACATGCATCTGGGGCAGCAATGGATTGCCCCCATATGCCGGTCATCTATCGACTTCGCATAATGTATATTA
>JASJPF010000082.1:0-6119 GCA_031426835.1 Thiobacillus sp.
AGCCTACAACGGCCCGACGAGCTACAGCGCAATTTACGGATCATGACGCCGAACGTAAATTAGCCATCCTAAATGACGGTTTATAAACCGTCATTTGAGGCTCTTTGTAAAAAAATGTGCTATTAATCATCTTGTTATCCAGATTTAGGGCGTCCTAAGATGAATGCAAATACGTCAGTTATTGTGCCGCCGCGTTTGTTGGATCAGGTACGCGGCAAAATTCGCCTCAAGCACTACAGCATTCGTACTGAGCAGGCTTATGTGGACTGGATTAAACGCTTTGTCTTGCATTTTGACAAGCGACACCCTACCGAAATGGGCGCGCGCGAGGTTGAGGGGTTTTTAACGCATCTTGCTGTCAAAGGGAAAGTGGCTGCTGCAACGCAAAACCAGGCAAAAGCGGCTTTGCTGTTTTTATACCGCGAGGTGTTGGAGCAGGATCTGCCTTGGTTGGAAAACGTTGAACAGGCTAAAACCCCTAAACGACTACCGGTGGTGCTTACAGAACATGAGGTGCAAGCACTTTTGGCACGCCTGAAAGGGACGCATTGGCTGGTGGCAAGTTTGCTCTATGGGTCGGGACTCAGGATTATGGAGGCGCTGCGTTTAAGGGTTAAGGATGTTGAGTTCTCGCGCAGCGAGATTCTGGTTCGTGAGGGCAAAGGATTCAAAGACAGGGTGACGATGTTGCCAGGTGTTTTGGCGGCTCCTCTGATGGAACATTTGGGTAAAGTGCGTGATTTGCACAGGCAGGACGTGGAGGAGGGCTATGGTGAGGTGTATTTACCGTACGCACTGGATCGCAAGTATCCAAATGCCGGCCGCGAGTGGGGCTGGCAGTATGTGTTTCCGTCAAAGAATCGATCTGTCGATCCACGTTCAGGTGTGGTGAGAAGGCATCACATACAGGATCAGGCTATCCAGCGCGCGATACGCCAGGCAGTAAGCGATGCGGGTATCGTTAAACCTGCGACCCCCCATACTTTTCGACACTCATTTGCAACCCATTTGCTGACAAGCGGCTACGACATCCGCACGGTGCAGGAGCTGCTGGGCCACAAGGATGTGGCCACAACCATGATCTATACCCATGTGTTGAACAAAGGCGGGCGGGGCGTGGTGAGCCCGTTGGATCGTTGATATCTGTTTCAAGAATCTTCGGAGGTTGGTGATGACATCCAAACTGAACATCACACGTCGCCGGGTGCTGGGTGCCCTGGCGGCTTCGCCTTTGCTGTGGTCGGCCAAGGTGCGGGCCCGGCCGGGGCGGCCTGCCACCCGGCCTATTCCATCGAGCGGCGAGGCCATTCCGTTGGTGGGCCTGGGCAGCTGGATCACGTTCAACATCGGTAATGATCGCGCCGCGCGCGATGCCAGCTCCGAGGTGATGCGCAATTTCTTCCTGGCCGGCGGGCGGCTGATCGACAGTTCGCCGATGTATGGCTCGGCGCAGGAGGTGATCGGCTACGGCCTCAGAAAGCTGGGCCGTCCGGCGGATCTGTTTGCCGCCGACAAGGTCTGGATTTCGGACGGCGACGAGGGCCGTGCGCAGATGGAGACGTCGCGCCGGTATTGGGGCGTGCCGCGGTTTGACCTGATGCAGGTGCACAACCTGGTGGCGTGGCAGGACCATCTGCCGACGTTGTTCGCGATGAAGGCCGCCGGCCAACTGCGCTATGTCGGGATCACCACTTCGCACGGCCGTCGTCATGGCGACATGGCGCAGATCATGGCGAGCCAGCCGCTGGATTTCGTCCAGCTGACTTACAACTTGTTTGACCGTGAAGCCGAGCAGCGCCTGCTGCCGCTTGCGCTGGAACGCGGCATCGCCGTTATCGTCAATCGTCCGTTCCAGCAGGGCGGCTTGATCCGCAAGCTCGAGCGGCATCCACTGCCGCCGTGGGCGGCCGAAATCGACTGCACCAGTTGGGCTCAGTTCGCCCTCAAGTTCATCATTTCGCATCCGGCCGTCACCTGTGCGATTCCGGCCACCACGCGTGCCGATCACGTGCTGGAAAACCTGGGCGTAGCCACGGGTCGCCTGCCGGATACGGTCATGCGTGCGCGCATGGCCGCCCACGTAAACAAGCTGTGATGTCGGAATGGTGGACCTATAGCCTGCGCGACCTGCTGCTGTTTTCGCCGCAGACGTATTACCGCATGTTCGAGCTATACAACCTCGAATGGTGGCCGTTGCAGTTGTTTACGCTGGCGGCGGGCTTGGCCATTCTGGGGTTGTGGCGGCGCGGCGGCAGCGCAGCGGGGCGCGCCATGGCCGCGATCCTGGCGCTGGGGTGGCTGTGGGTGGGCTGGGCGTTTCACGGGCAGCGCTATGCCACGATCAACCTCGCCGCAGAATACTATGCGTGGGCCTTTGCGCTACAAGCCATGCTGCTGCTGTGGCTGGGCGGGATACGCGGCGGGTTTGCGCAAGCGGCATCTTCCAAAATGCAGCAACGCGCCGGGCTGGGTTTGTTCCTGTTTGCGCTGTTGGTTTTCCCCTTGCTGGCGCCGTTCATGGGCCGGGGCTGGGCGCAGGCAGAATTGTTCGGCCTGGCACCGGACCCAACGGCGCTGGCAACGCTGGGTGTGTTGCTGTTTGCCGGTGCGCGGCCGTACTGGATGCTGTTTCCCATCCCTGTGATCTGGTGCGTGGTCAGTGGCGCCACCTTGTGGACGATGGAATCGCCCGACTTTGTGATTCCGCTGCTTGCTGCATTGCTGGCCGTGGCGGGTGCGGGTGCGGGTGGGCTGGCGGGGGCTTCCCGGCGCGATGCGCAAGCCTGAGACAAACCCGGCACCGTGTTCGTCGTTTACACTCTTGGGCTTGTATTGTTATCGCCCGCAGGACCGTAAATGACCGCGCTTTCTTCCATCCCCACGCTTCAAGACGCTGATGACGCAGACCACATGCGCGCCGCGCTGGTGCTTGCGCAACAAGCCTGGGCAGCGGGCGAGGTGCCGGTGGGTGCGCTGGTCGTGCGCGGGGGTGAAATCGTGGGGCGCGGTTTCAACCAGCCTATCTCCAGCCACGACCCCACCGCGCATGCCGAGGTGATGGCGCTGCGCGATGCGTCGGCTCGGCTCGGCAATTACCGGCTGGTCGGCTGCACGCTGTATGTGACGATGGAACCGTGCGTGATGTGCGCCGGGGCAATATTGCATGCGCGGGTGGCGCGCGTCGTCTATGGTGCAAAGGAATACAAAACCGGCGCGCATGGCAGCATCATGGATGTGTTTGCCGAGCCGCGGCTCAACCACCATTGCGACATTACCGGCGGCGTGCTGGCGGATGAATGCGCGGCGATGATTTCGGGGTTTTTCGAGGCGCGGCGGCAGCAAAAGAAGGAGAAGGTGCAATGAGCGGGCTGTTTATCGAGGTGGACCTGCGCCTGCAGCAACTCTATCTGTGGGAGCCGCATCCGGATGGCGACATGCTGATCCGCCAGTATGCTGTTTCCGGTGCGACCAACGGTGCGGGTTCGCAAAATGGCAGCTATTGCACGCCGCTTGGGCGGCATCGTATTGCCGAGAAAATTGGTGCCGGCGTGCCACTGTATTCGGCATTCAAGGCCCGCGAGTTAACCGGAGAAATCTGGACACCCGAGCTCGATGCGGCCAATCCGGGTCGTGACTGGATACTCTCGCGTATTTTGTGGCTGGAAGGTCTGGAACCGGGCAAAAATCAGGGTGGCACGGTGGATACGCACAATCGTTATATCTATATCCATGGCACGCATGAAGAACACAAGCTCGGCACGCCGGCTTCGCATGGCTGTATCCGCATGAGAAACGAGGATGTGGCCGAGCTGTTTGATCTGGTGAAGGTGGGGACCGAGGTGCGTATCAGCGCATGATGTCTGGACGAAGCCAGCATGCTGGCAGGCATAAAAAAACCGGCTTCTGCCGGTTTTTTTATGGGTGGGGCGGGCTTAGTGCAGCACCACCAGGCTGACGCGGCGGTTCGCAGCGCGGCCCGGCCGATACATGTTGCTGACAACCGGCGCGGATTCGCCGTAGGAAATCACATTCATGCGGTGCAACGCAATTCTGCCGCTCATGGCCAGATGGCGGCGCACGGCTTCGGCGCGGGCCTGCCCGAGCGCCTGGTTGTCGTCGGGCGCTCCGATGCTGTCGGTGTGGCCCTGAATCTCGATGTAGATGTTCTTGTTGTTGGTATTGAGTCGGGCGGCAAATTCGTCGAGCATTTTTTCGGCATCGGCTGTAAGCACGCTCTTGTCGGGCCCGAAAGCAACGGTGGCGGAGAGCGAGGTTTCGTGAAGAAACTTGCCTTCGGCCAGCTTGCCGGCCGCGTTGGCGCGGTCGAGCGCTTCCTGCGCGGTGCGGGACAAACTGTCGATCGCGGTTTGCTGGTTGTTGAAGCGCGTCTCCAGGCTTTGGTTCAGGGTTGCGGTTTGGGTGATCTCGGTTTGCTGACCATCCATGCGTTTGTTCAAGCCGGTGATCTGCTCGTTGACGTAGTCTTTGCTGGCGCAACCTGCCAGCAGAACAGTGCCGGCCAGTGCCAGCAACGCGGTGCTAATTTTCATTAGTCTTCCCCTTTTCCCTTTGGGCCTGTCGGGTAAAGCGCCCGGCGCGGCCTTGGTTCTCAGCATGAAACAGCAAATGCGCACTCCAGCGATACGATTCAAACCGTTATCGGCAAGCCGTCGTTAAGCTTTAGCCAGCCATGGGCGATGCGGTAAATAACCCAGACGAAAGCGACACCCAGGATGACCCAGCCGATCAGGATGACCCAGGTGAGCATGCCGAGGGCGAACCACAACAGCCCCCACCAGAAGGTGCGAATCTGCCAGCGAAAATGGCTTTCCAGCCAGGTGCCTCTGGATTCTTCCAACTTGATGTAGTTGAGGATGATGGCCACGATGGCGGTGACGCCGGAAAACAGCGACAACGCATACAGCGCATAGATCACCGTGCTCAGGGTTTTCAGGCTGTCGAGCCTGGGGGCGTCGCGGGTTGGCGTGTCCATGTTCAGCTCCGGGCTTTCTCGTAGATCGGCATCATTTTTGGCACCAGTGCATTCAGCGCCTGGATGCGGTTATCCGGCGCCGGGTGGGTGCTGAGAAACTGCGGCGGGCCGTTGCCGCTGGCCGCGCTCATTTTTCCCCACAGGCGTATGGCGGCACGCGGATCGTAGCCTGAGCGCGCAGCAAGTTCGATGCCGTAGCGGTCGGCCTCGGATTCGGCATCGCGGCTGTTGGGCAGCGTCAGCGCAATGTCGGCCACCGGCCCCAGCACAGACAGGTCTTGTCCAGCGACGATGGAGCCGAGCAGCAAGCCGCCTTGCGTTGCCATGGCGCGCGACATGCGTTCGCGTCCGTGGCCCAGCAAGGCATGGGAAATTTCGTGTCCCATGATTTGCGCGATTTCGTCGTCGCTCAGATTCAGCTTGTTGATGATGCCGGTGTAGATCGCCATTTTGCCGCCGGGCATGCACCAGGCGTTGAGCGTGGGCTCGTCGATCACCGCAACCGACCATTTCCAGTCGCGGCTGGGCGGGTACATCAACTTGGCTTCACCGATGAGGCGGTCGGTGATGCGCTTGACGCGGTTGTTCAGGGCGGCGTCATTGCTGAGCTTGCCCTTCTTCTGCGCGTCGCTCAGCGTGGTTGCGTAAGCCTGGGCCGACGAGGCTTGCGCCTGTTCTTCGGACACCAGAACCAGCTGTTTGCGGCCTGAAACAGGATTTTCCTGACAGCCAGCCAGGCTGGCGGCGAGCAGTGCGGCGGCGACGAGTGTGCTTTTCATGGCTAACCTTTCCGGTTGGTTAAATCCCGCGCAGCAGTTCGTTGATGCCGACCTTGGAGCGGGTCTTCTCATCGACCTTTTTTACGATCACTGCGCAATACAAACTATAGCTGCCATCCTTGGATGGCAAGTTGCCGGACACTACCACCGAGCCGGCAGGAATACGACCATAGGTCACTTCTCCGGTTTCACGGTCGAAAATCTTGGTGGACTGGCCGATATAGACGCCCATCGAGATCACCGCGTTGTCTTCAACGATCACACCTTCCACCACTTCGGAGCGCGCGCCGATAAAGCAGTTGTCGCCGATGATGGTGGGGTTGGCCTGAACCGGTTCGAGCACGCCG
>JASJPF010000083.1:0-4347 GCA_031426835.1 Thiobacillus sp.
GCAATGCCATGGAAGGCTTGCAGCGCTGGGTAAAAGACCTGGCAGACGGACGCGGCAGCGGTGAACTGGCGCTCTTTCCCCTCTATAAACGGCTGCGTGAATTGCAGGGTGCCGAACGGGTGTTCGAAGGTGAGCTGTTTTTCCCGGATTTACGGTCAGGTGTACAGGCCAAGGCAGCCAACGATGGCATGTCACAGGAAGCGTTGGCGGCTGCAGTCAAAATTGCGCGTGCGCAATTCCAGCGCGGTCTGCTGGCCTTTTTGCGCAATGCTGACGCTGAGCAAGGTCTCCAGCGCATGCGAGACGCGTTGGCCACCATTGAAAGCATCGCTCCGTCGCAAGCGTCGCAAACCTTTTGGTGGGCATGCGTCGGGTTTGTCGATAGCCTGATGGCTCACGGTGTGGAAGCCGATTTCCATGTGAAACAGTTGCTGGCGCGTGTGGACTTGCAAATGCGCCGCTTGATGGAAGGTTCTCCTCAGGTTGCTGAGCGCCTGATGCGCGACGCCTTGTTCTTTATTGCAAAAAGCGAAGCGCTGGATGGACGTGCGGCGGAAATCCGTTCCAGATTTGGTCTTGATCGCTATTTGCCTGGCCGCGGCATGCTGGACCCGGAAGCGTTGGCGCGCATGCGCCCGGTGCTGGATGCGCTGCAAACGGGCTTGAAAGCGGCGCGTGACAATTGGCACGGCTTTGTGGAAGGCCATGCTGAACAGTTGGAGCAGTTCAAAACCCAGTTGGTGCGTATGCAGCCACAGGCAAACAGCCTGGAGAACAGCGACCTGTCGACCTTGTTGGATGAGCTGGGTGCGGCGTCTGATGCTGCGGCTGGAAGCGAGGGTGAAGCACGTGAACAAATGAACCTGGAAGTGGCTTCCACGTTGTTGTTCATGCAAAACGCCGTCAATCAGGAAGATATTCTTCACGCGGATTTTGCTGCGCGTGCGGGCGGGCAGCAGGCGCGTTTGCGCGCCCTGATCGAAGGCCGCGAGATGCCGGTCAGTGTTGAAAGTGAGGCAAGCCAGCGCGAATCCGAGCGCGATATGCTGGTGCAAATGGCACAGGAAGTCGGTCAGAATCTGCGTCAGATGGAGGAAGCGCTGGATGCTTTCTTCCGTGACTTCGATGACCGCGCAGCGCTGGCTAACCTGCCTGCCTTGTCGCAGCAGGCACAAGGCGCACTCACCATGCTTGAGTTGCCCGATGCTGCCAGTCTGCTGGCTGCCGCCACAACTGTGGCACATCAGTTTGCCAAAGAAGGTGAGCCGGATGATGCGACTCAGCAGAAGTTGGCCGATGCCTTTTCCAGCCTGGGTTTATTTATTGAATCCTATTGTGCTGGGCGTGCGGATGCCGCCCGAATGCTGCGATCGGTTTTGATCGACTTTGGCGTCATCGATGCCGATAGCCCTGACGGCAATGCATTGGGTGAAACGATAGAATCGGGTTTGCCCGCTCGCAAGGAGGGGGTGCAGGCGGCCTATCTTGATTGGCGAGAGCAGCCGGACGAAGGTACAAAAAAAAAATATCTTGATACGCTGACTGAGCTCAGCCGTGATGCCGAGCTAATCGATGACACCACACTGAAGCAGAAAACGCGCGCTGTACTGGATGTCAGTCGTGATGCCGCAGAGGCAACCCGTGAGTTGGATGTCGAAATCATGGCCCTGACCGGTCTGGCCGTCCCCGAGCGGGCTGACGTTGAAGCCTGGGTGGTGCAGGAAACGACTGACACGTGGTCGACAGAGCCGGTTGAAGCGACGCTGGAATCAAACGAGCGCATTGATGACACGCCCCACCTTGAAATTGACGCTGCTGCAGTCGATGCGGACGTAGAAGACCTGGAAATAAGCCCGCTTGAAATGGGTCAGGCAGAAGCCATTCCGGCGACAGAGCAACCCAGTCCCGCAGCTGAAGAAGCCCCCTCTCCCGCCAATGTTGAAGGGGTGCAGACGGTCATTCCAGAAGGCGTTGAGGAGGAGTTGCTGGAGATATTTCTGGAAGAGGCCAACGAAGTATTGGCCGCCATCAGCGATGCCGGTGTGCTCTGCCAGAGCAATCCAGACGACCTCGAATCCTTGACTGTCATTCGCCGCGGATTTCATACCTTGAAGGGTAGCGGCCGCATGGTGGGGTTGATCGAGCTGGGCGATGTGGCTTGGCGTCTTGAACAGCTGATGAACAGTTGGCTGGGCGAGAAAAAGCCCGCCAATAGCGACCTGCTGGATGTCATTGGTCATGCGCGAGACCTGTTTCAGGACTGGGTCGATGCACTTCAGGCGGGCCAGTCAGTGGCATTGCCGGTTCCCGCATTGCTTGCCGCTGTTGAACGCGTTGACCAGGGGCAACCACCTGATTTCGTGTCCGGGCAGGCAGCTGTTCAAGCCGCTCCCAGCCAGACGGATGAGTCTGTTGCCGAACTTGCACAATTGAATGAAGCATCCAGCACGGAACCCGATTTTGAAACCGGGTCTGAGCCGGAGCCCGCAGTCATTCCCGAGTTGGATTCAGTAGGCGATTTTTCACTCGGTCAGGAAGATGGCCTTTCCGTATTTGAGCGAGATGAGGATACGAAAACTGAAATCAGCCTTAACGAATCGACTGCTGAAGCCCTGGCAGAGTTTGAAACCGTAGACATTTCAGACATCGAGGACGTGGATCCCGAGCTGGATGTTGGCGCACTGATCGAATATGCAATCGCGCCCGAGGCACCCGAGGCACCTGATGTGCCAGATTTGCCCGATGAGGTGTGCATTGGGTCGGTGTGTTTGTCTGGCAACCTGTATGAGATTTTCATGGTCGAGGCGCATCAACGTCTGGCTGTATTGCAGGAAGAGTCCGAGCGCCACGCCGAAGCGGCAAACAGTATGGTCAGCGAACACGCGCGCCGAGCCATTCACACGCTGGGCGGTATTGCGGGGACGGCCGGCTTCACGAATCTGGCCGATCTGTCGCATGCGTTTGAGCAGTACTGGAATCGATTTGTGCATGCGCCGATGCCTGCTGCGCACTTGCCGCTGGTTGATGACACCATCGCTCGCCTGCATGAAATGATTACGACCATTGAGTCGGGTCAACTACCCGAATCGGCGAGTGATCTGATCGCAACCCTGGGCGAACTGGAAGACGAGCAAATCACGCCGGCTGCAGAACCCGTTGCCGATGTGTTCGAGCCGGAAGTGGCGATCGTGGAAGCGATTCAGGACACCGACGAATCTGCACTTGTCGGGTCAGCCAGCCCGGCCGTGTCGGCGGAGCACAGTTCCGCTGAAGCGGAGCGCGACGTGTTTGACGTCAGCACACTGGTGTCCGCGATAAAAGCGTCTGCGCCCACGCCGGTATTTGAGCGACGCGATGTGGCGGATGAAATTGACGAGCAGTTGCTGCCTATCTTTATCGAGGAAGCTGAAACACTGGTGCCGGATACCAGCGCGCAACTGCGCGCCTGGAAAGTGGCACCGGGTGATATCCCTGCGCGTGATGCGCTACAGCGTAGTCTGCACACCATCAAAGGCAGTGCCCGCATGGTGGGCGCGATGCGACTGGGCGAGCTGACCCACGTGATGGAATCGCGCGTGATCGCAGTGATCGAAGGTCATCTGTCGGCAAGTCCGGAAGTGTTCGATACGCTTGAAGCGCAGCTCGACCGTTTGGCCGATACGGTTGATCGTCTGAAACAGGGCGACTTCACGCCACTGGAGAAGGACGTGTCAACGCCGGTCGCGGCTCCGGTTGAGCCGACGCTATCCTTGCTTGAAGAGGCGGAATTGCTGCGGACGCCGATTGCAGCACAGCCGGAAGCGCCGTCACAAGTGGCGACGCGCGACAACGCGGCGTTGACCTTGCGGGTGCGCGCTGACTGGGTTGACCGCATGGTTAACCAGGCGGGCGAAGTCGCGATTTCACGTTCGCGGATTGAAAGCGAAGTGTTCGCGTTCAAACGTCACGTCAATGAATTATCCGAGGCGCTAGTGCGCTTGCGCGGCCATATCCGTGAAGTTGAAATCCAGGCCGAATCGCAGATGCAGGCAACCTTTCAGTCACAGGGCGTGGCTGAACAGTTTGACCCGCTGGAATTCGACCGTTTTACCCGCTTCCAGGAAGTCACCCGGTTCCTCGCCGAAAGCGTGAACGATATTTCCACGGTGCAGCATATTCTGCTGGCCCGCCTGGGTGAGACGGAAGCCGCGCTGATCCAGCAATCACGCCTTAACCGGGAACTGCAACAGAACCTGCTGCGGGTACGGATGGTACCGTTGAACTCGGTTTCCGATCGTTTGTACCGCACCGTTCGGCAAACTGCGCGCGATGTGAACAAGCGGGCGCAGCTCGATATTCAGGGCGGCG
>JASJPF010000084.1:0-1261 GCA_031426835.1 Thiobacillus sp.
CTAGTGCCCCATACACGGCAGGGCTGGCTGGCCCACCCCCACTCGTTGCCTCGCTCGTTACGCCATTGGTTGCAGGACCAGGGTTCCTTGACCCGGCGTCTACAGGCTCGATGCACAGACTTTCGCGTTGTGCCATTGATGACCGGACTGATACGTCCCAATCTGGACGAGTACGCCTTGCTCGGTCTGGCACCCAGTGCCCGCGCCTACGTACGCGAAGTGCTGCTGCTGTGTAACGAAGTGCCCGTGGTATTTGCCCACAGCGTGTTGCCCTATTCCAGCCTGCGTGGAGACTGGAACGGCATCAGCAACCTGGGCAGCCGTCCGCTGGGGCAGGCGCTGTTCAGTGATCACCGGATTCAGCGTCAGCCACTGGCCTATCGGAATGTGCACCTCACGCATCCCCTGTTCCGCGCCATTACACGCCAGCATGCCCTCCACGACAAAAACCTGTGGGCACGCCGTTCCGTGTTTTGCCTCAATCAGCATCCGCTGCTGGTCACCGAAGTCTTTCTCCCTGCGATTGATAGCTTATGACCCTGACCGAACGCCTGTCTCTCTATGAAAAGTTGATGCGGCTGGACAAACCCGTGGGCATTCTGCTGCTGCTGTGGCCCACCCTCTGGGGTCAATGGCTGGCAAGTAACGGGCAGCCGAACTGGATGATTCTGTGGATATTCATCATGGGCGTGGTGCTGATGCGTTCGGCCGGCTGCGTCATCAACGATTATGCCGATCGCCATATCGACCCGCATGTGGCGCGCACCCGCGAGCGTCCCCTGGCCGCTGGCAAAGTGTCCTCCAAAGAAGCGCTGCTGCTGGCAGCGGGCCTGTCCTTGCTGGCTTTTATGCTGATCCTGCCGCTCAATACGCTGGTGCTGGGCTTATCTGTAATCGCCTTGTTTCTGGCGGCAAGCTACCCTTTTACCAAGCGCTTTTTTGCCATCCCCCAAGCCTACCTCGGCATCGCGTTCGGCTTTGGCATCCCGATGAGTTACGCCGCGCTGCGGGGTGAGGTACCCATGGAGGCCTGGATCCTGCTGGCAGCCAACACCTTCTGGGCCATTGCCTACGACACGCAATACGCCATGGTTGACCGCGAAGACGATCTCAAGATCGGGATCAAAACCTCGGCGATCACTTTCGGCCGCTTTGACCTGGTCGCCATCGCCGTCTGTTACGGCCTGACGTTAGCGCTCCTCGCCTGGGTGGGGTTGCAGCGCAATATGGGAATCGCTTTTTATGGCGGCTTGATTACCGC
>JASJPF010000084.1:1361-3506 GCA_031426835.1 Thiobacillus sp.
ACTTCGACACGGGTACCCAGCACACCTTTGTCCTCGACTTCACTTACGCGTCGCTGAGCCGACTCATTATTTGCATACAAACCAAGTGAAATGGCATTGATCCAGGGCGCGTCCTTGACCACAAAGGCATCCTCTATTCCCACAGCCACCAGTTCACTCAGTTTGGCCGCTGCCGATTCAGCACTGGGCAAAGGCGGGAATATGACCCAGTTTCGCGTATTAACCGGCACCTCGGTGAAGGACATGACCCGTTCATTGGCCAAGTTCTTGAATTGCTCACGCACCAGCGTGAACTCGCCCTGGTTCAAACCTCGCCATTCAATACAAAATGCCTTGGGAGCCACAGCCCCTGTCGGTGGCGCGTTGCTTGAAGCAGGCCCGGCCTGATTCCGCAAGCTCAGTCGATCCACATTCATGGGCGCAGTCTCGTTCGACCCGGTTTGCGGCAAGTACTCACGGCCGATAAAAAACCCCGCTACCAGCAAGTTTGCTGCCAATAGGCTCCATGTCATCCATTTCATTGCAATTCACCTTCTCGGGTCACGCGTTCCATTCCTTCCAGCACCAGTAAAGGCGCGAGTTCAACCTGCAGATCAAGAAAAGGCAACAAGGTTTCAGCATCGCCTCCCGTCAGGATGACGCGTGGCGCATTCCCTGCCACTTCAGTCAAATGCTCAAATTGCCGTTGAATTGCGCCACATAATGCCGCAATGATGCCGCTCTGTACTGCATCCGCCGTTGTTCGTGGAAAAGCCTGACAGACGCCACCTACCTCGGCCACGTTTGCAACGCCTTGCTGCAAAGCCCGCTGCATCAGCACCATACCCGGCACAATCAAGCCGCCAAGAAATTCACCCTCTGCAGACAATGCATCCACTGTCATCGCGGACCCCACCGAGACCACCAGCGTTGCCATCTGACTGCGCTGACGCGATGCTAGTAACCCCATCCAGCGATCCACACCCAGTTGGCGAGGATTGAGGTACGCATTCCTTACACCCGAAAACGTCGACTCGGTCGTTAACCAGTAGGGGGATATCGAATAGGACGCCAGCAGCGCAGTAATCTGCTCTTCATGCTGCGTACGCACCACACTGGCAACGTAGCAGACGGCGTGTTGCTCTAGAACCGGGGTTAGCGCGGACAAATCGCTGTAAGGCGCACTGCCCTGCGCCAGCCATTTTCCGTATTCAACCACCGCCCATTTCAGGCGCGTATTACCCGCGTCGAGCAACAATCTCCGGCTATTCATCGCGCACGCGTATCGAGTCGCAAGCTGATTTCTCCCCCGCTGTAAGCATGTATGCCTGACTGCGGATCCCGTAATAAAAACGCACCCGTTTCATCCACCCCGGCTGCCACTCCTACCACGCCTTTCGAGTCAGGTAGCTTCAGGGTAACCGCTTTACCTGCATAGGCATCAATGGCCATCCAGTCTGCACGCAATGCGGAAAACCCCTGTGCCCGGAACAGCGTCAACATGAGATGCAACTCCTGCAAACAATCTGCCAGCAACTGGTTGCGACTCACGGTGACACCCATTTCATGTAAATCCACCACAGCTTGGTCCACCGCATCACGTTGTTCGGGACTCATGCGCACATTCAGCCCGATCCCAACTACCGCAAACGCTGCGCCATGCAGGTCGCCTTGCACTTCAACCAGTATCCCGGCCAACTTGCGGTAATCCACCAGCACATCATTGGGCCATTTCAAACGCAGCGCATGCAGTGTGTGACGATTAATTGCCCGCGCTGTGGCCAAGCCCACTGCCAGGCTCAAGCCCGCCAGCGACTGCAGGCCATTCTCAAATCGCCACAGCACTGAAAAAGTCAGGCTTCCGCCCAATACTGCATGCCAATATCGTCCACGCCGCCCCTTGCCAGCAGACTGGTGTTCTGCACACATCACCGTACCATCAACCGCACCCTCTAAGGCAGCCTGCATCAGTACGATATTGGTCGAGGCGACACTATCCAGGATTCGGATTTCAAAGTCGTGAGCCCCATCACCAAGAAGCGCAGCGATTGCAGCTTCATCGAGCCAATCCACAGGCACAGGCAGTTTGTAGCCCCGTCCACGCACAGCATGGACTTTAAGTCCCATGGCCTCGGCCTGATTGATTACGTTGAAAATGCTGGCGCG
>JASJPF010000085.1:0-2327 GCA_031426835.1 Thiobacillus sp.
CGACGACGTGCCTTGTGGAAGCCGACTTTCTTACGTTCGACTTCACGTGCATCACGGGTGACCAGACCCGCCGCTTTAAGCGTGGGCTTCATCGTGACGTCGAGTTCGATCAGCGCACGGGTAATGCCATGGCGTACTGCACCGGCTTGACCCGATTCGCCACCGCCCGCCACGTTGACCATGATGTCGAACTTGTCGAGATTCTCGGTCAGCACCAGCGGCTGGCGCACGATCATACGGCCGGTTTCGCGGGAAAAATATTCGTCCACAGGCTTGTCGTTCACAACGATCTTGCCGCTGCCTGCCTTGAGGAACACACGGGCAACCGATGATTTGCGACGCCCCGTACCGTAGTTGTAATTACCGATCATGTTATGGCCTTAAATTTAAGCATTAACTTCCAGCGGCTGAGGCTGTTGCGCCTCGTGCGGATGGTCCGCGCCAGCATAGATTTTCATTTTCTTGATCATGGCGTAGCCAAGCGGGCCTTTGGGCAGCATGCCCTTGACTGCTTTTTCCAGCGCACGACCGGGGAAACGCTCCTGCATCTTGCCAAAAGTCGTTTCGTAAATGCCGCCCGGGTAACCGGTGTGGCGATAATAGACTTTGTCGGTTTCTTTGTTGCCGGTGACGCGCAACTTGCCCGCGTTGACGACGACGATGTAATCGCCAGTGTCGACGTGAGGCGTGAATTCCGGCTTATGCTTGCCGCGCAGGCGGCGTGCAATCTCGGAAGCCAGGCGACCCAGCACTTTGTTATCAGCATCAACCACGAACCAGTCGCGTTGAACTTCATGGGATTTTGCGGAAAAGGTTTTCATGACCTAACCTCTACACAGAGGACAATCTCGGAAAGCCGAGCAGTTTACCTTCCGACCCCGGGCAAAGTCAAACACTGAATGCAAATACCCGCCCGTATTGGCATACAATTTTCGCCATGTCAGCATTGTTCGCCACCACACTTGTCTCCGCCGCCCTGTTGCCGCCGCTGTCCCTTGTAATCTTGCTGGCTGCCGGGCTGTGGCTCCACCGTCGTCGACCCCATCTGGCCATGTCACTCATTCTGCTTTCCACCACCGCACTGTATGCCCTCTCCACGCCCTGGATCGGGGGCCTGTTGCAAAAATCCCTGGAAACCAGCACCCCGGTCAGCGCCGATGCACTGAAGGACGCAGAGGCCATTGTCGTCATAGGGGGCGGGCGGCGCAAAGCAGCCGGCGAATATGGTGGCGATACCCTCAATGCAACCAGTCTGGAGCGCCTGCGCTATGCGGCCTACCTCCACCGCGCCAGCGGTTTACCGGTCCTGGTCAGCGGCGGCAAACCCGACGGCGGCAGCCTCGGGGAAGGCCGCATCATGGCGCATGTACTGCAAAGCGAATATGGGTTTTCACCCCATTGGGTTGAAGACGCTTCACTCACCACCTGGGACAATGCCCGGCTATCTGCGAACCTGCTCAAAGATGCCGGCGTTCACCGTATTCTGCTCGTCACCCACGCCTGGCACCTGCGGCGTGCCGCGCCGCAGTTTGAATCGAATGGACTCAGCGTCATCCCGGCCGGCACCCAGTTTTCCAGCACCCGCCTGGATTCCATGCGTGATCTCTTGCCCACCCCTTCCGGACTGCGCGACAGCACCTATGCCCTGCACGAATGGCTGGGGATTTTGTGGTACAAACTCCGCACCATTTTTGCTTGAAGGAAACCCATGAAAGCCCGCGTCAAACTCATCGAAGGCGTCAGTTTTGTCGGCCAGAGCGAATCCGGCCATAGCGTCGTCATGGACGGCGCACCCGAATCCGGCGGCAAGAACCTCGGCGTGCGCCCAATGGAAATGCTGCTGCTGGGGCTGGGCGGCTGCTCCGCGTTCGATATCGTGCACATCCTGCGCAAGGGCCGTCAGCAGGTCACCGACTGCGTCGCCGACATCGACGCCGAGCGTGCCGACACCGACCCCAAGGTGTTCACCCAAATTCACGTGCATTTCACCGTCACCGGCAAACAACTTGACCCCAAGCGGGTTGAACAGGCGGTGCATCTTTCAGCCGACAAATATTGTTCAGCTTCCATCATGCTCGGAAAATCCGCTGCAATAACCCACGATTTTGAAATCGTGGCCGACTGAACCCTCCGCAAAAAAACGGCAGCCGAAGCTGCCATTTTCAGGTTGCACCCGCCAGAAAATCAAAAGCGGTGCAATTGCGGCGATTCAGCGCAGATTGATCCCGCCGGCGCCGAACAGTCCGATCAAACCGATCACGATCAAATACAGCGCGACGATATAGTTCAGCAGTCGCGGCATCACCAGGATGAAAACCGAAAACCAG
>JASJPF010000085.1:2427-43582 GCA_031426835.1 Thiobacillus sp.
AAAACCAGGGTCAGGTCTAGATATGATGAAGCAAAGATTCGCGGCCTGACGTGATGCTCACCTCCCTCGTCTGACAACTGTCCCCACTGTCGTGAAATGAATCCCGAAGTGGTCGGCAATTTGTTGGTAAGAATAAGCGCCTGTTGCGTAGGCCGCCACGATCGCCGCATTTCTGTTTTCCGCGCTCCGCGCAATTTCCGGCAATGAAGCGGGGGGTGGGCGACGTTGCATCGCAGGAATCTGGACATCATCCCGCGCATCCACCCGCATGCAGGCCTGCATGCGCTGCACAAACGGCTCATCGCCCAGAAACACCTGCCCCTTCAGACTCAACCAAGGGGAAACCGCCTTAGTGCCCTCTGCCACAAACTGCGCGTATCGTGTTTGCGCCCGGCGACGCTGTCCGGAAAATTGCGCCAGCAAGCCATCCACCGCCAGCCAGGGCGCGGCAGGTTCGAGTCCCGCGCTGGCCCGGTAGCTGCTCCATGGCCAGTCCGCCGGATTATTCACCATCCCCGCACGAACGGGATTAAGCACAACATAGCGCGTCAACTCCAGCAGATACGCGTCACCGTCAACCAGAATGGCTTTGAAGCGCCCTTGAAAAAGATGGCCCACGCGCCCGTGCCGCCGGTTGCTAGCCTGGGTATAAACACCATTGAGCTGGCGCATCCCTCGGGACAAATTGCCGTCAGGCGTCTGAACCAGCAGGTGGTAGTGGTTATCCATCAAACACCAGGCATGACACACCCAATTGAACCGGTTAACAACCTGCTCCAGCGTCGTGAGAAACGACCGGCGATCCTGATCATCGTCAAAGATGGGTTCGCGCCGGTCACCACGCGAGGTGACATGGTAAAGCGCATCGGGAAACTCTATGCGGACGGGGCGGGACATGGAAAGAACAATAGCAGCGCAGGTGCAGCCTATCTAGACCTGGCCCCGATCCTGTTGTTGTTTCGTTGTGAGGCGCAGTCGATCATCACGCCGCCCGGGCGTGCTTGATTTCAAAAGGATAAGCGCCATTGGCGCGCGCATCCAGCAGTACCAGCTCAACCGTACTCCCGTCTTCCGCAAAACTGACATGCGTATTCCAGTCTTGCGACACCTCACGCACGATGGGCTTGTCGGATAGCCGAATAACAAGAATATCGTCCTCGTCAAAATAAACTGTGTGCATGTCAACCTCCTATATCACCTCGAAATGATGCATAACCGTTTTAACAACAAGCCTGTCTTCCAGCACCAGAACAGCGCATAGCAGATTATCCGATCGCTCGCTGAAATCCTTGAAAACCCACAGATGCGTGGCATCCCGATATCGCGTTTCACCCGAGTCAATCACATCCAGCAACAGGGTATCGTTGATTCCACGCTCTCCATACGCATTTGCGCGTGGCGAGTAATAACGATAGTGCGTTGAAATCGTGTGCTGTACATATCGAATATTGTACATTTCTCCCTTGGGAAGGGCATTTCTTCCCTTGGAAAGGGTTTCTGAAGTTTCTGAGACTTCACCAAGCGGTGACGGAACATGGCAAGGGCGATAAGCTTCTTTGCCGGGAGCTATTTATCTAGACCTGACCCCGGCCTTCGCGAACATCCCGCCAGAATTCTCTGCGCTCATTGTTGGTCCCGGCTAATTTCCAGGATGCGACTTTACCCATTCACGCACCACATCGTTAATCCGTGTTTGCCAGCCTTTTCCAGTCGCCTTCATGGCGGCAAGCACGTCCGCATCAAAGCGAACCGTAGTAGACACTTTTTTACGCCCCAACGGTCGGCCCGGCGCACGCTTGAACTGCGCCAGTTCTGCTTCCGTCAATGGCAAGTTATCAGCGTCCGCAAGCGCGGCCGCCGTAATGGCGGCGTCTTCAGTTTCAGTCGGTCGAATCAGTTTCTGCTTCATAATGGTTAATCTCCCGGAGGTTGGCTTTACGCAGGCTGACCATGCGGCGCACCTCGCCACGATCCACAAATACCGCCGCATATAGCCGCCCATTCAATACAGCCAGCGCCACTTGGCGCAACTCACCATAATCACGCCGACGATCTTCCCAGACCAAGGCGTTTTTCCAGTCAAGCTGAGCCGCTTCAGTTAGAGGCACGCCATGCTTGGCGACGTTCGCGGCATCCTTGGCTGGATCAAATTCAATCAACACGGAGTTATTGTAGTAACAAATAATTTATCTTGCAATGCCTCTTCTCCTGGCCGGGGCAGCGCTCACGGCAAACGAACCGTTAACCTACCCATCGTGTTTTCTCCAAGAACCCGGCGGGGCTGTGTATACCCGCAACCCGTTTAACAACAACTCGCCACGGCGCATATCACGAACGTTGTGGGTAATGATCGCCTCCGCCCCACTTGGCAAGCAGGTTATGGCTAGTCAAATAATCGTGTCTTAGATCTCCAAACCACAACTTATCTAGACCTGACCCTAATTCCCCTTTTCTAATTCCCCTTTTTCCCTAGCAGAGCAGAAACATCTTATCTAGACCTGACCCCGATCTCTCCCCAGCCGAAAAAAAACGGGCACCCGAAGGTGCCCGTTTTAAATCACGCGTTGTAACTCAGCGAATGCCAAATTAGAACTTGTGGATCATGCCCAGCGAAATACCGCGCGGATCCTGACCAGCCGCTGCTGTGTTAACAGCATGGATGCCGGTGGCGCCGCCGCCCAAGCTGTAATTTGCAGCGGAGTCGTTCTTGACCTGGGTGTACAGGCCGAACATCTCGGTGCGCTTGGACAGTGCATAGCTTGCGCCCAGGCTGAACTGTTTCGCGCCAGTATTATCAACATCCGCAATCTCGCCGGCCTTGGTGAAGGCGGCCTTCAGCGTGACATTACCCAACTTGTGCGCTGCGCTCACATACCATGCATTGCGGTCACCAGAAGCGCTGGTCGCAAGGGTCATGTTGTTAATATCCCAGTCGGAATCTTCGTAAGCCAGACCCAGCGTGGTGTTGCCAAAGCTGTAGCCCACGCCTGCACGCCATTTCTTCTGGTCGGTCTCGTAGTTGCTACCAGCGACACCATTCAGGTTATAACCGCCTGCACTTGCGATAGTGGCTACGCCAGAGGTGTAATAAGTATTCGTCTCATAAGCCAGCGTAGCGAACAGCGGGCCGTTGGTATAAACGCCTGACACCGAGTACAGACTGGGGCTGCCGGTGCTGCCGTCTTCCTGCTGAGCAGCGCCCATGGCGCGAATGGTCAGGCCGCTGATATCGGGGCTGGTGTACAGCATCGAGTTGGTGGCGCGCACCGAACCGTTGGTGGGCTGACCGAACAGGCTGCGATAGTCAGCCAGGTACTGACCGCCGCCGAACACGTCAAGCTTGCCGGTGGAGGTTTTGTACGGGGTGTCCTGGTTGCCTAAGGTCAGCGTGCCGAGGGTCTTGCTGGACAGGCCAGCGAAGCTGTTGCGGCCAGCGGCCCACGCGCCAGATGCGGCAGTTCCGGCACCCTGGTCGATGGACACAGCTTGCTCGATCTGCCACACGGCCGACAAGCCGCCGCCCAGATCTTCGTTGCCCTTGAAGCCGATGTAGGAGGTGTTGCTGGAGACGCGGGCACGGCTTTCAGCATCTTTGCTGGTAAAGCTGTCACCAGCGGCACCGCTGCCGCCGTCAACGTAGTCGACGGACGCGCCAATGACGCCGTAAACGTCAACGTTTGCGGTAGCAGCAAATGCGGGAGCAGCGAAGGCGGAAACGATCGCCACTGCAAGAATCTTTTTCATCATTTAAATCTCCTTGGATTGGAATATAAAGCTTGGTTTGGAATAAACCGTGTTCAAGCTCTGCAGAGCCGTCCGGCACAGCAAGTTGCGTGTCGAACGGGATTGATTATCCAGACTCGGGGAGGGCGGGCAAGCAAAGCTGTTGTTTTTTTCGCCAAACGGGATGAAAAGTGTTGTTTTGTTGCACGGACGCAACAAAGAACCGACGCGGCGACAAGCGCCCGTTGACTCAGGATGGCGTGTTTCGAATCCTGATCCTGCAAGACTTCGAGACGCACCCCATCCAGGTTGTAAATAACCGGCGCCTGTTCAAGCGCTTCTTGCGGGGCGTACCCGCATGCGGGGCAAACAGACGTCGTTTATCCCCACCCCCGTCCCGGCCCGGCGCAGGCAAACTTTTCAGCGTCTCTATTAACGCTATACAATGACTTTGTCGGCATAAACAGGCGCGCGCAGAATGGAATCTCCAGCATTGGAAAGAATCACCGTTGACCCCGCTCAATGCGGAGGGCGCCCCTGCATCCGTGGAATGCGTATCCGTGTAAGCGATATTCTCGAATTGCTGGCGGCGGGCGAAAGCCGTGACCAGATTTTGGCCGATTACCCCTACCTGGAGGCGGAAGACATCACCGCCACCTTGCTGTATGCGGCGCGGCAATTTGATCACCCGGTATTAAAAGCGGCCTGACGTGCATCGCTTCCTGGTCGATGCGCAATCTTCCTGCCCTGGCCAGGAAGATTGCGGCCATGGGCCATGAGGCGGCACATTTGCTTGATGTGGGTCTGCTTGAGTCCAGCGACAGCCTGGTTTGGGACTATGCCATGGCAAACGGCGCCGTCATCATCACCAAGGACGAGGATTTCGCCATTCGTGCGTCAGTCAGCAAGACCGCACCGCCGATTGTGTGGGTGAGGATCGGCAATTGCCCCAACGCAAGATTGCTGGCGTGGTTTGAAGCGGAAATGCCCTCTGTGATCGCGGCGCTCGGTTCCGGGAATTGCCTGGTTGAGATTACAGGGTAATCCTGCCGCGTTCTTTTCGAATTCCCCACGCGCAGCACCATAGCCAAGTCACATCAACGCCTTCAGGCATCCCCGAATCCGTGCGGCCATTTTCGCGAAGTGTGAAACACGCGAAGAATCTCGACCCGCTGTTCCTTGATCCGGTAGGGAATAATGTAAGAAAAATGGGGTGGCACAAGTTCACGCGTACCCGGCACGCGCCCAGGACGACCCATGTCGGGATGCCGCGTTAAAACACGGGTGGATTCGTCTGCTTTTGCAACCCGCGCAGCGGCGGCTTGAGGATTGTTGGCCGCCCCTTGCTCAAAGTTGCGCAGGGCGCATCGCAGCCATTTAACCTGCATATTTCTTCAGCAGGTCTGCCAGGTCGGATGGGTTTGCAAAATCGCCCCGGTCGGCTTCCTGAATTGCTTGCTCGATTTCGCCGATTTACCAAGCCTTCAGGTCGATGTATCGGGCGATGGCCTCTTCTGCCAGAAACGATTTTGAACGATGGGTGGCCTGCGCGAGTTTATCGGGCTTTGCCTTGGTTTCTTCAGGTAGGCGTAAAGCAAGGATTGCCGTGGCCATGCCTGGCTCCTGTGTGACGATGTATACACTCGCAACATAGCACGCCTTACGCCCAGCGCCCGCCGCCCGCCAGCCCCACCATCAGCCGAACGCTGCCATAGGCTGGCCACGACAGCATGCGGCGCGGCCAGGCACGGCGCGGCCAGTCAATTAACAGGGGTGCGCTGCGCCAGGATGGCGCGCTTCAAATCCGGGTCGTCCAGCGTATCGAGGCGCACGATATCCAGCCGGTAAATGACCGGCGCCTGTTCGAGCGCCTCCTGCAGTGCGTGCCAGCGCCCAGGAGGAAGGTCGGGCGCTTCGATCGCCAGGTCGATGTCGGAGGCGCGGCGCGCCTGGCCGGTGGCGCGGGAGCCAAATACCCAGGCGTGGCGCACCTCGGGGAATTGCGCCAATACGGTTTTAAGCGCCTGACGGTCTTTTTCACGCAGCTGCAGCATGGCGTCAGTCCAGCTTGAGCGCTGCCACACGCCCGGCCATGTCGACGAGACGCGCGGTATGGTGCGCGCGGATGTTGGCTGCGATGACTTCGGCCAGGGCTTCACGGTAGGTGTGCGTGGTGAGGTTGCGGTCTTCCAGCATGGCGAGCCACACATCGGCCTCCTCGGGAGTCTGGATCAGGCCAAAGGCAAAAGCCTGTTTCAGGACCTGGCGCGGGCCGGTTGCATCGAACCCCTGATGCAGCAAGAACAGCTGCAGGGTTTTCCACGCGGCTTCGAAGGTGAATTCGAAACGCTGGATGGTGGCGTCGCGCAAAATGTCCCCGCCCTGCTGGCTGACTGCTTCCTGCAGGCGGCTGGCTGCACGCAGGAATTCCTGTTGCCGCTGGCTGAAACGCTGGGTGTCCATGAGGCCCATTGTGCGCAGGGGATGCCATCTAAGCAAGCGTCTTGGCTTACGGGGCGAAACCAGACGCCGGCAGTTGAACGCGTTTCTGGCGCAGCGGCTGGCTATGGCGTCCCGAACACTCCCCCGAGCTTCACACCCAGCGCCCTCCCCCCACCCACCCCACTATCCAGCGCACGCCGCCGTAAGCCAGCCAGGACAGCATGCGGTGCGGCCAGGCACGGCGTTGCCATTCGGCGGGGTCCAGTTGCAGTGACTGGCTCATGGCTTGGGTTAAGCGCAGCTGCAAATCGCGGCCAAATGCCGGGTCATCAATGATGATATTGGCCTCGCGCGCCAGCAACAGGCTGAAAGGATCGATGTTGCTGGAGCCCACGGTTGCCCAGTGGCCGTCAACGACTGCGACCTTGGCATGCAGTTCGCTGGCCTGGTATTCGTAGACCTTCACCCCATCGGCGAGCAGGTCGCGATACAGCGCGCGCGCGGCTGCCTGGAAAAAGGGATGGTCGGTATGCCCCTGCACCAGCAGCTTGACCTGCACGCCCCGTTCGGCGGCTTTTTTAAGCAGCTTGCGAAACCGGCTTCCGGGCAGGAAATAGGCGCTGGCAATCACGATTTCCTCACGTGCCAGCGCCAGCGCAGCGAGATAATTGCGTTCGATATCGCGACGATGGGCGAAGTTGTCGCGCACCACAAAGGCCGCACGCACATGGCCATCGGTTGGCCAGGCGGGCTGGATCTCAGATGTTTGTTCGCTCGCCTGCAACTGCGACAAGGCCACCAGCCGCCACAGGCGGCGCATGTTTTTATGGATATCGGCAAGCAGCGGACCTTGCACTTCGACACTGAAATCAAGCCGCGGCGCGGCGAAGCGAACCGGCTCGAAGTCATCGATCAGATTCATGCCGCCGACAAAGGCAATGCGCGCATCGATTGCCGCCAGCTTGCGATGCAGACGCCGCAGACTGTGCGGATTGGCCAACCAGCCCATTACCAGCGGGCGGTAGACCAGGATGCTGACGCCGCCTTGTTCAAGAACACGCCGCCAACCGACGGGAAATTCGCGCGATCCGACGCCGTCGATCAACAGCTTGACCCGCACCTTGCGCTGCGCGGCGCGGATCAGGGCGTCGCGCACGGCTTCGGCACTGGGGTCGGCATTGAAAATATAGGTTTCGAGCAGGACTTCCGAATGCGCGGCGTCGATTGCCGCGATCAGCGCCGGGAAGAATTCGGCGCCATTTTGCAATAGTTTTATCTGGTTACCGGGAACCGGGTGGGCAATGCCTGAAAATCTTTTTTGCCCGCGTCGACGTGCGGTCATCAGGCCAGGCTGATTTTGGCGGACAGGGCCGCATGGTCGGAAATGCGGTGCCAGGCATTGCCGGTATGGACTTGCGCGGACTGGATGTTGAAGCGCCGCACATAGATACGGTCAAGCTGGAACATCGGCAGGATGGACGGGTAACTGCGGGCAGATTTTCCATGGTGCGTTTCGAACACCTCGTTCATGCCCAGTTCATCCTCGAAAAAACGTCCGGCACGCACCAGCCAGTCGTTGAAGTCGCCAGCCAGAATCAGCGGCGCGTCGTCCGGCACCATGGCACGGACGCGGGCGACAATCATCGCCAACTGGCGCTTGCGGCCGCGTTCGGTCAACCCCAGATGGACGTTGATGCAGTGCACCGGCCCGGCCATGCCGGGCACTTCGATTTCGCAATGCAGCATGCCGCGGCTTTCGTAAGAATGAGCCGATATATCCTCGTTTTCCCAGGACAGAATCTTGAAGCGCGACAGGATGGCGTTGCCGTGATGGCCGGTGTCGTAGACGCAGTTCTTGCCGTAGGCGAAGTCGGTGTAGACGTGACCCGCCAGAAACTCGTGCTGCGGCCCGCTCGGCCAGTGCTTGAAGCGGCTGGCGCGCTGGCCGTGGCTGCCCTGCACTTCCTGCAGGAACACGATGTCGGTGCCGAGGGTGCTGAGGCGGTCGCGCAACTCGTGCACCGTCAACCGCCGGTTGAATTGCGACAGGCCTTTATGAATGTTGTAACTGGCAATATGCAGCGGAGAAGTCATCGGGGCATTATAGGCGCGCGGGCAGCAACCGAATCGCTGCCGCATTGCTGGGCGAAAAACAGCGCGCCGCGGCGTCCGCCCACGGCAACCACACGTAGCGCAGATGCTCGCGCGGCTCCAGGATGATGGGCAACGGTGCGGGGAGCTTCAGTCCGAATACATGTTCGGTGTTGTGCGTCACATCCGGCGCGTAGCGATGGCGCCAGCGTGCATAAATTTCGAAGCGGGTTTCGAGGTCCCACGGCGTCAGCTCGAACTCGCCGGCGTCAAGCCCGGTTTCTTCGCGCACTTCGCGGATTGCGGTTTGTTCGAGCGTTTCGCCCGCATCCTGCGAACCCGTCACCGACTGCCAGAATCCCGGCGCGTCTGCGCGTTCCATCAGTAACACCTGGCCGTCCGCCGTGTAAATCACGACGAGAACGGAAATAGGGATTTTATGCGGCGTCACTCGACCGCAGCGGCGAGCGTGGCGCCCGAGGCCTGCAATGCGAGCAGGCGGTCGATGTTGGGATGTTTGCCCGCATGCTTGCGCGCATCGTCGGTGTGCTCGGCGAAGATTTCCAGGCCTTCAACCGCAGCGGCGGGGGTGATGCCGCCGTGTTTTTCTGCCAGATAGGCGTAGACGCGAAACGAACCGGCCGTGCCCGGGCCGTTTTCGATCACCGCCACTTCAGCACCCGTGGCATCGGTCAGGCGCAAACGCGCGCCACACGCTTCAGGCAAGGCGTTCAGCGTATCGGCGAAGCTCATGCCGCCTTGTCTGCCGGGTTGGTGTTGCGCAGTTTGATGTGCAGTTCGCGCAGCTGTTTATCGTCCACCACGTTGGGGGCGTTGGTCATCAGGCACGATGCGCGCTGGGTTTTGGGGAAAGCGATGACGTCGCGGATCGATTCGGATCCTGTCATCAAGGTAACCAGGCGATCGAGGCCAAACGCCAGACCGCCGTGTGGCGGTGCGCCGTATTGCAGGGCGTCGAGCAGGAAGCCGAATTTCTCGCGGCGCTCTTCCTCGCCAATGTTCAGCGCGGCGAACACCTTCTCCTGCACGTCCTGTTTGTGGATACGCACCGAACCGCCGCCGACTTCCCAGCCGTTCAGCACCATGTCATACGCTTTCGACAGGCACTTGCCGGGATCGGTGGCGAGCCATTCTTCGTGGCCGTCTTTCGGCGCGGTGAAGGGGTGGTGCAGCGCGTCCCAGCGGTTTTCGCCTTCGTTGAATTCGAACATGGGGAAATCGACCACCCACAGCGGCGCCCAGGCGCGGCCGTCGAGATGGTTTTTCTCGTGGCCGATTTTCAGGCGCAATGCGCCCAACGCGTCGTTGACGACTTTGGTTTTGTCGGCGCCGAAGAAAATCAGGTCGCCGTTCGCAGCGCCAGTGCGTTCAATCACGGCACGCAGCGCGTCTTCCGACAGGTTTTTGACGATGGGAGATTGCAGGCCGGTTTCATTCAACTGGCTGACGTCGTTGACCTTGATGTAGGCCAGGCCCTTGGCGCCGTAGATTTTGACGAACTCGGTGTAGCCGTCGATTTCGCTGCGGCTGAGTGATGCCCCACCAGGGATGCGCAGGGCGGCGACGCGGCCTTTCGGATCGTTGGCCGGGCCGGAAAACACCTTGAAGGCGACGTCTTTCATCGCGTCGCCGACATCGACAATTTCCAGCGTCACCCGCATATCGGGCTTGTCGGAACCGTAACGATGCATCGCTTCGGCGTAGGTCATGCGCGGAAAGGCCGCGGGCAGATCGGTGTCCTGCGCACGCTTCATCATGTCGCGGATCATGCCCTCGACCAGGCCCATGATTTCCTCTTCGCCAAGAAACGAGGTTTCGAGGTCGACCTGGGTGAATTCGGGCTGGCGGTCGGCGCGCAGGTCTTCGTCGCGGAAGCACTTGGTGAGCTGGAAATAACGGTCGTAGCCCGCCACCATCAGCAATTGCTTGAACAGCTGCGGCGACTGCGGCAGCGCGTAGAACATGCCGTCGTGGACGCGCGAGGGCACCAGATAATCGCGCGCGCCTTCGGGGGTGGAGCGCGTCAGCATCGGGGTTTCGATTTCCATGAAGCCGTTGGCATCGAGGTAATCGCGCATGATCTTGGAAACGCGATAGCGCAGCCGCATGTTCTTCTGCATCGGCTCGCGGCGCAGGTCGAGGTAGCGGTATTGCAGGCGGATGTTTTCGTTGATGTTGTCGTCGTCGATCTGGAACGGCGGCGTCAGCGAGGGGTTCAGCACTTCCAGGCTTTGGGTCAGCATTTCGACCATGCCGGTCGGCATGTTGGGGTTTTCGGTGCCGGCGGGACGCGCGCGCACCAGGCCCTCAATCTTCAGCACGAACTCGGAACGCACGTCTTCGGCCAGCTTGAAGGCTTCGGGGGTGTCGGGATCGATCACCACCTGCATCATGCCTTCGCGGTCGCGCAGGTCGATGAAGATGACGCCGCCGTGGTCGCGCCGACGATGCGCCCAACCGCATAGCGTCACAGTGTTGCCAATGTCGGCAGCGCTCACGGCGCCGCAATAATGAGTACGCATGCTCTATTTCCTAATTCAATACTTGGTTTGTTAAGTTCCCGGGCGCGACTCGCCTGACGCGACGCCCATCGAGACAATATATTTCAACGCGCGGTCAACCGACACATTCAGTTCGATGACCTCGCTTTTTTTAACGAAAAAATAAAAGCCGTTGACCGGGCTCGGCGTGGTGGGAATAAACACCGCCACATGCTCGTCGGGCAGCAAGCTCGCCACCTCGCACGGAATATTCGTCTGGAAAGCCAGCGACCACGCTTCGGGATGCGGGTAGCGCACCAGCAAGACCTTGCGAAATGCGTGACCGTTGCCTGAGAGCAGCGTGTCGGAGACCTGCTTGACGCTGCCGTAGATGGTTTTCACCACCGGAATCCGGGTGAGCTGGCGCTCCCAGAAATCGATGATTTTCTGGCCGAAAAAATTGGCGCCAAACATGCCGGTCAGGACGATGACGAGCAAGGTCAGAATCACACCAAGACCCGGAATTCGTACCCCCAGCCAGGCCTCGGTCTGCCATGCGGCGGGCAGCACGGTCAAGCTCTGGTCCATGGTGCCGATCAGCAGGTCGAGTACCCACAGGGTGATCCCCAGCGGCACCCAGATCAGCAGACCGGTAATGAAATAGCGTTTCATAGACAGAAAGTGGCAACGGCTCAAAACAAGAAGCGGGCGCTACAAGCCGCCCGCTTTGCGGTGAACCCCGCGCTTTAGTTACTGGCCGGGCAGGCCGCGGTGCCGCAGGCGGGAGATGGCGCTTCGGGCTTGGCTTCAGCCTTTTTGCTAGTGCCGCCCTTGAAATCGGTGGCATACCAGCCGGTCCCCTTCAGCGCAAAACCCGGCGCCGTCACCTGTTTGGTGTACTGCGCCTCGCCGCAAGACGGGCACTCGGTCAGCGGGGCATCCGATACTTTCAGCATTTCGTCCTGCGCAAAACCACAAGACGTGCATTTGTAAGCATAGATCGGCATACAAATTCTCCGGCAATCAATAAGTTGCGGGATTATACCCAATAGAACCGGGCACGAGTACCCGTGCAAGGTACAAGTACCCAACACTGGGCACAAGTACCCAATAGAGCCGGGCACAAGTACCCAATAGTACCGGGCACAAGTACCCAACCTGACTACCGGCTTATCCGCTTTACCATTTGAAACCCAGGCTGCCATAAACGCGGCGGCTAAAGAGGTTGGTGTTGCGAAACTCTTCGTAATCCTTGCCCAGGTTCTGCCCGACCACGGCAGCCTCCACTTCGGTTCCCTGCCATTTCCAGCTGCGCGCCAGACGGACATCGATCCGGGTGAAAGCCTGCGTGTCATCCCCCGGGGAAAGCCATTTCTGAGGGTCGCTGTATTGCACAAACACACTGCTGTCCCAGCCGTTGCCGAAGCGGTAACGGGCAAGCGCACCCCAGCTATCGCGTGGCGCGGACGCGGGAATATCCTTGTTGTAACTCTCGACTGACGTAGCTGCACGCAAGAAAACACGCGCGTAGTGGGCACTTACATCAAGTGATCGGGTGGGTCGCCAGCGCAGTTGTACTTCGCCGCCGTGCGCGTCGACCGAGCCGATATTGTCGTAAAAGAATACTTTTGGCTGAAAAGAGTTTGCGTCGCCGGGTGGGTTCGGCACCTCTTTCACCTCGCCTATAAAGCTGTCGATATGATCCCGATAAAGCCGCACATCCAGCTCAAGCTGCAACGCGCTCCACCGTCCAACATAACCGAGCTCACGCGACAGGACGCGCTCAGGTTCAAGACCGCCATAATGCATGATCGTGGTATCAACCACTGCCCCGGCATCATTCAACAACACCTGATTGCCCCACTCCTCAAAAAAAGTCGGCGAGCGATAGGCGCGCGAGACCCCCAGCCGGAGGACGTGATCCGGCACCACAGTGAAGTTGATTGCGACGCGCGGCGAAATGTCTGCGCCCGTGAAGTAATGGTGTTCCAGCATGGCGCCACCCTGCAACAGCACCCGCTGGTGGGGACGCCATTCAAGATTGCCGAACGCCCGCGCGATTTCGCCGCGCAGGGTCTTGCTGGAATTGTAGCTCTGCGGGCTCTTGACCGTTTCCTGCCATACCTCGCCCCCCCACACCGCACGCAAATCGGGGGTCCACTGCTCATTCACCTGCAGGTCTATGCTGCTTCGAGACTGCCGCAAGTATTGATTTACCACGATATTGCCGTAATCTTTTCCTTTATACACAAGGGGGGCGACTCGGGTATCCGCATCAAACGCATTTTGCGTATGGTAAGCCTGCACCCGCCATTCCCGACGTGCGGATTCCACCTTGCGATAGGCAAACTGCAGATAAAATGCGCTCGAATCCTGCTCCCGCGGTTCCAGTGCGAGCCGTGAATCGTCGGTCAGCGCACCCGCGCGCCCGTTGCCCTGATTCAGCCCGAATTGCGCCATCACCTCCGAGTCCGGTGCGAGTTGCCAATCCAGACGACCATTCACGAAGAAATTTTGGCTGGCTTCATAGTATTGCCCGCCAGACACGGCAGAACTCACGGGAACATCCTGCTTGAAACGGTCCCGCTGCTGGGCCGAGGCAGTGAGCCGATAGCGTAGCGCGGCGTCTCCCCCGCCATGGCGTACCGTCAGTCCGCGCATGTCCTGCGTGCCTGCCTGAATCGACACGAACGCCCCCGGCACCTGGGCCGCCGTTTTGGTGATGATGTTGATGACTGCCGCAAACGAATTGGCGCCATGGATCGAGGCATTCGGACCGCGCACGACCTCGATTCGCTCGATGTCGTCGATGGCAAGCGGCAAATCCGTCCAGTTCACCGCACCATAGTGCGGGCTGTAGATCGAACGGCCATCGACCAGCACCTGGAAACGACGCGAGTAAGCGTCACCCATGCCGTGATACCCGGCCGCCCACGTGTTGTCGCGAGTGTAGGCAACCGAAAAACCCGGCACCAGACGCAGCAAATCCGGGATATCGCGAAAGCCCGAGGCACGGATCATGTCCTGATCGATGATCGTGACGGCAGCAGGCGCATCTCCCACAGGCTGCGACAGCCGCGATGCTGAAAGCACAACGGGCAAGACATCGAGAAAATCGGATTCGGTGACGACAGCCCAAGCCGATCCCGGGACGACGAAAAAGCCGCCAAGCAAAAGCGTGATTTCGAATATGCGTGGCCTACAGGGTTGGGGGTTACTCACTCACACCTCTCGCCGCTGCATGTTGCGCAACGATCTTTGTTTATTTTAATGATCGGGATATAGGTTAAAACTACGACCAATTGCCGCCTGACTTGAGCCAAAGCTTAAGCTACGCCCCTGAATTATCAAAATATTCGGTGCCGGCTGTTACTTGGCCGCTTAAATTGGCTTACAGCCGGAAATCGGGGCTTGCTGCTCTCTGCCTGCCGACGTGCGTTGCGCACTGTTTTCTTCCCGCCCCTGTCAGGCCATCTACACGCTGTCGCTGCGGGCCATGGTTATGTCATAAAAAATCCCCGTAGCCACAAGGCATACGGGGATCTTATTTACAAATTATTTTAGGTATACCTCAGAACGGAATGTCATCATCCATGTCGTCGAACCCACTGCTGTCCGGGCGCTGCGCGGCGGCCGGCGGAGCGCTGCGGGGCTGGCTGCGTGGCGACGGCGCGGACACATTGCGCGAGGTCGCCACATCCTGGTCCATGCCGCCATCGTCCATATCGGCCATGCCACCGCTTCCGCCCTTGCTGCCCAACATTTGCATGCGATCACCGCGGATTTCAGTGGCGTATTTTTCGACGCCGTCCTTGTCGGTGTATTTGCGGGTCTTGAGCGAACCCTCGATGTAAACCTGGCTGCCTTTCTTCAGGTACTGCCCGCACACTTCAGCAGTGCGGTCAAAGAAGCTGACGCGATGCCATTCGGTCGATTCAACCATCTGGCCGGACTTGTCCTTGTATTTGTCGGTGGTGGCGATGGCCAGATTGGCGACTGCACTGCCGCTTGGCAGATAACGCATTTCGGGGTCGCGCCCCAGGTTGCCGATCAGAATGACTTTGTTGACGGATGCCATGTTTTTCCCCGAATTGAAGTTGAATTACTTGATTTTGTCGTGATGCCGATTCTATCAGCACAGCCTATTGGACCAAACGCTCAGATAGCTGCCGCCTTCAACAGGCTGCGCGCAGCGGCCTCGTCCCAGCCTTTAATGCTGACCTTGAGCATGGCCACGCCCTCTTCGGCGAGCACCACCGCTTCGACCACCCCCGCCACGCCGGCCAACTGCATTTTCAGCAGCGCTGCCTGATCTTCAGGCATCACGCCCACATTAAACATCCGGGTCTTGACCGCAGGCGGTGGTGACATCGATAGCGTAGCCAGCAGCCAGATCGCCACCAACACCCCGCAGAAGATGAATACCACGTGGAAACCATAGTGCTGGGCCAACCAGCCGCCAACCACGCCGCCGAAGAACAATCCCAGTGCCTGCGCGGTGTTGTATACGCCCATTGCAGTGCCCTTGGCCGATGCCGGGGCCATCTTGGAAATCAGTGACGGCAGGCTGGCTTCCAGCAGATTGAACGCGACGAAATAGAAAAACAACGCCCAGACGATGCCCCAAAGGGAATTGATGCCCACAGCCAATCCCATCTGGGCCAGCAGCATCAACGCGACGGCACCAACGAACACGGGCTTCATCTGACCGCGCTTTTCGCCATAAATAATGGCGGGCACCATCAACAAAAACGAACCCAGCAGCACCGGCAGGTACACCGCCCAGTGATGGTCGACGGCCAGACCGCTGTTCTTGAGCGCCACCGGCACCACCACGAACATCGCCATCTGCGCGGCATGCAGCGCAAATATCCCAAAGTCCAGGCGCAGTAGCTGACCGTTTTTCAGTACGTCTTTAAGCCGCGCCGGGTTGGCTTGCGCATCGGCGTGGTAATGGCTGTTTGCGGGGTCGGGCACCCACACCTTCACCACCCAGATGGCCACCAGCGCCAGAATGCCGGTCAGCGCAAAAATCCCGGGGACGCCAATCACGCGATTGAGTGCCGGCCCGGCCACCAGCGACACCGCAAACGTCACGCCGATGGATGAGCCAATAATCGCCATTGCCTTGGTGCGGTGTTCTTCGCGGGTGAGGTCGGCCAGCATGGCCGTCACCGCAGCGGAAACCGCGCCGGCGCCCTGCAGCGCGCGACCAAAAATCGTCCAGTAGATATCGCTGGCCATGGCTGCCACAAAGCTGCCGATGGCAAACACGATGAGGCCAAAGATGATGACTTTCTTGCGGCCGATACGGTCTGAAATCATGCCGAAAGGAAGCATGAAGACGGCCTGAGTCAGGCCATACATGCCGAGCGCGAGACCGACCAGGGTGTGGTTGTTGCCGCCAGGCAGGTGTTCTGCATACAGCGCAAACACCGGCAGGATCAGAAACATGCCCAGCATGCGCAGACCGAAAATCGCCGCAAGGCCCGATGTGGCGCGCTTTTCGGCGCGGGTCATGCTGTCGGACAAGTCGATTTGAGCCACTGCAAAGTTCGGCGGATGCGGGAAGTCCGTTATATTAGCAGGTTGCGAATCACGCCCTAGCTGTCAAACAATGGAATTCATCCGCATCCGTGGCGCCCGCACCCACAACCTGAAAAACATCAACCTCGACCTGCCGCGCAACAAGCTGGTGGTGATCACGGGGCTGTCGGGCTCAGGCAAATCGTCGCTGGCGTTCGACACGCTCTACGCCGAAGGCCAGCGCCGTTACGTCGAGTCGCTGTCGGCTTACGCGCGACAATTTTTGCAATTGATGGAAAAGCCCGACGTCGACCTGATCGAAGGCTTGAGCCCGGCGATTTCCATCGAGCAGAAAGCCACCAGCCACAACCCGCGCTCGACCGTCGGCACCGTCACCGAGATCCACGATTACCTGCGCCTGCTCTACGCCCGCGTCGGCGACCCGCGCTGCCCGGAACACGGCATCACGCTCGCCGCGCAGACGGTGTCGCAAATGGTCGATGCGGTGCTGGCGCTGCCGGAAGACACCAAGCTGATGATCATGGCGCCGCTGCTGGTGGGCCGCAAGGGCGAAAACCTCGACCTGTTTGCCGAGCTGCGCGCGCAGGGTTTCGTGCGGGTACGGGTCGATGGAAAAGTGTATGAAATTGACGCCGTTCCCAAGCTCGACAAGAACAAGAAACACACCATCGAAGTGGTAGTGGATCGCCTGAAAGTGCGCGCGGACGCCAAGCAGCGTCTGGCCGAAAGTTTCGAGACGGCGCTGCGTCATGCTGAAGGCCGTGCGCTGGCGGTGGAAATGGACAGCGGCAAAGAGCACCTGTTTTCCGCCAAGTTCGCCTGCCCGATTTGCAGCTACGCGCTACCCGAACTGGAGCCGCGCCTGTTCTCGTTCAACAACCCGATGGGCGCCTGCACCACCTGCGACGGCCTCGGCCAGATCACCTTTTTCGACCCGGCACGCGTGGTCGCCTTCCCGCATTTGTCGCTGGCCTCCGGCGCGATCAAGGGTTGGGACAAGCGCAACCAGTTCTTCTTCATGATGCTGCAAAGCCTGGCGATGCACTACGGCTTCGATCTCGAAACACCATGGGAATCGCTGCCGGAACGGATCCACGATGTGCTGCTCAACGGCAGTGGCCGCGAATCGATCGCATTTCAAACGCTGGCGCCGCGCGGCGGCTACACCACCAAAAGCTACCCGTTCGAAGGCGTGCTCGCCAGCATGCAGCGCCGTTACCACGAGTCCGAATCGATGGCGGTGCGCGAGGAACTCGCCAAATACCAGAACAACAAGGCCTGCCCGGCGTGCAAGGGCACCCGGCTGCGTGAAGAAGCACGCCATGTGATGGTCGGCGACGTGCCGATTTTCGAAGTCAGTGCGATGCCGCTGAAGCAGGTGCTGGCTTTTTTCAAGGCGCTGACGCTCGATGGTCACCGCGCCCAGATTGCCGACAAGATCGTCAATGAAATCATGGCCCGTGTCGGGTTTCTGAATAACGTCGGGCTCGATTATCTGTCGCTCGACCGCTCCGCCGATACGCTGTCGGGCGGCGAGGCGCAGCGCATCCGGCTGGCGTCGCAGATCGGTTCCGGCCTCACCGGCGTGATGTATGTACTGGACGAGCCGTCGATCGGTCTGCACCAGCGCGACAACGACCGCCTGCTGGCGACGCTCAAGCACCTGCGCGATATCGGCAACTCGGTGCTGGTGGTCGAGCACGACGAGGACGCGATCCGCGCCGCCGATTACGTGGTCGACATGGGCCCGGGCGCAGGCGTGCACGGCGGCGAAATTGTGGCTGAAGGCACACCGGAAGAAATCCGCATGAGCCCCGACTCGCTTACCGGCCAGTATCTGTCGGGCCGCCGGCGCATCGCCATCCCGCAACAACGACGCCAGCCCGATCCCGAACGCCAGCTGGTGGTGACCGCCGCCAGCGGCAACAACCTCAAGAACGTGACGCTGAATCTGCCGCTCGGGCTGTTCGTTTGCGTTACCGGCGTCTCGGGCTCGGGCAAGTCCACCCTCATCAACGACACCCTGTACGCCGCCGTTGCGCGCCACCTCTACGGCTCGTCCGCCGAGCCCGCGCCGCATGGCGAGATCCGCGGCCTGGAGTTTTTCGACAAGGTGATCAACGTCGACCAGTCGCCGATTGGCCGCACCCCGCGCTCCAACCCGGCGACCTACACCGGCCTGTTCACCCCGATCCGCGAACTGTTTGCCGGCGTGCCAGAAGCGCGCGTACGCGGCTATGGACCCGGGCGCTTCTCGTTCAACGTCAAGGGCGGACGCTGCGAAGCCTGCCAGGGCGACGGCGTGATCAAGGTCGAGATGCACTTTCTGCCCGACATCTACGTGCCGTGCGATGTCTGCCACAGCGCCCGCTACAACCGCGAAACGCTGGAAGTGCATTACAAGGGCAAGACCATCCGCGACGTGCTGGAAATGACCATCGAGGCCGCGGCCGAGTTCTTCGACGCCGTCCCGGTCGTCAAACGCAAACTACAGACACTGACGGATGTCGGTCTGGGCTATATCCGCCTCGGCCAATCGGCTACCACGCTGTCGGGCGGCGAGGCGCAGCGGGTCAAGCTGTCGCTCGAATTGTCCAAGCGCGACACCGGCCGCACGCTGTACATCCTCGACGAACCAACCACCGGCCTGCATTTCGCCGACATCGATCTGCTGCTGAAAGTGTTGCAGCGCCTGACCGATTCCGGCAACAGTGTGGTCGTGATCGAACACAACCTCGACGTCATCAAGACCGCCGACTGGCTGATCGACCTTGGCCCCGAAGGCGGCGCCGGCGGCGGCTTGATCATCGCCGAAGGCACACCCGAAGCGGTGGCCGACAACCCCGCCAGCGATACTGGAAAGTACCTGCAACCCGTGCTGGCGCGACATTAGAGCCTGCTCCAGAGGAAATCATGCCCCGCGTTGAGATCAGGAACGGATGGATGCCAGGCGCAGTGCGCAGGCAATGGTCATCCATTGCCAAGCGCTGCAACGCCGCAGACGCCGTTCCTGGTCTCAACCCGAAGGGCCGCTTGCCTGCGGGCGCATTGCGGCGTTACGGGCGGCTCGTGGAGAATTGCTACACTTCGCCCCCCGCGCCTTGCACTGCATCTCGCAGGCAACCGGCGCGGGGCATGATTTCCTCTGGAGCAAGCTCATAATGGCCGAACCCATCCGTCTCTCCAAACTGATGTCCCAGCGCGGGCTGTGCTCGCGGCGCGAAGCCGACAGCTACATCGAACGCGGACTGGTGTTTGTCGACGGCACCCGGGTGAGCGAACTCGGCATCAAGGTCGACCCGAACTGCGTGATCCGGCTGGACCAGGCGGCCAGCCAGCAACAGCAGCAACGCGTCACCCTGTTGCTGAACAAGCCCATCGGCTATGTGTCGAGCCAGCCGGAACCCGGTTATCAACCCGCCGTGGTGCTGATCCGTGCCGACACACAATGGCAGGACGGGCGCGCCGGCCTGGCGCTGCACCCCATGCATTTGAAAGGTCTGGCCCCCGCCGGACGGCTCGATATCGATTCGACCGGCCTGTTGGTGCTGACGCAAGATGGACGCATCGCCAAGCAACTCATTGGCGAGAATTCCGATATCGAGAAGGAATATCTGGTGCGCGTCGATGGTCGTCTCGACGAAAAAGGCCTCGCACTGCTCAATCACGGCCTCTCGCTGGATGGCCGGAAACTGCGGCCGGCCAAGGTCAGCTGGCAAAATGCCGACCAGTTGCGCTTCATTCTAAAAGAAGGACGCAAACGCCAGATCCGCCGCATGTGCGAACTGGTCGGACTCAAGGTGGTGGGGCTCAAGCGCGTACGCATCGGTCATGTCCGGCTGGGTGACCTGCCGCTGGGGCAATGGCGCGTCATGCTCCCGAACGAAGGTTTCTAGGTCTGGCTATGTAAAAATTCCTGCCCAGGGTTGTTCTCTAAGAGTTTTGGCGCTATTAATAGACTTTACGGGTTAGCAAACCCGTAAACTTTAACTACGTTTGATCACTATCAGGGAGAGACTTAACTATGCAATCCAAGCTACTCATCGCACTGTTCGCTGCCCTTGCACTGACCGCCTGCCAAAAAGCGGAAGAAGCCGCAGCCCCCGCCATGGAGCAAGCCCAGGAAGCCGCAGGCGCCGCGGCTGATTCTGCCGCCGACGCTGCAGGTTCTGCTGCTGATGCAGCCGGTGCCGCGGCCGAAGCCACCGGTGAAGCCGCTGCTGCAGCGACTGATGCAACCAAAGATGCAGCAGCCGAGGCCGCTCAGGGAGCCGCCGACGCCGCTCAGGGCGTGGCCGACAAGGCAAAAGACGCCGCCAAATAAACGGGGATTCCGTTCCAGGCAGCGCAAACGGCCAGGTTCTCCTGGCCGTTTTTGTTTTTGGGCACCTTCTCGTGCCAGCGTCGTCACACCCGGGACGCTACAATCTCTCCCACCTTCTCACCTGGTCCCAGCATGCGTATTGTCCTCACTCTGCTTGCCCTGTTGTGTACGCCCGTCTTCGCTGCAACGCCTGTTGTGGTGAGGAGCCTGGCGTTATCCGAGGTGGCGATCCATCCGCAGCGCGAAGCGTCGGCGCAGGCAGTGTCGCTCAACCTGGCCAAATTGTCGGCCGAACTCACCGCACGCATTGACAGCATCCCGGTGGAACCCGGCCAGCGCATCTCTAAAGGTGCGATCATCGCGAAACTCGACTGTGCCGACACGCAGATTGCCGCGCAGCGCGCGCAGGCTGCGCTCGAATCGGCGCAAGCCCGACTCAAACTCGCGCAACAACAACTCCAGCGCAGCCGCGAACTCGCCGCCAAAAACTTCATTTCCCCTGCTGCACTCGACGCCAAAAAAACCGATCTGGATGTGGCCGCCGCCGAAGTCAAACTCAATACGGCAAGCCGGGCTGCGACGAAACGCGACGTCGGAAGATGCACCCTGCGCAGTCCCTACCCCGCCATTGTGGAAGCGCGGCTGGCGCAGGTCGGTGAACTGGCCAGCCCCGGTACCCCCATCGTTCAGCTGTGGGACACCTCGCGCATGCAGCTGAGCGTCCAAGTCCAACAAGCCGACGCCGAATGGCTGCAAAAGGCACAGGCTGTGTTTGTCAGTCAGGGACGTGTGTTCACGGTGAAACTGCTGCGCGTCTCGCCTGCCGTCAATCTGGCGGCACGCACCCGCGAAGCGCGCTTCAGCTTCGGCAAGACCGCCCCCGCACTTGGCAGCAACGGCGTATTGCGTTGGCGTGATCCGCGCGCCTACGTGCCGGCAGACTACCAGGTCACGCGCAACCGGCAACTCGGCGTATTTATCCTCAACGGCAAGACTGCGCGCTTTGTTCCACTGGCCGGCGCACAGGAAGGCCGCCCTGCTCCGGCTGCAGGCTTGGCCGACAACGCGCGCCTCATCACCGACGGCCGCTTTGCGTTGCAGGATGGCATGGCGGTCACGCCGCGCTGATTCACGCGCACAAAGTTGCCGCCATGAGCCTGTACGCGCGCTTCATCACCAATCACCCGCTGGCGAACGTGTCGTTTGCGGTGATCATGCTGTTGGGCATATTGAGCTACCTCAACCTGCCGCGCGAGCAGGACCCGGAGATCAATTTCAACTGGCTGGTGGTCAACACCGTACTGCCGGGCGCCTCGGCCGAGGACGTCGAGAAAAAAGTCACCGATCCCCTGGAAGAAGCGGTCCGCACCCTGCCCGACATCCGCTTTGTATCCAGCACCAGTCGCGACAATGTCTCCGTCATTCTGGTGCGGTTTCGCGAGGTCTCCGAACGTCAGTTCGACAAGCACGTCACCGACCTGCGACGGCTGGTGCAAAACAAATACAGCAGCGATCTCCCCAGCGATGCCAAAGAGCCCGATGTGCAGGAGCTCACCACCTCCAATGGCTTCCCCACCGCCATGGTGCTGTTGACCGGCCCGGCCTATGACGAGCGCTTGCGTCACACCGCACGGCAGATCAAGGACGAGCTGGAGCGCCTGCCCGGCGTGGATCGGGTGCTGACCACCGGTCAGGCCGACCCCGAGCTGCGGGTGGAATTTTCTCCCGCCGAGGCGGCCGCGCGCGGCATCACCGCGGCGCAGATAGCCGATTCGGTGCGCGCCTGGTTTCGCGACACCTTTGCCGGCCGCGCGCGGGTGGGCGATGACGACTGGCTGGTGCGGGTGGTCGGTCAAAAGGTCAGCGCCGATTATCTGGCCCGGCTGTCGGTGCAATCACCCAGCCTGGGCTCGCCCATCCCGCTCTCGGCGATGGCGACGGTGGAAACGGCGCGTACCCGCGCGGGCAGCCTGGCTTCGTCGAACGGACAGCCCGCGGTGATCTTTGCCGTCACCAAAAAGAGCAAGGTCAATACGCTGGGGCTGGTGGCCGACATCAATCGCGCCATTTCCGATCGGGCGCCCGCACTCAAATCGGGCGGCTTTTCGCTGCTGCTGCTCGATGATCAGACCGTGCCGACACAGCAGGCGATCAGCGTGATGGAAGTTAACGCGCTGATTGGCTTGCTGGTGGTTCTGGGGCTGTGCTGGTTGTTCCTGGGCAGCCGCCTGGCGTTGCTGGTCAGTCTGGGCATTCCGTTTTCACTGGCAGGCGTGTTCGCGGTGTTGTATGCCTTCGATTTCACGCTGAGCATCCCGGTGCTGCTCGGTATCGTCATCGCGCTCGGCATGCTGGTCGACGATGCGGTGGTCATCACTGAAGCGATTTACTACCGCATTGCACGCGGCACCGAGGCGCTGACTGCGACGCTCGAAGCCATCCGCGAAGTCGGCCTGCCGGTGCTGGCAGCGGTTTCCACCACCATCGCCGCGTTCCTGCCGTTGATGCTGATGCCCGGCATCGTCGGCAAGTTCATGCTGCTGGTGCCGCTGGTGGTGACGCTGGCGCTTGCCATCAGCCTGCTCGAAGCGTACTGGATGATGCCGGCGCACGTGGTGGGCCTCAAACTCAATTTCAAACGCAAAACGCGTCTACAACCGCTGCGTGAGCGCGCCACCCACACCCTGCGCGTGAAATACACGCGCTTGCTGGTGCATATGATGCGTTATCCATGGATCGGCGGGGCACTGGTGCTGGTGCTGTTCGTCGGCGCAGTCGGCCTGGTCGCGAGCGGCGCGGTGCGTACGCAGTTCTTCGCCTTCGACCCGATCCGCCTGTTCTATGTCAGCCTGGACATGCCGAGCGGCACCGCCATCGACGTCACCCTGCGCGAAACAGAAAAGCTCGAAACCGTGGTGCGTCGTCACCTGCAAGCCGGCGAGGCGCGTGGCGTCGTGGCCTATGCCGGGGTCAAATGGACCGACACCGAGCCCTTGTACGGCGAGGCCTATGGGCAGGTCAACGTCTCGCTCAACCCGCGCGGCGCAAATCAACGCGAGGTCTCCGCGGTGGTCGAAGCGATGCGCCGCGATGTCGAAGCGTTGCCCACTTCCGGAAAAGTATCGTTCACCCAGCTGTCGGGTGGCCCGCCCGCTTCCAAGCCGATCAAGTTGAGGCTGCTGGGCGATGACATCAACACATTGCGCGCCGCCACGCGGGAACTGAAGCAGGCGGTGAGCAAGATCGAGGGCACGCGTGATGTGGCCGACGACGATCTGCCCGGCCGGCCGCAGTTGGTGCTGCAACTCAACGCTGAAGCCCTGAAACACGCGGGTATCGACCCCGCCACCGCGGCGCGTCTGATCCGACTGCACACCGAGGGCGAAATCATCAGCGAGACGCGCGACCAGGGCGACAAGATCGAAGTGCGGGTGCGTGGAGCCACGGCTAACGGCAATCACCTGGAGGACATCCAGCAACTGCTGGCCGATCCGGTGGCGCTGCCCGGCGGCGGCACCACCACACTGGGCGCATTGGTGCACGCCGATACCCGCACCGGCTCGGGAGGCATCAAGCATTACAACCTCAAACGCGCGATCACCATCGAGTCCGATCTCGACAAGAGCCGTCTCGACACGGTGGAGGCCAACGCGCGAATTGCCGAGCTGTGGGAGGCGATGAAGCTGCGCCACCCCAATATCCGCATCGACTTTAGCGGCGAGCTCGACGACATTAACGAAAGCCTGGATGCGATGAAGATGCTGTTCCTGCTCGGGGTTGGCCTGATCTACCTGATCCTGGCGGCGCAATTTCGCTCTTACTGGCAGCCGCTGCTGATACTGCTGACCGTCCCCATGGCCTTTACCGGGGTGGTGTTCGGACTCTTCATCACGCAAAACCCGCTCAGCCTGTACACCCTCTATGGCGTGATTGCGCTCACCGGCATCGCGGTAAATGCGTCCATCGTGCTGATCGACGCCGCCAATGCGCGCCTGCAGGCCGGCATGAGCCTGATCCATGCCACGCTCTACGCTGCGCGGCGTCGCGTAGTGCCGATCATCATCACCTCCGCCACCACCATCGGCGGCCTGTTCTCGCTGGCTGTGGGTCTCGGTGGCAAGTCGCTGATCTGGGGGCCGATGGCCGCCAGCCTGGTGTGGGGCCTGCTGGTCGCGTCCACCCTCACGCTGTTCACCATGCCGACGCTGTTTCGACTCGCCATGCAGTTGGGACCCAAGCTGCGCAGCGGAATAGCTCGCAAGCTTGGTCGATCGCCCGCTTCCTGACCCACATGCCTACAGGACTCAATCCACGCGCGCTGTTGCTGGACTCGTTTCATGCCGCCGTTGCCGCTGCCGACCCGGCGCGTATCCTGCCGCCCCACCTACCCAATCCACCGCGCGGTCGCACCCTGGTGGTGGGCGGTGGTAAGGCCGCCGCCAGCATGGCTGCAGCGGTTGAGGCCCATTGGCCCGCCGATGCGCCGTTATCCGGTCTGGTCGTGACGCGCTACCAGCACAGCCTGCCCACCCGGCGCATTGAAGTCGTCGAAGCCAGCCACCCGCTGCCCGACGGCCGTGGTGAATCCGCTGCCTTGCGCATGCTGGAGATGGCCACGCAACTGGGCAAAGATGACCTGTTGCTGGCGCTGATTTCGGGCGGCGGCTCCAGCCTGCTCGCTGCACCGGTCGAGGGCATTACCCTGAAAGAACTGCGACAGGTCACCAAAGCCCTGCTACACGCCGGTGCCACCATCCAGGACATCAATACGGTGCGCAAGCACCTCATGCAATTGTCGGGTGGACGCCTGGCGCAAGCCGCTCAACATGCCCAAGGGCGAGCCTTGATCATTTCAGACGTTGTTGGCGACGATCCCACCCATATAGCGTCCGGCCCCTGCGCACCCAACCCGACCACCTGCGTCAATGCACTCGATCGCCTGAAGCACTTTGGCATCCCGCTTCCCGCCGGCATCCAGCATTACCTCGATGCCTGCATCGATGGTCATCGGGCAGACACGCCCAAACCGGGCGACGCCTGTTTCGCACGTATGGAAAATCGCATCATTGCCACCGCTCACAACAGCCTCAACGCAGCCTGTCAGGTCTTTGAGCAGCACGGCATCCGGGCATTGCGACTTTCAGAGCGCATCAGCGGTGATGCCCGGGCCATTGCGCAACAACATGCCGCCCTTGTCCGCGCCTGCACATTCAACCAGCCACTGGCGTTGATCACCGGCGGCGAAACCACCGTGGCCCTATCGTCACCGCATGGACGTGGCGGGCGCAATACCGAATACTTGCTGGCATTAATGCTGGAGATGCAAGGCATTCCTGCCTGGGCCATTGCGTGCGACACGGATGGAATAGATGGCAGCGAAGACAATGCAGGCGCCATCATTGCACCCGATACGTTGTTCCGCGCGCAGGCCCAGGGCTTGCGTGCGTCAGATTATCTCGACATGCACGACAGTTATGGCTTCTTTTCGCGCCTGGGTGATCTGGTGCAAACGGGCCCGACTCGCACCAACGTGAATGATTATCGCGCCGTGTTAATCGGGTTGAATTGATATCCTGCTAGTGAAACGTCTTGGTTGTGTCTTGCACCTGAATCACATCGCCCACCTTCAAGCCAAAAGATGTCGCTGCATTGCCGCGGTTGACGGCGAGTTCAAGCAATCCGACGCTGTTGTTGAACCAGAAGCCTTCCCCCTTGCCAACAAAACCGAAACTTTCGCTGTATTTGAACAGCTTACCGGCCGCACTCACGTGCGCATCCTTGGGGACATTCCGAACCCCCACCCAGGCATTGCCAAAGTGGTCGATGTAAATGACACGCGGCAAATCTCCGGCGTCGAAAACAACTTCAAGTTGATCTATTTGCGACAACTTGGATTCAGGGAATTCACCACGCGCTATTTCAGCCGCAATCACCGCAAACACATCGCGGCCGTGAAAGGTTGGACTCAGGTCTTCAGGTTGCCAGGCGATACGCCAAAGACGCGTGTCGGTATTCCGTGCGGCCACAAGCGACAACAATCCATTGTCCGGCCCGACATACCAGCGGCCACCCGCCATCGCAACTACACCTTGACGTGGCGTTCCTACGCCGGGGTCTACGACGGCAAGAAACACACTCCCTGGCTGGAAACCTGAAACAAATGCTGCCAATAGATGCGCCCCGGCATGGGGATTGTAATCAGGCACATCATGCAGCAGATCCACCACGAGCTGGTCAGGCGCCTGCTCGGCAAGGCGTGCCTTGATCTGCCCTACATACGGATCACGCATTCCAAAATCAGTAAAGAGAACGATCACCAGCTTTCCTTCTGCAAAATCATGATTGGACTATGCCTGAGCGATGCAGAATAAAGCAAGCCGGTACTGGCACCGGCATAACAGGCGAACCCGACATTACGTTTTCGACGGGCATGAAAAAGCCGGGTCTCCCCGGCTTTTTCATGCTTTGAAGCAGAATAAATTATTCTGCTTCAACTGCTTCTGTATCGGTATCAGGACGGTCAACCAATTCAACCAAAGCCATCGGTGCATTGTCGCCGTTACGGAAACCGTACTTCAGAATGCGCAGGTAACCACCCGGGCGAGTCTTGTAACGCGGACCGAGCTCAGCAAACAGTTTGACAACGATTTCACGGTCACGCAGGCGATCAAATGCCAAACGGTGATTGGCCAGTGATGGCTCTTTGCCCAGCGTGATCAGCGGCTCGACAAAGCGACGCAGATCTTTGGCTTTTGGCAGCGTGGTCTTGATGACCTCGTGTCTAAGCAAGGATACGGTCATGTTGCGAAACATGGCCAAACGGTGGCTGGTGGTACGATTAAGCTTACGATTCGACTGACGATGACGCATGGCAACTTCCTTTCAATTTGTATTCTTGGGCTAAGTCACCTGCCAAGGTGACCCGCACTTTATTTTGGTTGGGCTATTAAATGGATCAGGGACGTTCAAGATCGGCAGGTGGCCAATTCTCGAGTTTCATCCCCAATGAGAGGCTCTTGGATGCGAGCACATCCTTGATTTCATTAAGTGACTTACGGCCCAGATTAGGGGTCCGCAGCAATTCGGATTCGGAGCGCTGAATCAGATCACCGATGAAATAGATGTTTTCAGCTTTCAGGCAATTAGCCGAACGAACGGTCAACTCCAGATCGTCAACCGGACGCAACAGCATCGGATCAACCTGCGGCGAACGAGGGGCCTCGGATTCAGCCGGCGTGCCTTCAAGATCGGCAAACACTGAAAGCTGATTCACCAGAATGCGTGCAGCCGTACGTACCGCTTCCTCAGGCTCAACCACGCCATTGGTTTCGATATCGATGACCAGACGGTCCAGATCGGTGCGCTGCTCTACACGAGCGCTTTCAACCGAATAGGATACGCGACGGACCGGGCTGAATGAAGCATCAACCAGGATGGAACCCACTGTGCGGGTTTCTTCCGAAACCTTGCGCATCGTAGCAGGCTGATAACCACGGCCACTCTCGACCTTGATTTCCATGTCGAGCTTACCGCCCTTGGTCAGGTGAGCAATCACATGATCCGGGTTCAGTATTTCGATGTCATGGCCGACTTCGATATCACCTGCAGTCACAACGCCTTCGCCGGATTTTGAAACTTTCAAAATAGCTTCAGACTTGCCGTGCATCTTGAAAGCGATACCTTTGAGATTCAGCAGAATATCGACGACGTCTTCCTGCACGCCTTCGATCGTTGAATACTCATGTACGACGCCGCTAATGGTGACTTCGGTAGGCGCATAGCCCACCATCGAAGACAACAAAATACGACGTAGCGCATTGCCGAGCGTATGGCCGTAACCACGCTCGAAAGGCTCCATAATGACTTTGGCAGACAGCGGAGAGGCACGATCAACCTCCACAATTCGCGGCTTGAGAAATTCGGTAGCGCTTTGCATAGAGTGCATTTCCTTAAGACACGGTCACAACGACCCAGCCAGCTTATTTAGAGTACAGCTCGACAACCAACGATTCATTGATCGTTGACGGCAGTTCTGAGCGTAGCGGAGCGGCCTTGTAAGTACCCTTGAAGGCCTTGGTATCAACCTCGACCCACTCAGGATAACCACGTGCAGCAGCGGCTTCGGACGCAGCCTTGACGCGCAAATGCAGCTTGGCTTTTTCGGCCACTTCAACCACGTCGCCAGCACGAACCTGATACGACGGAATGTTGACGCGACGACCATTCACCATGATGCCGTTGTGACGCAGCACTTGACGCGCTTCTGTACGCGAAGCACCGAAACCCATGCGGTAACAAACGGAGTCGAGACGGGACTCAAGAATGGACAACAGGTTTTCACCGGTCACACCCTTGCGGCTGTCTGCTTTCTTGTAGGTCAGGCGGAACTGACCTTCCAGCACGCCATAGATACGACGAATTTTCTGCTTTTCACGCAGTTGCACGCCATAACCGGACAAACGCGCACCACTCTTCTGGCCATGTTGACCAGGCGCATAGGGACGACGCTCAATTGCACATTTGTCGGTGAAACATTTTTCGCCCTTAAGAAAGAGCTTCTCGCCTTCACGGCGACACTGACGGCACTTGGGATCAAGATTACGAGCCATGATTTACCCTTGGATTAGATACGACGCTTTTTGGAGGGACGGCAACCGTTGTGCGGAATCGGGGTGACATCAGAGATCGAAAGGATCTTGAACCCCAGCGCGTTCAGCGCTCGCACAGTGGAATCACGGCCAGGACCGGGGCCCTTGATCCGAACTTCCAGGTTTTTGACACCGCATTCCTGCGCCATCTTGCCTGCATTTTCAGCTGCGACCTGCGCAGCAAACGGCGTGGATTTGCGCGAGCCTTTAAAGCCCGCCCCACCCGCCGTCGCCCATGACAGAGCATTACCCTGACGATCAGTGATCGTCACGATAGTGTTATTAAAAGAAGCATGAATGTGCGCAATTCCTTCAGCGACATTCTTCTTAACCTTTTTGCGCACGCGCGTAGCTGGTTTCGTTGCCATGGTTAACCTTTATTTCCTGATGGCCTTGCGCGGGCCCTTGCGAGTACGCGCATTGGTACGTGTACGTTGACCACGCGTTGGCAAACCCTTGCGATGACGTAAGCCGCGATAGCAGCCCAAATCCATCAAGCGCTTGATGTTCATGGTAATTTCACGACGGAGGTCACCCTCGACCGTGAACTGAGCCACACCTTCGCGCAAGCGCTCCATGTCAGGTTCGGACAGATCCTTGATCTTCGCTGCATGGGCGATGCCCGCTGCTTCGCAGATCTTGCCGGACGTAGTCCTGCCGATACCAAATATGGCGGTTAACGCGATAACCGTGTGTTGATGATTCGGGATATTAACCCCAGCAATACGAGCCATTTACCGAGCTCCGAACGCAAAACAAAACATTATAACACGCCTGCCGAATTACAGGCAGACTCGAATTCAAACTTAGCTAGCCGCACAAGTTAACCCTGGCGTTGCTTATGGCGTGGATCATCACAGATCACGCGTACAACACCCTTGCGGCGTACAACCTTGCATTTACGACACATTTTTTTGACAGAAGCTTGCACTCTCATGTTTCTCTCCATTCGCCCGGTAGCACGCTACCGATTAAAATTACTTTGCTCGGAAGACGATCCGGGCTTTAGTTAAATCATAAGGCGTCAGCTCAACTGTCACCTTGTCCCCAGGCAGAATCCGAATATAGTGCATTCGCATTTTCCCGGAGATATGACCCAGTAAAATATGGTCATTTTCCAACTTGATTCTAAATGTTGCATTTGGCAGGTTTTCAAGCACTTCACCCTGCATCTGGATGACGTCCTCTTTAGACATTAGCGCCCTGCCAAACCATTTTTAAAGTTAGCCTTCTTCAACATGCCCTCGTACTGATGGGACATGGCATAAGCCTGTACCTGCGCCATGAAGTCCATGGTCACAACCACGATAATCAACAGCGATGTACCACCAAAATAGAACGGTACATTCCACTTCAAAATCAGGAACTCAGGCAGCAAACACACCAAAGTGATGTAGATAGCGCCAACCAGGGTAAGCCGGGTCAAAATCTTATCGATATAACGGGCCGTCTGCTCACCCGGACGAATACCCGGAACAAACGCACCGCTTTTCTTCAGGTTATCTGCTGTTTCCTTGGGGTTGAACACCAGGGCCGTGTAGAAAAAACAAAAGAAAATAATTGCTAATGCGTAAAACAATACATAAACCGGTTGGCCGGGCGACAGCGTTGCTCCAATGTCTTTGAGCCAGCTCATTCCACTGCCGCTGCCAAACCAGCCTGCCAACGTAGCGGGGAACAAAATGATGCTCGAGGCAAAAATCGGCGGAATCACGCCAGCCATATTCAACTTCAATGGAAGGTGTGAGCTTTGGCCTCCAACTACCATCTTCCCAACCTGGCGCTTGGCGTAATTCACGAGAATCTTACGCTGGCCACGTTCTACGAAGACAACCAAAGCCGTAACCAGCAACACGCCAACAAACAGCATCAAAATCAGCGGAATCGAAAAGGCGCCAGTACGCGTCAATTCCAAAGTACCGCCTATGGCAGAGGGCAACCCGGCCACAATGCCCGCGAAAATAATGATCGATATGCCATTACCCAATCCGCGTTCGGTAATCTGCTCACCCAACCACATCAAAAACATCGTGCCGGCTGTCAACGTACTGACAGCAATCAAACGAAAAGCCATTCCGGGATCAAGCACCAATCCCGCCTGGGATTCAAGCGCTATGGAAATGCCCAAAGCCTGGAAAACGGCCAGAAACAAGGTTCCATAACGCGTGTACTGTGTAATCTTGCGTCGCCCTGATTCACCCTCTTTTTTGAGCGCTTCAAGTTTGGGCGATACCGTCGTCATCAACTGTACGATGATGGACGCCGAGATGTACGGCATGATCCCCAAAGCAAACAGGCTGAAGCGCGAAAGCGCACCGCCCGAGAACATGTTGAACATGCCCAAAATACCGTTCTCCTGGGACTTGAACAATTGATCCAATACCAAGGGATCAATACCGGGAACCGGGATAAATGTCCCGATCCGGTAAACAATCAAGGCGCCAAGCAGAAATATCAGCCGGCGCTTGAGATCACCAAATTTGCTCAAACCAGTTTTAGGCGTTGCCAAAGCGTGTTTCCTCGAAACTTACTCGGCGATACTGCCGCCAGCGGCTTCAATAGCAGCGCGTGCGCCCTTGGTTACGGCAATTCCGCTCAACTTGACAGGCTTCGTAATTTCACCTGCCAGATAGACGCGAGCACCGGTAACCGAACCCTTGATAATCCCAGCCTGTTTCAAGACCAACAAATCAATCTCATCGACGCCGATGCTGGCCAGTTCGCTCACACGAACACGGGCAGTATCTGCTTTGGTCAGCGAAACGAAGCCGCGTTTGGGCAAACGGCGCTGCATGGGCATTTGACCGCCCTCAAAGCCAACTTTGTGAAATCCACCTGAACGTGACTTCTGGCCTTTGTGACCGCGTCCTGCCGTCTTGCCCAGACCCGATCCAATTCCGCGACCCAGACGACGCTTGTTTTTCTTCGCGCCATCAGCCGGTTTAATAGTATTTAGTTCCATTTAAGCCTCGCACTTCACCAGATAAGCGACTTTAGTAATCATGCCGCGGTTTTCAGGCGTATCCAGCACTTCAACTGTCTGGTGCATACGGCGCAGACCCAAGCCGCGTACACACGCACGATGTGCTTGCTTGGTGCCAATCAGGCTTTTGACCTGCGTCACTTTAATTTTTTTGATATCAGCCATGACTTACCCCGTGATGTCTTCAACAGACTTGCCGCGCTTGGCAGCAATTTCTGAAGGCGTAGACATCTTCAACAGGCCATCAATTGTTGCGCGAACAACGTTGTAAGGATTGGTCGAACCGAGGCACTTGGCCAACACGTTCTGAACGCCCATTACTTCGAACACCGCACGCATCGCACCGCCGGCGATAATGCCCGTACCTTCGGATGCCGGCTGGATCAGGACGCGCGAGGCGCCATGCTGGCCAATAACCGTGTGATGGAAAGTACCGCTCTTCAGGTTGATTTTCACCAACTTGCGTCGCGCTTCTTCCATGGCTTTCTGCACGGCAACCGGCACTTCACGGGACTTGCCCTTGCCCATGCCGATACCACCATCGCCGTCACCGACTACGGTCAGCGCTGCAAAACCCATGATTCGTCCACCCTTCACCACTTTGGTGACTCGGTTGATCGAAATCATCTTCTCGCGCAAACCGTCGCCGCGCTCTTCGTTACTATTAGGTGCTGTACGGGCCATCTGATTTCTGCCTCGTTAAAATACCAAACCGCCTTCGCGGGCTGCTTCAGCCAGGGCTTTTACACGCCCATGGAACTTGAATCCAGCACGATCGAAGGCCACTTTTTCAATCCCCAAACCCTTGGCTTTTTCAGCCAGGCGCTTGCCTACAGCTGTCGCAGCTGCGACATTACCGCCGTTGGGAATCAGACTGCGCATCTCTTTATCGTTGGTGGAAGCACTGGTGATAACCGTGCCACCATCCGCAGAAATAATCTGCGCATAGATATGCGTATTGGTGCGGAGAATTGCAAGGCGGATCGCCTTGACGGCCGCGATTTTAGCGCGGGTTTTGCGCGCTCTGCGAATCCGTGATTGCTTGGTGTTCATTATCTGTCCTTAAGCCTTACTTCTTCTTGGTCTCTTTCTTGATAACCACTTCGTCGCTATAACGAACCCCTTTGCCTTTGTAAGGCTCCGGCGGACGATAAGCGCGCACATCAGCAGCTACCTGCCCAACGACCTGGCGATTAATACCCTTGATCACAATTTCCGTCTGAGTCGGCGTTTCCACTTTGATTCCTGCGGGCATTTGGTGCACAACAGGATGGGAGAAGCCCAACGTCAGATTTAGCGCATCACCTTGAGCCTGCGCACGATAACCGACGCCGACCAGATTCAGCTTTTTCTCAAAGCCCTTGGATACACCCTGGACCATGTTGTTTACCAGGGCACGCATTGTTCCGGCCATGGCATTTGACTGAATGCTTGTGCTGGTGGGTGCAAAAGTCAGCACACCATCATTCAATGCAACCGACACGTCGCTTGACATGGCCTGGTCGATGGACCCGAGCGGACCCTTGACCGAGATTGCACGTCCAAGGGTCACTTCGACACCCTGCGGCACTGTAATTGGGTTTTTAGCTACGCGTGACATATTCGCTCCTTACTTACGCAACCACGCACAGGACTTCACCACCCACGCCTTTGGCGCGTGCATGGCGATCAGTCATGACACCACTCGAAGTGGACACGATTGCGACACCCAAACCATTCATCACACGTGGCAAGTCTTCTGCACCCTTGTAAACACGCAGACCAGGCTTGCTCACACGTTCAATGCGCTCAATAACCGGACGTCCTGCGTAATACTTAAGCCGCAATTCAAGCTCGGGCTTACCTGCTTCGCCACGAATGGCAAAACCATCAATATAACCTTCGTCTTGCAACACTTTGGCGATAGCCACTTTGACCTTGGAAGAAGGCATTGTGACGATTGCTTTTTCGACCGCCTGCGCATTACGTATGCGGGTCAACATGTCCGCGATGGGATCACTCATACTCATATCGTCTACCCCTTACCAGCTTGCCTTGACGATGCCCGGGATTTCGCCCCGCATCGCATATTCACGCAGCTTGCTACGTCCCAAGCCAAACTTGCTAAACACACCACGCGGACGACCGGTCAGCTGGCAGCGATTACGCTGACGAACCGGACTGGCATCACGTGGAAGCTGCTGCAAGGCCAGGTAGGCCGCCATCCGATCTTCATCGGTGGTTTGCGAATTGCTGATTACCGCTTTGATTTCGGCACGCTTGGCAGCATATTTCTTCACCATGCGAGCACGTTTTACTTCACGATTAATCAAGGATAATTTGGCCATGCCTACCTCAATTCTTGAACGGGAAACGGAAGGCGGCAAGCAAAGCCCGCGCTTCATCATCAGTCTTGGCGGTGGTGGTGATCGTAATGTTCATACCACGAATCGCATCAATCTTGTCGTACTCGATTTCCGGGAAAATAATCTGTTCCTTGACACCCATGTTGTAATTGCCACGGCCATCAAAGGATTTTCCAGAAACACCCCGGAAGTCACGTACACGCGGCATGGCCACGGTCACCAAACGATCCAGGAATTCATACATCTGACCACGGCGCAGCGTAACCATGCAGCCTACGGGATAGTTGTCACGGATCTTAAAGCCAGCAATCGACTTCTTCGACTTGGTCACGACTGGTTTCTGACCTGCGATTTTCTGCATGTCGGACACCGCATGATCCATAACCTTTTTATCGGCCACCGCTTCACCCACACCCATATTCAGAGTGATCTTCTGGATACGTGGAACTTCCATAACAGACTTGTAACCGAACTGCTCAACCAGCTTGGGAACTACCGTCTCACGATATAAATCTTGAAAACGCGCCATGATTACCCCTGTGCGTCAACCATTTCGCCATTGGACTTGAATACACGCACTTTGCGGCCGTCCTCCAGCACCTTGGAACCAACGCGATCAGCCTTCTGAGTAGCCACATTAAATAATGCGACATTAGAAGCCTGGATCGGCATCTCTTTTTCGATAATTCCACCCTGTATATTGCGCATGGGATTGGGCTTTTGATGTTTCTTAACCCGATTCACGCCTTCAATAAGCAGATGACCATCATCAAGCACGCGCAGCACAGTGCCACGCTTGCCTTTGTCTTTGCCGGTTAACACGATCACCTGATCGCTTTTACGAATACGTGCCATGATTACCTCTCACAGAACCTCGGGCGCAAGCGAGACGATCTTCATGAACTTCTCGTTACGCAACTCACGGGTAACCGGCCCGAAGATACGGGTACCGATTGGCTCTAATTTGTTATTAAGCAGCACAGCAGCGTTGCCATCAAAGCGCACCAGCGAACCATCCGGACGACGAACACCCTTGGCAGTGCGAACCACCACAGCGTTGTAAATGTCGCCTTTTTTAACGCGGCCACGTGGCGCCGCATCCTTGATAGTGACCTTGATAATATCGCCCACGCTTGCATAACGGCGATGACTGCCGCCCAGCACCTTGATGCACATAACCGAGCGTGCACCAGTGTTGTCTGCTACGTCCAATACGGACTGCATCTGAATCATTTAATTATCTCCAACTTTATCCACTACGCTTTGTTTGTGCCAAGCGGCGGCCAGTTTTGGATCCCGTTCGGGAGAAAACCCTGCAACAGCAGGATTACTTGAGTCGGCGAACCGGACTAAAACCAACCGGCTCACCAACCGGAAAACGCAGAACTATACTGAAACTGAAAGCAACATGCAAGCTTTAAACGCGAGCACGCTCAAGTAATTTGCTTACAGCCCAGGCCTTGGTACGCGATAACTTGCGCGACTCTTCGATCTGGACCATATCACCTTCATGAAATTCATTGTTTTCATCATGGGCATGGTATTTCTTGGAGAGGCGAATAACCTTGCCAATCAACGGATGCTTGACGCGACGCTCAACAAGTACCGTGACGGTCTTGTTCATCTTGTCACTGACGACACGCCCGGTCAGGGTACGTACGGACTTGGTAATTTCAGTCATGCTTGACCTGCCTTTTCGCGCATTATGGTCTTAACCCGGGCAATATCGCGACGAAGCTTGCCCAAATCTGCAGTCTTGGTCGACTGCTGTGTGGCCACCTGCATACGCAACGCAAAGTGGGCACGCAACAGGGATTCAAGCTCTTGTTTTAATCCTGCGGCATCCTTGCCGCGCATATCTTTTGTATTCATCACTCAGCTCCCGATCATGCGGGTAACAAATGTTGTCGCAATCGGTAACTTGGCAGCAGCCAGGCGGAACGCCTCACGTGCCAGTTCTTCGTTTACGCCATCCATTTCGTACAAAACCTTGCCCGGCTGGATTTCAGCCACGTAATACTCGGGCGCGCCTTTACCGTTACCCATGCGAACTTCTGCAGGCTTACGCGAAATCGGCTTATCCGGGAAGATACGAATCCAGATCCGTCCACCCCGCTTGATGTGACGGGTCATGGCACGACGAGCCGCCTCAATCTGGCGAGCAGTCAAACGACCCCGGCCAACTGCCTTGAGGCCAAAATCACCAAAACTGACGTCGGCACCGCGGGTCGCCAGGCCCGTGTTACGGCCCTTCTGCTCCTTGCGGTATTTTCTTCTAGCTGGCTGCAGCATGTTTCACTCCTGGTTTCTTGCCGCGCTTTTCATGCTCGACTGCTGCGGGCTGTTCGCCACGTGTCAGCGCGTCGCCCTTATAGACCCACACCTTGATGCCGATGATGCCGTAAGTGGTTTTCGCTTCGGAAAAACCATAATCAATCTCGGCGCGCAGGGTATGCAACGGCACACGGCCTTCACGATACCATTCCTTACGGGCGATTTCGGCACCGTTCAGACGACCCGAGCTCATGATCTTCACGCCCAGAGCACCCAAACGCATTGCATTTTGCATCGAACGCTTCATTGCGCGACGGAACATCACGCGCTTTTCAAGCTGTTGCGCGATGCCATCGGCCATGATCTGCGCATCCGTTTCCGGCTTGCGTACTTCCTCGATATTGACATGCACCGGCACCGACATCAGGCGCGCCAACTCGCTGCGCAGCACTTCGATGTCTTCACCTTTTTTGCCAATGACCACGCCGGGGCGACCACTGAAAATGGTAATACGTGCATTCTTGGCAGGACGCTCGATCAGCACCTTGGAAACCGACGCATGAGCCAGCTTCTTTTTCAGGTAATCACGAACCTTGATATCCTCCAGCAACATGGTGGAGAAATTCTTGTCCGAGCCGTACCATTTTGCCGTCCAGATACGCTGAATGCCAAGACGGAAACCAATTGGATGTATTTTTTGTCCCATAGCGCTTCCTTAATCCCCAACAATCACAGTAATGTGACAAGTCGGTTTGCTAATACGGTTGCCACGACCTTTGGCGCGCGCTGTAAAACGCTTGAGCACCGAACCCTGGTCGAGAAAAATCGTCTTGACCTTGAGGCTGTCAATATCGGCACCCTCATTGTGTTCAGCATTGGCTATCGCCGACTCCAGCACCTTCTTGATGATCTCCGCACCCTTTTTGGGGCTGAAGGCCAGAATATTCAACGCCTTTTCTACGCGCAGACCACGAATCTGGTCAGCAACAAGACGGCCTTTCTGTGCGGAGAGGCGGGTACCACGCAAAACTGCAGAAACTTCCATCATGCGCTCCTTATCTCTTCGCTTTCTTATCCGCGACGTGGCCCTTGAAGGTGCGCGTCAGGGAGAATTCACCCAGTTTATGCCCAACCATGTTCTCGGTAATAAATACCGGAATATGCTGGCGGCCGTTATGTACTGCAATCGTCAGACCGATGAAGTCGGGCAATACGGTGGAGCGGCGCGACCAGGTTTTTACCGGGCGCTTGTCGCTGGTACCACGAATTGCCTCAATCTTCTTCAGCAGATGCCCGTCAACAAAGGGGCCTTTTTTAATAGAACGTGCCATATCTTTCTACCTCAATCAGCGCGCGTTGCGGCGGCGGACAATCATGTTGGAGGTGCGCTTGTTGCTGCGGGTACGATAACCCTTGGTAGGCGTACCCCACGGGCTGACCGGATGACGGCCCGCTGCGGTTTTACCTTCACCACCACCGTGCGGGTGATCACAAGGATTCATCACCACACCGCGAACGGTTGGGCGAATACCACGCCAGCGGTTAGCACCGGCTTTGCCGATTGAACGAAGGCTGTGCTCTTCATTACCGACTTCACCCAGGGTGGCACGACAATCTACGTGCACCTTGCGGATCTCACCCGAACGCAAGCGCAGCTGGGCATAAGCCCCTTCACGCGCCAGCAGCTGAACCGATGTTCCGGCGGAACGCGCAATTTGCGCACCCTTGCCTGGCATCATCTCAACGCAGTGAACCGTGCTACCCACCGGTATGCTGCGCAGCGGCAAACAGTTACCTGCCTTGATCGGCGCATCCGCACCGCTCAACAACTGCGCGCCTGCGGCAATTCCACGCGGGGCAATAATGTAACAACGTTCACCATCGGCATAACACAACAAAGCCAGGTGTGCTGAACGGTTGGGATCGTATTCAATCCGCTCTACCTTGGCCGGAATCCCGTCTTTGCTGCGACGGAAATCCACCAGCCGGTAATGCTGCTTGTGGCCGCCACCTTTGTGACGCACCGTAATATGACCATTGTTGTTACGACCGGAACCGCGCTTTTGGGGTTCGAGCAGCGCAGCAACCGGCTTGCCTTTATGCAGACCAGCTGTAACAACCTTGACGACCGCGCGGCGGCCGGGTGACGTGGGTTTAACTTTAATCAATGCCATGTTGTTCTCCCTTACTGGCCGGACGCGAAGTCAATATCTTGACCCGGCTTCAAGGTGACATATGCCTTCTTCCAGTTGTCACGACGACCCGTGACCCGACCGGAACGCTTGACCTTACCCTTGACGTTCAGCACCTGGACGCCCGTTACCTCAACCTTGAACAGATTGGAAACTGCGGCACTAATTTCTTGCTTGGTCGCATCGCGCAATACACGAAACACAACCTGATTCAACTTGTCAGCAATGCGCGTGCTCTTTTCAGAGATCACTGGCGCGAGAATGACTTTGAGCATCCGCTCTTGACTGATCTCACCCATCACACCATCTCCTCAAACTGCTTGATCGCCGCCTTGGTGATCAGCACGCTACCGAATTTGACCAAACTCCACGGGTCAGCCTGATGCGGCTCAACCACATAAACGTTGGGCAGATTGCGCGACGACAACCACAAATTGTCATCCACACTCTCCGCAATGATCATGACCTTGCTATAACCCATCGACTTCAACTTGTCCGCCAGATGCTTGGTTTTAGGGGAGTCAATACCCAGACTCTCAATAACCTTCAACTTACCTTCGCGTGCAAGCTGCGACAGGATCGTCGCCAAACCTGCGCGATACATCTTGCGATTAACCTTATGCTCGAAGTTTTCATTCGCCTTGTTCGGGTGAGCTACACCACCTCCACGCCAGATCGGGCTCGAGGTACGGCCCGCACGTGCACGACCGGTACCCTTTTGGCGCCACGGCTTGTGGGTGGAAGCAGTCACTTCGGCACGCGTTTGCTGTGCCCGGTTGCCGCTACGCGCATTGGCCTGGAAAGCAGTAACCAGTTGATGCACAAGCGCTTCGTTATACTCGCGACCGAAGGTTTCATCGGAAGCGGCAAGGCTTGTAACCTGTTGACCCTTATCGTTAATGACAGTCAAATCCATTAGGCACCCCCCTTCACTGCCGGGCGTACCACGACATGACCACCCTTGGAACCCGGAACAGCACCTTTCACCAGCACCAGTCCACGCTCCACATCCACACGCACCACTTCAAGATTCTGCTTGGTACAGGTCACTGCACCCATATGGCCAGACATCCGCTTGCCGGGGAAAACACGACCGGGATCCTGCGCCATACCGATTGAACCCGGCACATTGTGCGACCGCGAGTTACCGTGCGAATCGCCCTGCGACCTGAAGTTGTGACGCTTGATGGTGCCCGCAAAGCCCTTGCCTTGCGTTACGCCGGTGACATCCACTTTTTGCCCAGCCGAAAAAACCTCGACCGAGACAGCGGCACCCGCCTGGTATTGAGCCGCTTCATCTGCCGACACGCGAAACTCGCGCATCAACTCAGCCGCATCCACACCCGCTTTAGCAAAATGACCGGCTTGCGCCTTGGTGACACGGCTATTGCGGCGCGTGCCATAGGCAACCTGCACTGCGGAATAACCGTCATTTTCTGATGTGCGCACTTGCGTCACACGATTGTTTGACATTTCCAGCACTGTCACCGGAACGGACGCGCCGCTCTCAGTGAAAATGCGGGTCATGCCGACCTTGCGGCCAACGAGCCCGATACTCATTTTTGTATATCCTATCTCAAGCAAGCAACCAAAGCCGCTTACAAGGTTTTTAGGTGCCGATTACTATTGACCGGCGACTATTGATACTACTGAAGGGGCCGCAGTATACCTGTACCCCTTTATTTTTACAACTTGATTTCTACATCCACGCCAGCGGGCAGATCCAGCTTCATCAATGCATCTACCGTTTTGTCGGTCGGATCCATGATGTCCATCAGGCGGCGGTGGGTACGAATTTCAAACTGATCGCGTGAAGTCTTGTTGACGTGCGGTGAACGCAGCACGTCAAAACGCTCGATCGTGGTCGGCAAGGGCACGGGGCCTTTGACAACCGCACCGGTACGCTTGGCCGTTTCCACGATTTCGAGCGCTGACTGGTCGATCAATTTGTAATCAAACGCCTTCAGGCGAATGCGGATTTTCTGGTTTGTCATGGTTATGCTTACTCTTCGATCTTGGCAACGACGCCGGCACCAACGGTGCGGCCGCCTTCGCGGATGGCAAAACGCAGACCTTCGTCCATCG
>JASJPF010000086.1:0-26494 GCA_031426835.1 Thiobacillus sp.
ATCTCGCCCACCCAACCTGTTATTCAAAATTGCACTTCGGATTTGAATCCGCGTCAGGAGCTCGTCACTCCATGCGCTGAAATCGAAATCACAACATTGACAAACTGCCCATCTCTTGCCACTGACGATATTCACGCAAACGCTGAGTCAGGTAATTGGCATCTTCAATACGGTTCTGATATCGGTCCAAACCCGCCTCATCACACATGTCCAAAATTTGTTCGTGAGTGAAACCGCGATCTAACCATCCACTAGCGTCCAGCATGGCAAACACCATGTAGAGGCCGGGGTAGCGGATTTGCCCATTCAAGGAGGAGTTGGCAAGGCGGTAGCCAATGCGCTTAAGAAAATCCACCTCTGAATTCTCCAGGGCCTGCAGATGGCGTTCCCGGAAAAAAGGATGGTGGCGTAACAAACGCGGCTCAATATGAACGGCCTTGCAAAAAGCACCTTCATCACCTTCTTTGGCCTGCGCAACCAGAACGGTCAGATTCCGGCCATGCAACATCAAAGAGAGGTAATTGTGGAAAGAGGAAAAAAAGAAACTCCAGAAGAATGCTGCATGCTCGGATGCCGCCGCTTTATCCTCATCACTTAGCTTTTCGTACGCTAGACGAGCCGCCTTCTCTTTTGCTGGCGTGTCAGGGAACATGTCCTCCATCCAGGACCATGAGCCCTCCTCATTTGCCTCAGAGACCAAGTCATTCAGCCATGCCTGCTGCTCATCCGGGGACATCGCCGCGATCTCGGCATCTAATTCTCTGTACCCATCTTCACCTACTAGGAAAAGCCACAAGGTGAGGTTGATCCTCTTTTCATCATCAAAGAGGCCTACATAGCCATCCAGGAACGCCCCCCGAAATATCCCATCGTATTTTCTAAGTACTTTGACCCATCGGCCAGGCGACCGAAGATCCCGCAACATCTCTGCATACGCCGGAGCCATCGTTACAACGAGTTTTCGGGTCAATTCTTTATCTAGCCGAATGTTGCTCATTCGATAGTCCCACTTCTGCGAGGGCTGTAAACTATTATGGAGTCTCGGGCCGACGACATCGCCTGGCTGCAGGTCATTTCGCGACACTAGCCAGTACGTCGATGACCACAAGAACCGGTGAATTTAAACGTTATGAGTCAATTACCACATGTATGAACCCCATCCAGTTTTCGTGCAGCAAGACAACGAGCAAATCAAGGTCTGGCGGTACATGGATTTCACAAAACTGGTCTCATTGATCGACACTCGGCGACTATTTTTTACACGAGCTGATAAATTTGAAGACCCATTTGAAGGCTCGTGGCCACGAATGAATGTTATGGTAAGAAATCTCATGCCGGACTGTATCCCGGAAAACGCGCGTGAAGGCATCGCTAAGATCATGGCACAAATGGGCGAGACAAATAAGCAATGGCCCAAGTACAACGCTATAAATTGTTGGCACATGAATGAACATGAGTCCGCTGCCATGTGGAGGCTTTACTTAAAAAGCGATGAGGGCATAGCAGTACAGTCCACGTATCACAAGCTCCGAGATTCGATCACCGATGAAGAAAAAATCCATATCGGTGTAGTCAAATACATCGACTACGATGCCGAATGGATAGAAACAGGAAACTTGCTAACTCCATTTGTCTATAAGAGAAAAAGCTTCGAGCATGAACGCGAAGTTCGAGCGTTGGTGACCAAGTGGCCTGTCGGCGGCAACGCTACAACCTTCAGTCACGACACCATAGAACACGGGGTCAAAATTAAGGTTGACGTCGAACGTCTAATTGAAAACATTTATGTGGCTCCAAGCTCCCCAGCCTGGTTTGCAGATTTAGTTAGAGCTGTCATTCAGCGCTATGGCTATGATTTTCCTGTTGTCCATTCGAGGCTAAATGAACAACCTGTTTTTTAAATTTATCCGTAGCCGTCCGTACGTGGCAATCTGTGACGGATTTTTATCGGCGACAGCGGTTGTTGACGAGCGCAGGCGGGCAACATGTCAATAAAAACAACTAGTTAAAACAATTGAAAACCCGCGATTGTTCCTTGTAAATCAAGCAATTGGTAGTTGCACGTGTCATGCATCTGGCACATGCTTTCAATGAATCAAACCGACCCAAAACGGCCGTTTCTTTGCGAATCTAAAGCTCATTGAAATCCTTAACAACTGCGTCTGGGTCGTCCTGAAGGAATACTAACTGTCCAGTGCTAATGTCATTGGGAAACGCACTCTCGATCTTCTCGCGGATGTCAGGGTCTGTTAGCGCGACGAATAGTTTTTTGCCGCTTTCAAGCAACGGCTGGAATTCTTCGACAGTGTCGAGTGCCAGGGTCATCATCTCGATTTTGCGAATATCAACATAAATGTCGGAACATTCTGGATGAACATAGATTGCAGGGCGGACGAGCAGCTCAACTATGGCCCGACACTTCAGCTTGGTATCAGGTAAATTCGGGTGAGCATTCGTGATCTCGAACCGGATACTGTTTTGCCATTTAGTGCGTGGCACATTACTGACTTTCAGCCGCCCTAGGTGATCTCTGCAAAAGGTCCGCCAAGCAAGTTGTCCTCCGCGACCTTCATTTGCACTAGACAAGTCATCAAGGGAAAACACCTTTCCATCGTCGTCAAGACTCACCCCATGCGGATCGACGTCGATACGAACCGACTTCGCTTGACCATGTTTCAGAGCATTTAGCGCAATCTCCTTGACTGCGCGGCTAAGATGGGCGGCCAGCGCAGGATGCAGTAGTGAGCTTCCCGTGTAAAAGCCAACCACGGATTCGAGGCCGCGCAATGCGTTGTTCACTTGGAGTGCGAGGTTGCCACCGAAATTGAAAAGTTCTCGCCGGAGTTCAAAAGAATGGCCGCGAATCACGTCGGCCAACTGTAGCAATCCTTCATTTTGCTTCTCGTTGTACTGCACGCCGTGCGGCCAGTTGCTAAGCCCCTTTAGTAGCACCCTCGCTGCCTTGTCAGCTAATTCCGGCTGCTCAAGGCGTCCGAAGTCGTCATTTCCTAAATCTGATACACCTTTGATGACAAGCCAGGGAATCGACTTTCTTTCGCAAGAGGGCACAACTGCAAATCCTTCCATCTCACCTCCATGAGCAAGTGGGAACTGTTGCAGCAGCTCGTTCCGAGCAGCCGTGCTTTTGTACAGCTGCTCTAACGACAAAATTAGGGCAGGTGCAATCACACCGTCATCAGCAAACGCTTCTATGAAATCCTCAGGCAATCCGCATGCGAAAGTTTTCGGTTGAATCGTCCTCCCGCCCGAAGACTCGGCAATCGCGCGATTCACCGAGATCACTGTGCCGCCGACTAGTACCTGTCCAATGGAAGTTAAGCGTGGATTGCCCCAACACACACCACACAAAACTACGCCCGCAGGTCGCGGATATCTATCGTTGGCTAGGAAGTCGCTCACAAATCGCGACGCGGCCCCAAGTCCCACGAACGCTCCGTCGCCATCTAGCACAACAACAATTCGATTATCGGCAACGCCCAGGTACGCGCGGTTTGAGATGTGGCTTGTGGTGAGCTTGCGATGCGCGTCTAAAACAGCCAGGACTGCCTTCCTCTCGTTCGAATTCGTAGTAACTACGACCACAAATGCATCATTAAGAACATCCCGGTATGCTTGAAGATGCTGCAATCTGTCCTCCGACACTCATTAGTTGGAAAAATATCCCACACCAAATGCGATTAGCGCAGAGACTCTGCCAGATTGTGTCTGCGTCCGACCATCGCGCAATATTAAGGCTTCCGGCGCCAATATTGCGATCAGCTCGGTAGTGTCCGCTTATAACTGCGGATTCAACCGGTGGAGCAAAAAAGCCGGCGTGACAAAATAAAACTTACTAGCGTTAATTGGCGAGCGCTGGCGGGCACACTGTCAATAAAAACAACTATTTATAACAATTGAAACCCCGCCGTTTTTCCCGATACTTCAGTAAGTTACGTGCATAACGTGCCAGCACTTTGCTAGGTCGCAGGAATAAATGCCCGATATCGATTACCTACTGAGTGAGGGGTGGGACGGACATTAGAATGGGCTTATCAGGGTTAAGAACTTTAGTATCCCTTATTAATTCATTAACGGCCTTAAGGGTATCCGCAGAATTGCCGTCGACATTCGCCAACTTCGTGGTTACCTTAGCGATCAAACCTGCAATCACCGGCGATAATTCTTTTTTCGTGGCTGTTGTTTGTTTTAAAGCCTCAACTGTCTCATTAAGATAACTGACGCATTTCTCATACAAAGTTCCTCCTAAAGGGTTGGGTGGTGTTTTCAACAAGACGGTTGTACATAGTTCACGACCAAAGCTTAGCTCGAGCGTGCTCGCCACAATGTGCTGGACAGTGGATGCAATCAGTGCGGCATTCTCATTAGATAAACCACCAGCAGGAACACCTGAAATATTTGGGACGGAAGCCTGTACAGCAGAATTTCCACCACCTGCTAACGCAGCTTGCCGTGCTGAATCGAGCCGGTCATACGAAGCTTGCCTGTCGTTCTTTACCTTTTCCGCATCCGTGGCTGCTGTTTTTGCCTCTTTCTCAGTCTTTTTTGCGTTCTCTATCAAATCGGGCAACTTCGAAAGGCGTTCCGTCTCCGCCGGAGTCAGCTGCTTACCCCCCGCTTTCTGCTTTTCTAAAGCAGCCTTTTCACCATCAAGTGACACACGATCTAATGTTGCAGTATTCAAAACCGCCTGCTTAGTAGCAAAGGTTTTCTCTGATGACCGCAAATCTTGCAGTGCGGCTTCCGTTTTTTCCGTGAGATCAGCTGCACGTTCCGCATCACCTGCCGTTGCATTCCCGCCAAGTACAACCGTAGGCGGACGAACCACTCCAGTAAGCTGTTCAATTGCAAGGATTGCAACCATCGAGCTTTGGAATCGGCGGTGCAGTGTTTCAAATGCAGGGCCGTCAATAGCACCGGAAAGGTAGCCTTCACATAGCCGATACATCGCATCCCGCATCAACTGGATAGACTGTGTACGAAGTCCTATTGAGCCTGCTCCCTCAGCAAGGCTGAAGTTGCTGGCAAGCTTGAGTGCATCGCTTTTAGATAATGACAATCCGGAGCTTGTTGCTAGTGCTGATAAAGCGTCCGGACTTGGCTCAGCGCAAACGCGAAGATTGCTGCCATCTTTGGGTGCAGTCGTACGAACAGTCAAAATTGAACGTTGCTTAGCATCGACGAGGATTACTTCACTTTTGTTAACCCCATCTGGCAACGAGCGAGTTCGGGTCAAGTGGGTTAATTCCGCACAACCTTGTAAAAGAAGCACTGCGACTAAGGCTGCGAGAGTAGCGCGTTTATGGAACAACATATGACCTCCCAACTAAGCGGATTACACCCATGGAATAGACAAGTTATTGCTCTAGCGTGAGGCTGGAGACGATTGATAATAGGATATGAAAACTATAAAACCACTTTTTTAAGTAACACAGTGTGGTTTGCCAAATTCAGACACAGGCTCGAATGCCCAGTCCCTCCTACAAAACATCCATTGCACACGTGACACAAATGGCACTGCCTAGCGGTTATTGGCGAGCGCTGGCGGGCGCATTATCAATAAAAACAACCAGTTACAACAATTGAAAATCCGCGTGTCCTTGGTTCGATTCCGAGACTGGCCACCAACATTCCTACGCATTGCGGCTTGCGCAATGCGACAGAACAAACCCCGGAATCAGGGATCTGATTCCGGGGTTTTATTTTGCCGTTTTTCCAGAAACGGCCCACACCACATCGGATCAACTCGCCGCCTGTTTTCCTGCCTCGGCAAACCCTCTCACATGTTCGCCCAGCAACGCCGTTGCTTCCTGGCCGGAAAGCGGGCTGCTGTAATAATAGCCTTGCACTTCGTGGCACTGCATCTGTTCCAGACGCGCGCGCTGTGCTTCGGTTTCGACGCCCTCGGCGATAACGTTGAGGTTCATCCCCCGACCCATGGCCACCATGGCGTTGACGATGGAAATGTTTTCCTCGCGGTCGAGGTCCTGCACAAAGGATTGGTCGATCTTGAGCGTGTGAATGGGGAAACGTGCCAGGTATTTGAATGAGCAGTAGCCGGTGCCAAAGTCGTCGATGGCCAGACGAATCCCCGAGGCGGAAAGCCGTCCCAGCTTGATGGCGTTGGCTTCAAAGTCCTGCATCAGCAGGCTTTCGGTAATCTCCAGCTCCAGCAGATTGCCATCCAGCGCATAGACCTGCACGGCCCGCATGACGCCTTCAACAAAATCGGGGCTTTCGAGCTGGCGTGCGGAAATGTTGACTGACAGCCGCACCGGCGGCAAACCGGCTTTACGCCATTCGGCCATTTGCGTAGCCGCCTGGCGCAACACCCAATCGCCGATCGGGACGATGACGCCGGACTCTTCGGCCACCGCAACAAAATCCGCAGGCGTCAGCAATCCACGCTGTGGATGCCACCAGCGCAGCAGCGCTTCAAATCCGCGCACTTCGCCGGTTGAGGTATCAACCTGCGGTTGATAGAACAGCACAAACTCGTTGCGAGCCAACGCACGTCGCAAATCAGATTCGATCGTCATGCGCTCGGAATACGGTGCCTGCATGCCGGCTTCCCAGAACTGGAGTCGGCTTCGACCTTGCGATTTGGCCTGGTACATGGCGATTTCAGCCTGGCGGATCAGGCCGTCGATCAGGTCGCCGTCTTCCGGTGCCACGCAGGCGCCGATGCTGACGGAAATGTAGATCTCATGGCCTTTGATGAAAACCGGCTTGGACAGTACCTGGATGATTTTGCGGCAAATGTGATCGACATCGCTACGCGACACCAGGGTGGGAAGCAGCACGGCAAATTCGTCGCCCCCGAGGCGGGCCAGGGTGTCGCCTTCGCGCAGGCACTGGCGCAGGCGGGCGCCCACCGCAAGCAACAGTTCGTCGCCGATGGTGTGGCCGAGCGAATCATTGATGAGCTTGAAGTGGTCGAGGTCGAGGCTCAGCACCGCCAGCGGCTGCTTGGTCCGTTTGGCCTGCGCCAGCATGAGGCCGAGGTGATCGCGAAACAACGCCCGATTGGGCAAGCCGGTGAGCAGGTCATGGTAGGCCTGATAGTGGACGGTTTCTTCGGCCTGCTTGCGCTCGGTCACGTCTTTGGCGACGCCATAGCTGCCGATGAAACGCCGCTCGAAGGGGCTGGCGTCCTCGTCGTCGTACATGCCCATCGCAGTCAGTTCGACGGCCTTGCAGCGGGCATTCATCAAGCGCGGGCGGCGCACGCCGGGGTTGCACTTGAGACGGATTTCGATGTTGCGTGCGTTACGGTCGCCAGACCGACGTTCGTTGAAGACGTGCTCGGCGCACGGAATGTCTTCTTCGTGGATCACCAGACTGTAATGCTGGCCGACCAGGTCTTCACGCCGATAGCCGATCAGGCTTTCAACCCGGTCGTTGACGAAGGTGAAACGGCCCTCGCAATCGAGTGTGTAAATGAAATCCGGTGAACTGTTGACCAGAAAGCGGTGCCATTTTTCCGATTGCTGCAGGCGCTGCAAAATGTGGTTGTTTTCTTTTTCCAGCCGTCGCCGCGTCAGCGTGTTGTCGATGCGGCGCAGCAGTTCCTCGGGCTCATAGGGTTTACGCACGAAATCAGCAGCGCCGCCCCGTAGCGCGCGAATGGCGGCATCAATGGTGCTGTCGCCCGAGACGACGATCACGGGCGTGTCTGCGCACCGTTCAGCCACAAAGCGCAAGACTTCATTGCCGCCCAGATCCGGCATCCCCAGATCGAGCAGAATCACATCAAACTGCTGCTTGCCGATGGCAATCAGGGCTTCGCAGCCGCCGTTAGCGACCACCACATCGTAATTACGGGTGGCGAGCAGGCGCGACAGCCCTTCCAGAATCAGCGGCTCGTCGTCCACCGCCAGAATGCGCGGGCGCGCTGGAAAGCTGCTGATAATGTTGTGTTGCGCTGATGCTTCTAGCGGATTTTCTGACATGAACTTCTCCTTGGGGCTCGGGTTACATCGACCCGTAGCGTGTTGTTGTGAGCGGTGCCTGCCCGTTCTGCAAAGTCGGCAGGCGAATCAGAAAAAAGGTGCCTTGCGGGGTGGTGGTGCAACTGAGCTGGCCGTTCATGCGCTCGACCAGGCTGCGGCTGATGCTGAGACCCAGCCCGGCGTGGTCGCCGCCTTTCTCGCTGGCCACCGGTTCAAAAAGATGCGACACCACCTGGGCCGGCAGGCCGGGGCCGGTGTCGGCCACTTCGATTTCAATCTGGCGCTGGCCGTTGACGAGAATCATCCGGGTGCTGAACTTGAGATGACCGCCGCCATGCATGGCCTCGACCGCATTTTTGGCCAGATTGAAAAGCACCTGCTTCAGCAGGTCTTTCTGCAACGGCAACGGCGGCACTTCAGGGTCGAGGTCGATTTGCACATTGACCTTGTTGGGCATGAACAGGGCGCCCAGCGCCATCCGCACCAGCTCGGATACAATGCTGTTGACGGACACCAGTTCGAGCGCGGCGTCAGGCTCGGCAACCTCTTCGGTCACGGTGATGCCGCGCACGATGCGCGCCACCCGCTCGATTTCGTCGCTGATGATGCCGAGATCACGTTGCATTGATGCATCTGTCCCCAAACGATCGGACAGCAAATTGACGTAATTGCGCATGATGGTGAGCGGATTGGCGACTTCATGCACGGCGCGACGCACCCGGTCTCGCGGAATGTCATCGCTCTGGGGGGCCGGCGCCAGCGGTTCCGTCTTCACGGCATTTTCGGGGGGCATGACCCCCATCGCTTTGGGGCGTAACGCGGCTGCGCATTCGCTCAGGGTGAACCGCCACAGGGGTGACTGGCTCAAATCAGGCGCCGCATCGCCCGCCACCAGCACGCCCATCTGACCGTCGTGCAGCTGAATCGGCTGGCAAGTCAGGCGCGAAACGTCCAGTAAACGTGCAATCTGCTCGTCGACCAGAGCCGAGTCGGGCTCGCCGCGATCAAACTGTTGGGGCGCATGACGCGCCAACGCCCGTGGCAGCGCCGAATGCCCGTCATCCGGCAATATCGCCAACATGCCCAGACCGGGTGTGAAATACATCAACGGGCTGAGTCGCAAGCTGCCATCGGCTGCGGGGGCAAACAGACAGGGGCGTTCTACCCCAAACAGGGCGAGCAGGCTGTCCTGCAACAAGGCAAACACCTCCGCCACTTCACTCGCCTGGCGAAAGTGGCTGTTCAGCGCCGACTGCGCGGCCTGCACGGCGTAGAGGCGGGCGAGGCGCTCAAACCCGGTGCCTTCGGACTGCGCCACATGATCGACCACGCCAAAGCGCAAGGCCAGCTGACGCGTCTGCACCTGGCTTTTGGCCAGCAACGCAGCGGCCTCGGCTGCCCCCATCTGCAAGTTTGCCAGCGCCGCGCGAACATCCACGCTATCCACACTCGCTACCCGGGTAGCGAGTTGATAAGCCAGTTGAACGATGCGCACCAACGGATGCGCCGCGCGCCCGCGCGCCAGCGGTTCAGCGTGAAAGCGCACGGCATCGGCCATCCAGCCGTCGGGATCCAGCCCGATCAGCCAGTCGGCAGCGTGCACAGTGGGGGGCAAGTCGTAATCGAGATAATCGGCGAGGTTGTGACTCAAGCCCGCCGTCCAGGCGGCTTCCGCATCCACCACCCCGGCGCGGGCACCCAGCGCCTGCGCGAGATGCGCCACGGTGATCGACTGGCGCCAGCGTGCCGCATACAGTGCTTGCGCCGCGCCTGCCGCGACCGGCGCCGCCAGCAACAAGCCGCGCAACAAATCCTGGGACTGCAGGGTAATACCAGACGGCAAGGACCGCAGACGCAATGCCAGCACGGGATCGCAGCGCACACAATCAGCAAACGCCGCCTGGGCGGACTCGCCTTTCATCAAGTGTTCGAGCGCTTCTGCCACTACGCCGGGGGCGCAGAGGCAGTTCATTAGCTCCGATTTCTTGAGTAAATTGTTCGGAAGTTCTCGCATCTCATTGCTATATATAATGATTCTTGGTAAACAGTCAATCCGGAGCGGAAAATAGTTGGGTTCTCGACACTTATTCAAGCCAGAACTGTTGTTTTCAAGTTTTCGCTCTGATGGCCGTAGTACCCTATTCATGCCGTTGCATTTACTTACCATTCAAGATTGAAGCCCATGAAGATGAACGCTGTATTGACCGGATTGATTTTAGTGTGTGTCCACACGAGCGTGGCCGCGCTGGATGACCGCACCAATCTGCAGCTGAACACCCGGATGAGTGCGACGATGTCGGCGCCGCAGCCGATGCTTGACTATGCCGCCATGCCGGAACTCAGTGCGCAATCGGTCCTGGTATTTGACCAGGCCACCGGAAAAGCTCTGATGGCGAAAAATGCCACCTTGCAAACGCCCATTGCTTCGATCACCAAATTGATGACAGCAATAGTGGTGATGGATGCCGGCGAGTCGCTTGACGAACGCATCACGATCACCTCTGACGATCGCGACACGCTCAAGGGCACCGGTTCCCGTCTGGCCATCGGCTCAAACTACACACGTGGCCAGTTGCTGCATCTGGCGCTGATTGCTTCCGACAACCGCGCAGCGCACGCCTTGGGCCGCACCACGAAAGGCGGCCTCGACCGCTTTGTCGCCAACATGAATCGCATGGCGCGTGCATTGCACATGAGCAATACCGTCTATGTCGAACCCACCGGTTTATCGAGCGACAATGTCTCGACGGCGCTCGACCTCACCAAGCTCGTTGATTACGCCTTTCAGAATTACCCCGAAATACGCCATATCAGCACCACCGGCAACTACACCCTGGGCACCCAACGCGTGGTGCTGAAGAAGAAAAACAACAGGACCGTGCAATATCGCCAGGTGGCCTTCAACAACACCAACCGCTTCACCCGCGCCGATGACTGGCACGTTGGCCTGTCGAAAACCGGCTTCATCAACGAAGCCGGGCATTGCCTGGTGATGCAGGCGCAAGTGGCCGAGCGCGACGTCATCATCGTATTGCTCGACGCAAAAGGCACTAGCCGACGTGCCGGCGATGCTGCCCTGATCAAACAATGGCTGGAATCCGCCCAACTGCGCGACTCCGAGACCCGCTTCATCCCCGCTTCGCGCACCTGACCAACAGACAGCGCTTCACACGCGCACCGCAGCAAAGCAATCGCGCCCCGTCAGGGGCGCGATTGCTTTAAACCGTCTGGCGACGGCGTTATGATGAACACCCTGCCTGCCTGGACCTCGATTCATGTCCCCCGATCTCGCCCAGCAACTGCTGCTGAAAACGTTGCTGCCCCTGGCTTTGCTGATTGCGGCGGGCGGCATCTGGCCGCGTTGGCAAAGCGGGATTTCCATCGTCGGGCTGCGCGGTGAAATCAACCGGCTGGTACTGAATTTTTTTGCGCCCATGCTGTTTTTTGCAGCGGGTGCGGCCGCTACCGTCGACCTCAGCCTGTTGCAGGTGCCACTGATTCTGGGCCTGGCCACGCTGTTCGGCCTGGGCTTGTCTGCATTCGTGCTGTTTGCCACGCCGCTCGGGCGCGGCCTCTCCAACCCCGCACGCGGCTCGATCATGCTGGCCGCGGGCTTTGGCAACGTGCTGTTTTTTGGCTACCCCTTCCTCACCACGGTATATGGCGAATCGGGCGCACGTTATCCCTTCTTCGCCGACATGCTCGCCACCACCCCGCTGGTGTGGTCGCTCGGCGTGTGGATCGCTTTCCGCTGCGGGCAACACACCGAGCACGCCTCGTTCCTGTCGATGTGGCTACGGCTGCCGCCGGTGTGGGGCTTTGCCGCCGGGCTGGCGGTCAATCTGTCCGGCCTGCCGCTCGACCCGCTGATCGAGGCTGCACACTGGGCCGGCAGTCCCACCATTCCGCTGATGCTGTTCGTGCTGGGCCTGACCATACCCTGGCACGATCTGCGTCCGCAAAAAGCGGTGTTTGTCGCCCTGGCCATCAAGCTGGCTTTGATGCCGCTGCTGGCGCTGGGCATTGCGCTGGCGTGGCCGGGCAAACTGACCGAGCCCGGCGAGGCGGGCGTACTGGAAGCGGCGATGCCCACGATGGTGATGGTGATTGCGCTGGCCGACCGCTTTGGACTGGACACCCGGCTGGCGGGACTCATCATGGGCTGGTCAACGCTGGTCGGATTGGTTACGCTGCCATTCTGGCTTGTTGTGGTTAAAGGGTTGGCATCATGAAAATCGGATTTATTGGCAGTGGCATCATGGGACGCCCGATGGCGGAGAACCTGCTGGCCGCCGGGCATCAACTCTACGTCTATGGGCGTCGCTTCGACCGCCTCGAACCCATGTTGGTCGCCGGCGCGCTCGGTAAAGGCACGCCGTCCGAAGTGGCCGCCGAGTCCGACATCACGTTCACCGTCGTTTCCGACACCACCGACGTCGAACAAATCATCTTCGGCGACCGCGGCCTCGTCCACGGCGCCAAGCCCGGGCACACCATCGTCGACATGAGCACCGTGGCGCCGGCCGCCACCCGCCGCATTGCCGCGTCGCTGGCCGAACGCGGCGTGCACATGCTCGACGCCCCGGTGTCCGGGGGAGAAACCGGCGCGCGCGAAGGCACGCTGTCGATCATGGTCGGCGGCGAAGCACCCATCTTCGAAAAAGTGCTGCCGCTGTTTGAAGTGCTCGGCAAGAACATCGTCCACGTCGGCGGCCACGGCGCCGGCCAGGTCGTCAAATGCTGCAACCAGATCGTCGTCGGCCTCACTTTCGAGGGTGTCGCCGAAGCCATTCTGCTGGCACGCCGCAATGGCGTCGACCCGGTCAAGATGCGCGAAGCGCTGCTCGGCGGATTCGCCGGCAGCCGCATCCTCGAAGTCCACGGCCAGCGCATGCTCGACTCCAACTACAAGCCCGGCTTCAAGGTCAAACTGCACCACAAGGACATGGCCATCGTCATGGACAACGCGCAGGAAACCGCCACGCCGCTGCCGGGTGCCGCACTGATCGCGCAGCAGATGAACGCGCTGATGGGTGCGGGTGACAGCGAACTCGATTCGTCCGCCCTCATGCGCGCGCTGGAGCGGCTGGTGGGCGACACCAAATGAGCTTCAAGGAACGCGTGGTTTTTCTTGATCGGGCTGCCTTCACACCAGACGATCTACCCATCCCCAGCTTCGAGCACAACTGGAGCGAATATCCGTTCACCGAGTTGCCGGATTTAATCCCGCGCTTGTTCTGGTCCACCACCGTCATCACCCACGCCACGCTGATCGACGCTGAGGCCATTGGTCAGTTGCATAAACTCATTCGGGTGGTCATCACCGGCCCGGCTGTGATTGATGCGGGTGCATGTGAAGCGCGCGGGATTGCGGTGCGGCATTTGCCTGTGAGTAATACGCCGGGGCCGGCGTTGATCGAACTGCTCGTCGCGCTGGTCAATGAAACAATTACCGCCAACTGTCAGTTGATTAACAAATAAGCTTAACAGCTATAACGATCTACGCATTTGTTAAAGGGGGAAATGGGGGCTGTACTTACAATGGATTATCTTATTGCGCCACTCCAGCCCTACATTGCCCATTGACCATATGTTTGCCCTTCGGGCAGTCGCATTCACCTGAAACCCTGGCAGCAGAGCAACCGGACGACGAACCACCCTTTTTAATTGATTGTGAGGCCGGGCTTGCGCCCCCGCTGGATAGCGCTGGGGATGGCGCTGGCTTTACTGAGCTGCACCGGCCTAACATTTCGCGAGAAAAGCAGAGGCCCATTTGTACTCTTGCTAATGAAAATTGGTCTGACAATGAATTTGAATAGTTATATTTATTGAGCGCCCTTTCATTAATTTCGAGAGCTTGCTGCATAGATTCCAGTGATGGGCACCTTGCCTCTAACCACCACTTGGTTTCTGTCCTAACCTGGGCCTCCTGTGAGCTCGTTTTCCACTCTCTATCTAATGCAACGCCTGCACTCATTGCGCGTTCAATTTCCGATGAACAAGCCTTCGTCTGAGATATTCCTGTCAAACTGCTTCGCGGAACGCAGTCGCCGGGATTGCTGGCGACTCCCCTGCAGGCGCGCATTGTGCCATCGTAGGATTGCTTCAAACTGGCGTAAACACCATATTGCGGTTGCCCCTTGCACAACTTGTCCAGCAGCGCCATTTGTTGATTAATCATTCCTAAAGTCAGTTGAGATTGCTCAACAACGCTTTTAGTGTTTTCAATGCGTTTGACAGTCGGTGCGAACTCTTTTTCCTGCCGATTCAAAGCGGCTTGGCACTCTCCGCCTACTTGTGCCTGTGCAGCGTTCCCGCTTTGTGCGGATGACTCCTGAAACAATTGTCGAATTGCCATTTCCGTTCTGGCCGCTGTGCCCGAAAAATTCTGCCCGGAATCACAATTGGAAAAACCGCCTTGACGGCAACGATCCTGCTCCTTGCGTAACATGCTGGCTACTTGTTGTCTTGATTGAGCGTCATTTGCACATGCGGAGTGCGCATTGGCGACGCGCATATAGGTCTGCATGGCCCAGACAACTTCTTGTGCGCTTTGAGCGAGAGTCAACCTCGATGAAGCAGCAGCGTCGTTCACAGGACCAATTAAGCCGTTCAGGATGTCCTGGCAACTCCTGCCGACAGTAATTGCGCGAGGTGCTGTGCCTGCACTGCCCGAGGCGGCAGACGTGGATGGCCGACTGGGTTGATAGTCCGGACTTCCTGGCGTGGTCGAGCTCCGCTGGGAAGGGATGGTGGCGGTGGACCCTGACGCTGTTGGCATTATTGCGACTTGTTCTGCTTTGGTTACGGGTTTATCCACCTCCGCGACGAGTGAGCCTTCCTCACTATACCGTTTGCCTAAGGTTAGCTTCTCTTTCTCGAAAATGCCCTCCTCTTTAATCTTGCCGTTGGGCCACATGAGGACACCTTTGCCTGAGCGCCTCACATTCGCATCCACACGCCCCTGGTATACCTCACCGCTAGGGTAAACAATAACCTGATCGAAATCTTTATGAGGCCTGTTATCGTCCGCGTAGCCAACGCGCCGCAAACCGTTTGGACGCAAGAAATCAGCTTCCCCGCTGATTTTAGAATCGAAAGATTTACCTCGATGAATTTCGCCATCGTCAAAGAACAGGACGCCGTAGCCATGGCGGTAGTCTTTATCGTTATACGTAAGAAAGGTTCCGTGAGTGTCTCCCACCCAGACAGCCTTGCCTGAACTACCGTACGAGAGCTCAAGCACAGTCTTGCCCGCTGCATCAACTCGTGCGAGAAGTCCAAGTGCATGGACACCATATTTCCCGATCATCTGATCGCGTGTTTCTTTCGACGCATTCCACCATGTGCCTTCGAGAATTTGCCGCACCGCTGGCAGTTGCTCGACCGCCTTGGCGGCATCGCTCAGGCTGGCCTCAAAAACATGATTAGAGGTAACTTTCTTACTATAAGAAAAAAAGGTTTTTGTGCCCGCCCCCACAGCCGCTTTGAGCTTATCAAGAAAAGTTTTGGCGGCTGCGCATGATTTTTTCGATTCCAGGATCAGGTTGCAACCCGCATGGGCCGTGCACAGATCGATTTGCGCCTGGATATCCACCTCCTTGAGCTCTTCGCAATTGGCGATCTGCGGGCTGATCTCATTGGCCAGCGAATAGGGCGCGACAGTCACTCCAAACATCAAAACGAGCGCCCCAAATAATTGCTTAAATCTCTGGCGAGGTGCTTTCATATCCCGGCTATGCATCTCATTCCCCCTGATCAATACCTCATTGCTTATAACCACCACGCGCCGCCCTAGGATCATAATCTGCCCCAGGCTGGGCCGCCGGTTGCGCAACCGCAGGCTTTGCGACCGGTTGTTGTGTCTGCCCATCCATCGAAGCGGTAGCCTGATCGGTGAAATCGCCTTTCACTCCCACCATTGGATGCCTCGCTATGCCGGCGGTGCCGCTGATTTCTACCCGAAAGTTAGTGTCCTGCAAAATCAGGATGCCGGAGAAACCGTTTTCTGAGGTCATGAGCACTTTAAGATCGCCATTTAGTGCCCGTACTCTCATATCACCCACAACAGTAGGCGCACCGCTCGCTGTCACGGAGATGGTCACGGCAATATTGCGCGAAGCAGCGTCAATCTCACCTCCATTTGCGATCACGCGTGCGGATATTGTTGTGTTGAGTTGAGTACCTTTGACGCGCGTAGAAAAAGCAGAAAGACTGCCTGTTATCACCCTGACTTGTGCCACAGGTTCGCCGTTAACCAGCAGGTCAATCCGCTGCCCTGCCGTCAGGGGTCTGTCGGGCAAGATTTCGACAGGAATCACTGCGCCATTTTCAGCAATGTCTGGTGCTTTGATAGTCATTGCATAGGCGGGCATACCTGCAAGCGCCAGAATAAAAACGAGCAATTTACTTAAAAACATTTTTGATTCCTTTGCGTGTGGAATAGCGGCATGAAATCGTGATCTATCCCTGCACTCCTGTATAAAATCGGAAAGGCTTTAGCCTTCCGGTTTAACGTCACCATGCCCGTTTCATTGAATACGCCTGACACCTCATTCGCTGCAACGAAAGTTCAGCGTCCTTTTTTGGGCGTCCCACTTAACATCCACCACGCTGATGCCAGCGTAGGTGCCATCGGGTTCTTTGTATTTACATGCGGCCCAGTGGATTTTCTTGGCGCCTTTGGTGTGCGAACCTTGGGTATTGTTCGCGCCAACCACATCGGACCCAAGTCCATGTCGGCCTTTGTCGCAATCGAACGACTCCGTCCATGCATCTTTTTTTGGATGTTCGGCGCAATATGTGTAATAAACCGCGTAATTGCACGAGTTGACGAACCCCCCGAATCCGGGCTTTTCGCTCACGGTCAGACAATTGGTTGCCACTGCCTCTGGCACATGCTGTCGCTTCTCACGTTTTGCTGAAGGGCGACTGTCCGCAAACGTTGAGGGCTCTGGATTTGCGCCCGCAGTAGGGGCGGGGGTCAGGTTGGGCGCATCAATTTTATACCCCAGCATTTTGTTCGCACCTGCGATGTAAGCCTTCGCTTCGGGGTGGCCCGCGCAGCGGCCTTCGAAGAGATTTTTTTGAAACTGGCCGAGACGCGCCGAAACATCGTTGACATCGCCGCCCCAGCTTTGCGATTCGATCTGCTTGCGCTTGATTTCTTCGGAGCAGGTGGTGATTTGTTGTGGTGATAGGCCGGCGGAGTTTGATGATGAAGAGCGTTTGATGTCAGAAACGGTTGGGGTAATTGAACCTTTCGCTTGCGGACTTTTCTCTGTCTTAGCTTCAAGCTTTTTTAGCCACAAATTAGCAACACATTTGTCGACAACATACGAGTAATCTACCCAGTCGCCGAAAATATCCACGCCATTTGCTAACGTTCGAATGAATTCTAAATCCGGGTCGGCTCCATTATAAATATGCACGCCATAACAGGGATATTCGGAATCTTCACAACTTTTATTGCCCTCCATGTACCAAGCCAAATCACTTTTAGCCGATGAATTACTTAGCCACTCCTTTGAATGTTTGCACGATTCAGGGTCGTAATTCTTACGGGATTTGGCGCACCGCTCTTGAACTTCCCCTTTTATATAATTAATCTCCAAACGATGAAGTTCTGCAATTTCTTTCTTACAGTTAGCTAAATCCTTAGCGGTGATTTTTGGGTAGTCGGTAGCGGCGTGCGCCGGCATAGCCGTCAGGGTGAATGCCCCAAGCACCAGCGCGAGTGTCATATTTTTCATGAATGCTTCCCCTTTCAGTTTGTGCTAACTACTAAAACTCTGGATCAAAGATCGCTGCGAATCGCCAGAAACAACGCTTCTCCGTGCCATCCCGGTTTTAACTCAACGTTTTCTCGCCCGTTCTTCCTGCAGCAACTTCTCGCCGTCAATGTCCTGCGCCGCCATGCCCTTAATAAAGCTGTCTATGCCCTCACGCCAGCGCAGCGCGGTCTTCTCGAATTCCTCAGGCGTCATCGCCAGGCACGCCTTCCGATCGGCCTGGATTTGTAGCGTGATATTTCCCGGCGAACAATCTTCCGGCTGCTTGAGTTTGTTTTGCACGGCGTATTGGCAGACCCGGCTCAGGTAGCCGGCATAGGGAGGGGCGTCGTGAATATCTGCGCAGTATCCATTGAGGTCGCGCGCCTCCAGCGCTGCAAGCATTCGCGCCATGGTGCGCATATCTTCGGTGGGTTCTGCGCCCTGGGCGCTTGTCGTGGCGAGCAACATGACAACAAGGATTGAAAAAGCAATCCGTGCTCCATTTGAAAACATATCCGGCACCTTTAAGTAATAGGCTCTTGCTGGTTGTGGGGCGGGGATTCGCATCCATTGACAGCGGTGTCAATTTATCAGTACGCTTTGCGAAGTCTGCGCTAAAACTCTCATCATTCTTTGCTAGGCCTCTCATGAAGCTGACGGCGAACTTGACCAGCACCACAAAAACGAGCGCAGGCTTGCTGCAAGTCTCAACCGATGCGGTACGCGACCGCGATAAAGTCGCCTTCTGAACAGACATGGTGTGTCAGCACCTTGTGCAGGCGGACAGCCAGTCGATTACCGATCCACGACAATTTCGCGGGTCGATTCAGATGCGCGATATCGATACAACCAAGCTTACGCAAATCGTTTCGAGTGCCCAGCGGGTCAGGCGCACTCCGCTGCACCTGTCACAGGCAACCAGCGAGTCTTTTCTGCTAATCAGTCAACGCGAAGGAAGCAGTCGTATGACGCAGGATGGGCGGTTGACTGCACTCAAGCCAGGAGATATGGCTTTGTTTTCAAGTACGCGGCTGTACGAATTTTCCTTTGATGCCTTCTTTTCACAGACGGTGTTGATCCTCCCCGCAGACGCCCTGCGGCTGAAAATACCCGGCATAGACACGCTGACCGCGACCACGCTTGATGGACAGAATCCAGCAGCGTGTTTGTTATCGCGCATGGCAGAGAGTTATTTTCAGACAGATTTCAGCCAGCTCCCGTCGCGAACGGCCGAACATGCGGCAGATGCACTCACAGCACTGCTGGCAGCCACCTTGACCGTATTTCTACCTGCGGTGCAGGCATCTGTTTCCAGCCGAACCTTATTCCATTTGCTTCGAATCAAGCAGTACGCGATCGATCATTTGAAAGATCCCGCGCTGTCGATTGCCTCAATATCGCAAGCATTGCACCTTTCCCCCGCGCACATCCATCGCGTGTTCGAGGGCGAATCACTAACATTTAGCGCATGGTTGCGGTCGTGCCGTTTGTTGGCTTGCAGGCACGCATTGGAGGATGGCGCACAAGCGCACCTCGACATTACCCAAATCGCTTTCAAGCATGGATTTAATAACAGCGCGCATTTTTCGCGGGCTTTTCGTGAGCAATTCGGAATCTGCCCCCGCGAATGCCGGGATCGTAAAGCCACATACAAACCATAAGAAATCAGAAATCAGAAATCATCCTCCCGGCAAAACCGGTGGATATCCACTACCATAGATTTCGGCATTGCTCTCCCTGCTGAGGACTCAGGCAAAACAGCCGTTGGTGGTTCAACTACGGCAAGCACCGAATCAGTAACGCCTGCGCGGAAGGGGTCAATAGCGCGATCCGGCTCATCAAGGCCAATGCCCACGGGTTTCGCACCTTCAGCAGCTATCAAGCACAACTCTGTTTCATTGTGGCAAGCTGGATATACGCTTAGGCTGATAAAAATCACAGTGAATTCGATGATGGACCACTTAACCAACACCTTAGATTTAGAAGAAATCCCTGCAACATATTGACGGCCACATTCCAGCATTCACCTAAGCAATGACAAGCATCAAGCTCACCGATCCCACGTTATTCAGACAGCAGACACTGATCGGCAAAGAATGGGGGGACGCGACTGACGGCACGACGTTCGAGGTGCACAATCCGGCGAACGGCGAACGCGTCGGCCGCGCGCCCCGCTGTACTGCTGCCGACGTTGAGCGTGCAATCGAAGCCGCACACGCTGCATTTCCAAGCTGGCGCGCCACCCCTGCCAAAACCCGCGCGCAGCTGTTGCGTCGATGGTTCGATCTGATCCTTGCGCACCGCGACGATCTCGCCTCAATCATGGTGAGCGAGCAGGGCAAGCCGCTGGCCGAGGCGCGCGGGGAAATCGAATACGCGGCGAGCTTTATCGAGTGGTTCGCCGAGGAGGCGCGGCGGGTGTATGGCGACGTGGTGCCGTCGCCGTGGGCAGACCGGCGCATGTTCACGCTGAAGCAGCCTGTCGGGGTGGCGGCGCTGATTACGCCGTGGAATTTTCCGGCGGCGATGCTGACGCGCAAGGCCGGTGCGGCGCTGGCAGCGGGCTGCACAGTGGTGGCGAAGCCGGCGTCGCAGACGCCGTTTACCGCGCTGGCGCTGGCCGAGCTGGCGCAGCGCGCGGGGCTGCCGCCGGGGGTGTTGAACGTGGTCACTGGCGATGCGGCAACGATAGGCGGCGTGCTGACTTCGCACCCGCTGGTGCGCAAGCTGTCGTTCACCGGCTCGACCGCAGTCGGCAAACAACTGCTCGCGCAATGCGCGCCCACGCTCAAGCACGTGTCGCTCGAACTCGGCGGCAATGCGCCTTTCATCGTGTTCGACGATGCCGACCTCGACGCCGCAGTGGCGGGCGCGATTGCCAGCAAATACCGCAACAGCGGGCAAACATGTGTCTGTGCCAATCGCGTGTTCGTACACGAAGCCGTGTTCGACGCCTTTGCCAAAAAATTTTCCGCTGCGGTTGCGCAGCTAAAGGTCGGCAATGGTTTCGAGGCCGGCGCGGAAGTCGGGCCGCTGATCAATCCGGCAGCGCTTGAGAAAGTGGAGGCGCATATTGCCGATGCGTTGGCCAACGGCGCAATGCTGCTCACTGGGGGGGCGCGCCATGCCCTCGGCGGGCAGTTCTTTCAGCCGACGGTGTTAAGTCAGTGCACGACTGACATGAAAATCTGCCGCGACGAAACCTTTGGCCCGGTGGCGCCGCTGATTCGCTTTGCCGATGAGACCGAGGTGATCCGCATGGCCAACGACACCGAATTCGGCCTCGCCGCCTACGCGTACACCCGCGACCTGGGACGCGCCTGGCGCCTGGCCGAACAGCTCGACTACGGCATGGTGGGCATCAACGCGGGGGTGATTTCCACCGCCGAGGCGGCGTTCGGCGGCGTCAAGCAATCGGGGCTGGGGCGCGAAGGCGGACGCAGCGGAATCGACGAATATCTGGAAACCAAATACGTGAATCTGGGCGGGCTGGAATGAGTGTCGACGCCGCCAGGCTGACAGCATGAAGCCCGCCTCCCCCTCTTCTCACCGCAACATCATGATCATCGGCGCCGCCAGTGGGGCCGGTGCGCCCGACCCGGCCTGCGCCGAGGGGCCGGACGCGCTGCGCCATTACCGGGTTTTTCACGATACCCCGCTGCAGCACATGGCGTGGAACGCAATCCTGCGCGTGCCGCGCGCGCAGCTGGATACACCGCTGCATGCGGTGGCGGCGCTCAACATCCGGCTGGCCTCGGAAGTGGTCACCGTGCTGGGTGCGGGCAATTTTCCGCTGGTGGTCGGCGGCGATCATTCCTGCGCCATCGGCACCTGGAGCGGCGTCCATTACGCGCTCGCCGACAAGGGGCCGCTCGGCCTGATCTGGATCGACGCCCACATGGACAGCCACACCTTCGCCACCACGCCGAGCGGGCAGATACACGGCATGCCGCTGGCGTGCTTGCTCGGTCACGGCGACGCGGCGCTCACTTCAATCGACGGCGCAGAAGCCAAGCTGCACCCCGAGCACGTGTGCCTGATCGGGGTGCGCAGTTTCGAGGCGGGCGAAGCGGCCTTGCTGCATCAATTGGGGGTGCGGGTGTTCGACATGGAAGAAATCCATCGGCGCGGGTTGGCCGAGATATTCGATGAAGCGCTGACCATCGTGCGGGACGGCACCGCAGGCTTTGGCGTCAGCGTGGACCTGGATGCGCTCGACCCCGCTGAAGAACCGGGGGTGGGCAGCCCCGTGCCCGATGGACTCCGACGTGCCGAACTCGCCGAAGCACTGATCCGTTTACGCGGAGATCCCTCTTTCGTGGCGATGGAAATCGCCGAGTACAACCCGCGTCGCGATCACAACCACGCGACCGCTGATGCGGCAGGCGATCTGGTTAAAGCGGTGATCCCGCTCTAACCCGCGCCAGAATTATTCAAACTCCATTGCACGGAACACCCGCCCCGCGTTGCTTCGCATCAACTGATCGGCGGTGTGCAGATGCGCATAGGGTGTCTGATCGATGTTGTAGGCATCGTCGAGCGAGCCGCCTTTTTTGATGACTTCGGCCACCTTGGCGCGCAAATAGACCAGGTAATCGCGCGTCCACTTGCGCACCGTAGCCATATCCGTGGGGCCACCGTGGCCGGGCACCACGATCTGTGCGCCGAGCGCTTCGAACGTGTCCCAGGTCTGTATCCACTTGGCCGTATCGACGTCGTCGAAAATCGGCAGCATGCGGATGTGGAATGCGGTGTCGCCGGCGATCACCAGTTTCTTCTCTGGAATCCACACCATGGTGTCGCCGTGGCTGTGTGAGGGGCCGAGGTGCAGTATCTGCAAATTCCAGCTGCCCATTTTGAGCTCGAGCTTGTCGTCGTAGAGCTTGTCCGGCATCACGAACTCGGTCTTGAACGCCTTGTCGCGTGCGCGGGCACGCATCCCGGCCAGCGCGTCGAAACCGGTCTTTTCCATATAGGCCGCGGTTTCGCGGTTGGCGATGATGGTGGCGCCCTGTTCCTTCCAGTATTTGGAGCCGAGCATGGCGTGACCCTGGCTGTTTTCCAGCACCACGTATTTCACCGGTTGCCTGGTCAGCTTTTTGATTTCCTCGTGCAGGCTTTGCGCGAGCAGGTAGTTGTCGCCCGCGTTCACCACCAGTACGCCGTCTTCGGTGATGATGAAAGACAGGTTGTTGTTGTGACCGGAGTTCTCGTAGGTGCCCGGTGCAGTGGCCCCGATGGCCGACCACACGCCGGGGATGATTTCCTGCGGCATGTCGTACAGGAATGAGGTGGGCGCCTTGTCGAATTGCTGAATCGGCAAACCAGCGCGTTTCCAGTTGAAGAAACCATCGCGGTAGTTTTTGACGTTCTTGTAACCGAGCTTCTTCAGCGTGTCGGCGGCCAGCGGGCTGCGCTGGCTGACGCCGCAGTAGACGACGATGGGCGTCGCCTTGTCCGGCACGCGCGCTTCGATCTGATACTCCAGAAAGCCGCGGTCGATATTGAAAAACAACGGCGCGTCAATATAGCCCGAGATATTCAATTCGGCAGGCGAGCGGACGTCGATGACCACAGTGGTGGGCTTCGCCTTCAGTTGCGCCAGCAGGCCCTTCGTATCCAGCTGCGGCACGCGCTTGTTCACCGCCGCCAGTTCAGCCTTCGCGGCCTGGGTGATCGAAGGCGCTTCGGGCGGGGGGTTGACGATGGCGCCGAGGTTTTGCGCAGGCGCAGCAGCGGAAAACAGCAGGGCTGAGCACAACAGGGCAAACGGAACATGCGAGCACTTCATATCAATCTCCTGATTTTATGGGGGCCTGCCGACTGGATATCAATCAGACGCCGAACCGACGAAGGGGTTCTCGCGGCGTTCGTGCCCGAACGTGGACATGGCGCCATGCCCCGGCACAAAACGCACCTCGTCGCCGAGCGGAAACAGCTTCTCGCGTATCGCCGACAACAGCGCCGCGTGATCGCCGCGCGGAAAATCGGTGCGGCCAATCGAGCCTTTGAACAACACGTCGCCGACGAAGGCAATCTGCGCGTCGGGCTGGTAAAACACCACATGGCCGGGCGTGTGGCCGGGGCAATGCAGCACATCGAAGCGCAGGCTACCGACGTCGACCGTATCGCCATCATCCAGCCACTGATCCGGGGTAAACGCCACCGCGGGCGGAAAGTTGAATAGCTCGGCCTGATGCGGCAGCAGGTCGAGCCAGAATTGTTCTTCGCGTTGTGGGCCGATGATGGGAATGCCCAACCGCGCACGTATTTCTGCCGCCGCGCCGACATGATCGAGATGGCCGTGGGTAAGCAGGATTTTTTCCAGCGTCAAGCCGCGCTGAGCCACTTCGGCCAGCAGGCGCTCGGTCTCGCCGCCGGGGTCGACCAGTGCCGCGCGGCCATTGGCATCCCACACCAGCGAACAGTTTTGTTGATACGGGGTAACAGGGAGAATGGTAAATTCCATACGACCCATTATCGCGCCGCGACAACAATTGACCAATGACCATGCCCACACCCGATGCACTGCTGCTCATCTCCACCACCTGCCCGCATTGCCCGGCGATGCTGTCAGCACTCGCCGACCTGGTGAAACTGGGCGTGATCGGCCGTCTTGAAGCGGTCAACCTGGAACAGCATCCCGAAGTGGGGCAGACGCTCGGCGTGCGCACAGTGCCCTGGGTGCGCATCGGCCGCATCGAGCTCGCTGGCGTACACAGCAAAACCGAACTCGCCGACTGGGCGACCAAAGCCGACAGCGAAACCGGCATGGCCGATTATTTCCACATGCTGTTAAAAATTGGCCAGCTACCCAAGGCACAAGCACTGATCGAAGCCGACGCAGACCTATTGGCCGCCGTGTTGCCCATCGTCGGCAATGTCGACGCCAGTCTGAATGTGCGACTGGGCGCCGGCGTGCTGCTGGAAAACTTTGCCGGCACCAATACCCTGCGCGCTTTGCTGCCGCGTCTGGGCAAACTGTCGCAACATGAAGACGCGCGGGTGCGGGCGGATGCCAGCCATTATCTGGGGCTGACCGGCGACGCCACTGCGCGCGCGTGGCTGGATGCGCGGCTGACGGACGAGGATGCCGATGTGCGCGAGATTGCGGCAGAGAGCCTGCAGGCCATCATGGTCTAGGACTACCCATGCCTACCCGAACCGCATTGCGCGTTGAGACAAAGGGAATGCTACTTGGCTTGCTGGGGGTGGCGATCTTCAGCTTGACGCTGCCTGCGACACGCGTCGCTGTGGAGTCGCTCAACCCTCTATTTGTAGGGACCGGGCGGGCAGTCGTCGCATCGCTGCTTGCCTTGATCTACCTGACCGCGGGAAGACAGCGGACACCCACCCGGGGCGAACTCAAAGCACTTGTTGTGGTCGCGTTAGGGGTTGTGCTTGGATTTCCGATATTCACGTCACTTGCCATGCGCCATGTCGATGCCTCTCATGGTGGCGTCATGCTCGGCATTCTGCCGCTTGCAACCGCTGCCGCTGGGTTTGTTTTTTCCCGGGAACGTCCCTCTCCCAGCTTTTGGGTGATGGCATCCATGGGCAGCGCGCTCGTTATCGCTTTCTCCATCTTCAAAGGAGCGGGCACGATGCAACTTGCCGACTTGTTGCTGCTTGTCGCAGTTTTAAGTGCAGCCATTGGCTATGCCATTGGTGCCCGCTTAACGCAAACCATGGGCGGACTTCAGGTTATTTCCTGGGCATTGGTCATCTCATCCCCGTTTCTGATTGTGCCAATGATCCTTTACGCGCCAGTCACCGGTCATGTCTCAAGTGCTGCATGGATAAGCTTTGCCTATGTAAGCCTTGCCAGCCAGTTTCTGGGGTTTCTGCCGTGGTTTAAGGGACTGTCGCTAGGCGGCGTGGCACGAGTAGGGCAGACACAGCTATTGCAGCCTTTTTTTACAATTGCCGCTGCTTCACTGCTGCTGGGCGAAGTGGTGGATGCCACCACCGTGGCCTTTGCGGTCGCCGTATTTGGTGTGGTCGCCATCGGCAGGCAACTGAATATTTCACGCAAAAGCTGATTCTGCCAAACCAAGCTTTTGGCAACCCGAGCTTCCTAGGGAGCAGCGCTCAAATCTACTGGGCATGTCCGCTGCGTGCTCGTGGCTGGATGCGAGGCTGACGTGCGCGAGATTGCTGCGGAAAGTTTGCAGGCTATTTATGGTTAAATAATTAAGGGGTGTTGCATGCAGGGTAAATGTCTTTGCGGAGAAGTTGAGTTCGCGGTGTCTGGCGATCTGCCAAATATCTATCAGTGCCACTGCTCCTTATGCCGAAAAGCAACGGGCTCCATCTCCAATTCTGCACTCATTGTTTCAAGCGAACACTTTCAATGGGTGCGCGGCCATGAACGGATTACCTCCTATGTAAAAGAGACGGGCTATCGCACTGATTTCTGTTCAAAATGCGGAAGCCCATTACCCAATCCGATCAAGGACGGAACACAGTATTGGATACCCGCAGGTTTACTGGACGATAAAGCCGCTATTGAAATAGCGGCGCATTTGCATGTCGGGTCCAAGGCTTCCTGGGATGAAGTCGCCCCAAATGGGGTTCAATATCAGGAAGCGCCAGATTTGGAAAGCCTGTTAAAGGTACTCCAACAAAAAGCCGGTGCCTGACTGTGCAACTTGTGTAGGGAAACGCTTCTTCTCAAATTGAGCTCAGCCATGAAAAGGCGGATTCAACCCTGAAGTGCAACGACGTTTTGATGTGATTGTAACTGCGCCA
>JASJPF010000087.1:0-29362 GCA_031426835.1 Thiobacillus sp.
ATCTCGCCCACCCAACCTGTTATTCAAAATTGCACTTCGGATTTGAATCCGCGAAATCAAACAATACCAAGTCGATGCCTTTGCCAGCCGAGCCTTCGAGGGCAACCCGGCTGCGGTGTGCCCGCTGGAAAACTGGCTGGACGATGACATGCTGCAGGCCATTGCAGAAGAAAAAAATCTGTCCGAAACGGCATTCTTTGTGCCTTCAGACAAAGGCTACCGGTTACGCTGGTTCACCCCGGTCAAGGAGGTGGATCTGTGCGGCCACGCAAGCCTGGCTGCGGCGCACATCCTGTTTGAGCAACTTGGCTACAGCCAACCCGTCATCACATTTGAAACCCGCAGCGGCGATCTGTTCGTGAAACGAAATGAACAACAGCTGGAAATGGATTTCCCCGCATCGGTACCTACCCCGTGTGCGATGCCCGATGCTTTGGTTGCAGCGCTCGGCCAGCGCCCGATTGAAGTGCGGGCAGCTGAGGATTACGTGGCCGTGTTTGACAGCGAGGCCACGATACGCGCCCTGGCGCCCAACTTTGCCTTGTTGAGCCAGCTCGATTTGCGCGGGGTGGTTGTCACCGCGCCTTGCCCGGATGTGGACAACTCGGATGTGGATTTTGTGAGCCGTTTCTTTGCCCCAAAATACGGCATTCCTGAAGATCCCGTTACAGGCTCGGCGCATTGCGAGCTCGCGCCCTACTGGGCCGCCGCGCTGGGCAAAACCCGTCTCAAGGCCAAACAGGTTTCCAAACGTGGCGGCTCACTTGGCTGCGAGGTGAAAGCCGATCGCGTGATTTTGTCAGGACGTGCGGTCACCTTCATGGAAGCGGTCATCACTTTTTGACCGCTATCCGTCTTCATAAAATTGAACGTGGCAATTTTTGATCCCAATTTCAATCAGCAACCCCACTTCCATGTCCGTCCCCGCAGCCTATCTTGGCGTCATCCTGATCTGGTCAACCACGCCACTCGCCATCCAGTGGAGCGCGCAGGGGGCGAGTTTCAGCTTCGCGGTGATGGCGCGCATGTTGATCGGGCTGGCGATCTGCCTGCTGCTGCTCGTCGCCACCCGCACCGCGTTTCCGTTCACCCCGGCGGCGCGGCGACTGTATGCGGTCAGCGGGCTGTCGATGTTCGTGGCGATGCTGCTCACCTATTGGGGCGCGCTGCACATTCCGTCGGGGCTGATTTCGGTGATCTTCGGGCTGTCGCCGCTGGTGACCGGCGTGTTCGCCGCGCTGTGGCTGAGTGAGCGCACGCTCACGCCGATTCGATTGGTGGGGCTTGGGCTGGCGCTGGCTGGGCTGTGGGCGCTGTTCGGCCAGCCGTGGCCGGGCGACGGCCACGCCACGCTCGGCACCGCCGCCGTGCTGGCGGGCATGACGGCGCAGGCGCTGGGGCTGGTGTGGATCAAGCGGCTGAATGTGCGCGTCTCGGCGCTCGCCATCACCACCGGTTCGCTCGGCGTCGCGGTCCCGTTCTTCGTGCTGGCCTGGGCGCTGGCCGATTCCGCGCAGATCCCGTCCGACATCACACCGCGCGCCAGCGCGGCGATCATCTATCTCGGCGTGCTGGGGTCGGTGGTGGGCTTCACGCTCTATTACTACATCATCAAGCATCTCGACGCCGGCCGCGTGGCGCTGATCACGCTGATTACGCCTGTGACCGCCTTGCTGATCGGGCAAACACTCAACGCCGAATTCATTCCGGCGATGGGCTGGGTCGGGATCGCGCTGATCGGAGCGGGGCTGGTGTTGTATGAATGGCGCGCGCTGCGTTCACTTCAGTCCGCCCGCGCCCCGGCCGATAACAGCCTACCTTCCAACCCGGTTGATTAGCCGCATGCGCGCTTTATTGCAAAACCTGGTAGCCAGCTTTCGGCTCGCCACATTTCAGCGCGTGACGGCTGACCACTTTCATGTATCGATCCTTCAGCTGGTCTTGTTGTCGGGGATCGAGTTCGCGCTGGGCGCAGGTGTCGGTTATCTCGATCTCGAAGGTGCGGGCACGTTCAACGCCAGCTTTGTTTTGCACGCGCTCGCCTCCGTCACGCTCACGCTGGGCGTCGCAGCGCTGTTGGCAGCCTGGACACGCACCCCCGCGTTGTTGCTCGGTTATGCCGTGGCAGCCACCGCCATGGCGCCCGCCGTGTTCGCCTACGCCTATGCCAGTCGCGCCATGTGGACGATGCTTGATCTCGATCAAAATCCTGCCTGGGCCTGGATCTGGATAATCGGGTGGCCGCTGATCATTGGCGTGTTGTTGATGCGGGCGGCGAACCTGTGGGCGCCCCTCAACATGGGCACACGCGCCGCGATGACGGCTTTTTTAATGGCGGTGGTGGCCGCCGGACTGTGGCTGCTGCCGCGCGAAGAAGCCTGGTACCCGGCTTCACCCGAAACGGATACGCTCGGCATAGGTCGCCACGAAGCGCTGATCTACCAGCAAGCCGGTCTGCTGGAACAAACGCTGAACACGCTGCAGCCCCAGCGCCCCAACGCGCCCGACCTCTATTTTGTCGGCTTTGCCGGCTACGGCTGGCAGGACGTCTTCATGAAGGAAGTGAATACGGTTCGCGCGCTGTTCGATTCCCGATTCGATACACGGGGTCGCTCGGTTGTCCTCATCAACAACACCCAGGCAACCGCAGGTGTGCCCATCGCCAGCACCACCGCGCTGCAAATCACGTTGAACCGCGTGGGTGAATTGCTCGATCCCAAAGAGGATGTGCTGTTCCTGTTTGTAACCAGCCATGGCTCGACCGACCCCGCGTATATCTCGGTGAACAACAACAGCCTCGACCTGACACAACTGACACCTGAGCGACTGAAAACCGCGCTGGCCGCCACCCCCATCAAATGGAAGGTGATTGTCGTTTCTGCCTGCTATTCTGGCGGCTTCATCCCCGCGCTACGCGACGACAACACCTTAGTGATCACCGCTTCGAGCGCAGACCGGAACTCATTCGGCTGCGATGATCGCAACAGCATGACCGACTTTGGCCGCGCCTATTTCGAAGAGGCACTCAACAAGACGCATTCGTTCACGGCCGCATTCGAAATGGCCAAAAAGCGAATCACCAAACGTGAAAAAGCGGAGGGGCTGACGCCCTCGCAGCCGCAAATGGCCATGGGCAAGCAATTTGCGGCACATTGGCAAGGCCGCTTTGACTGACGGATATGGCAAGCCAACTCAGGCGGGATCGTCGTCGCGCTTCTTGAACAAATCATCGAGTGCGCTCCGACTGGCCTGCGCCATGATAGCGCCGCCGCCTCGATAGGCTTCCAGCCGCGGCACAAACCAGCCGCAATCGTTGACGCGTATTTTGTCAGCCACTCGCTTGGCCGCCAGTTCGCGGCACTGGCCAGATCGATGCGCATCGAAATGCCGGCACAAACGGCACACATGCAGGTCGGTCCGGCAACTGGGGCACGTATCCAGGCGTGACAGCGGCAGCAACTTGCCAGCCAGACTGCCACCGCATTTCCAGCAAACCAGACTCATGCGCCGGGCAATTCTTTTGTACGCAAACCATGGTATTTCAGGTCTGCCAGGGTGATCGTTTGGAGGGCGCGAACATGGGTGGCTTCCAGCACCACCGGCGGTGCCACGCCGTCTTCGGCTGCGGCAAGCCAGCGCGAGGCGCACATGCACCAGCGGTCGCCGTCTCTCAGACCAGGGAAATCGTATTCCGGGGCGGGGCTTACGAGGTCGTTGCCGCGGTTCAGCGAATACTCCAAAAACGCATCGGTCATCTGAACGCAGACAGTATGGCTGCCGATATCTTCCTGCCCGGTATGGCATAGGCCGTCGCGGACAAAGCCGGTCATCGGCGACACGCCGCACACCTGCAGCAGGGTGCCCAATACATTTCGCGCGTCACTCACCCCTCTCTCCCCACGCTCGAGCCGAATGCCGGAAAAATACCCTATGCAGAACAAATGGCATCAGGGTTGATCGTCCGACTCTGAAAAAGCCGGCTCAAGCGTGCCAGTCAGCTTGCCGGCGGCAGCGGCCGCGGCATGTTGTTTTTCAATATGGGCAAACAGGCTGGGGGCAGGGTAACCGTCCGCAGGCAATTGATATACCACCTGATAAATCCGAATGGCGCTTTGCGTCCGTGGGCCCAGCAAGCCGTCGGCCGGGCCGGCGTCATAGCCCATTTCACTTAACGCCTGCTGCATGGCTTTGAGTTGAGCCGTGCTCAGTGCGCCGGACTCAGACCCCGGCACAGCCAGCGCGCTGCCGCCCGCAAGTTGATTCGCCAATTGCGCCACTGACAACGCGTAATTCACCGAACGGTTCCACCGCATCACTACATTGAAGTTATCGAACACCATGTAGGCCGGTCCCTGCCAACCCTGTGGCAAGAGTATGGCGGCATTTCCCGCCGCATTGGGCAACGGCGTGGCGGCCGCCGTCAACACGCCGAGCGCGGTCCACTTCTCCACGGGCAAGCGGTAACTGGCACTGGCTTGCCGGAAGTTAAAGCCTTCCGGCAGCCGCACTTCCAGCGCCACCGGTTCATTTGCGCGCCACCCAGAGCGCTTCAGATAATTGGCCCCGGAGTACATGGCGTCCTGGACCGACGTCCATAAATCGATACGGCCATCGCCATCCCCATCCACCGCATAGCCACGGAAGGTCGATGGCATGAATTGCATGTGCCCCATGGCGCCGGCCCAGGAGCCGTTCATGTCGATGGCCTGAACATGGCCTGCATCAATGATGCGCAAGGCATCGAGCAACTGGCTGCGGAAAAACTGACTGCGCCGTCCGTCATAAGCCAGCGTAGCCAGACTGGCAGGGATATTGAGACTGCCAAGATTGTTGCCAAAGTTTGTTTCCAGCCCCCAAAACGACACCAGAATCGCCTTGGGAACCCCATATTTTTGCTCAACAGCTTCCAGCAGCGCGTTGTGTTCCTGCAGCAGCGCTCCGCCGCGTGAAACCCGATACTCGGTGACGCGACGGCTCAGGTAGTCATAAAAAGTTTGCTGGAATTCCGGCTGGCGCTGGTCGAGCTCCACCACGCGCTCAATCGGCGTAATACCGGTGAGTGCCGCATCGAGCGTTGCGGCGGAAATACCCTGTGCTGCCGCTTCCTCGCGGAATGCAGCCAGCCAGGTGTCAAAACCACTTTGCGCCTGGGCGGGAAAAACAGCCAGTGCAGCCAACAGCAAAAACAATTTACGCATTTTTTTGTAACCAGTATTCCAGTAATGCCAAATGCCACAGCTTGCTGCCCTGAATGCGGGTGTGGTGGTGTTCTGGGGCGTCCAGCAGTTTGTTCACGTAGGCACGCTGATACAGGCCACGTTCACGGCAGGCCTGCGAATTCAGAATATCCTGCATGAAATTCAAAAAATCCCCGCGCACGAATTTGAGCGCGGGCATCGGAAAATAGCCTTTCTTGCGGTCGATTACCGCATCGGGCACCAGCCCGCGCGCGATGGTTTTCAGCACGTGCTTGCCCCCGGACGCCAGCTTCAGTTCGGGCGGCATGGAGGCCGCCAGTTCCACCAGTTGATGATCGAGAAACGGCACTCGCGCTTCCAGTCCCCATGCCATGGTCATGTTGTCGACCCGTTTCACCGGATCGTCGGTGATGAGCATGGTGGTGTCCATGCGCAATACCTGATCGATGAATTCATCGGCAAAAGGTTCCGCCAGATGCGCGGCAATCGTCTGCGCGGTGTAATCCAGCCCGTGATACGCAGGCATCGCCATTTCAAGAAACTCGTCGTGATCGCGATCGAAGTAATGTTTGCGAAAGCGATCCAGCGGCGAGCCCGACGTTTCCGCCGCCATCAGCGGATACCAGAAATAGCCGCCAAACACTTCGTCCGCGCCCTGTCCGCTTTGCACCACTTTCACGGTTTTGCTGACCTGCTCGGACAACAGGTAAAACGCCACTGCGTCCTGTGCAAACATCGGCTCGCTCATGGCATCCACCGCCTCGGGCAGGCGGCGCAGCACTTCCGAGTTGGGGATCAAAAACTTGTGGTGACGCGTACCGTACATCGCGGCCACCGGATCGGAGTACTCGAACTCGTTGCCGCGCTCTTCCGGCTGGTCCTCGAAGCCGACCGAAAAGGTCATCAGGTCAGGCACGCCCTGCTCGGCCAGCAAGGCCACCAGCAGGCTCGAATCGAGTCCGCCCGAGAGCAGCACACCGACTTTCACATCAGCAATTTCGATGCGCTTCTTGACGGCCTGGCGCAGGCTTTCGTGGATGGCTTCGGTCCACTCGGCCTCGGTTTTTGGTGTCGCCGGACGCTGCGCCTTGAGCGACCAGTAGCGTTTGTGGCTCAGCTTGCCACGCAAATCCAGCGTTAACGTCGTGCCGGGTGCAAGCTTGCGAATGCCGTTATAGATTGTGCGCGGCGCGGGGACCACCGCATGCAGGGTGAACAGATGGTGCAACGCCACCGCATCGATCCCGGTGTTGACCCCGCCCGCAGCAAGCAACGCCTGCGGGGTCGAAGCGAACCGAAAGCAGCCCAGGTTCTCGCTGTAATACAGCGGCTTGATACCGAGCCGGTCGCGCGCCAGAAACAGCGTCTCGCGGTTCCAGATGGCAAAGGCAAACATGCCATGCAGGCGCTCAACACACGCCTCATCCCATTCAAGATAGGCGCGCAGGATGACTTCGGTATCGCCGTCGGAATGGAAGACATGACCCCGCTCGATGAGCTCGGCACGCAGTTCCGGGTAGTTGTAAATGGTGCCGTTGAACACCACAACGTTACCGGATGCCGTATCGAGCATCGGCTGGCGCGAGCGCGACGACAGATCGATAATCGACAGCCGCCGGTGGCCCAGCCGCACCGGCCCATCAGCGTGCTGACCTTCAGCATCGGGGCCGCGCCGTTCCAGCTTGGCCAGCATGCGCGCCATCGCCGCCGCGTCGGGGACGGTGCCATCGAAGCGGAATTCACCTGCTATGCCACACATGTTGATTGACCTCTTTCGCTGCGAAAAAATGCGCCGGGCGCTGGGGAAAATACGACTTGCGCGCGGCGTCTACCCAAACGGGACACGGCTGCGCTGCAATCAGAATGGATCGGCACTTTCTTTTTATGCCACCAACGGGGCTTCGTCCATCAACGCGATTTGTTCGCGCAGTTCGAGTATCCGCGCCTGCCAGTACAGCTGGGTATTGAACCACGGAAACGCCGCGGGGAAAGCCGGGTCGTCCCAGCGACGCGCCAGCCAGGCCGCGTAATGGATCAGTCGCAGGGTTCTGAGTGCTTCGATCAGATTCAGTTCACGCGGGTCGAATTCGGCGAAATCCTCATAACCTGAAAGAATCTCGTTGATCTGCACCTGCTGCTCTTCGCGCTCGCCCGACAGCAGCATCCACAAGTCCTGCACCGCCGGCCCCATGCGGCTGTCGTCAAAATCCACAAAGTGCGGGCCGTCTGCGGTCCACAACACGTTACCGGCATGGCAGTCGCCATGCAACCGTATTGCACGCACTTTTCCGGCGCGTTCGAAACACGTCGCCACATTGGCGAGCGCATGCTCGACTACGCTGTCCCAGGCTGCCACCAGATCAGGGGGCAGCCAATTGCCGCTACGCAGAAAATCGCGCGATGCGATGCCGAAGGTGTCGAGGTTGAGTGTCGGGCGGTGTGCAAAATCGGCCAGCGCCCCCACCGCATGAATCCGCCCCAGAAATCGCCCCATCCATTTCAGCGTATCGGCGCGATCGAACTCGGGCATGCGTCCACCCTGCTTGGGGTAAACGGCAAAGCGAAAGCCGCCATGCGTGTGCAGGGTCGCGCCGTTCAATTGCAGCGGTGCGACCACCGGGATTTCGCGTGCAGCCAACTCGGCCGTATAGGCGTGTTCTTCATGAATGGCCGCATCGCTCCATCGCTCCGGGCGGTAAAACTTGACCACCACCGGATCCGCATCCTCGACTCCCATCTGGTATACCCGGTTTTCGTAACTGTTCAGCGCCAGCAGGCGGCCGTCCGCGCGCAAGCCGGTGCTATCGAGCGCATCGAGCGCGCAATCAGGGGTCAACGTGGAATAAGGATGCAAGTTCATGAGGGTGGAACGGTAAACGACTATAAACAGATGATGCCTCAAAACCTTCAACGAGTCGGCGCGCCATGACTTCACCCGTCCCCTTCAGCAGCGAGATTTCCCGCCATATCTGGGAGACCCGCTACCGGGCCGAAGGCGAAACAGACATCCGGGCGACCTGGCAGCGGGTTGCGCACGCCATCGCGGCAGCAGAAAAGCACAGCAGCACGTTGTGGACAGAACATTTTTACGGCCTGCTGGAACATTTTCGCTTTCTGCCCGGCGGGCGCATTCTCGCCGGCGCCGGCACCGATCACCGGGTGACGCTGTTCAACTGTTTCGTCATGGGCAAGATCGACGACGACCTCGAAAACATCTTCGAGGCCTTGAAGGAAGGCGCGCTTACCCTGCAGCAAGGCGGCGGGGTGGGCTACGATTTTTCCACCCTGCGGCCGGCAGGCATGGTTGCCGCGGCCACCGGAAGCATCGCTTCCGGGCCCGTCTCGTTCATGCACATCTGGGACGCCATGTGCGCAACCCTGCTGTCGACCGGCGTACGCCGCGGCGCGATGATGGCGACGCTGCGCTGCGACCACCCCGACATCGAGACCTTCGTCGACGCCAAGCGCGACCCGGCGGCGCTGCGGCATTTCAACCTGTCGGTGCAGGTCAGCGACGCCTTCATGGCGGCGGTGGCGGCCGACCGCGACTGGCCACTCGCGTTTCCAGGCCTACCCGTTGCGCGCACCGTGCGCGCCCGCGACCTGTGGCAGCGCATCCTGCGTGCAGCCTACGACACCGCCGAACCCGGCGTGCTGTTTGTCGACGCCATCAACCGCGACAACACGCTTGCCGACCGCGAAACCCTGACCACCACCAACCCCTGCGGCGAAATCCCGCTGCCGCCCTACGGTGCCTGCGACCTCGGCTCGCTCAACCTCACCGCCTTTGTAGCCTCGCCTTTCAGCGCCGACGCCCGCCTCGACCTGGACGCGCTGACCGACGCCGCACAGCTCGCAGTGCGTTTTCTCGACAATGTCATCGACGTCTCCCGCTTTCCGCTGCCGGCGCAGGCCGAACAAGCCCGTCACACCCGGCGCATAGGCCTCGGGATCACCGGGTTGGCGGATGCCCTGGTGCTGCTGGGCCTGCGCTACGACAGCGAGGCCGCGCGCACGCTGGCTGCGCAAACCCTGAAAACCCTACGCGACGCGGCTTATCGGGCCTCCATCGCGCTTTCCAACGAAAAAGGCGCTTTCCCGGGCTTCACCCGCAAAGCCTATCTGGCAAGCGGGTTTGCCGTGCGCCTGCCCGCCGACATTCGCGATGCCATTGCCGCACACGGCATTCGCAACAGCCACTTGCTGGCGATTGCACCCGCCGGGACCATCAGCCTGCTGGCAAACAATTGCTCCAGTGGCATCGAGCCGATTTTTGCCGCCGAAGCCGAGCGGCGCGTGCTGGAAAGGGATGGCCGTTACCGCAGCTATCACGTGACCGATTTCGCCTTGCATCAATGGCAGCTGGCAGGGCACAGCGGAACTCCCCCCGAATTTATCGAGGCCCGGCAGATCGACCCGCTCGCCCACCTGCAGATGCAGGCCGCGCTCCAGCCCTATGTCGACAACGCGATTTCCAAAACCATCAATGTCGCGGCAGACATCCCGTACCCATGCTTCGAGGCCATTTACCGGCAAGCGCACACGCTCGCCCTGAAAGGCTGCACAGTCTTCCGCCCCAACGCGATCACGGCAGCCATTCTGAGCCCGGCACTCGCAAGCCCACAGGTGAGCTGCTGCAACCTGGAACGTGAGGCGGACTAGGATCCCTCCACGCTTGTGTCAAACAAGGCGCACTTGTGTCGAAAAATGGACACCTTTCCGTCTGTAATACATTGATTTATCACTCAAAAATACCACCTCACCCACCTCAAGTTTGATTCAGGATTTCCGTTAGCTGATTCGAGCCGGCATTCAGGCACTTTTGCTTCTGGCCTGATTCAGTAACCAACCTTTGCCCCTTAACCATAATTAGACAAGGACACTGATATGACCCATTACAAAACCCTGACCCGCGCGCTGATTCTCGGCGCGGTTCTCTCGTTGCCTGGCGTGTCTCACAGTGCTGAATACCGAATGGGTATCTTTGCCGGCTCGGCCAGCAAGGACAACCAGACCGAACTCAAAGCCATGTACAAACCGCTGGTCGACTACATCGCCAAGGCGACTGGCGACACCATCAAGCCCGAAATCAGCCAGAGCTTTGGCAACATGGAGCGCCATCTGGGCAACAGCCGCTATTCGATTTTCCTTGGCCCACCCCACATCACTGCAGGCGCCATCGAAGAAGGCTTCGAGCCGGTAGCGAAGTGGAACAAGCCACTTTTCAGCCTGTATATCGTCCTCGCCGACAGTTCTTATAAAACCATCGGCGACCTCAAAGGCGCCCGTCTGGGTGTAGCCTCGCGCGATACTGTCGCCGGCCCGTTGTGCATCAACGCGCTGAACAAGGCCGGACTGCGAGCCGACAAGGACTTTTCCTCGGTTTATGAAGGCAAATTCATGGATGTGATGGCACGCCAAGTGGAAGAAAAAGGCCTGGATGCCTTGTGCACCGGCCCCGGCCCCTGGAAATCCTTGAATGAAGGTTCCCCCGGGAAATTCCGGGTGGTTGGCGAATCCGTGCGAGTGCCGGGCTTTGCCTTCAGCCTCGACTCGGAACTGTCCGACAAGGAAAAGAAGAAGCTGACCGACGTACTGGTCGGCATGGGTCAAAACCCCGAAGGTCTGCGCGCATTGCAGGCCATTTCGGGCAGCGCCGCAGGGGCCACCGACACTCTGCCCACCACCGCCAAGGAATATTTCACCGCCAACCTGCTGGTGGAAGAAAACAAGCGCCGCTTTAATGCGCAAATTTCCAAGTAAACCCGTCGCATCGTTATTAAATATGGCCTCGAATCGAGGCCGTATTTTTGCTTGTGCCTCCACCTTCCGCACCCATAACACACTGTATTTAATCCTTAAATTCGGCGCATACCCCACCCCTGCGGCGCAAGGCGATGCATCGACCCCAGGCGCTCACTCGAGCTTCATCGACGCCGAATCAAAAATCAAACAAAAATACCAGCCGAAAGCCTCAAGTTTCATCCGGCTGTTCCGTTAGCTGTGTCGAGTCCTGTTCCAGGCAACAAGCAATCGTGTCTGGTTCAGCAACCAAGCCCTAGCCTTTAGCCTACTTAGACCAGGAAACCGACATGACCCATTACAAAACCCTGACCCGCGCGCTGATTCTCGGCGCGGTTCTCTCGTTGCCTACCGTATCCCACAGCGCTGAATACCGGATGGGTATCTTTGCCGGCACGGCCAGCAAAGACAACCAGACCGAACTCAAAGCCATGTACAAACCACTGGTCGACTACATCGCCAAGGCGACCGGCGACACCATCAAGCCCGAAATCAGCCAGAGCTTTGGCAACATGGAACGCCATCTGGGCAATAGCCGCTATTCAATTTTCCTGGGACCACCCCACGTTACAGCAGCCTCCATTGAAGAAGGTTTCGAGCCGGTGGCCAAATGGAACAAGCCGCTATACAGCCTATTCATCGTCCTTGCCGATAGTTCATACAAATCCATTGTTGATCTCAAGGGTGCCCGTGTGGGCTTGGCTTCACGGGAGGCGGTCGCCGGACCACTGTGCATCAACGCCCTCAACAAAGCCGGGCTCAGGGCCGACAAAGACTTGGCCACGGTTTATGAAGGCAAGTTTATGGACGTGATGGCACGCCAGGTGCAAGAAAAGGGCCTGGATGCGTTGTGCGCCAGCCCCGGCTCGTGGAAGGCCTTGAATGAAAAGTCCCCCGGAAAATTCCGGGTGATCGGTGAATCCGTTCGGGTGCCGGGCTTTGCTTTCAGCATCGACTCTCAACTGAGCGAAAAGGAAAAGAAAAAGCTGACCGCAGCACTGATCGGCATTGGGCAAACCCCTGAGGGCCTGAAGGCCCTGAGCACCATCACGGGCAGCGCGGCAGACGCCACCGACACCCTGACGACCAACGCCAAGGAGTACTTTTCTGCCAACCTGATGATGGAAGAGAACAAGCGTCGCTACACCGCCCAAATCCCTAAATAAACCGGTCACATCGTTATTTAACACGGCCTCGATTCGAGGCCGTGTTTTTTTGTCCGCCATGCGCGTGCGCGGTACCTGCATCGCGATCCGCTTCCTGCGGAGACACCAAGACAGGTAAGCTAACCCAATGGATACCGCCCGTCCCCCCGTCACGCCAACCCACCGCCCCCGGATCGGCCTTGCGCTCGGTGGCGGCTCGGCGCGTGGCTGGGCGCACATCGGCGTGATTCATGCGCTGGCCGATGCCGGTATCGAACCCGACCTGATCTGCGGCACCTCGATTGGTGCGCTGGTGGGTGCGGCCTATGTCGGTGGCGAACTGGTCCCGCTAGAAGACTGGGCCCGCAGCCTGCGCTTGCAGACGGTGGTGGGGTTTCTGGATTTTTCACTCAATGGCGGGTTGATCAAGGGCGACAAGCTGATTGCTTTTTTCCGCGATCATTTTGTCGATCGCGATATCACCGATCTGGCGCGTCCGTTCGGCGCAGTCGCCACCGACCTGCGCCGTGGCCGTGAGGTATGGTTGCGCGAAGGCCGTGTCTCGGAAGCGGTTCGGGCCTCGATTGCGTTGCCCGGCCTGTTCACCCCGGTTCAACGGGATGGTAGCTGGCTGGTGGATGGCGGGCTGGTGAATCCGGTTCCGGTGTCGCTGTGCCGTGCGATGGGTGCAGACATCGTGATTGCGGTGGATCTGAACGCCGATCTGCTGGGCCGCCACCTCAAGTCCAAGCCGGCCCAAGTCTCGAACAAACAGCCCACAGCAGAACCCGAAACCCTGACAGACAGCGTGATGGCGCGGATCCAGGCACGCATGGTGCAACTGGGCCTCAATCACAACAATGGCACCAAGACCCCTGCCATGCTGGACGTGATGGCGAGCAGCATCAACATCATGCAGGTGCTGATCACTCGCAGTCGATTGGCCGGCGATCCGGCGGACGTCATGGTGACGCCACGGCTCGCCGAGCTGGGACTGATGGAGTTCCATCGCGCCAGCATCGCGATCGACGCCGGGCGTCGAGCGGTCGAAGATATTCTGCCGCAGCTGAAAGCACGTCTGCTGGATGCGCAGTAAGTCTGGGATAGGTTACAACGGTGGCTTGCACAACGCCAGCTTGCGCGTACGGTCCAGCCGCTTGATTGCCGCTTCGCGGCGCGACGCGGCCGCCCGGTTGTCGGCCGGCTCCGAGTACACCAGCGTCACCGGGCGGCGGCTACGGGTATAGCGTGCGCCCAGCCCGCCTTCGCCGTTATGTTCGGCCAGTCGACGCGGAATGTCGGTGGTAATGCCGGTGTAAAGCGTATCGTCGGCACAGCGCAGCATGTAGACAAACCAGGCTGCGTGGCCGGCGCCTTGCGTCATACGTCAGACACTTGTTGCGCCCACAACAGCGCCTCCATGTGCGCCGCGTTGATTTCATCGACTTCGCGGCCAATCTGCTTCGCCAGCGCCCCAATACTGGTCTGGTCATCCTGTTCACAAGCGATGGCCAGCGCCAGATAGGGTGCATAAGGGCCACGCTGCGAGAGTATGGCTTCGGTGATCTCGGCCGGCAGGCTGATCTGGCCCAGCACTTTTTCCATGGGAATGCCCATCACCACATCCAGCAATGAAAACAAGCCGGCCACAAAGATTTCATCGCGCGCCTTGGCAAACAGGGCGCGACCTGCGAGCTGCTCGGCCATGCGCCCGCGGGTCAACGCGTTTTCGAGCACAGCATGATCCAGCTCATGGGTCTGACCGCCGGTAAACAGTATCATCGTCAGCCAGCGATAAAGCTTGTCCTGCCCCATCACCATCAGTGCCTGCTCAATGCCGCCAATCTTGTTCAACAGACCCATGCCGGGCGAGTTGACATAACGTAGCAAGCGCACCGACAGGGCCGGGTCGTGGCGGAATTGCGCAGCCAGAACCGGCTGCTCGGCGCCGGTTCGAACCCGGTTCATCAGATCCAGCACCTTGGCGCGTGACGGCCCCAGCGCCGGATTGTCCAGGGTTTCACGGCGCGTAATAAAGGGGCCTATGAAGAAGGCAAACTGGAGCTTGTGGCACATATGAAACGCTTCCAGCGTCTGCACATCGCTCGCCACAAACTGTTTCCCGGTGGCGATCCGGGAGATGGCAGCCATGCCGGAGGTAATGGCCGGGATATCCTCGCCGCTGACATCCATCAACACATAATCAACAAGCTGCAACAAGGCTTGATACTCGGGACGTACCATGTCTTCGGCCTGCGCAGCGAAACGGCCACCACGGGCTTTGAGGTCGCTCATGCGTTCAAGCAGGGGCGCGTCGATAAGCATCCGGGCGTCGAGCGTCAGGACCCATACCGTACCGGCCTCTGGCCAACCATCCACCAATGGATTGAATAGTGTGGCGGGGGTAACCGGGACAAAAGCCAGGCGTTGGCCGAGCAGGCGCGTGATATCCATGCGCTGCAGATTGACGAGCAAGGTTTCATCGCGCAGCTTTTGCACAGCGGGCAACGCATCATTCTGTTGCTCATCCAGCTCGCGGCGCAACATAAAGGTGTAGCCCGCGACTTTGCGGTCTCGCCCCAGCATGGCCTCACGCCGCATCACTGAAGGCACATTGGTTTTGCTGACTGGAACGGCCGGGACGACCTTGCCCCTCTCGGCCAGCGCAGCCTGATTCAGCTCCACGGGCGGCTTATCTGCATTACCCGACAACATTCCCACAAGACGACTAAGCACGCAGCATTCCCCTATTAAACCGCTCGAGTATCAAGCCTTGAAACGGCATCAGCGAGCAGGACTGTAGCCTGATTCCAATAATTTTTTACGGGATACGCAGGTCGTCTTTCACGCGCCCGTACTGGCGGGCCGTGACGGTGGCCGCCCGGCCCGCTGAGCGCATGGATCCTCTTCGGGGGTTTGGCTGTTTAAGCGAGGGGTGAATGAAGCCATACACCGCTGCTATCCTAGCCAGACTTGTCAACACGAAGACATTCCTCCACGGAGCGCCAAATTGACCAAACTCATCTATCAATACTTTTTCCGCGGCCTGATTACCGCCCTGCCTCTTGGGCTGACGGTCTATCTGCTTTATGTCTTTCTGAACTGGAGCGAAACCCTGGCGATGCAATTGATGCATCCCTTCATTGGTGACGTATATGTGCCCGGGATGGGTCTGCTATTCGGTGTTGTCGGCATATTGCTGCTGGGCTTTCTGGTGTCGCAGCGTTGCGTCGGCAAGCTGCTATTGCTGGTGGAACTGCCTTTTACCAACCTGCCGGTGGTCAAGAGCGTTTATTCCTCACTCAAGGATTTTGCCGATTATTTTTCGCCCCGCCGTAACGAGGGCGCGCCGCAAACGGTTGTGGCGCTGAAGATGCCAGGGCACGAACTTGAGATGGTGGGGCTGGTGACCCGGCAAAACGTTAACGATCTGCCCAGCGGCTTCTTGCCGGGCGACCGTGTGGCGGTTTATTTGCCCATGGGCTACATGATTGGCGGCTATACAGTGTTTGTGCCACGCGAATGGGTACAACCATTGGACATGACGGTGGAAGAGGCCATGCGCTCGTCATTGTTTGCCTGGATGAGCAGAACCAGCAACACAGCCCAGCCCACCCAGCCCTGATGGGTTGCCACAGACGGCTGGTGTAAAGTCAAGTCCATGCAGATCGAATGCTACGCACAGCGGTTGCTCAACCCGTTTCGCGGGGTGGTCCACACGATTCGCTACCAATCCGCCGAAGCCGTCACCACGGACGGGATAGCGTGGGATATTTATGTGGCCAATGATGCCTTGCTCGAAGGCCTGGGCCCAGCCGGTCGCCGCGCCCAGATTTCCGATATCCGCTATGGCCACTGGTCAGCGGAAACAGGCCTGAAACGCGGGCCGCTCTTCCCCTCCGAAGACTTCAAGCGCCTGGAGAACATGGGCGCGGTGGTTTACGAAAATCTGCTCCAGATGCACCGTGAAGTGCCTTTCGCTTTTCGCGATCAATTCGAACTATGGTTGCTCGACCGATACAACCAGCCGCTGGCCTTGCTGCACAGCGTGCGCACCGACACCGAAACCGACACCCAGCCGCCCCTTGATTGGCGGGCAGGCATGGCCGCGCGGGAACGCTTCCAGAGCACCGCGGTTCCCCGCATGGGTGAACCGGCCGGGGTGTATCTCTCACAATATGTGAACAGCCTGTCCAGTGGCGTAGCGCAGTGGTTTCGTCGTTCCGATGATGGCGCCGGGCTGGGGCTGCATGCTCTGAAAGGCGGGGCATCGCTGCGCGGAAGGGTGTTGGAAGCCGAGGCTTTCCCTCCGTTATTCATTGCCACTGCCGGCATGGATGAACACCACATTCAGCTGGTGCACGACTACCACGCCTGGCAAGCACCCTGGATATTGCTGCTACCGAACCTCGACCCCGCCGCGCGCAGCAAGCTGGAAGTCAGCGCCTGCCGGCAAGCCGAACTGGTTGAAAAGCATTACCGGTTGTATCCCGCCGTCATCGATCAGCAGGCCTTGCTGACAACGCGGGTGGCGGCTGCATTGGTTCGCAATCAACCCAAGCCCGCCCAGGTGGACGAGACCGCGTCAATGTTCTATATCGAACTCAGCGTCAGCGCGGACGAATAACCAGGGCACACACAACCGCCCACTGGCGCATTACATCCGCACCGGCTCAAATGTCGCGTCCAGATTCTGGTCATCGCAGTAATCCAGAAAATTGCCGCGCAATGTGGCGATGTGGGTATCGGCCGGAATGCCCAGCGTCATGTGTACGGCAAACATCGGGGCACCGGTGTGCGGGGCCGGGTAGGTTTCGGTATCGAGTTCTTCGATGTTGATATGCAGCCGCGCGAAAAAGTTGGCGAGGCTGTTGACGATGCCGGGCTGGTCCAGCGCGGCCACTTCCACGGTATAGGGAATCAGCGGCTTCTCGGAACGGGTGAAGCGGGTGCGCTGCAGGATGAGCGACAGCCCCAGCTCTTCGCCCACCGCGGGCAACCGCGCCTCCAGCTTGGCCAGCGCGTCCCAGCTGCCCGACACCCGCATCAACAGCGCAAAGCGGCCGCCCAACGCGGCCATGCGCGACTCTTCCACATTGCACGCCGATTCGCTGATGCGGCGGGTGAAGCCTTCCACCAGGCCTATTTTGTCTTCGCCGCAGGCGGTGATGACAAGCGACTCATTATCGTTGGACATTAAATAAGCTCCCGGTCTGACATTTCTTTTTTAACATAGGCATAAATGATGGGTGCAGCGATGACGCCCTGAACCCCGAATGCGGCTTCCATCACCACCATGGCGATGAGCAGTTCCCATGCTCGCGCCTGAATCTGCCCGCCGATGATGCGTGCATTCACGAAATATTCAAGCTTGTGAATGACGACCAGAAAGGTCAGCGATGCGGCTGCAATATAGGGAGAGTGCGACAACGAAATAATAACGATGACCGAATTGGAAACAAGATTGCCCAGTACCGGCAGCAGGCCCACAACAAAGGTAACCACAATCATCGTTTTGGTGAACGGCAACTGTATCCCGAAGGCAGGCAGCACCAGCATCAGGTAAATCGCGGTCAGCAGCGCATTCAGCGCCGAAATGCGGACCTGTGCAAACACCACCCGGCGGAAGCCATCTGCCAGACGATTAACGCGCTCACACATGGCTTGAGCCATCGGGGCCAGTGTCTGATGAACGCGCGCCTGTCGCAAGGCGATAAAGCTGCCAATAATGAGTCCAATGATGAAATGCAACAGTACCCGGCCGGCGTCCCCGCTGAGCTTACGGATATCCAGTGCATGGGTACGCAACCATTCGACCAGCGCAACCCGGATCCCCGTTTTATCCCCCTGCGGTAACCAGCCGGCTGCCCAAATCGGCAACAATTGGCGCGCATTCTCGATAACTTCGGCCATTTTCGTCAGCAACCCGGCCAGACCCCCTTCGGATCGCAGATAAAAAATCACCCCCGCTGCAAACCCGCCAAGCGCACCCAGCACGATCAGGGTAATCAGCGACACCACCAGCACTTTTGCCCAGCTATGGTCGAGCCGGCCAATGACAAATCGCGGCGCCAGCAAGTGCACCAACTGCACCACCAGCAAGCCGGACAGCAGCGCGGGCAGCAAGTGAAGCGTCAGGGTCAGCAGCAGTCCGGCAGCCATCATCAGCCAGGCGGCGATCTCGTAACGGGTGGCAGGAATGATCAGCGGCTGAGTCATGGCCGCCACAGTGCCAAACAAGTGCGGGCGAAGCAAGGGGCATGCGATATTTAGCGTGGAATGCCGTTGAGAATGCGCAAGTTCGCCATTGGAGAACTTGCGGCCATTCCCTGTGCGCTCTACAGTGCGGGCCTGACATGATACGAATACGCTCACACATCCCTGCCGTTCTCATCCGCCCGCGGATGAGCCTGCCATGAACGCCGTTCACTCGCCCGCCTTTCTGAACGCGCTGCGCAGCCTGCTGCCGCCGGAATCCTTGCTCACCGCACCGGAAGATACGCGGCCTTTCGAATCGGATGGGCTGGCGGCGTATCGCAATACCCCTGACCTGGTGGTGTTGCCAGACAGCGAGGCACAAGTCGCCGCCATTTTGCGGTTGTGTCATGCGCATCAGGTGGCAGTGGTCACACGCGGCGCCGGAACGGGTCTGTCTGCTGGCGCGCTACCGGTCGACGGCGCAGTGCTGCTGGTGTTGGCCCGACTCAACCAGATTACAAAAATTGATCCAATGGCACGTACCGCCGTCGTTCAACCCGGCGTACGCAACCTTGCCATCTCCGAGGCTGCCGCTGCCTACAACCTGTATTACGCACCCGATCCTTCGTCGCAAATCGCCTGCTCCATCGGCGGCAACGTAGCGGAAAACTCCGGCGGTGTGCATTGCCTGAAATACGGCCTGACCGTACACAACATTCTCAAGTTGCGCGCCTGGACCATCGACGGCCAGCTGCTCGAAATCGGCAGTGACGCGCTGGATGCTCCCGGCTACGACCTGCTTGCCCTGATGACGGGCTCGGAAGGCATGCTGGCGGTGATCACCGAAGTCACGGTCAAGCTGCTGCCGCGCCCCGAACGCGCCCAGGTGGTGCTGGCGGCGTTCGACGATGTGGCCAAAGCCGGCGCGGCAGTCGGCAACATCATCGCCGCCGGCGTCATCCCGGCCGGACTGGAAATGATGGACCGGCTTGCCATCCAGGCCGCCGAAGATTTTGTCCACGCCGGCTATCCACTCGACTGCGAAGCCATTCTGCTGTGTGAAGTCGATGGCGTAAATGAAGAAGTCTCGGACGACATCTTCACCGTGCGCGAGGTGCTCGCCGCCTCCGGCGCCACCGAAATTCGCACCGCCGACAGCGAAGAACAGCGGCTCAGGTTCTGGGCCGGGCGCAAGGCCGCCTTCCCCGCGGTGGGCCGGTTGGCACCCGATTACTACTGCATGGACGGCACCATCCCGCGTGCGCAACTGCCACATGTTTTAAAAAGAATCAGCGAAATGAGCATCGAATACGGCCTCGCGGTCGCCAATGTGTTTCACGCCGGCGACGGCAACCTGCATCCCCTCATCCTGTTCGATGCCAATCAACCGGGCGAGCTGCACCAGGCCGAAACCTTCGGCGGCAAAATTCTCGAACTGTGCGTCGAAGTCGGTGGCACCATCACCGGCGAACACGGCGTCGGGCTGGAAAAAATCAACCAGATGTGCGTGCAGTTCACACCGCCGGAGCTTGCGCGCTTCCGCGACGTAAAAGCCGCGTTCGACCCGGATGGTTTGCTCAATCCCGGCAAAGCCGTGCCCGAACTGCACCGCTGCGCCGAGTGGGGCGCGATGCACATTCAGGGCGGCCAACTGCCGCATCCGGAACTCCCCCGGTTCTGATGTTGAATACGTTGATTGACCGCATCCGCGCGGCTCATGCTGATGGCACGCCACTAATCATCCAGGGCGGCGGCAGCAAGACGTTCTACGGCAACGCCGATGAAGGCGAAGTCCTCGGCACGCGCGCGCTCAACGGCGTGGTCGAATACCAGCCCAAGGAACTGGTGCTGACCGCACAGTCCGGCACACCGCTTGCTGAAATTGAAGCGCTACTCGCCGAGCACAAACAGATGCTGGCGTTCGAGCCGCCGCATTTCGGCGGCGGCGCCACCCTGGGCGGCAGCATCGCGGCAGGCCTGTCCGGTCCGCGCCGCCCCTATGCCGGATCCGCGCGCGATTTCGTGCTTGGTGTACGCATGGTCGACGGCACCGGCCAAGCGCTGCGGTTTGGCGGCCAGGTGATCAAGAACGTCGCCGGCTACGACGTCTCGCGGCTGATGGTGGGTGCGCTCGGCACGCTCGGCCTGATCACCGAAGTCTCGCTGAAAGTATTGCCCTGTCCCGGCGCTGAAACCACGCTGCAGTTCGAACTCGACGAAGCCGCTGCGATTGTGAAAATGAACACCTGGGCCGGCCAGCCTTTACCCCTGTCGGCGACCAGTTGGCATGCCGGTCTGCTGAGCGTGCGCCTGTCGGGTGCCCGCTCAGCCGTACGCGCGGCGCAAGCCAAACTCGGCGGCGAAGCCGTCAACGATGCGCCCGCCTTCTGGCAACGTTTGCGCGACCAGACAACGCCATTTTTCGACAGGCGCCCGTCAACCCTGAACCAAAGACTGTGGCGGCTGGCGGTCAAATCCACCACGCCGCCACTCAAGCTGGGCGACGCGCAATGGATCGAGTGGGGCGGGGCAGTGCGCTGGCTGGTCAGCGACCTGCCGGAAGCGACATTGCGCGAAGCCACGCAACGCTACGGCGGTCACGCCACGCTGTTCCGCGGCAATGCGCCTGCCGACGGCGCGTTCACTCCGCTCGCGCCGGCCCTGCTGACGCTGCATCGCAACCTCAAGCAGCGCTTCGATCCCAAAGGTATTTTCAATCACGGGCGGCTGTACCCGGATTTCTAAGATGCAGACCAATCTCGCCGAACCCTTCCGCAACACCCCCGATGGCGATGCTGCCGAACGCATTTTGCGCAGTTGCGTGCACTGCGGTTTTTGTCTTGCCACCTGCCCGACCTATCAGATACTCGGCAACGAACTCGACTCGCCGCGCGGTCGAATTTATCTGATGAAACAGGTGCTCGAAGGGGCCGAGCCCACGGCCAAGACCCAGCTTCACCTCGACCGCTGCCTGACCTGCCGCAATTGTGAAACCACCTGTCCCTCGGGTGTCGAATACGGCAAGCTGCTCGACATCGGCCGTCACATTGTGGAGGAAAAGGTCGGCCGCAGCATCCGCGAAACGGCTACCCGCACCGCACTCAAAACCGGCTTGCTGTCGCCCATGCTGTTTAACACCGCACTGAAGCTTGGACAGAGTGTGCGCGGGCTGATGCCAGGCTTTTTGCAAACGCGCATCCCGGCAGCCGAAACATCTGGCAGCTGGCCGGCGCCACGCCATGCGCGAAAAATGCTCGTGCTCGAAGGCTGCGTGCAGCCCGGACTCAAGCCCAACATCAATACAGCGACCGCACGGGTCCTTGACCGCATCGGCATTTCGCTGATCGCCGCGGACAAAGCCGGCTGTTGCGGCGCAGTGGCGCACCACCTCAACGATCACGAAAAGAGTCTGGCGACAGTCCGCCGCAATATCGACGCCTGGATTCCGCATCTCGATGCCGGCGTGGAAGCCATCGTGATGACCGCCTCAGGCTGCGGGGTGATGGTAAAAGAGTACGCTTGGCTGCTGCGTGGCGACCCCCAGTACGCCAACAAGGCAGCGCGCGTATCCGCGGCCACCTGGGACATATCGGAAATTCTTGCTGCGGAAAAGGACGCGCTGCTGTCCGTTGCAAGCCCGGCGCCAGCCGTCAAGACGCGTCTGGCTTACCATCCGCCTTGCACGCTGCAACACGGACAAAAACTCACGGGCGATGTCGAGGCTTTGCTGACGCAGGCGGGTTTCGAACTGGCTCCGGTTGCTGAAAAACACCTGTGCTGCGGTTCGGCCGGCACCTACTCCATCCTGCAGCCGGAGATTTCAAACGCGCTCAAGCTACGCAAGCTTGAGCACTTGCAGGCAGGTGCGCCAGAAATGATCGTCACTGCCAACATCGGCTGCCTCACGCATCTTCAGTCTGGAAGTACGGTGCCGGTCAAACACTGGATCGAAATCCTCGACGAGGCCCTCGCGCGTCCAAGCGACACACCGCGCTGAAGGCAACCGTCGCCTGGCGGTCATTGCAGCAACCGGGCCTCCTCTTCCAGATAAATCCGATAGGCATTGCCCCGATTGCTCGCGTCAAAGGCGGGTAGCTTTGCATACTTCGACCAGTCGGTATTGCGGTAGGCATCATCAAACGGCACGAAATTCCTGGCTGCTTCGGCCATCGCCTTGCGCACGAACAGCAAATACCCCCGCGTCGCCTCAACCACCTGCTGCGCATCCTGCGACAACACACCATGACCGGGAATGATGTAGCGCACGGAACCCTTCAACCCCGCGATGTAATCCAGACCTTGCAGCCAGCGGTCGATATCCGTTTCGGGGCTATCGAGAAACGGCACCCGACCGCCGTACAGCACATCGCCGCCAAAAAGCACGCCATATTTTTTGACCAGCATGATCGAATCGCCGGGCGCGTGCGCAGGCCCCAGGTGCTTGATCTCGAAGCGAACGCCCCCGAGCTGGAAGCAGGTTTCCTTGTCGAACACCTGATCCGGCGCGACGATCACCGTCTTCTCGTCCACCCAGGGGAATAGCGCTTGTCTGCGCTGTTCCAGCCGCCGCTCGCCATCCTCACCCTGGTTGGCAGCCGATCCGCCGGTGTAGCCGAGCGTGCCGCGCTGGGCCAGCACAGGAGGCGCACCGCCATGCTCCTTGAACGCCTGCAGGCCGTAAATATGGTCGGCATGGTAATGGCTGACCACAATGCGTTTGACCGGCTTGTCCGTCACTTCGCGAATACGCTCGAGCAGGCGGTAGCCGAGTGCCGGCGTGCCAAGCGCGTCAAACACCACCACTCCCTCGTCGGTCACCACAAACCCGGCATTGGACGTATGCCCCTGGTTTACCGAGTCGGGCACACCCGACAGGCCCACCACGTAATACACCGGGACACCCGGTATCTTGTGCAGCTTGAAAGGCAGCGTCACCTCGGCATACGGTAGCACTTGCGCCGTTACCGGGCTTTTCGAAATGGGGCTGCCTGCGTTCACGACGGTGGCTGCGCAACCCATTACCATGGCGAGGAGGAACAAAGTTGGCGTGGCACGATACATGGCATAACTCCAGTTTGTTTTGTTTCGGCTGGGACCTACCCTATCCCACAATTCACGTCGGCATCAAGCCTGATGCCGATGCGCGGCTGCATCTGCGTAAATGCGAAGCGTGCGGCTTGAACGGATTATCCGCACCGACAAGATAGAATGCCCCATCCCTGTATCCCCTGCAGCGGCCCGGGTGTGGCAATCGGTGAACTTGTGCGCAAGATGGCAGACCTACACTCACTTACCGGAGGCCTCCATGATTTTCAAACAACTATACGAACCTGTATCCAGCACCTACACCTATCTCCTCGGCTGCGAGGAAACCGGCCAGGCGCTGTTGATCGACCCGGTGCTGCCGGCATGGGAGCGCGACCTCGCCGAGATCAACAAACTGGGGCTAAAGCTTGCCTACACGATAGAAACGCATATCCATGCCGACCATATCACCTCGGCCAAAAAACTGAAGGCCGTCGCCGGCAGCCGGATTGCCGGCCCTGCGCTGGATCAGTTGCCGTGTACCGATGTCGGCATCGTCGACGGCACGCCGTTTGCGATGGGCTCGGTTGAACTGACGCCGATCCACACCCCCGGCCACACCGACAACCACTTTGCCTACCTGCACGACGGCCGGCTCTACAGCGGCGACGCACTGCTGATCGAGGCCTGTGGCCGCACCGACTTCCAGAGCGGCGACCCGGCCGCGCTGTATCACTCGGTGCGCGGCAAGCTGTTCTCCTACGACGACGACACCCTGGTATATCCCGGCCACGACTACGAGCAGCGCCGTATCAGCACCATCGGCCAGGAAAAGGCGCGCAACCCCCGTCTCGGCGGCGACCGCACGCTGGAAGACTTTATTAAGCTGATGAACGACTTGAAGCTCGCCTATCCCAAGTTCATTGACTACGCCGTGCCCGGCAATCAGGGATGCGGCATTTGCCCGCCCGGCGTGCCGGAACATTTGCAACAGTATTGCGCGCAGATTGCAGAGAGCCGGCAAGGCTGATTAAGTCTGGCGCCGAGAGGGCTGCTTGAGCCTGGCACCAGCTGGGCTAATTGGGCCCAGCGTTCTCCCTGGGCAGAAGATCGTCGGGCTGATTGAGGTTGGCCAGGCTGGCGGCATCGAAACGCACCGTCGTTGAAGCCAGCCCCGCCTGCCAATGGCGCACCGCCCGCTCGCCGCGCGCGAGAAACGCGGCGAGGCTGTCGCGCTGATCGGTGCGCACGATAAAGCAGCTGTGGTGCATGCGCGCATCGTCCGCAGCAATCGCCAGCGGCACCTGCGCCTGCCGCGCGGCTTCCCGTAATCGCGACACCAGATCGGCCGGCAGATGGGGGGTGTCGCAGGGCACGACCAGCAACCAGTCGGTGTCCACGGCATCCAGCGCCGCCAGCACGCCGGCCAGCGGGCCGGGGAAATCGGGCAGGGTGTCGGGCAGCACGCGGTGGCCGTAGCCCGCGTAAGTTTCCAGATTTCGATTGGCGCTGATGACGCATTCGCCGACTTGCGGCACAAGGGTGGCAAGCGCCCACTCGATCAGCGGGCGCCCCCGATACGCGATCAGGCCTTTATCGACGCCACCCATGCGACGCCCCTCTCCGCCGGCCAGGATGACGGCGGCTATCCGCTCAAGGTCGGACATAAAGGTAGAAGCGGTCGGAGCGATCGCCGGGGCGCGCGCCTTCCCACTGTTTGACCCAGCCGGCCGGCACATTCGGCGCGCCTTCGTGGCGGCGGGTTTCCATCAACAGCCAGTTGCATCGTGCGTCGTCGGCGAGCTGGCGCCCGCTGTGGTAAGCCAGCAGCCAGCGTTGCTGATGACGTATCTTATAGGGCTGGATACATTCGGCGGGCGGCACCCGGGCGGCCAATACATCGCTCACGCTGACATAGCTCAGCCGGCGGTCGAGCGGCGCCTGAAACAACGCCATCAGCAGCACCCAGATAAAGGTCAGGCTCGCGGTCCAGACCAGAATGGGACGCAGCGGTGAGCGCTGGACGCGGGCAAGAAAAACCACCCAGATCAGGGTGACAAGTGCGCCCAGACCCAGCGCCCAGGGACGAAACTCGCCTACCCCGGTCAAGCCCAGCTTGATCAAGCGTGAGGCCAGACGAGCCGGTGCGCCAAAATCGTGCGCGCTCCAGTACACCCAAAATATCAGTCCGAGGAAGCCAAACAGCATGACCCCAAACCAGAGCAGCGCATTGGCCGCGCCGCGCTGCAAGGTAAACAATCCGGACGCTGCAAGCAGCGTAAGCGGCAGCAGCAAAATGAGGCCCTGCTCCTCGGCGGGATGGGCATCGAAAGCGTACAGGCCGAGCAGACCCAGGAACGCGCCAACGGGCATCAGCACACCCGGTGTTTTCCACTGGCGCCGGCTGCGGTACATCGCCCAGGCCGCCAACGGCCACGCCGGCCAGGCATACCAGCCCAGAATGCTCAGGTAGTAAAACGGATCCTTGCCGGTGTTGCCGATCCAGCGCTGCAGGTTGAACGCGCGCGCAAACGGAATGCCCTGTGTCGTCAGATAGGCCAGCCAGAGCGCGCCTGCGACCAGCGCCAATGCTGCGGCCCAGGCAAACGCACGGCGGGCGAACGGCGTACGGTACTCCGCGAGTCCGAGCATCAAGCCGCCGGCCAGCAGCAGGAACAAGGCGGCTTCGGCCGCACCGCCCGCGAGCAGCATCAACACGGCGCCGACCCCAAGCGCCCAGCCGCCACGTGGATCACGCGGCAAGCTGGCAAGGCCGCACAGCATGATTGCGGCGGCGGCAAACTGGGCGGTGGCGGCGTTGAGCTCGTGGCCGCGCACCAGCAGGCCCATGCAACCCAGCAGGGTCAGTGCGGCAGCCCAGCCGGCCTCGTTGCCATATAAAACGCGGGCTGCACGTGCGACAAAAAACAGCGCCAAGGCAATAAACAAACCCGAGGCCAGCCGCGCGCCGTCAGCCAAAGGCAGAAAAGATGAAGTCAACCATGCCGTGGCGGAGGCCACCCAGTAAAACAGCGGCGGGGTGGCGGCTACGGTTTGCGGTGCTGCACCGCTTTGCATCAGCATCCACAGCTGGACGAAGTGATCGCCATCGCCGCCTTTCCAGGGAGCGTGTCCGACCAGCCCGGGCAGCAGCCAGGCCAGAGTGAGCAGCAGCAGACCTGACTGCGACAGAGAAAACCAGCGTTTATTGAACAATTTTAAGGAGCCGGCCGGGTGTGGGCTCGCCACGTGGATAGAGATCGTTCATCAGACGTAACTGGCTTTCTGCGGCATCACCCAGTGGCGACTGCTGGGCCAGCGCTGCCATTGTCATGCCCGGCTGGACGGTGACCAGCTTCAACACATAAGACCGCGCGGCCAGCTTTTCGGCCGGCGTAATCGCGTGAAAGCTGTTGATTGCGCCACGTAGCGTATTGCGTTCCCGACTGTAGACGGATTGGTCCCTGGCCATGCCGGCAATCAGATACTGCGTGCCATTAAACACGACGGCGGTGACCACCACCGGCTTGCCCTGTTGCGCGCCCGCGGCAAACGCGGCCGGATAACCGCTGAGATTGCCACTGTCGTAGCGCGCGCCCGGATCCAGCTTGAGGCCTTTCTGCAAGGTCTCCAGGGGATTGTCGTTTCTGGGCCCCTGTTGCAGCTCAACCAGCGCGTCACCTTGTGGACTGACTGCCATAACCCGGTCGGGGCGGTTTTGCACCGTCCATCCCATCGGGAACTGGATCGCCAGGCCGAGCGGATCGTGTAACAACGCATTGTTGCGAATCACGCCCTGATCGGGGCTGTCGCCGAAATAGACACCCGCCATTTTGTGCAGGTACTCGCTGCGACCCTCGCGGGGATTGGCGACGGTGTACTTGTTTGCCTCGCCCACCACTTGCTTGAGGCGGGCATCATTACTCGGGTGGGTGTCGAAGGTGCCGTGATACGTGCCCGGTTTCTTGCCGTCGCGCCTGGCCTGCTCGGCAGCAAACAGCTCCTGATTTTTCAGCACGCCAATGACCTCGATCATCGCCTGCGGGTTGTATCCGGCTTTAGCGAGATACTGTGCGCCCAGCCGATCCGATTCCAGTTCATGCTCGCGGCCGTAGCCGGCGGTCCAGGACTGCGCCAATGTTTGCAGTAGCGTCGCGCCGGCCTGATTGCCCAGGCCCGGCACCAGAATCGACCCCAGCACCGCCCCCAAACCTGCCGCAGTGGACGTACTCTGCTGACGTACGCCATGGCGCGCGGTCACATGGCCGATTTCGTGACCCACGACGCCAGCCAGTTCAGCTTCCGAATTCAGATACGCCATGATGCCGCGCGTAATGTAGACATACCCGCCCGGCAGGGCAAAGGCATTGACGTCCGGGCTGTCGACTACAGTGAAATGCCATTTCAGGTCGGGCCGATGGCTCTGCTTTGCCAGCCGCTGGCCGACCTCGTTTACATAAGCCTGCAAGGCCGGGTTATTCAACGCGGCATATTCCTTCAGCACATCCTGATGCGCTTGCGCACCCATCTGGATTTCCTGCTGCTCGGACATCAGCACAAAATCCTTGTCACCCGTGACCGGATTTTGAGCGCAGTGGGTGAGTGCCAGTGCGCCCAGCACAGTCGCTGCGGTGCGGCGAAAAAATCGGAGATTCACGTCTGTCTTTTCCTTGGGAGGGGGATGAGCCAAATGATACCGTTACAGCGCCGCAAAAATGCAAAAAGCGGCCGAGGCCGCTTTGAATTGCATTGCGCCAGATCGCGCAAACCGCTTGCTTTATTCCGCTGCGGCCTTGATGCCGTAACGCTGACGGAATTTCTCGACGCGGCCAGCCGTGTCGACGATCTTCTGCTTGCCGGTATAGAACGGATGGCAGGAAGAACAGACTTCGATATGAAGCGAGTCCTTGCTCATCGTCGAGCGCGTTTTGAACGTATCGCCACAGGAGCACGTTACGGTGACTTCTGTGTAATTGGGGTGAATGCCGGATCGCATGGCAATTCCTTAATAATTCGGAGAACGCGGGAGTATAGCGGAGACTGACGCCCCGATCAACCCCGACGCATGGAATCAAAAAAGTCGGCGTTGTTCTTCGCCGCGCGAATTTTATCGATCAGGAATTCCATCGCTTCCATGTCGTCCATCGGATAGAGCAGTTTGCGCAGCACCCATATCTTTTGCAGCAACTCGGGCGGGATCAGCAGTTCTTCGCGACGGGTGCCGGAACGATTGACGTTGATCGCAGGGTACTGGCGCTTCTCGGCCATCTTGCGGTCGAGGTGGATTTCGAGGTTGCCGGTGCCCTTGAATTCTTCGTAGATCACATCGTCCATGCGGCTGCCGGTTTCGACCAGCGCGGTGGCGATGATGGTCAGGCTGCCGCCTTCTTCGATGTTGCGTGCGGCGCCAAAGAAACGTTTGGGCTTTTGCAGCGCATTGGCGTCGACACCCCCGGTGAGCACCTTGCCGGAGGCAGGCTGCACGGTGTTGTAGGCGCGCGCCAGACGGGTGATCGAATCGAGCAGGATCACCACGTCTTTCTTGTGCTCGACCAGGCGCTTGGCGCGCTCGATCACCATTTCGGCGACCTGCACGTGGCGGCTGGCGGGTTCGTCGAAGGTGGAGGCAACCACTTCGCCGCGAACGGTGCGACTCATCTCGGTCACTTCTTCCGGGCGCTCGTCGATCAGCAGCACGAACAGCACCACTTCGGGATGGTTGGAACTGATTGCGTGCGCGATGTGCTGCAGCATCACGGTTTTACCCGTTTTCGGCGGCGCTACCAGCAGACCGCGCTGGCCTTTGCCGATCGGCGCGACGATGTCGATGACGCGGCTGGTGATGTTTTCCTCGGCCTTGATCTCGCGCTCCAGCTTGAGCGGCTTGTCCGGATGCAGCGGGGTCAGGTTCTCGAACAGGATCTTGTTCTTGCTGGCTTCGGGCGGCTCGCCGTTGATCAGGTCGAGCTTGGTCATCGCCGAATAGCGCTCGCC
>JASJPF010000088.1:0-9018 GCA_031426835.1 Thiobacillus sp.
GGGCCAGGGTCGGATTAAATGAAAACTAACAGCCGAACACGGATGCCAGCGCGTTGTCGGGTAAACGCCGAACACCGGTCATATTGAACTGTTAACCCGACAGGCCGCAATGGCCGAACTCCGGCCATCCGCGACGCCCTCTCAGATTAAATTAAAGGTGTCGGCTTCGGGATTGTTCACCGAAGCAAGAAGACTGCAGCAAACCACAACCCTAAAAAGCCCAAGCGCCCAGCTCGTAGAAGTCGAATCCCGAACTACGCCCACCCAGACACCCTGTCAGAAAATCCTCGGTCCGGCGGTACCTCTTGAGGTTGCTCGGCCAGCGCGTGCCGTGGCGGCGCTGTTCGGCGGCATCGAGGCGGACTCTGGTTCACCGCCGCCGCCATGTTCGTCTCGGGCGCCATCGTGCTGCTGACGTGCGAGGAAAACCACCCACGCTTCAATCCGGTTCGCGAGACAGGGCTTACCCTGTCCTGAGTTCAGCGCCGGTCGGCGGTGTCGAAGGTGAGCGAGGCCCAGAAGCTTTCCCAGTCCGCTTTCGTCTTGTCGGGCGCGGGGATCATGTGGACGGCCGACAGCAGCCAGACATCGGCATGCGGCAGAACAAGGCGCGCGCGTCCCCTGGCATCGGTCCGCGCGAGCAGGCGGTTCTTGGGTTGCGTCTTCGAGACCATCAGGGACAGGCCGCGGTTTCCGGCAGAATATGAAGGATCGTTCTGGCCAAAGCGGTCAGCGTTCTTTTGTTAGCGCCTCGCTCAACCCGTAAAGATGGGCTTGGTGGTGAGTGTGCTGCAGCCATGGTAATACAAGCGAAATCGGCGTCCATGAAAAAGCCCCACCGGCTTTCACCTGCGGGGCTTGATCCGCTCGCTCATCAAACCTGCCGACGGCGAGCAGCGTGCTCGATCAGGACCGAATCATTCAGTCCTTGTCGCGGCCTTCATGACGGTCGTCATCGCGGTCATGCTTATCCTTCGGGCACGGTGCGGTGATCATGATGGTGCGATCGACCTTGCTGGTGGGATGCTGCACGTTGATGTAGGCGACGTTGGGCTTGAATGGGTCAAAGTAGAGACCGGTGCTTTCCGCGCCGACGGTCGACAGGCTGGCCCACTTGCCGATGGCCTCGGCCACGCCATCATTGTTCTCGTCCTTGACGAACCAGATGTCCTCAATACCACCCGGCTGGTCTTCCACGATGTACATGTTGCCATCGGCATCGATTGCCAGGTTGTCGGGGTTCGTGAAGGCGCTGCCAACGGGCTGACCGGTGGCCATGTCCTTGGTATCACGGCTGACGAACAGCTTGACCGTATCGTTACGCAGGTCGATCGAGAACACTTTGTGGTTGGTGGTGGTCGCCACGAACAGCATCTGCTTGCCGTTACGCAAGGTCTTGATCTGCATATCTTCAGGACGGTCAAAACCGGTGCCGAGGAAGGCCGGCAGTTTCGGCGTGGCACGGCCATCAATCGCGGTCAGACCATTAGGATCGGTTACGACCACAGCGCCGGGCAGGGCAGCGCCGTTCATGTCGGTCAGCGGAATCCAGGTAGCGGCGCCAGTGGCTTCCTTGACTGTGCCGTCACCCACGCGCAGCACGAACGTCTGACCGGCCGCGAAGAAATCATCGCCGCTGGTGGCTTTCGGATTGACCGAGGTGAACTTGAAAATGTGGCTGCCGTTGCGCTCGTCGATGAAGTACAGATTGTTCTTCTTGTCGAACGCCAGGCCTTCGTGCGATACGCGCGGCAGAATGTCTCGGTGCTTGATTTCTATGTCGGCGGCTGCGGCCAGCGGATTGGTCACTTCGAACAGGCGACCGTACATGCTGGTCGGGCCGGCTGGGTCGCTCCACGACTCCTCAGCGGTAAGGAAGGTACCCCACGGCGTCCAGAGCGATGCGTCGAAAGAGCGATGGCTGCCCGGCGCAGGGGCTGCCCAGATCGTCGTGGTCTGCATGGTGCGCAGATCGGTGCGCTGAATGCCGGCCTGACCGGTTTCATACACGGTGAACAAGTAACGACCCGCATCGGGGCCGGTTTCGTTCACGGTGTGCATGTCGTAGTTGCCGCTGTCGAAGCGGTTGGCCTGGGTGACATCGCGTGCAACGATGGTCATCTGGCTGAAATGCGGCGACGACAGCTTGTAAGGCGCGGACTCGGGCAATGTGCCGGCACCGACATCACCGACCATCGGCGTGAAATTTTCAAAAGCGGTATTAGCGGCGAAAGCAGACGAACCAGCCAGAACCAGGCCAATCGCGAGCGAGAGTTTTTTGAGCATCATGAAGGAATTCCTTTATGCAATGAATGGATTTTGCACCGAACCGAGATGGTCAGAGCGAGGCGGCAACCCGCCAGGCAGGATGCCAAACCTCTACCGCACGCGCTCATCAAAGAAAGCCCGCGCCTGCCATCAATACCCTGAGTGCAGGAACACTATGCCAAGCCAATATGACATCCCGATTTCGTTCCTATGGAATGAATATGAATTCTGGCATGCACCCCGAATGAACAAAATCCATTACCACGACAGCCCGATCAATAAGATATGCGCCCGGCCGGCATGGGCAACCGAATGCGGCTGGAGGATGACTGGAAACCCGGATTTTTAAAATCCGTAGCCTGCCTTCTGTTGTTCCGTTGTGCGTGACTGGCAGCGAATAAATGGGGTCGACCCCATTTTGTTTTGAACTCCCGGTATCCAACCGACTGTCGGCGCATTAAGCTGTGCCATCAAGCCACGCCAAATTGAATGCAACGATGGGACGCCGAGACCACTATCACGTCTATGTGATCGAACTGTCGAAAGACGTTTTATACGAAGGCCGATTCAAGAAAGCCAATCCCGGTTACGTCACGGGCAAGCCGTGCATTTATGTTGGCATGACGGGGCTGGATCCCGATGTGCGCTTCGACAAACACAAGGCCGGCATCCAGTCGAATCGCTTCGCCAAGGAATTCGGGCTGCGCTTGCTGCCCGAGCTGTACGAGTTGTATAACCCGCTGTCATATGAGCACGCACGTGATCTGGAAGTGGAACTGGCGATTGATTTTCGGGAAGCTGGGTATGGGGTGTGGCAGGCTTGAACAGGATGTTGCCGGTTAAAACAGAACGTAAAAAAATGGGGTTGGCTCAGACCCCATTTGTTATGACGTTTGATGGCGACCCCACCCATTGTGCCTGCGGCGCTTTGCGCGCAGGCATGCGATAACTGAATCAAATGGCGCTGGCAGCCGACAAACCCTGCTGGCGAACGTTGGTGTAAGGCACAGCATCCGGTGTGACTTCCTGATGAAACCTGACGAAATACCAGAAGGGGACCAGGCTCAAGATAGCGACAGGTGCCGCATAGACGAGCCCGGCGAGCATCAGAACGACGGCACCTGCGAACACGGCAATGCGGATAGGCGCGGGGAGCGACCAGGGCGAAAACAATAGATTCGATGTGGCCAGGAAAAAGCCGCCTGCGACAAGCATGTAGATAACGGCAGGTCGCGCCAGGTTGCCTTCGGTGAGCACCAGGTTATACCCATCCTTGCCCCAGCTGGTGGCAACAACGGACATGATGACGGCAAGGAAACAGGCGGCGATCAGGTACAGAATCGCCGCAATTGCCCGTGCCTTGTTTCGGGTGTGTTTTTCGTGGACGCGGGAAGCGACGCGCCGCTCGGGTCGAGCCTGCGTAACCGGTTTGGCCGGGACCCCATACAGCCCGGTTCGCTGACTATCTTGTGCTTTGAATTGTTGCATTGTGTTCATCATCGAGTTGGCTGTTCGTCCGGGTTTTGGCTTCAGTTAGTTCTGGTCGCCCTTTGCTGCGTCCTGGATTTTTTCACCGACCTGTTCAATCTTCTCGCCGGCCTTTGCTGCGGCTTCGTCGATTTCCCTGCCAGCGCGCTCAGCCGAGCCTTCCTCAAGTCGGATCTCAACCTTGTTTTCGTAAGCGGATTGATCCGCCGGCTCTTCCTTCTTTTGGCAGCCGGTCAACACGATAAGCACCGCACTCATGACCAGGGCTGTGGTGGCCGTTTTTCCAAGTTTCATTTTTATCGCTCCTCTGTATGGGTTGCCGACGCCGGCGTTTGCTTAAGCTCGGTTCGGATTGAAGATTAAGGTGAACGGTCTGCGCCGTCTGTTTGCTGGCGCACATAAGCGGCAAGGGTGAATTCATACAAACGCACAAAGGGGTGCGTGGCCGTAAGAAGCGGATTCAATACTCGACCGGCAATTCTCGACTTCGGCGCTTTGTGTATGGGCGCGCAGAAACAGAATCAAACCATGCTTGCAGCAGGGAAGCGCGGTGGCGCTGTGCGTTTGCGTCCGGTGAAGCGGGTGGCGTGTGTTCTTGATGAAACCTGAGGAAGAACCAGAACGGGACCCCGCTCACGACGACTGCGGGCGCGGCATAAATGATCCCTGCGAGCATCAGGATCAGCGCACAGGCGAGCAGGACAATTCGGAGCGGACGGGGAATCGACAAGGGTGAAAACAGAAGGCTTGAGGCGGCGAGAAAGAATCCTCCGGCGATAAGCATGTAAAGCACGGCCGGGCGGGCCGGGCTGCCTTCGGCCAGCATTTGGCTCAATCCGTTCTCTCCCCAGGTGGCCGCCAGCACGAAGGTGATGGCGCCAAAGAAACAGGCCGAGACCAGATACAGAATGGCCGCGGTCAAGCGCGCCTTGTTTCGGGGCGGTTTGAGGTGTCGGCTGGAAACGGCTTGCTGCGTGTTGCAAGCCTGCGTATCCGGTTTGGGCCCGCCCCCGAGCAACCAGGATTGTTGAATGTCATGCGCCCCGAAATGGTGTCTGTCGTTCATCGCTGACCGAGTCGTTCGCCAAAACCTGATCTTATGAAAAAATCAAGGAAAGGGTTGATTCAAAAGCATGTTTTACAATGTTGGCAGTCGTGACCGGGTGTAAATGGCCTATTAAAACAGAGGTTTGAACACGGTATTTCGAGCAGAGGGGCACGAGTCGGCGCTGTGGCGAATTGGGTTGATTGATGCATCCAGCGGTGAATCCTGGCCATTGCGCTATGGCCGCGAATCCGCGCGCTTCAATTCAAGCCATCACCTGCACGGCTGTTCGTTCTGCAATACATTCGTAGTCGCCCATCGCAAATTCCCGGCACACCCAGGGCCGGTTGTCGTAGATCGTGCATTTGAAGGTGGTTCGGTCCAGCGCCGCACACCAGCCGTCTGCCAGCCGCGCCATGGTCTGGCTGCCCCATTTGTCCAGCGCGATGAAATGATCGGGCACGCCGGTGTCGGTAATCAGCATGACTTCCAGCCGGCAACAGTTGGCCCGGCAGGTTGCACAGGTGATTTCGGGTTCGGGCTGGGTTGTGGCTTCGGTTGTCATCAGATCAGGGGGGCTCGGGCAAAGCTGGGGGAAGGGGCGGACATTGGCGACCTCAGATTTTTACGACGATGCGGCCGCGTGTTTTGCCTTGCATCAGGTCGTGCGCTTTTGCGATGGCATCGGTGAGCGGGACGACTTCGCTGAGAGTTGCGAGCCGGGCCGGGTCGAGGTCGACGGCCAGCCGTGCCCAGGCTTGCCGTCGCACCGATGACGGCGCCATCACGCTGTCGATGCCTGCCAGCGTGACGCCGCGCAGGATGAACGGCATCACCGTCGCTGGCAGGTCGAAGCCTTGCGCCAGGCCGCAGGCGGCGACTACGCCGCCGTATCGCGTTTGCGCCAGGGCGTTGGCCAGGGTATGGCTGCCGACCGCGTCGACGACGGCGGCCCAGCGCGCTTTCTGCAGGGGCTTGCCGGGCGCGCTCAGTTCCGCGCGGTCGATCACGGTTGCAGCGCCCAGCGCGCGCAGGTAGTCGGCTTCGTCCGGCTTGCCGGTGGCGGCGGTTACGCGATAGCCCAGTTTGCCGAGCAGCGCGACCGCGATGCTGCCGACGCCGCCGGTCGCGCCGGTGACCAGCACGTCACCATCGCCCGGTTTCAGCCCGTGGCGTTCCAGCGCCAGCACACACAGCATCGCGGTGTAGCCGGCGGTGCCGATGGCCATGGCCTGGAGCGGGGTGAATGCCGCCGGCAGCGGCACCAGCCAGTCGCCCATCAGGCGCGCACGTTCGGCCAGGCAGCCCCAGCGCGTTTCGCCAACGCCCCAGCCGTTGTGGATGAAGCGGTCGCCGGTCTTCCAGTCGGGGTGGCTGCTTTCCAGCACCACGCCCGCGCCGTCGACGCCGGCAACCATCGGCCAGGCGCGGACCACCGGGCTTTTGTTGGTGATCGCGAGGCCGTCCTTGTAGTTCAGGGTCGAATAGTCGACCTGCACCAGCACGTCGCCGTCCGGCAAATCCGCTTCGTCGACGCTCTGCAGCGTAGCCTTGAAGGTCGCCTCGGGCTTTTCGAGTAAAACAGCCTTGAACATGGTCACTCCGTTAAAAAATGGCTGCACAATAAAGTGCGAACGCTCCATTATCCATGCCCCCGACAAAGCGGGCCGGGAATGATTGCGATGGCAAAAATCCGGCGCCGCTTCGGATGCTTTCCGGGGCGGCGTGCCGGCCGTTACGCCACTGCAACGGAAAACGTTGCCAACCCCTGTAAGCTTGTCATTGTTAGCGCTGCGACGGCACACCGATTGCAGCCGGTTCGGCAATCCGCAAGGCCGGCAGCCTGAACCGGCACCACCCATTTAAAGAATGAACGACATGCTTGATTACGCGCAATACATCAAAATTTTCATCGGCCTGCTGGCGATCCTGAACCCGCTTGGGGTGATTCCGCTGTTTATCGGCATGACCGCTGACGAAAGCACCAGACAACGCCGCAAGACGGTTGATATGGTGGCGATTGGGGTGACGATCATTCTGCTGGTGTCGCTGTTTTTGGGCGAGCATCTGCTGAGCTTTTTTGGCATCACCATCGACTCGTTTCGGGTGGGCGGCGGCATTCTGGTGTTGTTGATGGCGATTGCGATGCTGCATGCCAAAACCAGCCTGATCAAGCAGACGGACTCTGAGGCTGACGAATCGATCGAGAAGGAGTCGGTGGCGATTGTGCCGCTGGCGATGCCGCTGCTGGCGGGGCCGGGGGCGATCAGTACGGTGATTCTGGCGGCACACAGGGGACACGGCGTTGTCCACTACCTGATGATTTCCCTGATCATTGTGTTGCTGGCCGGGGTGGTGTGGGCGGTGCTGCGTTTGTCGCCGTGGATCGAGCGCCGCATCGGTTCCACCGGGATCAATGTGTTTACCCGGATCATGGGCTTGATCCTGACGGCGATTGCGATCGAATTTATTGCCGCCGGAATCAAGGGGATGTTTCCGGTGCTGGCGGGCGCTTAATCAATTAGCGACCGCTGATTCACGTGGATAGCCACGTGAATCAGTTGAAACCCTAGCCAAACTGTACGGGGGTGCCCGCTCGGTCAAAAGCCATAAATTGCGACAAATCACCGCCCGTCTCCACCGCTTGCATCATCTTTTTAAGCGGCTGTTCCGCCTCATCCGAGCTCGGTGCCACACCGTTCCGACCGGAAAGCGCGGCCAACAATACAATTTGCCAATCCTGTTTTGTGCGCTCGGATTCAGCCACCAAGTCGGCAAAGCTGCCCAGCTCATCCAAGGTCTTGTCCACACTCATGACGGGTTGCAACTCGCCACCCTGACCCGAATGAAAGCGACTGGCTTGTTCATCGCCATGATTTTTGGGCAGCGAGGCCTTTAAAAAAACGAACAACAAACGCTGTGGCTCGGCTTGTTGTCTGGCGACGGACAAAAGGGATTCGTAATCGGTGATGTGCATGTTTTTAATATTCCAACGTTATTCAAAGGGCCGGGGCGATATTGATAAGCGGGGGATCGCGTTGAGTCAATCGCCTGGTCATTATCACGCTTCTCCGCTTCGTTGTGTGTCGCCCCGGTTCGGAAGCCCTGTCGGCGCGTCCGGGACCCAGGTGTTTACCCGGATCATGGGTTTGATCCTGACGGCGATTGCGATCGGGTTTATTGCCACGGAATCAAGGGGATGTTTCCGGTGCGGGCGGTGATGCCGGATTAGCGCGCTGCGGGCGTGTTCGAACAGGGGACTGCGCTCCATTCTTACGAACAACCTGATTCCATCTAACAATTGAAACGACCAAAATTGTGGCTGAAACCACGACCAGCTTGAATACAGACAACGTCGCACTGTCTAGCTCAAATACTTTTGTCCCCAAAGCGTCCGCAAGTAAAACGCTTGCCCAGTAAATACCTATGAACAGCACGTGTGGACAAACCGCACTGACCATGCTTCCAACAGCCCCATGCTCTTTTAGTGCCAGCAAATGCCAAGCCACTGCCGCAACATGCCAGAACGAAACCGTAATTAAAATGGCAGCCCAGTCAGGATGGGGGTTAAGCGCGTTGACCAGAAGAATGTATAGGGTGAATGCCATTACCAAGTCAAGGTAAAACCGTATAAACCCGAGAGAAGTCAAACAATAAGGGAATGTATTGGCAAGCTTATGGTAGGCAGCAATGTCATATACAACGAACGAAAATATGGCGATTGCGACAAAAACAGATAGGGCGAAAGGACCGGCTCCTTGTAACCAGGCTTCGCGAACGACTGGCTCGTATGTCTCGATTCCAAGCGCAACAATTGCGCCGAAAACGACATCAAGAAACCATATCCACCGCTTAGCATGTTTTGTAGGGGCAGCCATATATTAAGGTCCCGTTAATGCTTAACACCGTCTCCCACATTAGTACAAATAGCCAAATCGTGTGGTCGATCCGTCCAGATCGATTTCTGGGTGCTAGTGGTCTGCTTTCGAAATACTGGAACATGAAACGGCGTCTTTTTCCGCATGGCGGCGTTGCTCGTCGTTGCCATAGAGCCAGCTATGTCGCCTCCTCGCGCCTTGCCATGCGAAAAAATCCATCCGTTTCATCCGTCCCACTATTTCGAAAGCAGACCACTAGTTATTGGATCGTCGTTTAAATTAACGCGCGGATTCAAATCCGAAGTGCAATTTTGAATAACAGGTTGGGTGGGCGAGATG
>JASJPF010000089.1:0-35235 GCA_031426835.1 Thiobacillus sp.
GCCAGGGCGAAATCGAGACCATCGAATACAACAAGGACAAGGGCGCGGGCGTCACTGTTCACATCGGCAAGCGACGCGGCCACGCCTCAAGCTCGGATTTATCGGAAGCTGCGCTGAAAAGCTCCGTTGAAAAGGCGATGACCATCGCCCGCTTCACCGCCGAAGATGACTGCGCCGGCCTGCCCGACGCCGACAAAGTGGCAAAGAATATCCGCGATCTCGACCTTTATCACCCCTGGGTCCTCACCGTAGAAGAAGCAGCCGAGCGCGCCCGTTCCTGCGAAGCCGCGGCTCTGGCGATCGACAAGCGACTGACCAATTCGGAAGGCGCTAGCGTCAACTGTCACACCTCGCAATTCATTTATGCCAACAGCCTGGGGTTCTGCAACGGCTATGCCAGTTCACGCCACGGCATGTCGGTGGCGGTGATCGGCGAAGAAAAAGGCGCGATGCAACGTGACTACTGGTATACCAGCGCACGCAATGCCAACGACCTGGATACCCCCGAAGCGGTGGGCCGCATCGCCGGCACCCGCACCGTGCGACGACTCAACGGCCGCAAGCTCGACACCCGTACCTGCCCGGTGATTTTCGAAGCCCAGATCGCCACCGGCCTGATCGGCAGTTTTGTCGCTGCGGTCTCCGGCGGCAGCCTGTATCGGAAGTCATCGTTCCTGCTCGACAGTCTGGGTAAAGAGGTATTCGCCCCCCTGATGCAGATTCGCGAAATGCCTTTCATCACCAACGGTTTGGGCAGCGCGCCTTTCGACAGCGAGGGCGTGGCTTGCCTGGAACGCGACATCGTGAAAGACGGCGTGCTGCAAGGCTATTTCCTGTCGAGCTATTCGGCCCGCAAGCTGGGCATGACAACGACCGGCAACGCCGGCGGCAGCCACAACCTCATCGTCACCCCCGGCGAGCACGACCTCGAAGGCCTGTTGAAACAGATGGGCACAGGCCTCCTGGTCACCGAACTGCTCGGCTCCGGCGCCAACATGGTCACCGGCGACTACTCGCGCGGCGCCGCCGGCTTCTGGGTGGAAAACGGCGAGATCCAGTACCCGGTTGAGGAAATCACCATCGCCGGCAACCTCGCCGAGATGTTCAAAGGCATCGTCGGCATCGGCAAGGATATCGAGCGCCGCAGCTCGAAGCAGGTCGGCTCGATCCTGATCGACAAGATGACGGTGGCCGGCAACTAAATGCTGGCAGCACATACGACTCCACACGGGCTTCAGCCCGTAGTGGATCGGAGTACCCTTGTGGTGAGCCGCTTCTTCATCGCGGTTTGTGTTTTCCTGCTGCTTGCGGCGTGCGACCGCGCGCCGACGCTGCCCAAACTCAGCCCGCACGATGTCATCGTCGCGTTTGGCGACAGCCTGACCCACGGCACCGGCGCGAGCGAAGCGACTGCCTATCCCGCCGTGCTGGCGGCGCTCACCGGCCGCACCGTAATCAACGCGGGCGTGCCCGGCGACACCACAACTTCAGGTTTGCAGCGTCTGCCCGCCGTGCTGGACGAATACAAACCGCGCCTGGTGCTGCTGTGTCTGGGCGGTAACGACATGCTGCGTAAGCAACCGGAGGCCAGCACCGAAAACAATCTGCGTCTGCTGGTGCAGACCATCCGTGCCAGCGGGGCCAACGTGGTGTTGATTGGCGTGCCCGAACCCAGGCTGTTCGGCGGTGCGCCCGACTTCTATTCCCGGATCGCCGATGAGATGAAACTGCCCCTTGAGCGCGAGATATTCAACGATGTATTGCAAGATAATCGCCTCAAATCCGATCCCATCCACGCCAACGCTGCCGGCTACCGCCAGGTTGCAGAACGACTTGCGGCGTTTCTCAAGGAGAGCGGTGCGCTATGAATGCTTTGCTCACCCTGGCTCGCTGGATTGATGCACTGACCGAGCGCGTGGGTCGGCTGGCAATCTGGCTGGTGCTGATCGCCACCCTGATTTCAGCGGGCAATGCCCTCGCCCGTTATGCGCTGGGCGAAAGCTCGAACGCCTGGCTGGAAATCCAGTGGTATCTGTTCGGCGCCATGTTATTGCTGGCGGCGGGCTACACGCTCAAGCACAACGGCCATGTGCGCATCGACATCCTCTATAACCGGTTCGGCCCGCGCGGACAGGCCTGGATAGACCTCGTCGGCGGCCTGCTGTTTCTGTTGCCGATGGCGGTGTTGCTGGCCTGGCTGGCGTGGCCGATGTTCATGGATGCCTGGGCAACGCACGAAATGTCGCCCGACGCGGGTGGCTTGCTGCGCTGGCCGGTGAAACTGTTGCTGCCAGTTGGGTTTTTCCTGCTCGCGCTGCAAGGGCTGGCCGAAGTGATCAAGCGACTGGGCGTCCTCAGCGGGCATCTCATCCTCCCCACCGAAGCGCCGGAGGAGGAAGTCTGATGGAGGCCATGTTGCTGGCGAACATTGCACCGCTGATGTTCCTCGGCTTGGTGGTGTTCCTGCTGCTGGGCTATCCGGTGGCGTTTGCGCTGGCCGCCAACGGCCTTTTGTTCGCCGGTATCGGCATCGCTGCCGGACTGTTCGATTTCTCGCTGTTGCAGGCGCTGCCCGAACGCGTCTACGGCATCGTCGCCAATCCCACGCTGCTGGCGATTCCGTTCTTCGCCTTCATGGGCCTGATTCTCGAACGCTCCGGCATGGCCGAAGACCTGCTCGACACCATCGGCCAGTTGTTCGGTTCGGTACGCGGCGGTCTTGCCTACGCGGTGATTCTGGTTGGCGGCCTGCTCGCCGCCACCACCGGCGTGGTCGCCGCCACGGTGATTGCAATGGGTTTGATTTCGCTGCCGGTGATGCTGCGCTACGGTTACGACAAGCGGCTGGCCACCGGCGTCATCGCCGCCTCGGGCACGCTGGCGCAGATCGTGCCACCCTCAATTGTGTTGATCGTGCTGGCCGACCAGCTCAGCGTCTCGGTCGGCGCCATGTACAAGGGCGCATTGCTGCCCGGCCTGGTGATGGTGGGCCTGTATCTGGCGTATGTGTTTGCGGTGACCGTGTTCAGGCCGAACGCCGCGCCCGCCATGCCGGCCAGCGCGCGTACCCTGCACGGCCCGGCGCTGTTGCTGCGCGTGTTCACCACCCTGATCCCGCCGCTGGTGCTGATCTTTCTGGTGCTCGGCACCATTTTCCTCGGTGTCGCCACCCCCACCGAGGGCGGTGCGATGGGCGCGGCCGGTGCGCTGCTGCTGGCACTCGGACGCGGTCGGCTGTCCCGACTCAGGCTGACGCAGGCGATGGACAGCACCACGCGGCTGACCACCTTCGTCATTTTCATCCTCATCGGTTCAACCATTTTCTCGCTGGTTTTTCGCGGGCTCGACGGCGACATCTGGGTGGAACACCTGTTCAACCAGCTGCCCGGCGGCGTGCTCGGTTTCCTGATCGCTGTGAACCTGCTGGTGTTCACGCTGGCCTTCTTTCTCGACTTCTTCGAGATCGCCTTCATCGTGGTTCCGCTTATTGGTCCCATCGCCTACAAGCTCGGCATCGATCCCGTCTGGTTTGGCGTCATGCTCGCGGTCAACATGCAAACCGCCTTCATGCATCCGCCCTTCGGCTTTGCGCTGTTCTATCTGCGCAGCGTCGCGCCCAAGACCATCCGCACCGCCGACATCTATTGGGGTGCGATTCCTTTCCTCGTCATCCAGCTGGTCATGGTGGCGATTGTGCTGGGCTTCCCGCAGATCGTTCTGCGCGATCCGCCGCCCGACGCCAGCAGCGTCAAGGAAATCCAGATCGACGTCGATCCCGACGGATATTACCTGCCCGCCGAGTGGCGATGACCCTGCCTGCCACGGGGCTAAGCTCAGGATTTTGCTTATAAAAGTTACTCAAACGTGCGAAAATGTCAGGTCGCGCGTTTTGCATTGCTTATAACGCGCTGCTTTTTCAAATTTATCTCCAAGGACAAACCCCATGAGCGAACTCATCATTGAAGAACTGACGGTAGGCAACGGCGCCACGGCTGCGGCGGGACAATCCGTTTCCGTGCATTACACCGGCTGGCTCACCGACGGCACCAAGTTCGACTCCAGCGTCGATCGTAACGACCCCTTCGAATTCAACCTTGGCCAAGGCCAGGTTATTGCCGGCTGGGATCAGGGCGTGGCCGGCATGCAAATCGGCGGCAAACGCAAGCTCACCATTCCGCCGGAATTGGGCTACGGTTCACGTGGTGCAGGTGGCGTGATCCCCCCCAACGCCACGCTGGTGTTCGAAGTGGAACTGCTGGGCGTACGCTAAGTCTGATTTCATAGCGTCAACCAGGAGGGGGCGGGCGAGCCGAAAGGCTGCCGGGCTCCCTTCTGTGCTTTTAACCACGGGTAAATTTCCCTCATGACTCCAGCTCTGTTTTCCCACCGCAAGCACTGGGCGGCCCGTTTAGGCACCGCCCCCTTCCTGCCGATGACGCGCTTGGAGATGACCGCGCTCGGCTGGGATGCGTGCGACGTCATCCTGGTGACTGGGGATGCCTACATCGACCACCCCAGCTTTGGCATGGCGCTGGTGGGACGGCTGCTGGAAGCGCAGGGCTATCGCGTCGGCATCATCAGCCAGCCGGACTGGCTGTCGGCCGATGCGTTTCGCGAGCTGGGTCAGCCGACGCTGTATTTCGGCGTGACGGCGGGCAACATGGATTCGATGGTCAACCGGTATACCGCTGACCGCAAGATTCGTTCCGACGACGCCTACACGGCCAATGCGGCGCCCAACAAGCGCCCCGACCGCGCCGTCACCGTCTATGCACAGCGCTGTCGCGAAGCCTATCCCGGCACCCCGGTGATCATCGGCTCGATCGAGGCCAGCCTGCGCCGCATCGCGCATTACGACTACTGGTCGGACAACGTGCGCCGCTCAGTGCTGCCGGACTCCAAGGCCGACCTGCTGATTTTTGGCAACGCCGAGCGTGCGCTGCTTGACGTCACATATCGCCTGTCCAAGGGCGAAAACATCGCCGACATCCGCGATGTGCGCGGCACCGCTTTCATGGTGACCCCCGACTGGTTGCCGCCTACGCCGGAGGCGGAAATTGAAGGTGGCTCCAACTGGATCGAGGTGATGTCGACCGAGCTCGACACGCCCGGCGCGATCGATGCACACGTCGATCCCTACGCCATGGCGTCGAGTGCGCCGACATCGCAAACCCCCGAAGGCACGGCACCGATCCGGCTCGTCCCCAAGGGCGCGCGCGTGGCCGCGTTGCAGGAATTGCGTGCGCGAACCGTGATCCGCCTGCCCGATTACGACCAGGTGAAAAACAATCCATCGTTCTACGCCCACGCCTCGCGCGTGTTCCACCTCGAATCCAATCCAGGCAATGCGCGCGCCATGCGCCAGGCACACGGCGAACGCGACGTCTGGTTGAATCCGCCGCCGATTCCGCTTTCCACCCCCGACATGGATGCGGTGTACGACCTGCCCTATGCCCGCGCGCCGCACCCGAGCTATGGCGACGCCAAGATTCCGGCATGGGAAATGATTCGTTTCTCGGTCAACATCATGCGCGGCTGCTTCGGCGGCTGCACCTTCTGTTCGATCACCGAGCACGAAGGCCGCATCATCCAGAGCCGCTCCGAGGATTCGGTGATCAAGGAAATCGAAGCGATCCGCGACAAGACGCCCGGCTTCACCGGCATCATTTCCGATCTCGGCGGGCCGACCGCCAACATGTACCGGATGGCGTGCAAGACGGAAAAAATCGAGAAGGCCTGCCGCCGCTTGAGCTGCGTGTTCCCCGACATCTGCGACAACCTCAACACCGACCACACGCCGCTGATCAACATGTATCGGCGCGCGCGCGCTTTGCCCGGCGTGAAAAAAATCCTCATCAGTTCGGGCCTGCGCTACGACCTCGCCGTGCGCTCGCCCGAATACGTCAAGGAACTGGTGCAGCACCACGTCGGTGGTTATCTGAAAATCGCGCCCGAGCACACCGAATCCGGCCCGCTCAACAAGATGATGAAGCCCGGCATGGGTGCGTACGAGCGCTTCAAGGCCATGTTCGAAGCCGCTTCGAAATCAGTCGGCAAGAAGCAGTATTTGATCCCCTATTTCATCGCCGCGCACCCCGGCACCACCGACGAAGACATGCTGAACCTGGCACTGTGGCTGAAAAAACACGAGTTCCGGCTCGACCAGGTGCAAACCTTTTTGCCGACGCCGATGGCGCTGGCAACGACCATGTACCACACCGAAAAGAACCCGCTGAAGAAAGTCCTCGGCGGCAAGGGCGAATCGGTGCGGGTCATCCGCCAGGGCCGCACGCGGCGGCTGCATAAAGCCTTTTTGCGTTATCACGACGCGGAAAACTGGCCACTGCTGCGCGAAGCCCTCACGGAAATGGGTCGCGAAGACTTGATCGGAAACAGCAAGAAGCACCTGATCCCGCTGTACCAGCCTGCGGGTACCGGCAAGCAACCGGAAGGCACGCGTGCACCGCGTGCTGAAGGGGCTGCACGCGGCAAACCCGGGGCGAACAAGCCGGGCTCGGCCCGATCAGGGCAACCTCGGCCCGCCCCCGCCAAACCGGGGCAGGCCAAGTCGGCACAATCCACAGGCGCCAGCAAACCCACGGCGGGCAAACCCGCACCCACCAGCCGCGGCCGACCGGCGCAGGTGCCCAAGCACCCGCTGAGTCAACGCCGCGGCGGTGGAAAATCGCACTGAAACGCCACCGCAGCTGTCTGCCTGCGGTGACCCGCAACATCAGCTTTCATTATGCCCGACCATGACCAGCCCCAGCGACATCCTCCGCGCCAAACTCAATCTGGAAACTGCCCAACTGCAGTGGCCAGAACTCGAACGCCATTTCGCGCGCGGCAGTGTCATCAAGGTTGCCATCGGCACCGACCTGATCGACGCGGCACTCCACATCGCCGAGAACAACGCCGCCACGGTGCAGGGATGGCTTGCAGATGGCAGCATCGCGCGCGCCGAGATGAGCGACGCCGAGGACTGGCATGCCCGCCAACCCATGTTCTGGACGGTGGTGGTGGCGCCCTGGGTACTGGTTCAGGAAGTTGTGAAGCAACTTGAGTCATAGCGCACCTTGAATGCCACGCGTAAAAAAGCCCGCCGAAGCGGGCTTTTTGCTGAATGCAAAACCGCTCAGGCGGTCAGGCTGTCCTTCACCCGCAACAAGCGCGCACGCGCTTCGTTCGCAACCTCATGCACAGCGGTGTTGCTTACCAGCTTGACCATGATGCCGGGGTCGAGGAAGGACACGGTCACGCCGCCATCCTCTTCTTCACGGACCACCACGTTGCATGGCAACAGCATGCCGATATCGGGCTCAGCCGAAATCGCTTTATGCGCGAGCGGCGGATTGCAGGCGCCGAGGATGCGGTAGGGGCGGCCATCGATGTCGAGCTTGGCTTTCATGGTGGCCTGCACGTCGATGTCGGTCAGTACGCCGAAACCTTCGGTTTTCAATGCGTTGGTCACTTTTTCAACGGCGTCGTTAAAAGGGCCGCTGATCTTGGTGTCGAATCCGTATTCACTCATGGGTTTACTCCTGAATTGAGGTAAGTTCAATGGCGGTATTTTACCCGCCCAGGCTAATCGGGCAGCGGAAAGCTGCCCTTAAGTTTTATGGTTCCAGCGACTGCTGCTCCATCTTCATCCACAGCCGGTACACCGGATCGGTCCACAGCGACTTGATATACACCACCGTGTCCTGCATTTCCTGCTCGGAAAGCTTGCCTTTCCAGGCGGGCATGTTGCCCTGCCCACCCGGGCTGCCATCGCGTATGGCCTCCATCAGCACCGCAGTGGGGTGATGCCAGGCATGCGCGCTGTCGTCCAGCGGAGGAGGCGGATACTTGCCGTCCGCATCGCGGATGCGCCAGTCACCTGGCTGCCCCTTGCCATCGGCGCCATGACATTCCAGACAGTTCTTGTCATAAATGGCGCGGCCACGCACGATCTGCGCCGCGTCCAATTTGCGGTCCAGCGGACCTGTATCGGCATCGGCCGACTCATCTGCAAGCAGCGCCTGGGATGCAGCCGGTTGCGGGGCCTTGTCGCACGCGCTCAACAACAGTCCGGACAGCAAGACTACCAAAACAGGTGCTATCGCTTTATTCATTTAAATCCTTTCATCGTGAGGCGGAAAGACCATGAAACAACTCATTCGGTTCCGCCTATTCGCTCCCGGAGTATCAACCCATCCTGAAGGCGCTGCATGTTGCGCCAATGCGACCCCTCCCAAAACACACGGCCACACCCATCGCAAGTACTGAACCGCTCGTAACGCGCCCGAACCCCGGGCGGCAGGCGATCCAGCACACTGGCCTTGTCAACCGGACGCAAAGGCAGGTTGCAGTGCAGACACAGGGTAAACGGTCGTGCGCTGCGCGCCAAGTAAAGCCGCCCGACGATCTCACAAAGTTGCGGCTCCGATTTTAAAGCATGCACATAACAGCCATGCGTCACTGCGCGGCGTTTGAGCAGTTCGCGATCGCGCGTCAGCACAATGCGGCCTTCCTGCCCGGCGATCGCCACGATCTCGTCATCCTGAAAATGGTTGTCGTACAGTGTGTTGAATCCCAGCATGCGCAGCATGTGGGCCAGCCCGCCCAAGTGCGCGTCGGCGACGAAGCGCGTTTCTCGCAAAGGCATCTCGCGCACCCGCAACAGCGGCGTCAATCCATCGCTTCGAAACGGGGATACACCGCCACCCCGTCGCCGTGCTGCAACAAGCGATTGAAATCCGCCGACTCGCCGTTGACCAGGATCAGTTCCACTTCGGTGGGCGGCACCCCGAGCGCCTCTATCATATGCTTGGTCGTCGCCGCCTGCGCGCACAACACCGTGAATTCTGCTTGCGCCTAACTGGTGCCAGGAAGTCGTTCAGTTCTTCATAAAAGCGAAACGTGGCGGGAACCATATGCTGGCTATTGTCGCCATTTAACAGCGCTCAGAAAACCCATGCGAATCAACCCACGACAGGCCCCACCAACATAAAAACGCCACCTCGACGGTGGCATTTTTACGAACACCCGCAACAATCAGTTTTGGGGCTTGGTCGATTTGGCCGCTTTGGAAGGGGGGATGATCGAACTCACCGGAACAGCAACCTGCTTCGGTTTCTTGGGTTTTTTTGCTTCCTTGTTTCCACGTACCTGGCCTTTTGCCATGATGGTTCTCCTTGCAACGGCTTCAGAAATATCCGGCTGGGTTCTGCATACCAGCGCAAACACAGCACAAGCTAATCATAGGCCGTTACGCCAGAAAGAAGGGCTTTATGTTCAAGCGGCGGTGAGCAATAATCAGTCGCCCGAGTCCGGCTGGCCGTTTGCCGCATCGCCCATTTCAACCCCCATATTTTGAAGCAGGACTTAATGGTGGCGAACTGTTTATCTCAACCGCGCCGACGCCGGCTCAACCCAAGTCCCATAAGTCCGAGTCCCAGCAGCGCCAGTGTGGCGGGTTCGGGTACGGCCTGACCACCGCCGAAGCCGCCGCTGAAGCCGCCGCTGCCGTAATCGGTGGGCCCACTGATGTTGTCGGCGATGCAATCGTTGGAGATGGTGTTGGTATCCATGGTCACCGCAGCATTGAGCGCGAAGGCCCTGCCGCACAGGATAGTCGCAGTGGTATTCAGGGTGACGCTCTGATCCGCGAGGATATTTCCTGCGAACGCCGTGCTGGTGCCGAGCGTCGCGGAGGTGCCAACCTGCCAATACAGCCCGTAATCTGCACCGAGAACGCCATTGATCACGTTGACAGTCGAGGCACTTGCTGTCGTGAGCGTACTCCCGATCTGAAACACCCAGAGTGCATCGAGATTGCCTTGGGCATCGAGATAGAGATCGTTTGTCAATTGAGCCGACGAGGTAAATTTATAGATCCCCGGGGTCAGCGCGTTTGAACTGTTGTAAGTGCCCAAATCCACGCCGCTCAAGTCGCTGGTGGCCAATAGGCCTGCAAGAGCGTTGTATGCAGTGAGGGCATCAAACTGAGCCTGTTGGGCGACCCCGTCCGTCAAGTGTACCGCGCCCGTCTGGGTAACACTCCCGCTGCCAGTGTACGAAGTGCCCGGGTAGAGACCCAGACCGCCCCACAGCGTGGTCGCACCGGTGTTGGTCACCGTCGAGGCACCCAGAACCGCGAAACTCTGCGCCGTACCAAGAATTGGCGCCGCCCATGCCGGGGAGGCGCCGACAAGCGCTCCGATCACAGCCAAGGACAGGATCGACATTTTTTTTGGTGTTTTCATCACATGCACTCCTAAATAGTGATGCGTTATGCATCACTAAGGTTTCGCCCAGATAGTGGGGAAAAATCACTTTACCAACCCTATCCAAGCAAAAATCGCTCCTGAAATATATCCTATTGATTTAAATCAACATTCAACATTTTATGAAACCAAAATATAAAGAAGTGTAAAATTTTCCGACTGGAACACTGCATCTTGGCTAATTTTTTAGCGGTGATTTTCAGGTGCGAGCGAAGCATTGAAGGGGTGAAGAGGAAGCATGTCGCGCTTTGCAACATTCAACTGAGGCGCCACGGGGTCTTGCATTAACGCATCAAGCAGTTATTCACGCTTGCACTAAACCCGGCTCGCCGTCTTCCGCATCACATCCGCAGCTAGCCGCATTGCCCATTTAACCGGTTGCGGCAAGGGTACGCCGCCGTGGTCGATAGCGGTTTGAGCATGGCGGGCTTCATCGGTTTTCATCTGTTCGACCACCGCGCGGCTTTTGGTATCGGCTTCGGGCAGTTGCTGCAGGTGACCATCAAGATGGGCTTCGACCTGGCGTTCGGTTTCGGCGAGGAATCCGAGGTTCCATTTGTCGCCCAACAAGCCCGCCGCTGCACCCATGGCAAACGCGCCACCGAACCACAACGGGTTGAGCAGGCTTTTGCGGCCGCCAAGCTCATTGATGCGCTGTTCGCACCAGGCGAGATGATCGGTTTCTTCTTTGGCGGCCTGTTCGAGTTCGGCGCGCACGGCTTCATTTTTCGTGGTGAGGGATTGTCCGGCATACAGCGCCTGCGCGCAGACTTCGCCGACGTGGTTGACGCGCATCAGCGCGGCGGCGTGGGCGCGTTCGGCTTCGCTCAGTTCTGCTTCAGGGCCGGTGCCGGGATAGGGGCGGCCTGCATGCGGGCTGGCGAAGACGGTGCGCAAACCCAGGTCAAACGTGGTGATGAACTGATCGAGTTTATTCATGGTTATTTGACGTAGTAGTTGAAGTTGGCATACGCCGCTTCGGCGACTTTGAACCACTGGAATTCGGTGTCGCGGAACTGCTTCCATGGCCGATAGATGGCAGCAAAATCGGGATTGATTTTCGCTTCTGCTTCATACAACTGAAAGGTGGCACGGCGCGCAGCGAGCATGACGTCCTTGGGATAGGGATGCAGTTTGACGCCCTGCCCCACCAGCCGCAGTAATGCGGGCGGATTTTTGGCGTCGTATTGCGCGAGCATGAGCTGGTTGGCCTCAAAGGTGGCCACTTCAAATGCCTGGCGGTACGGCTCGGGCAACGCTTTCCAACTGGCCTGGTTCACATAGAAGCTCAACTGCGGGCCGCCTTCCCACCAACCAGGATAGTAGTAGTGCTTGGCGATTTTGTGGAAGCCGAGTTTTTCGTCGTCGTACGGCCCCACCCATTCAGCAGCGTCGAGCGCGCCGCGTTCCAGTGCAGGATAGATGTCGCCACCGGGCAGGGTTTGCGGCACGGCGCCGAGCTTGGCCATGATCTGGCCACCGATGCCAGGGATACGCATTTTCAGGCCTTTTAGATCGGCCATGGATTTGATTTCGCGGCGGAACCAGCCGCCCATCTGGGTACCGGTATTGCCGCCGGGAAACTGCAGCACGTTGAACTTGGCATAGAGCGCGCGCATCGCCTCGATGCCGCCGCCGGCGTACATCCAGGCATTTTGCTGCCGTGCGGTGAGGCCAAACGGCACGGCGGTGTCAAAAGCCAGAGCGAGATTTTTGCCAACGTAGTAATAGCCCGCCGAGTGGCCGCATTCGGCGGTGCCGTTGCCGACTGCGTCGAGCACCTGCAGGCCGGGCACCAGTTCGCCGCCGGCAAATACGCGGATCTGGAATTTGCCACCAGTGAGCGCCGCGACACGTTTGCTCAGGGTTTCTGCGGCGCCGTAGATGGTGTCGAGGTTTTTCGGAAAGCTCGATGCCAACCGCCAGCGGATGGTGGGCAGCTGACTTGAATCAGCGACCGCTGCCTGCGCTGCACCCAGCGGCAGCATCGCAGCCACGCCGGCGCCGGTCAGAAAATCTCGTCTTTGCATGGGTTTCCCTCCGTTTCGGGCGATTATACGAGGCGCAAGCGCAAACCACCGCGTGTTAAAATGCCGCTCTTTCAAGCCCAGCCTACACTGCCATGTTCAACCGCCAAGACACCCTCGCCAAGACCGACGCCGACCTGTGGGCGGCGATACAACAAGAAGATCGCCGCCAGGAAGATCACATCGAACTGATCGCGTCGGAGAATTACACCAGTCCGGCGGTGATGGAAGCGCAGGGCTCGCAGCTCACCAACAAGTACGCCGAAGGCTACCCCGGCAAGCGCTACTACGGCGGCTGCGAATACGTCGACATTGTCGAGCAGCTGGCGATCGACCGCGTCAAGGCGCTGTTCGGTGCCGAGGCCGCAAACGTGCAGCCCAACTCCGGCTCGCAGGCCAACCAGGCGGTGTTCATGGCGTTTCTCCAGCCCGGCGACACCATCATGGGCATGAGCCTGGCCGAAGGCGGCCACCTCACCCACGGCATGAAGTTGAACATGAGCGGCAAGTGGTTCAACGTGGTGGCCTACGGCCTCGACGAAAAAGAAGAAATCGACTACGAGAAGATGGAAGCACTGGCGCGCGAGCACAAGCCGAAGCTGATCATCGCCGGCGCCTCGGCCTACGCACTGCGCATCGACTTTGCGCGCTTTGCCAAGGTCGCCAAGGAAATCGGTGCGATCTTCATGGTCGACATGGCGCACTACGCCGGCCTGATTGCTGCAGGCGTCTACCCCAACCCGGTGCCGCATGCCGACGTGGTGACGTCGACCACCCACAAGACGCTACGCGGCCCGCGCGGCGGCATCATCCTGATGAAAGCCGAGCACGAGAAGGCGATCAACTCGGCGATTTTCCCCGGCCTGCAGGGCGGTCCGCTGATGCATGTGATCGCCGGCAAGGCGGTGGCATTCAAGGAAGCGTCGACCAAGGATTTCAAACACTATCAGGAGCAGGTGATCGCCAATGCGCTGGTGATGTGCAAGGTGCTGGTTGAACGCGGCCTGCGCATCATCTCCGGCCGCACCGAGAGCCATGTGTTCCTGGTTGATTTGCAACCCAAGAATCTCACCGGCAAGGAAGCCGAAGCACTGCTCGGTCGCGCCCACATCACGGTCAACAAGAACGCGATTCCGAACGATCCGCAGAAACCTTTTGTCACCAGCGGCATCCGCGTCGGCACCCCGGCGATCACCACGCGCGGCTTCAAGGAACTGGAAACCGAGCAACTCGCCCACCTGATCGCTGACGTGCTCGAAGCGCCGAACGATGAAGCGGTGATCGAGCGCGTGAAGGCCGAAGTGACGAAGTTGACCGCGAAGTTTCCGGTGTATGGCTAAGAGGCAGTGAAGGGATAAGGGTCAAGGGGGAAGGGTGAGGCGTAGCCACCGCTCGTTGAATGCCTGGAAACAGGCCATGGAATTGGTGGTCAGCGTGTATTCCGTCACAGCGACCTTTCCCCAGCACGAACAGTATGGTTTAGTTAGCCAATTAAGGCGCGCTGCGGTATCCGTGCCCGCCAATATCGCTGAAGGGGCCGCTCGCAATGGGAGCAAGGAGTTCTTGCACTTTTTGGGCATTGCAAGCGGGTCACTCTCAGAGCTGGATACCTTGATCGATTTAGCCCGGGAACTGGGATATGTTGAAAACACGGAGGAGCTGAATGCAAAGGTGGATGATGTTTCAGGGTTGGTCATGGGTCTGGCGTCGTCTATCCGCCGCAAACTCTAACCCTTCCCCCTTCACCATTCACCCTTTACGCTTTCCCCAATCATGAAATGTCCTTTCTGCGGTTCCTTTGATACCCAGGTCATTGACTCCCGCGTCAATGAAGCGGGCGATGCGATTCGCCGCCGCCGCCGTTGCGTCGACTGCGACAAACGCTTCACCACGTGGGAAACCGCTGAACTGCGCCCGCCGCAGATCGTCAAGACCAACGGTACACGTGAGGACTTTTCGGAAGCCAAGCTACGCGAGGGCTTTCGCCGCGCGCTGCACAAGCGGCCGGTTTCCACCGAACTCGTCGACGCCGCGGTTGACCGCATCCGCCAGCGCCTGCTGACGCTGGGCGAACGCGAAATCCCCGCACGCGAGGTGGGCGAGCAGGTGATGAAAGAACTGAAGAAACTCGACAAGATCGCCTACATCCGCTTTGCCTCGGTGTATCGCAGTTTCCAGGACGTCGAAGACTTCCACGACGTCATCCGCGACATCGATCAACCCTAATCCACGAGATGCCCCAAGCCTATCGTTTCAGCGTTGCCGACCATGCCTACATGGCCCGTGCGCTGCAACTCGCGACGAACGGCATGTACACCACCTGCCCCAACCCGCGTGTCGGGTGTGTGATCGTCAAGGGGGGGCGTATCGTCGGCGAAGGCTGGCATGCACGCACCGGCACGCCGCACGCCGAAATCCATGCACTGAAAGCAGCCGGCAGCGATGCTCGCGGCGCAACGGCATACGTCACGCTCGAACCCTGCTCGCACCACGGGCGTACGCCGCCGTGCGCCGAAGCGCTGATCCAGGCCGGCGTGGTGCGCGTGGTGTCCGCCATGACCGACCCCAATCCTTTGGTGGCGGGCGGCGGCATCGACATGCTGACCCTGGCCGGCATTCAGGCCGAAATCGGACTGCTGGAAAACGAAGCGCGCGCGCTCAATCCCGGTTTCATCTCACGCATGACGCGGCAACGCCCGTGGGTGCGGCTCAAGACCGCCTCCACGCTGGACGGCAAGACCGCGCTCGCCAACGGCGCCTCGCAGTGGATCACCGGCGAAGCCGCGCGCGCCGATGTGCAAAAGCTGCGCGCGCGTGCCTGCGCCATCCTCACCGGCAGCGGCACGGTGCTGGCCGACAATCCGCGCATGAACGTACGCGATTTCGACATCGGCAGGCAACCGCTCAGGGTCATCGTCGATTCAAACTTGCGCACACCAGCGGATGCAGCGATGTTGCCCGCGCTCATCGCTTGTCACCACGCTGATCCTGACGCCCGCGCTGCACTCGAACAGGCAGGCGCCGAAATGATCGCGTTGCCTGGAACAGGAAGTCGCGTTGATCTGGCTGCATTGCTCACGCTGCTGGCGCAACGCGGTATCAATGAACTGCACGTCGAGGCCGGCGCGGCATTGAACGGTGCGCTGCTCGCTGCCGGCCTGGTCGACGAGTGGGTGGCGTATGTGGCGCCGATGGCGGTGGGCGACGACGCGCGCGGACTGTTTGCACAGCCGCCGCTGACGGCGCTGACCGATGCCGCACGCTTTCGCATGGCCGACGTGCGCCAGATCGGTGATGACTTACGCCTGACTTTGCTGCCCAAGTGAGCGCATTCAAGAATCATTTTTCATCCGCTTCTGACCAGTACGCCGCTTATCGGCCGGACTATCCCGCCGCGCTGTTTGCCTGGCTCGCCAGCCAATGCGCCGAACCCAACATCGCCTGGGATTGCGCAACCGGAAGCGGGCAGGCGGCCTTGGGACTGGCGCAGTATTTCCGGAACATTGTTGCGACCGATGCGTCCGCCGAGCAGATCCGTCATGCTGCAGCCCATCCAGCCATCGACTACCGCGTGGCGCCCGCCGAGGCGAGCGGTCTCGCTGATCACAGCATCGACCTCGTCGCCGTCGCCCAGGCCGCGCACTGGTTCGACCTGCCGCACTTCTACGCCGAAGCGTCACGCGTGCTGAAGCCTGTTGGGGTGATCGCCTTGTGGGGCTACGGTCGCATGGTATTGCCGGGAGAAATGGATGCGCCGTTCCTGCGCTTCCATGATGAAACGGTTGGCCCCTATTGGCCGCCCGAACGCGCACTGATCGACGACGCCTATCGCAGCCTGGATTTTCCGTTTGCCGAAATCCAGCCACCTGCTTTTCATATTGAAGTTGAATGGACGCTGCCGCGGTTGATGGCCTACCTTTCCACCTGGTCGGCGGTGAAGCGCTATCGGGCCGCGCGCGGGGACGATCCGTTGTCGGCATTGATGGCCGAGCTTCAAGCTTTATGGGGCCACCCCGACGCGGCCCTGCAGTTGCAATGGCCGCTGTTTCTGCGCGTTGGCCGGACCCGAGCCTAGGCGCGCACCGAAAAATCCTCGAACAACCCGGCCAGTTCTTCGCCCACCTCCGACAAAGGGCGCACGCGGGCCGCATTCTGGCGCAAGCTTTCATCCCCGCATCCCTCGCTGCGAAAAGCCTGGATGACGTAGCGCCGGACGCCGCGTGCGGCCAGGTCGCGTGCGACATGGCCGAGGTCCGCATCGGTCAGCAGTGCGGGGTGCACCGTGGTGCGGATTTCATGCTCGACGCCGGATGCCAATACGTGCCGCAGGCCGGCCTGCGCGCGGACCCCGCTGCCGGCCGCACCGGTGATGTGCGGGTAATCGGCAAACGGCGCTTTCACATCCAGCCCCACCCAATCGACCAGCGGCAACACAGCTGCCAGCCGCTGCGGAATCATGCCGCCCGTATGCAGGCCGATCTTGAATCCGAGTGCGCGCACTTCGCGCATCGCGTCAGCCAGGCCCGGCTGCAACGTCGGCTCGCCACCCGAAAACACCACGCCGTCGAGCAACCCCCGGCGGCGGCGTAGAAAATCCAGCACGTCTTTCCAGGGGATTTCGTTTTCGCCGCGCGACGGGATCAAATCGGGATTGTGGCAATAGCCGCAACGCCAGGGGCAGCCCTGGCAGAACACCACCGCGGCCAGCATGCCGGGCCAATCGGCGGTGGAAAGCGGCGTCAGCCCTCCCACACGGAACATGCCGGCGTCAGCCCTGCGCGCAACGCCCTTCGACAAAGAACTGCCGCTCGCGGTGCTCGCTCTGCTTGCCCTTGTTGAAGCTGGTGGTCGGGCGGTGGTAGCCCATCACGCGGGTCCACACTTCGCAGCGGGTGCGCTCTTCGTCCTTCAATGCAATGCTCTGGATTTGGGCTGAAACACTCATGTCGTTCATGTCAATCTCCTTGGGTTAGGTCAGGCTGCAACGGCGCGTTTGCGGGACAGGGCTTCCTCGTCGCAGGTAGGGCAAAACTCGTGCTCGCCTGCGAGGTAGCCGTGTTTGGGGCAGATGGAAAAAGTCGGCGTAATCGTGATGTAGGGCAGACGGAAGCGCGTCAGCGAGCGGCGCACCAGATTGCGGCAAGCTTCCACCGACGAAATGTTCTCCGACATATAGAGATGCAGCACGGTGCCGCCGGTGTACTTGCGTTGCAAATCATCCTGCCGCTCCAGCGCTTCGAACGCATCGTCGGTGAATCCCACCGGCAGCTGCGACGAGTTGGTGTAATACGGCGCGTCGTCGGTGCCCGCCTGCAGTATCGCCGGATAGCGTTTCTTGTCTTCCTTGGCGAAGCGATAGGTGGTGCCTTCGGCCGGCGTCGCTTCCAGGTTGTACATGTGGCCGGTTTCTTCCTGGAACGCGGCGATGCGTCCCCGGATGTGATCGAGCAGGCGCACCGCGAAAGCGTGGCCCCATTCGCTGGTGATGTCGTGCTCGTCGGCAGTGAAGTTGCGGATCATCTCGTTGACGCCGTTGACGCCGATGGTCGAGAAATGATTGCGCAGCGTGCCGAGATAACGCTTGGTGTAGGGGAACAGGCCGTTGTCCATCAGGCGCTGGATTTCCTTGCGCTTGATTTCGAGGCCATTCTTCGACATATCGAGCAGCGCGTCGAGACGGTGCAGCAGCCCGGCTTCGTCGCCCCGGTACTCATGGCCCAGGCGCGCGCAGTTGACCGTCACCACGCCGACCGATCCGGTCTGCTCGGCCGAGCCGAACAGACCGTTGCCGCGTTTCAATAATTCTCTGAGGTCGAGCTGCAGGCGGCAGCACATCGAACGGATGTGGTTCGGCTTCATCTCGGAATTGATGAAGTTCTGGAAATACGGCAGGCCGTAGCGCGCGGTCATGGCGAACAGGCGGTCGGCGTTTTCCGACTCCCACGGAAAATCCGGCGTCATGTTGTAGGTGGGGATGGGGAAGGTGAACACGCGGCCTTTGGCGTCACCAGTGGTCATCACTTCGATGTAGGCGCGGTTGATCATGTCCATCTCGACCTGCAGGTCGCCGTAGGTGAACGGCATTTCCTCGCCGGCGATGATGGGGATTTGTTCGCGCAGATCCTCGGGGCAGGTCCAGTCGAAAGTGAGGTTGGTGAACGGCGTCTGGGTGCCCCAGCGCGACGGCACGTTGAGGTTATAGATCAGTTCCTGGATGCATTGCTTCACACTTTCATAGCGCATCTCATCCTGACGGATGAAGGGCGCCATGTAGGTGTCGAACGAGGAAAATGCCTGCGCACCGGCCCATTCATTCTGCAGCGTACCGAGGAAATTGACGATCTGGCCGACCGCGGAGGACATGTGTTTGGGCGGCCCGGCCTCGACCTTGCCTGGCACGCCGTTGAGGCCTTCATGCAATAGCGTGCGCAACGACCAGCCGGCGCAGTAGCCCGCCAGCATGTCGAGATCGTGGACGTGGAGCGAACCGTCGCGATGGGCTTCGCCGAGTTCGGGCGCATACACGTGATTGAGCCAGTAATTGGCCACCACTTTGCCGGACACATTCAAAATCAGGCCACCCAATGAATAGCCCTGGTTGGCGTTGGCGTTGACGCGCCAGTCCTGGCGCGACAGGTATTCGTTGATCGACGCTTCCACGTCGACCACGGTCTTGCGGTCCTGACGCAGCTTTTTGTGGGTTTCGCGATAAACGATATAGGCGCGCGCGGTGGCGAAGTGGTTGGCGGCAATCAGGCTTTGCTCGACCACGTCCTGGATGCGTTCGATGTCCGGCGGCGTTGTGGGGAAGAGGTGGCTCATCACCTTGACCACCTGGGCGGTCAGCAAATCTGCCTCGGCCTCGCCGAATTCACCGCTGGCCTGGGCGGCACGCAACAGCGCCGAACGGATCTTCCCGGAATCGAAAACCGCCCGCTGCCCGTCACGCTTGACCACCTCACGCAGTGACATCGCTACCACCGTCTCCACACCCACAGCACTCATCGTCATCTCCTCGTTTATCAACATTTTGTGTTTATCGACCACTCACCATACAACATGTTGACAAAACGTCAAGGTGATTTTGAGGTGCGCTTATCCTGTTAAAATCCTGCCACTGAAATTACTTGATATCACTAGAGAAATCGATGGGCACGATTCTGGAGTTTCTGGGTAGCGACCACCGCGCCTGCGACGATTTGTTCGCTTCCGCCGAAATGGCCGTGGCACAAAATAACTGGGCGCGGGCGCGCAGCCAGTTCGAACGTTTTCAGGCAGCGATGAAACGGCATCTGGCTAGGGAGGAAAACATCCTGTTCCCCGCATTCGAAGCCCACACCGGCAACAGCATGGGCCCGACCCAGATCTTGCGCATGGAACACCAACAGCTCCGCGACCTGATCCAGCACATGGTGCGCGCCGTGGCTGACTCCAATCAGAACAGCTACCTTGGCCTGTCGGAAACGCTCAGCACGCTGACGCAGCAGCACAACCTGAAGGAGGAGAGCATGCTCTACCCGATGTCCGACCAGGTGCTGGGCAGCGATCGCAACGCCGTGATCCGCGCCATGGAGGCCATGGAAGCCATTTCGTCATAGCTCGCATGACCCCGGCGACTCACGAAATCCTCGTCGACGCACGCGATCTGGAACCGCCGGAGCCGATGGAAAAGGTCATGCAGACGCTGGCCCTGCTGCGAGCCAGTCAGTCGATCCGGCTGCTGTTGCACCGCGAACCGTTACCGCTGTATCCGCTGCTCGCCGAAAAAGGCTACCGCCACCGCACCCGGATGAAAGCCGACGGCAGCGATGTCATCCTGATCCAGCCGGCCGGTGCAACACCCTGCGAAGACACCGCGCCATGAGTCCGCAAGCCGGTCTCGCCTTCGAACAGGCGCCGCCCTTCTCCCTGCCGCTGCGATTCTTTCTCACCGCCCCCCTGTTTTTGCTGGCCGCAGCGATCCTGATCGTGTGGACGCCCGAGACCCTGGCCTCGCGGTCGACGCCGCAGGCACTCGCCCTCACCCACGCCCTCACGCTGGGTTTCCTCGCCATGGCGATGCTGGGCGCACTGACGCAGATGCTGCCGGTAGTGGCGGGCTCACCCCTGCCCGTCCCCCGGTTCGTCGCGGGATTCAGCCATGTGCTGCTCACACTGGGAACCATCGCCTTGATGACAGGTTTTCTGACTGCCGAGCCGGGCGCCTTTGGTGCCGCCATCGCCTTGCTCGGCGGCGGGTTCACTCTCTTTCTGGTAGCCACTGCGATCAGCCTCGCTCGCGCCGTCGCCAGCGTCACGGTTTCCAGCCTGCGACTCGCGCTGCTGTGTCTTGGCTTCACGCTGCTGATTGGGCTGGTGCTTGCGCTGCTGCGCTCAGGTGAGTGGCTCCCGCCCACCCTTGAAGCGACGACCGCCGCTCACGTCGCCTTTGGCCTGCTCGGCTGGGTGTTGCTGCTGGTGATCGGTGTCGCCTACCAGGTCGTGCCGATGTTCCAGATCACCCCGCGCTACCCGCCGCATCTGAGCCGCTGGCTCACGCTTAGCCTGTTCATCCTGTTATTGCTCCACGCTGTTGGCCCGCACCTGCCGCACCGCGCACTGCAACTCGTCGATGCCGGTCTCGCCGGCGGCATCCTGCTGTTCGCCCTCGCCACCCTGATCCTGCAATCCCGCCGACGCAGAAGACTGCCCGACGTCACCCTCGATTTCTGGCGTCTCGGCATGGCCAGCCTGATCGCCTGCGTGTTTGCCTGGCTGGTTGCTCAATTTTGGCCGTCATGGGCACACAGCGACACCTATCCGCTGCTGCTGGGCGTGCTGTTCATCGGCGGCTTCGCGGTCAGCGTGGTAAACGGCATGCTCTACAAGATCGTGCCCTTCCTCGCCTGGTTTCATCTGCAGGCGCAGCTACAAGCTCGCGCCGGCAGCATCCCCACAATGAAGGACATGATTGCGGAACGCAGGAAGCGCGGGCAGTTTCGTATACATGTATTTTCCTGCGTATTGCTTGTCGCCGCCGTTTTCAATCCTCCTGCGCTTGCCCTCCCGGCGGGTATCACACTGGGGCTTTCCGCGCTGTTTCTGTGGGTCAACCTGTTGTCCGCCGTGCGGCGATTTACCCACCAGGGTGGAAGTTTGACTTGATTCGCAGGACTGCCTGCGGCCACAATTGAAGGTGAACACGGGCCGGACAACAAAAGCTCGGCTCAAACCTCCAATAAACATCGAAGGGACAGGATGAAACGCGTGGATGACTTCCGCCTGCGCTTCGGCAAGCAGGAATGGGTGCCAATCGTGATTGGCGGCATGGGTGTGGACATCTCGAGCGCAGAGCTGGCACTCGAAGTGGCGCGTCTCGGCGGCATCGGCCATATCTCCGACGCCATGGTGCAGACCGTGTCCGACAGCAGGTACGACACCAAGTTTGTCAGCAAGAAGCTCAAACAATACAAACACAACGTCGCCAGCAGCGACAAATCATCGGTGCAGTTTTGCCTGCCGACGCTGGAAGAGGCAACGCGTAATCATGTCGCCCGGACCATGGAGGCCAAACGCGGCGACGGGCTGATTTTCATCAATTGCATGGAAAAGCTCACCATGAACGCGCCGCGCGAAACGCTGCGCATGCGGCTGTCGGCGGCGCTCGACGCCGGCATCGACGGCATCACGCTCTCTGCCGGCCTGCATCTCGGCTCGTTCGCGCTGATGGAAGACCACCCGCGTTTTCGCGACGCCAAGCTCGGCATCATCGTTTCATCGTCGCGCGCGCTGGCGATGTTTCTGCGCAAGAATGCGCGGCTGCAACGGCTGCCGGACTATATCGTGGTGGAGGGGCCGCTCGCCGGCGGCCACCTCGGCTTCGGCATGGAAGACTGGCACAAATACGACCTGCGCACCCTCGTCGGCGAGGTGCTGGCGTTCCTGAAAACCGAACAGCTCGACATCCCGGTGATCGCCGCCGGCGGTATTTTCACCGGCAGCGACGCGGCGGCCTTCCTCGAACAGGGCGCCGCCGCCGTGCAGGTGGCGACGCGCTTCACCGTCACCCGCGAATGCGGCCTGCCGGACAAGATCAAGCAGGAATATTTCAAGGCCAGCGAGGACGACATCGAGGTCAACACCATTTCGCCGACCGGCTACCCGATGCGCATGCTCCGCGGCAGTCCCGGCATCGGCGCCGGCATCCGCCCCAACTGCGAAGCCTACGGCTACCTGCTCGATGCCAAGGGCAACTGCGCCTACATCGACGCCTATAACCGCGAAGTGGCCCTGCACCCGGACGTCAAGAAACTGTCAGTCAAGGACAAGACCTGTCTGTGCACCCACATGCGCAACTTCGATATCTGGACCTGCGGCCAAACCACCTACCGCCTCAAGGACACCACCCGACGCCTGGCCGACGGCAGCTATCAGCTTCTCAGCGCAGAACAGGTGTTCCACGATTACCAGTTCAGCGTCGACCAGAAGATCGCACTGCCGGACTGATTGCGGAAGCAGCCTGACCCGGCTTCCCGGCCGGGTCAGGCTGCGTACCAGAACACGGCAAAGTAATGAAAGCCCGTGCCCGCCATGACGAACAGATGCCAGATGAAATGGCCGTAGCGCAGGCGCGCGTCGAACGCGAAGAAACCCACCCCTATCGTGTAAGCCAGGCCGCCGGCAACCAGCCAGTGCAAGCCGGGAGCAGGCACGCGCGCAGTCAGGGGATCGATTGCGATCACAATGAGCCAGCCCATGAGCAGATACAGGCCGGTGGAGATAACCGGATGGGAAACCCGGCTGAATAGCTTCATCGCGACGCCCGCCGCGGCCAGTCCCCACACCAGTCCAAACAAGGTCCAGCCCCACGCGCCGCGCAGCACGCCGAGGGTAAACGGCGTGTAGGTGCCCGCGATGAGCAGGAAGATCGCCGAATGCTCGATGACCCGGAATACGTGCTTGGCACGGCCGACCGGCAGCGCATGATAAAGGGTGGAGCCCAGGTAAAGCATCAGCATGGTCGCTGCAAAAATGCTGGCGCCGACGAGGGCGGCCGCATCCCAAAACCGGGCCGCGTGAACGATGAGAAACGGGGTCGCCACGATGGCCGCAACCAGCCCCAGCCCGTGGCTGACGCTGTTGGCGATCTCCTCGTTTCTCGACTGCGGTCGGATGATGGCGGCAAGCGACATGGTTTTTCAAATCCTCCGTGCTGTTTATCGAGGCATCAGCCAGGCCGGAATCAACCCGCCATCAGTCGCCGCGCCGTGTGTGCCAACGGTGCAGGCAGGCCGCACAACACCGCCTCGGGGTCGAGGGCATCGAGCAGGTTTTTGATCGTAAGGCCGAGTTCGGTGTCGCCCTCGCTCACCAATCGGCGGCTGAAGAAAAGGGTGTCAGGGTCTTCGCGACGGCTGAGCAGCAGCAGAAAGTCGCGCGCAGTGGCGCTGATGGTGAGGTCGGGCGCGCCGCCGTCCCGTGCATGCAGGTCCCGCGCGAACCCGCGCTGGGTGACGGTAAAACGCAGGCTGAGCCCGAGGTCCTTGACGCGGATTGCATAACGTCGGCCGACCAGCGGCTGCCAGTCGAGGGTTTTCAGTGCGGGCCACAGCAGGCGGTTTGCCAGTGCTGAAAATGCCAGGCTGGGCGGCGCAACAGGAAGCCGGGTGACCAGGGCGGCTAACTGCGGAGGGAAGGCAAGATTCAACATGATGGCTCCTGATCTCAAAGCGGGGCGCGGCTTTAACGGACTGCGTCGGCCCAGTTGTTGGGGGTTTCGTACAAGCGCACCCGCTGCAGCCGCAACTGGTTGCCGTAGGTGTCGAGATAAGCCGCGTCGAGCAGGCGGAATGCCTCGGCGGCGAGATTTTCCGCCGTGGGCACCACCGGCAGCACCACGGTTTTATGTTCGGGCAGCGTGGCCAGAAACTCCACCACCGCATGGTCGCCCTGATACACCAGGAAGGCATGGTCCCAATGATGGACGAGTACCGCATTGGCGATATTTTTCACGTCGGAAAAGTCCATCACCATGCCCTGCTCGGCTATGCCTTCGGTGCCGATGATCTCGCCTGACAGCGTGATTTCGATCGCGTAGCGATGGCCGTGCAAATGCCGGCACTGGCTGGCGTGATGGGGAATGCGGTGGCCGGCGTCGAACTCCAGTCTGCGTGTGATCAACATTTCAGGCGTGTTTCTCCATGCTGTTTTCGAGGCCTGCGTGACCATGCCAGTAACCATCGACCGCCGGGCCGGGCATGATGGCCGCCAGCGCGTTGGCAGCCCCCGACTCGCCCTCCAGCGCCGCCTGGAAGGCTGCGGCCACACGCCCCATGTGGCGCGACTGCGGTGACAGGCGCAGGCTGGCGATGTCGAGCTCGCGCAGGCTATCCAGTTCGCCGATCAGGTTGTAGACGCCGGCGGACTGCGTCTGGATGCCATTGAGCGTAAGGAAGGACTCACCCTCGCGAGTGGCCAGTGCCAGTCCGTCGGGATTATCCAGGCAACGGAACTGGCAATCGTCCTTGGGCAGGTTGTAGTGGCGCGCGGTGAAGCAGCGCGCGGAATACGCCAGCGGCAGCCTGCCATAGGCGAACACTTCGGTTTCCATCCCGGCCGGTGCCCCGGCAAGCATTGAGGTCAGGGTGAGGCGCGACATTTCGACCGGCGGCAGCCAGCGCTGCGCGCCCAGCCCGGCAAGCACGTCGAGCGTTTCCGGATTGTAGACATTGAGCGTGGGCCCGGCGACAAAGGGCACACCCGCCTCGGCCAGCAGCCGCACCGCACCCCACTCATTGGCCTCGACCGAAAAACGGCCATCGCCGACGATCCGGCGCAGCATCTTGAGGTCGGATTCCGACTCGATCAACGTCAGACTGGAGAGCACCACCTCCTTGCCGGCAGCGGCAAGCTGCTCCGCCAGCGCCAGCCAGTCCGGCAGGCGCAGCAGATGGCGACGTGAGCACACGCTCTCGCCCAGATACACACGCGCCACCGGCCAGTTCGCCGCCTCGGCGTAAAAGGCGAGCGTATCCTCGCGCGACCAGTAATACAGCAGGGGACCCAGGCTCAGATTCATTGCACAAACCTCGACTCGAACCACGAAGGGCACAAAGGAAAACCATAATCCGGATGACCCGCTACGTGTACATCGCCGAGCCGAATCCCGGCATCCATACAGGGAAGTTCTTGGTGCCCTTCGTGGTTAAACGATTTTTCCAGATTCATTTCCATGGCCGGTGATACGCTCCCAGCGTATGGCTCTGTCCTTCCGACAGATTGTTGAGTTCGGCCTGCCAGGCGGGCGCGGGCTTGAATCCATCGGCGTTTTTCTTCACCGCGTCGATGGCGGCGCGCCACACTTTGGTCACCTGCGTCACATACGCCGGGCTGCGCTGGCGGCCTTCGATCTTGATGGCGGCGATACCCATCTTCAGCATTTCGGGCAGCAGGTCGAGGGTGTTGAGGCTGGTGGGTTCCTCAAGCGCGTAATAGGTTTCGCCGCTGACTTCGAAGCGGCCCTTGCACAAGGTCGGGTAACCGGCCTTTTCGTCACGGCCGTAGCGGTCGAGCAGCACGCCATTGAGACGCGACTCCAGACCGCTCGGGGTGTCGGTCCACCGCACCGCTTTCGGCGGCGAGCACACGCCCGCCGTGTTGGGCGATTCTCCGGTGCAGTACGACGACAACAGGCAGCGCCCTTCCACCATCACGCAGAGGCCGCCGAAGCCGAACAGCTCGATCTCGACGTCGGTGTGCTGCACCACATTTTCCACCTGCGGCAGCGACAGCACGCGCGGCAATACGGCACGCTGGATGCCGAAATGTTCGCGGTAAAAGTTCACCGCCTCGTAGCTGGTGGCCGAGCCCTGCACCGACAGATGCAGCCTGAGGTTGGGGTGCTGCTTGACCGCATAACGCATCAACCCGGCATCGGCGAGGATGACCGCATCCATGCCGAGTTTCGCTGCGCGGTCGATTGCATCGGTCCAGCGGCTCCAGGTATCGGGCTGCGGATAGGTGTTGAGCGCGAGCAGCACGCGGCGGCCGCGGTCGTGCGCGTAGCGCAGCCCCTCGGCGGCCTGCGCCTCGTCGAAATTGAGGCCGGGAAAGGCGCGCGCGTTGGTATTGTCGCGAAAGCCCATGTAGACCGCATCGGCACCGTTGTCGATGGCAGCCTTGAGTGAAACCAGGCTGCCCGCCGGGCAAACCAGATCAAGCGGCATACATGTTCTCCTTCCAGATTTTGCCCGCGCGCGAACCCTGACGACTGTCGCGCCGTGTCAGTTCGTCAGCGATGCCATTCAGAATGTCCCATTTCTTCGCGCACCACGCGGGCGCCAGCAGGATGTCGGGCGAGGCGGTGCCGGTGACGCGGTGGTACAGCACGTCCCACGGCGTGCGCTCGATCAAATCGGCAGCGATATTCACGTAGTCCGCTTCGGCCAGCGGCGCGTAATCGCCACGTTTCCACTCGATGGCGAGCCGGGTGTGCTTCACCACGTGCAAGGGATGCAGTTTGAGCCCATCGACACCGACCTCGAGCACGCGATCCAGGCTGATATGACTATGGGATGCGTCCTCGCCCGGCAGGCCGACAATGAGATGGCAGCACACCGGGATGCCGCGCGCACGCGCCGCGCGGGTGGCCGCTTCGTATTCGGCGAAACCGTGGCCGCGGTTGACGCGCGCCAGCGTGTCGTCGAACGATGACTGCAAGCCAAGCTCCAGCCACACTTCGTGACCGCGATCGCGATATTCCGCCAGCAGATCCAGCACCGGCGGCGGCACGCAATCGGGCCGCGTGCCAATCGACAGCCCCATCACGTCGGGCGCGGCCAGCGCGTCGTCATACAGCGCGCGCAGTTCGTCGACGTGCGCATAGGTGTTGGTGTAGGCCTGAAAATAGGCAATGAAACGGCGTGCGCCGGTGCCGCGTGCTATGCGGCCGCGCGCACGGTCGAATTGCGCCGCTAGCGGGACCTGGTCACGCGCGCCGGGGGCGAGCGTGGTTGTTGACGCTTTATCCGAAGGTGTATCCCTTGGGACAGCGTCTTTAGAACCACGGCCTGCCCCTTGCGGGTGGAAGGATTTGTTGTTGCAGAAGGTGCAGCCGCCGATGCCTTTGCTGCCGTCGCGGTTGGGGCAGGTGAAGCCGGCGTCGAGCGCAATCTTGTGCACACGTTCGCCATGCCGCTCCAGCATGGCGCGGCCAAAGGTGTGGATACGGTCGGTGAGCGTGCTCACACTGCCGCTTCCCGAGCGGGCTTCACGCCGGTTATCAAATAATCGATCAGGTCCTGCACCGGCCGGATGGCGCGGCCGAACGGCAGGCTCTCGCTGCCGCGGAAAAACAACCCCTTGTTGACCTCGCCCTTCAACGCCGCAACCAGTTGCGAGTCGATGCAGAACTGCCCGGCCTTGCCGAGGCCGTCGCGCAGGCCGCAGTGCGTCAGGCAATGCAGGCCGATGGCGCAGCGCTTGGGATCGGCCTTGGCCACGGCTTGAAGCTTGGCTTCGCGCTTCATGTAATTGGCCAGCCACGGCGTATTCACCGCGCGTGCCGGCAATCCGGCCACGCTCATGAAAGTGACGATGTCCTCCGGCCTGGCGTCGGCCAGTACGTGTTTGAAGTTGATGTGAGCGTCGCCCTCTTCGCTGACGGCGAACGGCGTGCCGAGCTGCACCGCACTCGCCCCCAGCGCCAGCGCGGCCAGCAGTTTTTCGTGGCTGTTGATGCCGCCGCCGACGATGATGGGAATCTGTTCGCGCGCGATGCCCATGTCGTCGAACACCTTGAAAATGCCGGGCAGCACTTCGGCAAAGTTGAAGCGCGCGTTGGCGAGTTCCGCAGGATTCGGCGCGCCAAGGTGGCCGCCTGCATACAAAGGATGCTCGATCACGATGGCGTCGGGCAAACGACCGCCGCTCCCGAACTTCTTCAGGCGCGACCACTTCTTGAGCACGATGGCGACGCCGCGCGCGTCCGACAAAATCGGAATCAGCGCGACATCAGGAAAGTCCTCGGTCATCTCGGGCAGGTCGAGCGGCAACCCCGCGCCCATCACGATGGCCTGTGCCCCCGAGGCGCACGCCTGCCGAATCAGCGCCGGATACTCGGTCACCGCCTTCATCACGTTGACTGCCACCAGCCCATTTCCTGCCGCGAGCTCGAGAGCGGCCTTGATTTCGCGGTCGAGGGCGATCAGATTGAGTCGGTTGAGTTCATCCTTGTCGCGGCAATGCCTGGCCAGTTCCGACAGATCGGCGTGATGGTGCCGCAGGTCGATGCTCGCAATCGTGCCCATCGCACCGGCACGCGCCACGCTTCCCGCCAGTCGATGCGCGGAAATCCCCACGCCCATGCCGCCCTGGACAATAGGCAACAGTGTTTTGCCGCGTAGGGAAAAGGGGTGAGGCGTCGTCATTCCACTGCTTTCGTTCTTCACAATGCGGCCATTATAGTCTTTGGAGACCTGTTTATCCTTATATAGGTGTCCGCAATTACGTCTCAGTGAGGTCCATGGGGTTCACCCACTCAGCCTAAACGCCTACAATGCTCGGTCTTACTGGCTGTCCTCACCACCCATGTTCACCGGCATCATTCAATCTATCGGCCGTATCCACGAATACGACGCGCGCGGCGCTGACGCACGCATGGTCATCACGGGCGGCGGACTGGATTTTTCCGACGTCGTACTGGGCGACAGCATCGCAGTCAACGGCGTGTGTTTGACCGCGGTTGCGCTGACTTCGAACAGCTTCACGGTCGATGTGTCTGCCGAAACCCTGCGCGTAACCGAAGGCTTTGCACCGGGTGCCGAAGTCAATCTGGAAAAAGCGTTGCGGCTGGCTGACCGGCTTGGCGGGCATCTGGTATCGGGGCATGTTGATGGTGTGGGCACGGTGCACCGTTTCGCGCCAGTGGGTGAATCCCATCTGCTGGAAATCGACGCGCCGCATCATCTTGCACGCTACCTCATTCGCAAGGGTTCGATTACGGTGAATGGCGTGTCGCTGACGGTGAATGCCGTTGATGGCGACCGCTTTGCGCTGAACCTGATCCCGCACACGCTGGAGCAAACCACGCTCAAGCATTTGCAAGCCGGCAGCCGCGTCAACCTGGAAGTCGACATGATTGCGCGCTATGTCGAACGCCTGACGCAATTTACACACACCACGGATAAAGATTGACAAGGGACAACGACTAATGAGCCTCGCCTCCACCCCAGAAATCATCGAAGAACTCAAAGCCGGCCGCATGGTCGTGCTGGTCGACGAGGAAGACCGCGAAAACGAGGGCGACCTGGTGATGGCCGCCGAGCACGTCACGCCTGAAGCGATCAACTTCATGGCCAAATACGGACGCGGCCTGATCTGCCTGACGCTGACGGATGCACGTTGCCGCCAGCTCGGCCTGAAGCAGATGGTGAACGACAACCAGGCGCAGTACAGCACCGCGTTTACCGTTTCGATCGAAGCCGCCGAAGGCGTCACCACCGGCATTTCCGCGGGCGACCGTGCCGTCACCATACAAGCGGCGGTCAAGCGCGGTGCGTTGCCCAGCGACATCGTCCAGCCCGGTCACATTTTCCCGCTGCGCGCGCAGCCCGGCGGCGTGCTGATGCGCGCTGGACACACCGAAGCCGGCTGCGATCTGGCGGGCCTTGCCGGACTGGAGCCCGCCTCGGTGATCTGCGAAATCCTCAAGGACGACGGCACCATGGCGCGGCTGCCCGACCTGATTCCGTTCGCACAGGAGCATGGCCTGAAAATCGGCGCCATCGCCGACCTGATCCATTACCGCAGCCAGACCGAAAGCCTGGTCGCGCGCGCCGCCGACCGCCTGATCCAGACCGTCTACGGCGCCTTCCGGCTGGTGGCCTACCGCGACAAGTGTGCCAATGAAACGCATCTGGCGCTGGTCAAGGGCGAAATCCTTGCCGACAAGGAAACCCTGGTGCGCGTGCATGAGCCGCTCTCGGTGATGGACTTTCTCGACGTCACCGGCGGCGGCCATTCATGGCCTATCCTGGGAGCGATGGAGCGTATCGCCGAATCGCAGTGCGGCGTCATCGTGCTGCTGCATCGGCCTGAAACCGCCGACGCGCTGCTCGCTCGGGTTAATCCCGCCCGCACCAATCCGGCAGCGAATGCAAACCGCAAGGTCGACCTGCGTGACTATGGCATCGGCGCGCAAATCCTGCGCGACCTCGGCGTCGGCAAAATGAAGCTGTTGGCCAGCCCGCGCAAAATGCCGGCGATGGACGGCTTCGGACTGGAAGTTACCGGCTATTCTGAAAACGCATAGGCTCAAACAGATTTGAGCCGATAATTCACCTGGTCTCGAATGCATTCGGACCCAATATTGAAAGGACGCAACATGGGAACCAAGGACAACTTCTCCGAACTCGACCCCGCCTACCAGGGCAAGGGCCTCAAATTCGGCATCGTCATGAGCCGCTTCAACCGAGATATCTGCGAGGGCCTGCTGTCGGCCTGCGAGGCGGAACTGATCCGGCTCGGTGTAGACAAGAAGGATGTGCTGCTGGTCAACGTGCCCGGTGCACTGGAACATCCGCTGGCGCTGCAGGAACTGGCCTTGTCCGAAAAATATGACGCGCTCATCGCCCTCGGCGCGGTGGTGCGCGGCGACACCTACCATTTCGAAGTCGTCTCGAATCAGTCTGCGCGCGGCATCATGGACGTGCAGTTGAATACGGGCGTGCCGATTGCCAACGCGATCCTCACCGTCGACACCGAGGAGCAGGGCCACGCGCGCATGTCCGAAAAAGGCCGCGATGCCGCACGCGCAGCGATTGAAATGGCCAACCTGTTGAAACGTCTTTGAGATGGCAGGCTCCCGCAAAAGTGCCCGCGAATTTACGCTGCAAGGTGTGTACGCCTGGCTGGTTGGGGGGGTGGACATCACCCTGATTGCCGCCAACCTCCAGGAAGACGCGCAGTTCAAACGTGCCGACGAAGCGTATTTCCGCACCCTGCTGACTGGCGTGATCAAGGACGAAGACCTGTTGAGCTCGCGCCTCGCGCCCTGCCTTGACCGCCCGATTGCCGAACTCTCACCGGTCGAGCGCGGCATCCTGCTGATCGGCGCGTATGAACTGGTGAGCTGCCTCGACGTGCCGTGGCGCGTTGCCATCAACGAAGGCGTCGAACTGGCGAAAAAATTCGGCGGCACCGACGGCCACAAGTTCATCAACGGCGTCCTCGACAAACTTGCGCAGGACGTGCGCGCTGTCGAAATCGCGCACGCCAAGCAGGCCAAAGCCTGACGTCGCGGCGGAGGGACTAACCGTTCCCTCGCCACACCGCTGTTGCCCGACCGCCCCCCATGGAATTCGACCTCATCGCCAAATACTTCACCCGCGCCACACCTGACGCGGTGTTGGGTGTGGGCGATGATTGCGCTTTGTTAGCGCCTTCGCCGGGCATGCAGCTCGCCGTCTCCAGCGACATGCTGCTCGAAGGCCGCCATTTTTCGCCGCAGGACAGCCCCGCCGGCATCGGCCACAAATCGTTGGCTGTGAACCTGTCCGACCTCGCGGCGATGGGCGCCACGCCGCGCTGGGCGACGCTCTCCATCGCACTGCCCGAGGTCGACGATGCCTGGCTCACCGCGTTTGCGCGCGGCTTTTTTCGGATGGCCGATCTGCACGGCATCGAACTGGTCGGCGGCGACACCACCCGCGGCGCACTGACAATCAGCATCACGGTGATCGGCGAAATACCCCCCGGGCTGGCGCTGCGCCGCGACGGCGCGCAGGCTGGCGACGATATCTGGGTGTCTGGCGTGCTGGGTTCGGCAGCAATGGCGCTGGCCTATCGTCAAGGCCGCCTGTTCATGGAACAGATCGATGCGGCCCGCGTGCTGCCCGCGCTTTATCTGCCGATGCCGCGCGTGGAGCTCGGCATTGCACTCCGCGGCATCGCCCATAGCGCCATCGATATTTCGGATGGTCTATTGGGCGATCTCGGCCACATTCTGGCGCGTTCTCAAGTCGGTGCCAGGCTCGAATTTGCATCCCTGCCCACCTTGCCTGTCGTGCATGGCTATCTGCATGAAGCCGTCGCACGCGACTGCGTGCTGGCGGGTGGCGATGACTACGAACTGTGCTTTACCGCGCCGCCAACCAAACGGGACCGCGTGCTTGATGCCGCAAATGATGCGGGCATATCTGTCACGCGCATCGGCCAGATCACTGCAGAAGCGGGACTCATCGTCATCGGCAGCGACGGCCAGCCTCTTTCTATCGAACATACCGGCTATGACCACTTTGCGGCCTGATTTCAAATTTCTGCTCGCGCATCCCGCGCATCTGATTGCCTTCGGTTTCGGCAGCGGCCTCGCGCCCAAGGCACCCGGCACGGTCGGCACCCTGTTGGGGCTACCGCTGTTCTGGCTGATCGTCGCTGTCGCGCCCGACCTGCCGAACCAGATCGTGCTCATCATCGCCACCTTTCTGCTCGGGATTTTGGCCTGCGGCCGCACCGGCCGAGCGCTCGGCGTCGCCGACCATGGCGGCATGGTGTGGGACGAGATCGTTGCGTTTGCGCTGGTATTATTGTTTACGCCGGCCAACTGGTTGTGGATAGCCGTGGCGTTTGGACTCTTCCGTCTGTTCGACATTCTGAAACCCTGGCCGATCCGCTTGGCCGACACCCGCCTGAAAAATGGCTTCGGCGTCATGTTCGACGACCTGCTGGCGGCAGGCTATGCAATCGCCGCCCTGAAAGGACTGCAATGGCTCGTGTAAGCGACGAAGAACTGAATCAGCTCGCCATCGAACTGGGCGACAAGCTGCAGGCACGCGGCTGGATGCTGGCCACCGCCGAATCCTGCACCGGTGGCTGGGTCGGGCAACTGGTCACCGCCATCCCCGGCAGTTCCAGCTGGTATGAACGCGGCTTCATCACGTATGCCAACGACGCCAAGATCGAAATGCTCGGCGTGCCAGGAGATCTGCTAGCCATGCACGGCGCCGTCTCCGAAGAAGTCACCAGCGCCATGGCGGCCGGCGCATTGGCCCACAGCCACGCGCAAGCCGCACTCGCTATTTCCGGCATTGCCGGCCCCGGCGGCGGCACTCCGCAAAAGCCGGTAGGTCTGGTGTGTTATGGCTGGGCGCTGGCGGATGGCACGCTCATGTCATCCACCTGCCGCCTCGGCGGCGACCGCGAAGAAATCCGCTCACGGGCTGTGGCCGCGGCCTTGCGTGGCTTGATCGACCTCATCGCTTAATCCGTTCTAGTAAAACGCCCACGCCGCAAACTGCTCGATCTCGTCCCGGTTCAGCAACATCAGCTGGTAGGCGTTCGGGTTCATCGCGTGATCCGGCGTGGTATCGACGTTCAGGCGCTGCAATACATAGCCCAATAGCGCGCGCCGCACGTCCACTTCGATGATGTCACCCTCGGCGCCGTAGTCCAGCAGCAAACTCGCGCGCTTCTGCGCATCCAGCCCGCGATGCGGCGCCAGCTTCAGGCTCACGCTTTCCACCCAGTCGTCGTCATATTGCCGGTTCGACTCCGCCGGCGTGTCCAGGCATTCGGCCTCGACGATGCGCGACAACACAAAGTCACGGAAATCGCAGGTCTCCTCGTTATAGGCACGGATATGCCAGCGTATGCCGGTATTCACCAGACTGTGCGGCTCCAGCACCCGTTCGTTGTGGCTGTTACGGTCGGACAGCGAACGATACGCCACACGCAGCTTGCGGCCGCTATGGATAGCCCGGGTGATCTGCGCCAGCGTGTGCTGACTGGGCAAGCGGGCGGGCAGCGGCAAGGCGGCTGTCGGCAGGCCGTAAATCAGCTCCGCCCCGTACGGCCCACTCGCCACCGCCAGATTCGCCGCAATCACCGGCAGCACCGCGGCAGGGCTGAGATCGGCGAATATCGCACCAAATCCCGGTCCCGGCACAAAGCCGAACACGCTGTGGTTGTAGACCAGATTGCCCGGCGCCAGATCGTTATACAGCTTGAGATCCTTGGTCGCCGCCGGGTCTGACAAACCAAAGGCCCTCGCCACGTCGCTGCGCGTCACCACCCCGGTATACCAGGCCATCATCTCAATATAGTGCAGCCGCTGCCGTGTCGCCCACTTCACATCCAGCCGCATCCGCTCTTTAGTGTTCATCTCCCCCGCCCCGCATTGTTCTTGTCCCTTGAAATTATAGGGGGATGCCGCCGCAATACAAACAATTACTTCGTATTTAATACGCAGGTGATATTTTGTATTGACATTGATAAATGTATAGCCTACATTGCGTCCATGGCGAGCGCCACGCTCACCCGCAAACGAACCACTCAACCGATACAGGAGAGACACCATGGCAACATCCCCCGCAGCACTGGCCGACGACAAATCCAAAGCCCTCGCCGCCGCACTGGGCCAGATCGAAAAACAGTTCGGCAAAGGCTCGGTCATGCGCCTGGGTGACCACGATGTCTCGCGCGACATCCAGTCGATTTCCACCGGCTCGCTCGGACTCGACATCGCACTCGGCATCGGCGGCCTGCCGCGCGGCCGGGTGGTTGAAATCTACGGCCCGGAATCCTCCGGCAAAACCACCCTCACTCTGCAGGTCATCGCCGAAATGCAGAAAATCGGCGGAACCGCCGCGTTCATCGACGCCGAACACGCGCTCGACCCGAACTACGCGCAGAAACTCGGCGTCGACGTCGACAACCTGCTGGTGTCGCAGCCCGACACCGGCGAGCAGGCGCTGGAAATCGCCGACATGCTGGTGCGCTCCGGCTCGGTCGACGTGGTGGTGATTGACTCCGTTGCCGCACTCACCCCCAAGGCCGAGATCGAAGGCGAAATGGGCGACTCGCACATGGGCCTGCAAGCCCGCCTGATGAGCCAGGCGCTGCGCAAGCTCACCGCCAACATCAAGCGCACCAACACGCTGGTCATCTTCATCAACCAGATCCGCATG
>JASJPF010000090.1:0-12492 GCA_031426835.1 Thiobacillus sp.
GTTCGCTGGTGGAGGCGCGGATTGGGTTGGAGGTGATGGATGTGGGGGCGTTGTGTCGGACCTATAACATTCTGGTGGCCGAGGGGCGGAGTGTGGGGGCGGCGGTGTTGATTGAGCCGGCGGGCTCGGCTTGAGATTCAGAACAGGTGGTTGATGTAGTTGAGGACTGTGCAGGCCTCCTGACCGTTGGCCGGGGGTAGCCCGGCAGCTAGTCACTTTCTTTGTCAATGCGACAAAGAAAGTAACCAAAGAAAACGCACCCCGACATCCCCGAAACCCCGAAAACCGAGCCTGCCGGGTGGGCGGCAAAGAACTCGCCCCGCTTTTGTAATGCTGATTGATTTTTGTGAGCGGGGCTCAAACACCTTTGCCGCTGATCCACCCGGCAAACTCAATTTTCGGCGGGGCTGGAAGGGGAGGAAAGTCAAAACCAGGGCGGCAATGACGGGACGTTTACGATTACTATTTGAGCCTTACACACCCGGCGCAAAGAAGATTGCGCCCTACGCGATCTAAGCCCTAATGCTGCTAGAGAACAAACAATGTACCGGCATAAGCTCTTGATTCTGACCATGGTGGTGTTCCTGATTAACATTGCTGTGTGGTTCATTACGGATGCCAATCAAAGGAACGGTATTTACCCGATTGATGCCGACTCAATTGGGATACCGATTTTGCTCACTTGGTTCGCCTCCTTGTTCGTATTGCCCGTACTTCTTCTGATCGGTTTGTTGCCAACTGCGGATTTTGTGAGACGGCTTTGCTCGCGCGGCATCGGTTGGTCTATCGCCGTAGGCGCAGTGCTACTAATTCTTTATGTCATCGCCGGGCTATTTGCCATTGCTGGTGTGGCTAAGTGGGCCATCCCTCATCACTACCTGATTGCGGCATGTTATTTCGTTTTGGTTATGGCGCTAGTGGTGTTCCTTTTCTTTGATATGAAGCGCTTGTTCTCAAAACCGGAATTAAATCGGATGCCCTGGAAACGCGCGTAGGGCGCTCCAAGTAGAGCATCAATAAGCGAAGCGCATTGCACCGAATGGGTGTTGTAACACAAGCACTCAAAACGCCCAGTCACCACTACCCTGGTTTTGATTCCTCCCCTCTCAGCCCCGCCGAAAATCGAGTCTGACGGGTGGATCAGCGGCAAAGGTGTTTGAGCAACGCTACAAAAAACAAAATCAAAACAGCAAAGCGGGGCGAGTTCTTTGCCGCCCTCCCGGCAGGCTCGATTTTCGGGAATTCGGGGATGATGGGGTCGCCTTTTCTTTGGTTACTTTCTTTTGGCGAAGCAAAAGAAAGTAACTTGCCGCCGGGCTACCCCCGGCCAACGAACCCTAGCCCGTCGACGCCCCCGGCATCACCTCCCCAAAACTAGTAATCCCCATAAACCCCCCACAATCCTTATGCGGCTGTTTGGAATCCGGATTACACACCGCCAGCAACTGCTCAATCCCATACGCCTGCGCACTCTTCAACACCGGCAGGCTGTCATCCACAAACAGCGTTCGTTGTTTATCAAACGGCTCAATCCCCTGCAGGCCCTGCCAGAAATCCGGGTGTTCCTTGGGAATTCCGATTTGGTGCGATGAAATCAGTGCATCGAAATAGGCATCGATGCGCGTTTCGCGCATTTTCAAATCCAAACTTTTCGGATGCGCATTGGTGACCATCACCACTCGCCGGCCCGACGCGCGCACGGCTTCCAGAAACGCCGGCACGTCAGGGCGCACGGCGATCAGGTGCACGACCTCTTCTTTCAGCTGCACGATGTCGAGCGCGAGTTCGCTGCTCCAGAAATCGAGGCAGTACCAGTTAAGCGTGCCGGCGTGGCGTTGGTAATGCGCGGTGAGATGCGCGCGTGCGATATCCGGCGCGAGGCCGTGATATTCGGCATAGCGGCGCGGCATGTGTTCGAGCCAGAAATGGTTGTCGAAATGGAGATCAAGCAGGGTGCCGTCCATGTCGAGGAAGACGGTGTCGATCTGTGACCAGTCGATCACGGCGTGGCCTGGCATGGTGTCAGAACAATTCGTCTTTCGACACGCCGCGTCGGCGCAGCAACTGCCGCAGCACGCGCAGGGATTCCATCTGGATCTGCCGCACGCGCTCGCGCGTGACCTGCAGTTCCAGCGCCAGGTCTTCCAGGGTGCAGGCTTCACAGTTGTTCAGCCCGAAGCGGCGCTCGATGACCCAGCGCTGCTTGTCGTTGAGCTGAGTAAGCCACTCGTGGACGTGGTGCTCGATCTCCTCGAGCTGGAGCATGTCGTCCGGCAGGTGGGCGTTGTCGTCGGCGATTGCTTCACCCAGCGACAATGAAGGGTCGACATCCAGCGGCGCATCGAGCGAGGCGACCCGCTCGTTCAATTGCATGATGCGGCGGACGTCTTCTACCGGGTGGTCAGTCAGCGCAGCGATGTCGTCGGCGCTGGCATCGGTCACACCATGTGTTTCCAGATGGCGCTTGGCGCGCAGGTAGATGTTAAGTTCCTTGATGATGTGGACCGGCAGGCGAATGGTGCGCGACTGATTCATGATCGCGCGCTCGATGTTCTGACGGATCCACCAGGTGGCGTAAGTCGAAAAACGGAAGCCGCGTTCAGGGTCGAATTTTTCCAGCGCGTGGATGAGGCCGAGATTACCCTCTTCCACCAGGTCGAGCAGGGTCAGTCCACGGTTGGCATAATGCTTGGCGATGTTGACCACCAACCGCAGGTTGCGCTCGATCATGGTCTGGCGGGCGTCAAAGTCGCCCAGCACGACGAGCCGCGCCAATGCAACTTCCTCTGCCGCGGTTAACAGCGGCGCCTTGCCAATTTCGTTCAGGTAGAGCTGAGTGACGTCGACCTGCGGTTCATGAAGAATGGCCGAAGCCAGTTCATCACTGCTATCGGCAGGCGCGGCCTTCTCGGTTTCCGTTTCTTCAGGCGTCAAATCATCTGATTCATCGCTGGGTTTGCGGCTCATGAGCGCTCCGGCAAATAGTTCAAGGGATCGAGTGGTTTTCCGTAACGACGGATTTCAAAATGCAACTTCACCCGGTCGGCGTCACTGTCGCCCATCATGGCTATCTTCTGCCCGGCAGCAACCGTGTCACCTTCTTTAACCAATATCGTCTCATTATGTGCATAGGCCGATAAAAACTCACCCGAATGCTTGACGATTAGTAGTTGTCCGTATCCCCGCAAACCGCTGCCACTGTACACCACCTTGCCCGGCGCCACCGCTTTTACCGGTGAATTCCGGGTTCCTGCAATATCGATTCCCTTGCCACCCGCCGCGCCGAAACGGCCAGCCAGGGTGCCCTCGGCTGGCCATAACCAAATATCCACCGTGCCATCCGCAGAAATGACCGGGGCCGAGACGACCGGCGCCGGCGGCGAGGGCGAGGGCGGAACCGTTGCCGGCACTGGAACCGGCAACGCTGCGACAGCGAGGCGTGGGGCAGTAACCTGCGCCCAATTGGCTTCGCTATAGTCCAGCAGAACAGCCTGGGGCGTGCGCACGATGGAGGGTTCGGTCAGTGGGCGTGCTTTCGGCTGCACAACACTGCCTAGTGGCGTAATTTCGACTCCAGCGCTGGGTGGCGCCCCACTCGATGGTGCGGTCAGCCGCAGAACCTGTCCGATCAAAATACGATCGGGCGAACCGAGCTGGTTCCAACTGGAAATCTCGCGGTAATCCAGGCTGTTTGCAAACGCGATGGCGTACAAGGTATCGCCTCGCTGCACCGTGTGCAGACCATTGGTTGAGGGTGTGATCTGCGCTGTGACGGGACGGGCAGGTTCGGATTTGACCGCCGCGTGTGGCAGCGACCGATCACTCACCGGTGCGAGGCCGGATGCAACGCACCCCACCAGACTCAGCATCAACAGGCCGAGGCCGAAGGTTTTCATACTGGCACCGGCTGCGATTTTCATTACGCCACCCCGGGGAGCAGGGGCACAAACTTCACGCCTTCGAGCAACTGCTCGGTGTAGGTGTCGCCCTGTCGTTCCACCACGCACAAGGTCTGCGTGGCGTTGCCCAGCGGCATCACCAGACGGCCGCCATCAGCCAACTGCGGCAGCAGCGCCTGCGGCACTTCGCCAAATGCGGCGGCAATCACGATGGCATCAAACGGCGCAAAATCCCTGGCGCCGGACATGCCGTCGCCATGTTTCGGTTTGACGTTGTTGATTCTGAGCTGACGCAAGCGCGGGCGGGTTTTCCCCACCAGCGCGGCGATGCGTTCCATGGAAATCACCTCGCGCGCCAGTTTGCCCAGCACCGCGGCCTGATAGCCGCAACCCAGGCCGATTTCCAGCACGCGGCCGAGTTCATGGCCGTGACCGTTTTCGCCATGACGGGCCAGCTCGGCCATGCGCGCCACGATATAAGGGTTGGAAATGGTCTGACCAAAGCCGATGGGGAGCGCCGTGTCTTCATAGGCACGCGACTCCAGCGCCTGATCGACGAACAGATGACGCGGGACGCTGTCCATGGCGGCCAGCACGATGGAATCCTTGATGCCTTGCTCTCGCAGGCGTTCGATCATGCGGCCACGGGTGCGCGCCGAGGTCATGCCGATTCCTGCGCGCGAACTCAGGGTTTCAGCCATGCGGTCACACTGTCCATCTGGCTGAAAAGGGTCAAGTCCATTTGCAGCGGGGTGATTGAAACAAAGCCGTTGGCAATGGCATGAAAATCGGTGCCTTCGCCTGCGTCCTGCGCCGGGCCGGCTGCACCCACCCAATACACGGTCTGGCCGCGCGGGTTGGTGGTTTTAACCACCGATTCGGCCTTGTGGCGTTTGCCCAGTCGGGTCACGCGCTGACCTTTCAGGTCTTCCCAACTGCAATCCGGTACATTGACATTGAGCAACATCGGCTCGGTGGGCGGCTGCGCCTGGATACGCTGCGCCAGTTCGAGCACCACCCGCGCAGCGGTGTCGAAATTCAGCGCATTGTGGTTGGCGAGCGAAACCGCAATCGACGGAATGCCCAGCAAATAACCTTCGGTGGCCGCGGCCACGGTGCCGGAATAAATGGTGTCGTCGCCCATGTTGGCGCCGTGGTTGATACCGGATATCACCATGTCGGGCATGTGATCGAGCATGCCGGTAACAGCCAGATGCACGCAATCGGTCGGCGTGCCGTTGACGTAATAAAAGCCGCCGGGCGCCTGGCGCAGCATCAGCGGCCGGTCGAGCGTGAGCGAATTGGACGCGCCGCTACGGTCACGTTCGGGCGCCACCACGGTGATGTCGGCCAGCGGTGCAAGCGTCTTGGCCAGTGCGGCAAGGCCGGGGGCAAAGTAACCATCGTCATTGGAAAGCAGGATGCGCATCAGCAACTGTGCTCCGACAGGACGGTCAAGTGATAAAGGGAATTCATGGCGATGATACGGGCGTCAAACATGTGCCCGATTCTACCATCTGGAATCAATAGTCTCAGTCGTATTCCCGCGTGTAGAACGCATCGAAACTGCTTTGCTGCCCGGCCTGCACTTCCAGCCGCACATTGGGACTCAGTTGGTAGAGGACTTTGACGACCTGACTCAAGCCATCCAGACTGTGCTCGTAACTCAGGGTCGCACGTGTCGACAGCCGTTTGCCCACGCTGACCACCGAACTGCTCAGCGCTGCCCCATCGCCGGCGCGCACATCGAAACTGTCGATGCCCAGGGTGTCTGCCAGTTTCGACTGGAAGTTGACTGACTCAGCCTGACTCAGCAAGGCCGCCGCAGCGACCTGCATCAACACAAACTCCTGTTGCCCGCTGTTTTCCAGGCCATGGCCCAATACCAGCCAGGCAAGCTTTTCCGTATCGGGCATGGCGGGGTCGGAATACAGCTTGACCACCGGACGCTGTACCGTACCGCCTACCTGCACACCGGCCTTGACGTTCGAGGTTTTGCGTACCGCCAGCACATCCAGTCCCGGGTCATCGATCGGGCCGACAAAGCGCAACACACCACGCTCGATGTTGAGTGTCTGTGCATACGCAGCGTAACGTCCCGCTACCACCCGGATCGACCCCTCGCCGCGCAAGTTCCGATTCAAGGTAAACACGCGCAACTGGCCGCCCAGCCGCGCGTCGAGGCCGGCTCCCTTGAACAGGAAATCGTTGCCCAGCTTGAGGGTGAGATCGAGTGCCATGGGGAAGCGCTGGCTCGCCGGTTTGTCACGTGGCGGCTGGCCCACTACCACCACATCGGACGACAGAACCGGCTTGCTGGCTGCGGGCATTTCCAGCCGGGCGCGATCGGCGATGAGCTCCCCTGTGAGTTCCAGCCGCTTCGAATCGAGATTGAGACGGGTGACGCCGGATACTGTCACTTGTCGATCGCTGCGGCTGGTCGCGGTGAATTTTTCGAACGTCAGCGTAAGCCCTGCCTGCGGGTTTTTCAGCTGCGCCTCGCCACTCACCACAATCCGCCCGCCCAGGCCTTTCAGTTCACCCTGCTGCACCTTCACCCGATCGTCGGCCAACACCAGCTTGAGCGTGCCATCGGTAATCGACACCCCTTCTTCCGGCAGGGTAAACCGAATCCGGCTGGCATCGATCTGTCCATCAATGCGCGGCGCAGCCAGACTGCCGCTGCCGGCAAGTTGCGCGGCCAGCCGTGCATCCAGGCGGATCCCGATCGGAATAAACGGCTTGAACAATCGCAGGTCGGGCACATCGAGTGCGGCAGTCCACGTCAGCGGGGCAGTGCGCGGCAGCGTCAAGCCCGCGCCATCGCGTACCAGTTTCGCGCTCGCTTCGGCGCGCAGTTTTCCTGCCTCGCGAGTGGTGGCATCGAGGCGTGCCGTTACCTGACTGGCAACCGCCTTGAGATCGAGGCCGAGGGTGGTCAGGCCCAGGTTAACGCCCGGGTCTTTGAATCTCACGTCACCCGCTTGCCGAACCAGATGGGCCTCGCCCTCCAGGGTGTCGCCCAGGCGAAGGTTCCAGTCGCCATTCATGCGCAGGTCGGTCGTCAGGGGTGGCGGGGTTTCCAGCAAGCCGAGCAAGGGCGCCAGCGGCAGATTGCTGATTGCACCGCGCGTACTCATCTGTGTTCCCTGCCGGTTGAACTGCACGTTGCTCACCTTTCCACCTGCCAGCGTGAACGACAGATTGCTCACCTGTTGCTGGTCGCGACTCAACACCAAACCGGCGGGCGCACTCAATTGCATCGGCCGCGCACCTTGCACGGTGGCCTGATTCAATTGGCCGCGCCAGGTTTGACTGGCATCCAGCCCGCCGGCCAGCAACACCACCCCATGCCAGTCCGCCAGGCGCGCGTCAATCGACAGGGTATGTGCGTCCCGGCGGCCCTGAATACTGGCGTGTGCCGTGGTGATGCGCTGCTCCGCAATGCGAATCCCGCGTGCGTCCAGTTGCCCGTTGAACACCCCCGTCAATGCGGCCTGCAGTTGGAGTTTCAGGTCCACGGTATCGGCCGCAATGCCACCCGGCAAGCGCAAACCGCTGGCATTGAGCTGGGCGTCGATATGCGGCTGCCCGGCTTCGCCACTGATGCTGCCGGTGCTCGTCAACCGCCCCGCCAGGCCCAGATTCAAGCGGGCCAGCGCAGGGGCGTTGATGTCCCACACCAACCGGTCGCCCTTGCCGCCCAAAGCGCCTTTTAACCAAGCCCGGTTACCGGCCAGATCGAGATTGATGTCGGTGTCGGTCAAATGGCCGTTTGCATAACGCAGCTTGCCTTGCCCTTTGACCGGGCGGCCTTCGAGTTCGCCCGGTGGCAAGGTGAATTGCGTTTGCAGGCGCAGCGCGGGCAGCAACGCACCGCTCACTTCACCGCGCGCATTGAGCTTGGCGCGCGGATATTTTCCAAAACGGGCGGGGTTGATCTGGGTCGCGTCGAATGTGGCTTCGAATGCGCGAGTGGCGTCAAGCTTCACGCTGCCCTTTGCCGTCAGCCGCCCGGCCTGCCCGCTGAAGGCTGCATCCTGCAAGCGCAACACCGCATCGGCCAGGCTCAGGGTAAAGCTGCCCTGCCCCCAGGTTTCGGCCACATCAGCTGTCAGGGTCTGGCGCTGGGCATCGCCGGCCAGCCGCAACGCCGTTTGAATGCGGGTGGGATACAGGTCGCGATGGATTCCCGCCAGATTCAAGCGCGGGCTATTCAGGTTGACCGCAAGCTGGCCATCACGCCATTGGCCGTCACCGCTAAAGCGCCCCGCATCACCCAGATCGATTTCCAGCGCGCTGAAATCGGCGTTCACGCTATCGCCCACCACCGCGCCGGTCAGATTGGCCAGCGGCAGGCGATCCTGATCGAGCCGCCCGGCTTGTTGATTATGGAGACTGAATGTACCGAGCAAACGCTCGCCCGGTTGACCTTCAAACACGCCAGAAAACGCCAGGTCAGCGTGCAGCGCATCTGCCGAAAATTTTCTTGGGTCGATTCCCTGACCCGATAACACCAGACGCGGCAAGCGGACCGGCGCAAAAAAAGCCAGCTTGCCCGCAGCCATCAGGCTCATGTCCTCAGCCAGGGCATCCAGCTTGAAATCAAGCGCGGCCAGCTCACCCGACAGATCGAGGTGGGCCTCAACCGGAACGGGTGACTTGCGGTGTGCCGTGAACGAACCTTGCACCTTGAACGGCGCATCCTTGTTGATTCCGAACCGACCCGCGACTTCCGCCCACGGCGTGTTCGCTGCAGCCGTCAGATCGAAACGATCACCCCGGCCATCCACCTTGCCATGCAAGGCGTTAAAGCTTTGTGTCTGCCCTTCATCGACCAGTTCGAGCTGCCCCACATCCCATGCGACAACCCGGATTTCCAGCGGCAGTCGCAAGCTCGCGGGATAAGTCAGCAGCGTCAGATCCTTCTTGAGAACCTCGACTCGTACATGCTGCGCTGCCAGCAGTTCGATCTCGACCAGTCGCCGCCATAACGAACGGGGTTTCCAGTCCAGCCGGACCTGCTGCAGGGTGATGCGCTGCAGGTCCGATTTGTAAATCAGCTTCTGGATATGAACCGATGCGCCCAAATGGCCGTCCACCCCTTCGAGCACCAGGCGGCCATTGCTTAACGGGGTGGCCTGCTTGGCCAGCCACAGAAATCCGGTTGCCGTGGTTGTCAGCCACAAAAACGCCGCAACCAGAATGGCCAAGACCAGGGTTATCCACGCGCCTCCCCAGGCAATACGTTTCAACAAGATGCGCTTCAAAACGACAGCCCGAGTGAAAAATGCAGGCGGAATTTCTGGGTGGCTTCACCATACGCCAGATCAAGGTTGATCGGCCCTACCGGTGAGCTGTAGCGTGCACCCACACCATAGCCAAACACAGGGGAAAGACTGGCCGGGCTGTCGGCTGCATCCCCGGCATCGACAAACAGCGCCATCCCCCAATCGCGATCAAAGAAATAGTTGTATTCGACCGTTCCGGTGGCGAGATAACGCACCGATTCCACCGCACCGTTCAGCGTGCGTCCCAGGCTTTGATACGCATAGCCCCGCACTGAATTGTCTCCGCCGGCGCGAAACAGAAAGTCTGTCGGAATGCCGTCACGGTGTTGCGCCAGCACGCTTCCCAGTTCGCCACGCAAGACCAGGCGTCCATTCTGGCCTACCGGTAAATATTGCGTGTGGCGCCCATAGAGGCGCAAAAAGCTGGTGTCGGACAGCAACGACTCAAGCGCACCGCCACCCTGCAAACTCAGCACATAACCGCGCCGAGGATAGAAACCACGCCCCACATTGCGCTGGATCCAGCCGTAGTTAAGGGTCAAGGCCTGGTTGCTTGCATTGACCACTTCGGCAATGCGTTGTTCTTCTGTTTGAAATTGCAGCGACAGCGTTGTCTCGATCTGCCCACGGGTGCGATTACGCTTGGCGGCCAGCAACGTCGATCGCGTTTCCTGGCCTTCGATGTCTTCCTGCTTGAGTTGCAAGCCCAGACTGTTTTCATAGCCATTTGCATTGCGCGGCCAGGCCAGTTCCGCCGTACCGGTCTGACGTCGGGTTTCAATCCGCGTATCAAACTTGAGTCGCATCCCGCGATCCAGAATGTTCCGATGCAACCACGAGGCCTGCGCGCGCGCGCCGGTATCGGTGCTGAAACCCGCACCCACGCTAAAGCGTTTCTCGGGACGCTCAACCACCTCGACCTGAATGGGCAAGGCTGACGCCAGTTCGGGGTCGGGATCGACACTTACCGTGGCCTGCGCAAAATAACTGCTTCCTTCCAGAATCGCCTGATAGTCCAGCAGATCCTGCTGGCGATAAGGCTGACCGGGTTTCATCGGACTGAGATTGCGAATGATGGCCTCCGGGTAACGCTTAACGCCTTGAATTACCGTGGCACCGTAGACAAAAGCAGGGCCACTGTCGACCGTCAGCGACAGGTCCGCAGCATGTGCCGCAGGATCAATGCGCGCCTCGCTCGCTGCAATCCGCGCCGTTGGGTAGGTATCCACCAGCAAGGGCCGCAACACCACCAGCTTGGCGGTGTCCCAATCAGCCTGGCGAAACGGCATGCCCGGCTTGAGCGGGAAACTGCGCTCGATGCGCGCGCGCAGCGTGGCCTGTTCTTCACCCGTCTTCCATGCGCCATCGAAACCCAGCTTGACACTTCGCACTTGTGTTCGCACACCAGGGACAATCAGGTAATCCACCCGCCAGTCATCACCCAGCCATTCCACTGCGCTTTCAACCTGCGGTGAAAAATAGCCTTCGGTGGCCAGCAGGTCGCGCGCCGTCTGGTCGCTCTGCCGCTGCAGGCGTGCCATTTCTTCCGCATCCATCCGTTCGCCCAGCCTTGCCGCGCGCGCCGTTTCCAGATACTGCATCAACAGCGTTTTGATTTCTTCGGGCGCCACCACCTCCACCGTCAGCGCGTGCGCAGACCCCGCGCACAGCGCAGCAAGGAACAGCAAGGTTTTGAAAAAGGGAGCAGGCAAGACAATCCACGCGAAAACCAGTCGGCATCCCATTCTAGGGGGTGCGTGGGTAACGGGCAAAAATCATGGGGAAAACAGACTGGACAGACGACAGATTCGCTTGAGAGATAGGAGTCGAGGGGCTGGGGTCGGCCAGAAGCGGACATTCACTCTCGGTAGGTTCGAGCCCAGGTTGGCTCCCAAAACCGGATAAATTTGGGCACTGGAAAATAGTCGTATCATTATTTCCTTATCCCCCCAAAAAATGACAATGACGCCTGAAACCAGTTGTCAAATTTCAGCCACGCTCAGTCCGAGCTCCTTTGCCAAGATGACAAAGCGTTCTTTAATGTTGGAAGCATCGTTAGTACCCTGTTGGCTCAAACGGTCATATTCAAGAAGCTCAAATGATGACTCAATGAAATCCAACTCAGCCAAGATTCGATTTGACTTCAGCTGATCTCTGAAATTTAGTAACTTCTTTCGAGTTATCTTGCTCACTTCGTTACTGCTTAGAGCGGTACGAAAAACAAGGTAATAAACGACCATGTTTCCCTGAGCCAGAAGTAATTCGTCATTATCTGAAAACACTTCTTCCATCGCGTGAACCACATTTTCGGTCGCGTGTTTTATCTCAGCCACATGCTCGGCATTGTCTGAATAATATTCTCTAGCCAAGGCGTCTAGGTAGACCTTCTTCGTGTCTATCAAACGATTCTCTTTTCGGAGGTTTTCCTCAACAAGCAGCATCCGTGCTACAACTTCACGGTGTTGATAGCGATTATTTTTAAACTTTACACGTCGAGAAAACAAGTCGAGGGAAGAAATGTCCCTAATAGCTGAAACCATATCTCCACCAATAGCATTCCTTTTTTCCGCAGCATTAAGTGGAACTGCTTCGTTTAGCCTTGAGAACATATCTTCGATGAGGTCTTCATCATCTGTTCTTATGCCAACAACTGGCAGCACAAAAGAATCAAATGCGATCCGTATTTTCGGGAATTCTTTAGCTATATCGTCATAAGTAAGATCTTTTAGATCGATTGAATCGTCCCTTAGATACTCAAAATCACTAGACAGCGGGAATTCGCCATCAATAAATTCCCATATGGTTTGCAGTCGTTGCCTACCATCGACGACAGCATAGGATGATCCGGTTGACGCCTTTAGCTCTCTCGGAAACTCATGGAAGTAGAGCTTCGGTACATCGTAATCATTCAATATTGAATCAATGAGTAATTGCTTTTTCTCTAAGGTCCACACTCCACCCATTCTCTGATAGTCAGGGTCAAGTTTGATTTCATTTCGCTCTGAGTACAGCAACATTATTGTGCTGTTCTTCAGGGCATTTGTTTCGATATAGCTCATTGAACTCCACCTTTGATCAATTCCCCTAAGCTGGCAAGCTCTGGAAATAGTTGGAATCTGCTATATCCCAAAAGTAGTAACTGCTTTGAGATTATGCCCTTTGCGGCTTGTGGGATAACGTATTTGATAATGTGCGTTGAATCGCCAATTTCTTCAATTGGAATATTCAAGTGGTGGTGAATTGTGAATACACGCGGATTCAAATCCGAAGTGCAATTTTGAATAACAGGTTGGGTGGGCGAG
>JASJPF010000091.1:0-34865 GCA_031426835.1 Thiobacillus sp.
GACACGGTGCCGCAGTTGTCGTAGGTGTTCGCAGGCGCAGCCAGCAGGGTACAGGTGCTGCCAGCGGCGGTAATGTCAGCCATGCGCTTCAGCGAGGTCGGGATAGCCGGATTCGCGGCTTCGCCGGCAATCACCAGGTGCGGGGTGTAGGCTTCGAACGAGCCCGCGTCGAAGGTGTGGTAGACAACCGTCTTCACGCCGTCCAACAAACCGGCGAGCGGGCCCATGGTGCAGGCGTAGGCGGCGAACTTGCCGGCCTTGGATTTGCCGGGAATGGCGTCGGTTGCCTCAAAGGCGACATCAACGTTGCTGGAGACATAGGTGTGCAGGTCATCGGGACCGGCCACGCCGTCGTTGTCCGCGCACAGGGTGCGGATCGCCTTGTACACCGAAGCGGTGGGGGCGGTGGCGCCGGAAATCCACAGCTGCACGGTGGTGCCGTCGATCTGGGCGGGGGTCAAGGCGAACGCAGGGGCGGCGACGCAGGCGGCGGCGACGGCCAGGGCAATTTGATTCAGTTTCATGACTTTCCTTTCGGTTGGGTAGCCGGACAGCCGGACGCCCCAGCGGGCGTCCGTGCCAACAGGCAGGGGTTGAATCGGTTAGATGGCGTTGCGGCGGCGGCGGACCATAAAGCCCACCAGGCCCAGACCGGCCAGCATCATGGCGTAGGTCTCGGCTTCCGGAACCGCCGCGGCGACCGAGTAGGTCAGCGTGCTACCCTGCAGGGTCCACAAACCATATTCGCTCATGCCGCCGGCGACCGTGCCGTTGTTGTCGAACTCGACCACACCGTCACCGTCCACGTCGAAGCCAAACGGCGTCATGCTCGTCTTGGCGAAGTTATCGTCGCTGCTGGTGGTCACGAAGTAGAACGGCAGGGCCTTGGCCTGCCCGGCCAGCACTCCGCTGCCGGCCGCGTAGGAGCCATCGAACTTGCCGGTGCTGTCGAAGCTCGCCGTTTGGCCGAACTTGTCCATGGCGTCGGTGAACAATGCGGCGCCGCTGGATGCATCGGCATTGCTGGCGCCGTTGGCGACACTGCTGTGGCTGCTGGAACCATTCACCGCAGCAAAGAAATTCACCACCGTGACGTTGCCGGGAATCGAATTCAGGGTGCCGTTCGTCGGGATCGAGGAGCTCGCAAGCGACACCGCTGAACCGGTTGCGCTGATGCCACTGGTGGTGGAGATGAGGCGGGTGTCACCCGGGTTGGTGCCGGTGCCATCAATCGCGAACACGTTCATTTCGGCGTTGCCCAGCACCAGGTTGGTGCTGCCAAGGAAAGTGCTGAAGGCGCTGCCGTAGCTGTTCAGACCCCACGACTGGCTGAAGCCAGCGGTGTTGAAGTTGGCCACGGCGTAGTCCATGGTGATGCCCAGGTCGAAGGCAGCCGAGACGCTATTGTTGCCGGAGGCATCGGTTTTGGTGGGGTCATTCCACTTCAGGTTGAGCAGCAGTTCGCCGTTGCCGGAGACGCTGCCGGTATCGATGGCGGCCTGCGCGGAACCCGCGGCCAGCATGGCGGCCAGGGCAATAAGTTTGAGTTTCATGTGTAGTGCTCCTCTTTAGAAAAAAAGACCCAGAAAGTTGTGAAGCTTTCCGCCCCCCTGCGGGGCAGGCCTGGCGGGGTGCGCAGGCCAACCGGAAATCGAGTCCGCCATAGCTGCGGACAGGGGTCACTTTAGGGGGCGCGGATGACACGCGATGGGGAAAAACGAAGGGAAAAACTGAGCCGGATGGCTCATGCGCCGCGAGGCAGGTTGCGTCGGCGCGGCGAGCCGGCTTGGCGCGCCGGACGGCGGCTATCCGGCCTGCTGTTCGAGCGCTTCCTTTGCCTCTTCGCGTATACCCTGGGCGCGCAGAAACCCCAGCGCAATCGCCTTGGCGACGGCCTGGCCGCGGGTGCGGACGACGAGTTTCTTCATCGCATGGCGCAGATGGTTTTTGACGGTGAGCATGGACAGGCCGAGGATGGCGGCGATCTCGTCGTTGGTCTTGCCGTCGCGCACCCAGGTCAGCACTTCGACTTCGCGCACCGTGATGAGCCCGGTGGGACGCTTGTCATGGCTGCACGTGCGCGCCTCGTTGGCGAGCACGCGCGCCAGGGTGGCGAGCAGGTGCGGCAGCAGGATGTCGAGATAGAGCGCGAGGCTGCTGTCGAACGGCGCCCGCACGCGCGAAAAGCTGGCGTAGCCCTTGATCCGGCCGTTGGTCCAGCCCATGCCGTGGAAGGCGACGTTTTTGAGTTCGAGATCGGTCAGACGGGCATGCCAGCCGCCTGCTTCATCATGCAGCGCGGTGATCAGGCGCGGCTCGCCAAAAGCCTGCCATTCCTGTGCCAGCTGGTTGATCAGGCCATCGCCGGGGTGGATGACGCGGTGGTAGTGCTCGTCCTTGAAATAGCGGCAAGCGGTAAAGTTCTCGTGCAGCAGATAACCACTTTCATCCGCCACGCCGCACAGCAGGATTTCATGCGGAATGAGCGACTGCACGGGACCGTGCACCCAGCTGAAAAAATGATGCCGCAGCGTGACCCGGCGCGAGGCGAGCAGAATGCGCGCCAGATGGCCGCTCTCTTCGTCGGTCAGTTCGTCAGCTGTATTCATGCCCCCCCCGTTGGGCACCGAGCATAGGGGCGGGCAATGACAATGATGTGAAGGATTTTTTACTGTATCCCTGGTTTTCGGGATTCCACCTTCCAGCCTGTAACCCGCAATGCGCAATTTCTTCACACGCGCGTAACGCTTACCACCTACCGTCGGTCAGTTCGCATTTCACGCTAGCCAAAGGTAAAGAGATGAGCCACGAAGATTTGCGCCCGCATCTGGAACACATCCTGGATAACACGCGGCTGACGACCCTGCTGCAACCCGTGCTCGACCTGATGGACGGCCGGATAATGGGCTACGAGGCCTTGTCGCGCGGGCCGTCGAACAGCCCACTGCACGCGCCGCAGACGCTGTTCCACGTGGCCGAGGTGCTCGGCCTGCTACCGGCGCTGGACTGGGCCTGCCTGCGCACGGCGCTCAAGACTTTTGCACGCCTGAATCTGCCGGGGCGGCTATTTGTCAATCTGTCGCCCGGCAGCCTGCTCGACCCAAGCTTTACGCCGGACGCGATGCTGGCGGCACTGTCAAACGCCGGCATCGCCAGCAAGCAGGTGGTGATCGAAATTACCGAAAGCACCCCCACGACCGATTACTCACGCTTGCGGCAGGTCGTCACCGAACTGCATGTGGCGGGTATCGAGATGGCCATTGACGACCTGGGCGAGGGATTTTCCAGCCTGCGGCTGTGGTCGGAGCTCCAACCGGCTTTTGTCAAGATCGACAAGCATTTTATTGCCGGGATTCATCAGGACCCCCACAAGATCCAGTTTGTGCGGTCGATCAAGCTGCTGGCGGAAGGCGCGCATTCCCAGGTGATCGCAGAAGGCGTGGAAAACCCGTCCGAACTGGCGGTGCTGAAGGATCTGGGTATCCGCTTTGCGCAGGGTTACCTGATCGGACGCCCCTCCCCGGTGCCGATCCGGATAGCGCCCAGCGAAGTGGAATACTGCCTGCAATCCGGCAAGGTCAGCGTGTATCCCATGCAGCAGGAACGCGAGGGGCCGCGCGCGTCGGCCAGCAAGCTGGTCATGTCCGCGCCGGCTGTCTCGCCAAAAACCGCCAGCCAGAGCGTGCTTGACCTGATGATGCAGCACCCCGATCTGCACGCGGTGGCCGTGGTGGACAAGGGGACGCCAGTCGGCATCATTCACCGCTCCGTCCTGCTCGATCAGTTCATCAGCCTGTACGGGCGCGAGCTATACGGCAAGCGACCCTGCTCCGATTTCATGGACGCCGATCCGCTCATCGTCGACAAGGCCACGCGGATGGGCGAGCTTTCCGAGTTGGTGGTGAACAAGGGTAAAAGCGCCTTCACCCAGGGCTTCGTGATCACCAGCGAAGGGCGCTATCTGGGGCTGGGCTCCGGCTTCGACCTGATGCGCGAAATCACCGACATGCAGATCAGTGCCGCGCGCTACGCCAACCCGCTGACAGGATTACCAGGCAATGTACCGATCCAGGAACACATGGAACGCCTGCTGGTCAACGCCAAAACCTTTGTCACCGCGTATTTCGATCTCGACCACTTCAAGCCTTACAACGACGTCTATGGCTTTCGCCGCGGCGACGACATGTTGCAGCTGCTGGCGCGCATCCTGCGCGACAGCTGTAATCCGGAACTCGATTTCATCGGCCACATCGGCGGGGACGATTTCGTCGTACTGTTTCAAAGCCTCGACTGGGAAGTGCGCTGTCATGGCATGCTGGCCCGCTTCGATCGCGAATGCCAGACCCTGTTCGACGCCGAGCACGTGGAAGCCGGCGGTTACCGCTGCGAAGACCGGCGCGGCTCCATGAGCTTCCACGCGCTGGTATCGCTATCCATCGGCGCGGTGCTGGTCGATCCCGACCATTTCCACCTCTACCAGGAAGTGGCGCGTGCCGCCTCCGAAGCCAAACGCCTGGCCAAACACATGGACGGCAGCAGCCTGTTCATCGACCAGCGCAGAATGCCCTTTGGCAGGCAGCTGGCGGAGGAAGAGGAAGCCATGCCCCTGGCGGATTGCGCCTGAGCCGCCCGTCCACGCGTCATGGCGCGTGGGCTTCATCCACCCGGCGTATCTTCGCTGAGCCGATGAGTTGAGCGGCTCAATCAGTTGACAGGTTTTTGGTGCATCTTTGCCGCACGGACCAGCCCCAAGCCCGCCAGCAGCATCAACCACGTGTGCGGCTCGGGCACAGGCGCAGCCAGCGTCGACGCTATCCAGGGCAGATAGGCCGCCACAACGGTGCCACCGCCGATTGAGCCGAATTTCACATTGCTGCCCGAAGAAAGCGAGGTGCCGCCGTTGAAGGTGGCAATACCGGCGATCTTCCATACGCCGTTGTCTTCAACGAACACCGGGCCGCCGGAGTCGCCCCCGGCATACTGCGCCTCGATGCTTGCCCCCAGGGTCAGGTTGGGCGGACTGACCGGGCCAAATACATTGCTGGATGAATCCGGCCCGTCGAAGTCGAACATGAATACTTCGTCGCGCTTTCCACCGTCGTCGTCCACAAACAGCCGGCCCACCCGGTTTTGCCCTACCCGCTTGACGCTGGCATTGGCACCGCTGATGACGCCATTGACGCCATCGCCGCCGCTTCCATAGCCGACGAGGGTGAGTGTCTGGTTATTCAAGCTGTTGCCATACAGCCCATACACCGGCACCCCGCCCGCGACCGGCGCGCTCAGCGTGATGATGGCCAGATCGTCATGCCAGACACCGTCGGCACCCGGTGCCGTGCCGCTGTAACCGGGGAAAACATGAATCGCCGCGACACTGAGGGTGTGGGTAAGATTGCCGCCCACGTTCAGCGTAAAGCTGACATTGCCGGGTGTGCCCGTCTGGCCACCCACCACATGGGCTGCGGTCAGCACATGCTGGCTGTCGATCAGCGCACCGGAAAATACATTGCCGTTGATGCTGACCGCACCTACGCCTGCCCACGGCGAACCGGCGAGGTTGGCGTCGATCGCCCCGCCCACCAGGGCATGCGCCGGCAGCGCGGAAAACAGGGCAAGACTGGCGAGTAGCGCAACTATTTTCATGGCAAGGTTTACGAGGTGGCGTGGAACCGCAAACTGCAAACGACCACTTAGGGAAACACTGATTAATTTGTCATTGCGAGGAGCGAAGCGACGCGGCAATCCAGAAATGCCTGCTTAATGAATGCACTGGATTGCCGCGCTTCGCTCGCAATGACGGCTATATCGAATTAATCAGCATTTCCCTGGCAATATTTCGCGATTGGCACAGTGTAAAAAAGCGAGCCTTACGGCTCGCAAGTGATCTGGCGGCGAACCGCCTGATCCCGGAGAACTTGGCAACCTGCTGCATCGCTTCAAGGGCAAGCCTACCTGCCGTATATGACACCTCAGGGCACGGGAAACCGACTCCGCATGAGCCGTTCGGTACACGCGCTATCTGGCCACACGCACCATTGGGCTTGGCGCACGGGCATTCCCTACGCCCGCGAGGAATCTATGCGAGACAAGGAATCGGCGCTCCCAGGGGAGCCGAAACACATGTGCAGGGGGGCAGCGGCAAGCGTTGCCCGGTGCAAACTCAAACCTTGCGGCGGCGCGCAGTCATCAAGCCGACGAGACCGAGACCAGCCAGCATCATGGCGGTGGTTTGGGCTTCGGGGACGGGGCTGGCGACGCCATCGGGAGTGTTGACAAAACTCTCGCTGCTGCCGCTGGAAAAGCTTTGCACGTGCAGGCCGATCCGCAAATCGCCCGTGCCGCCGTTATTGGGCAACGTCAGGGCGTTGAGAACATTGGCGTATGCCTGTCCGGACTGGAGATTGAAGGTAACTGTCAGCCATTCCCCCGCACTCACGCCGTTTGCCGGAACGCCGCCTTGAGCATTCGAGTCAAGACTGAACCCAACCGTAGTTTGGAAATCGGGGTTCAGATTGGTGGCGCCGGGAAGATTCTTCGGGTCTGCAAATTGCGTGAAAGCCACCGTACTTCCGGAATCGGTGATTTTCGCAATTCCCAGTAGCGTGCCGTCGTCGAAATACACATCGGTCAGCGAGGAACTGGAAGCATTGGTGAATTTGAATGCCACCTGATTGGTTTGTTCTTCCGACGAATATCCCAGATCGATAACCACTACAGACAGGCTGGCTACGCCCGACGCCGTATTGGCCAAACTGGTATTGGTTACGCCGACGAAGCTGTAGCTGTATGTGCTTGACGCCACGGCAAAAGCAGCGTTTGATAAAAACAGACTCGCCGCGGCCAAAACCGATACCACCATGGTCTGCCTGATTGCGACATGAATCATGAGTTTCTCCTCTAAAAACGGTGGAATGAATAGCTGAAAGTGGTGGGGAAATTACATACGGTATCTGCCACGGCTCACCATCATCCCGATGAGGCCTACCCCCGCCAGCACCAGCATCCAGCCCTTGGGCTCTGGCGCGGAAGCCGCCATGAACGGCTGGCCGATGGCCGAAGAAAGATTGGCGAAAACAGAAACCGTCAAGTCCGTCATCAATGTCTGGACGCCAACAGACAAACCGCCCGGATTGCCGATATGGCCCAGGCTGATAGCTGCGGCGCTTACCATGAACACGACCAGAATCAGGCCGAGCGAAGCTTTCATGCGGTACATGGAACTCTCCCGGAAATAAAGTTGGCAAGCAGCACTACCCAAAACGCGCGAAATGGCTGACAACCGGCTGTCCTCGCATACAACGCTTCTCCCAAAGCTGCGCGGATCCTGGTATTGCCACCCCCGCCTTACGACAGGGGTGGTTTTTCAGCACGTACGCAGTGTCACGCATCCATGTTGCAGGAGTCGACGTCCGGAATGCTTCCGGCATGGCACGTTCGGGCCATGGGTTTGCATACCTCCGCCGGGCATCCGGATCATTCGGATAGGCATCCACTGTCATCAGATGCTCACCTTGCAGGGCCAAGATTGCTATTTCGGTCAAATCAGGGATATGCCATGAACATACAAAACGAGACACTGGAAGCGCGCGCCGATCTACTGGCAGAAGAGGCGCTGCACGAACTCGGCGAGATCACGCTCGACGAGCCTGACGACTACGCCACGCAATGCGATTACGCCGGCTGCTTTCCGTGGTTGGCCGATGTCATCTGCGTGCATCCGCACGACAGTGAGATTCTCTATGCCTTGCACGGTGGCGATGCAGAGGCAGACATGAATTTCTCATGCTGAGCCAGACAGGTTGAAACCGTCTGTCTAAATATCGCATTGTGCGGGAAGCATGGCTGCGACCGCTACGCTTTGCGTCTGGCGCCGGCCTTTTGATGCGAACCTACCCCATGCATCACGGGTAAAGAAAAGAAATCAATAGCACCGCCATTGTTATTCTCTGTGTCTCAGTAGTTTCACTGGGCTTTTCAGGTTGATGCCAGACACATATCCGCATCACACTGCAAGCGGGAATTAACGCCACGAAAAAAGACCCGCCGTGAGGCGGGCCAAGGATGCGCGTGAACGCATTCGATAAAACATACCCCCGGTATTGTTCTACTGAGCAATACCGGGGACGGCTCACGCCATGAAGCCTGGCGGCTCAATCCGCCAGTATCTGTATTTATTCGTGGAGGGTGCGGCGGCGCCTCGCTGCCCAGCCGACCAGCCCCAGACCCGCCAGCATCATGGCGTAGGTTTCAGCTTCAGGGACCGGTGTCACAGCGGTCGTGACCGGGGTCAAACCCGAGAACTTCTTTTCCACAAATGCCAGAGACAGTGCTGAGCTGGTTGAGGCAAGCAGCAGATTCTCGACGGTCACATTGACAGCACGGGTATTGTTCCAGCCCGTCAGGTCGACCGCTGCACCGGCAGTCCAGTTGTGCGTAGGGACACCCGGTAGATTGAGCGGATTCGACGCTTCAATATTTGCTGTCAAATCGGCCAACGGGCGGGCAATATCGAAAACACGGATCTGTCCTGTCACCTCGGCCGTACTGCCCGCACCGAGCAGCAAATAATCACCGCGCTCCGCCAGGCCGATGCTGGAAAAGGACCACCCCTCACGCGCGGTCACTTTGATGTTCATGGTGTCGTTGGTGAAGGCATAGCCGGCCCCGTTGATCGACTTGGCAGAAAAACCGACCGGAGTGAAATAGAGACTGTCACCCGAAACATTGGCTTGCCCAAACAGACCTAGCAGGGCATCGTCGAAGTTGAAATCAACGGTATTCCCGGCAAGGGTGACAGAGGCTGAGTACGCGACTCCGACTCCGGAGATTGCCTGGCCGAGCAGGAAGATACCGATTGCCAGTTTTTTCACGCGCTTCATGGATTGCTCCTTGGATTGATATGGATGTTCAAAAAACGGCTGGATGCCCGCCCACGCAAATCACGCAAATCACGCAAATCTCCAGTCGAAAGCTGTAAAGCCGCTTAGTCTTGCGGCTGCTGCAACTGCCAGTTCGCTGGACGCAACCGCGCCCGAGCCAACAAAACTCAGCGCACGCCGGAGGGATCTGCAAAAGAAAACGCAGCGCCATATAGGCGTGCGCATGAGATATCGCGGGACTATCGTCCAGCGAAACAGAAAGGGACGGGGCATGGGAGATACCCCGTCCTGGCGCCCAGACATCGACGCCCACTGCTATTCACGCGCACTGCTTGTTACTTTATTTTTCGCAGCTTTTCGGTCTGGAAACGCCGGTGCTACGCCCGGCTGCGCTACCAGCCCACTGCTTTCATCTACAACGTCTTATTCGCCTTGCGGCATACCACGCATCCCGCCCGCCAATCCGGCACACCGGATCGTCAGGCCCAAACGCACGCCAAAACGGATCTGCAATAGATAATTCTGCGCAGCACCGTCTCGGTGTGCGCATGGGATATCGCCGGATGGAAATCCAGCGATCACAGGATGCAGCAAGCCCTGGGAGAGAGCCTGCCCGGGCATCTGAACAACGATGCCCACTGCTTTTCACGCGCACTGCTTGTTGCTTTATTTTGTCCAGCTTTTGTATTCCGTCGCGGGCTTCGAATCTATTGTTCGGATGCTTCCTCGACTGAGGTGAATCTTATCGGGCGAATATGTCAGGGCTTCGGGCTGAAATGCGCGCGGTAATGAGCTTTTCGGCTCATACCAGCGATGCGGCGAATCAGCGGACACGTCGGCGCATCGCCGCGAGCAGGCCCGCACCCAGCAGCAGCAATGCCCACGGCGGGATCGGCACATCGCCATCGTTGACGCCGCCATCACTTGCGGATGCCACGCTGAAGGTCTGCATGAGCGATGGCGCGGCACTGTACTGGCTGTCGCCCGGCTGGGTGGCTTCGAGCGTGCAGAATCCCACTGTGAGCAGCGTGACGGTATTGCCGCTGATGCTGCATACCGTAGTCGTCAGCGAAGCAATGCTCACCGGCAAGCCGGAACTGGCGGTGGCGGTCACGCTGAATGGCGCGGTCCCCAGCGTTTGATCGACGATGGCGGGGAAATCGATGGTTTGCGCGAGCGGCGTCACCGAAAAGCTTTGCGTGACCGTGGGGGCGGCGGCATAGCTGGTGTTGCCCGACTGGTTGGCAGCGATCGTGCAGACGCCGGTGGCGATCAAACTGGCCTCGCTACCCGAAACCGTACATACCGATTGCGTCTGGCTGCTGAAGGTCACCGCCAGCCCCGAGCTGGCCGTGGCGCTCAGGCTGAACGACGCGTTCACCGGCATATCGCCGATGGGGTTGAACGTAATGGTCTGCGCCTGCAGCAGCGTCCAGGCGAGCTTGACCGCCCCGCTCGCGCCCGACTTGCCGTCGACCGCGATGCGATAAGTCATCCCCGCCGTGGCCGCGAAGCTGAGGCCACTGGCGTTTCCTGCCGAACCATCGTTGTCGTTCGAGGAAACGGCGGCGAGCGCCGTCACGCTGCTACCGGTGTACACCGCCAGCAGCGTATCGAAGCCGCTGCCGTGCGTGTCGAAGCTGGCCGTGCCGGAAGCGCCCGGCGTCCACTGCCACCACACCGATTTACCACCGCTGATACCGGCGTGAACGGGCTCGCCGGATTCCAGCGCCGCATTCAGGTTCCAGCCGGCGGCCGCGCCGCTGTTTCCATCCAGCACCGCGGCCTGGGCGAACGCATCGTTGAGCGGCGGACCCTGGGCGGCGAGCAGATCGACGCGCGGCTTGACGATGCCGTTGCGCGCATCGGCGACGGATTTTCCGTTGGCGGTGAGTCGGCTCAAGCGGCCCGTCGCGGTATCGCCCGGAAACGCCTGCGCCAGCACCGCGACCGCGCCGGTGACCACGGGCGCCGACAGCGAGGTGCCGGCGACCGTGGCGCCGGTCACCGTGGTCAGCGCGCCGGGCGCGAGCAGCGTCAGGAAAGAAGCGCTATTGGAAAAACACGCCACCTTGTCGGCCGCCGTGACGCTGTCGGTGCAATCCGGCTCCGGTCCGGTCCAGGTGAGCCCGCCCACGTTGGCGTCGTAGACCGCGCCGACGGACACCGCTTCGGGCGTGCAGGCGGGATTGGCGATGCCGTCGGTATAACCCTCGTTGCCGCTGGAGACGATGCTCAGGATGCCGGCATTGAGCGCATCGATAAAGGGCTGCCGATAGGGGTTTTGGGCCTTGACGCTGCACGCGGTAGTGTATTTGACGCCATTGCCCAGGCTCATGTTGAGGGCGACGATGTTGTAGGTTGCGCGGTTGGCGATGGCCCAGTCGATGCCCTCGATGACGTCGACGCTGCTGGCCGAATTTCCGTCGAACACGTCGATCGCGACAATGCCCGCGCCGGGCGCAACGGCGGTCGCGACGCCCGCCACCCACGTGCCATGGCCGTTGGCATCGCGCGCATTGTCTGCAGGCGCGGTATCGAGCGCTGCCACCACGCGGCAGCCCGCCGGCACGCCGGGTGCGGTGCAAGCGCCGAATTCGCTGCGCGTGTAATCGACGCCGGTGTCGAGTACCGCCACCGCAGTGCCGCTGCCGGTGCGGCCCATGATCTGGTTGACCGGAGGCTGGCCGATCAGCGGCAGGGTTTCGTTCAGATGCGGATACAGTCGGGTGTCCTCGTACACGGCCACCACCTCTTCGCGCGCAAGCAGACGCAGCAGCGCAGCGGTGTCGCGGAAGCGCAGGAAGGCCATGGGAATGTGCCGATAGTCCCGCAGCAATTTCGTGTCCCCCTCTGGCAATGCCGACAGCGCCCGCGCCTTGAGCGCACGATAGCGCTCGGCGCGCAGGGCGGTCGCCGTCGCATCCTCCACCTTGAGCGCGCGCTGACTCAGATGGCGTTCAAGTTCGGCATCGATCGCGGCATCCCCGAACAGCACGAGCAATTCGCGCACCTCGCCCGCCTGCACCTTGCGCCAGATTTCCGGCGCGATCTTGTTCGCTACGGCGACTGGAACGGCGGATGTGCCCGCCTCCGCCCGCACCTGCCCGAACGGCATAAGCACAATCACTGCAAGAAGCAGCCAAAAAACAAGCCGAAACGGACTCGCGATTAATCCCGTCGGCGTGCCTGAAAAAGTATTCATGCTCATCCAGCCGAGGCTAATCAATCTGTATGACAGCCATGCGTCATGGCGGCATGAGCCTGTTGCCTGAAAGGTCTGGCCGTGTCGCCAGACGGGATGCGATCGCTTGATGAAGCAGCGCAGCGACGAGCGCCATCGCGAGGCTCAAGGCAAAACGCCCACCTCCATCCATCACCCGTGTCCAGTCGACGCGCAGCGAGGCGGCGTCCGCCTGGGGGTTGACCATGTAGCTCAACAAGTCACTGACCGAACTCGCCAGCACCAACGGAACGTCGAGCACCTCCAGCACCAACAGGCAAGGCAGGCTCACCACCAGGCGCAGCAATCGCGCACGCCAGCCCTGCAGTGGCCAGACCAGCGCTGCCGTTGCCAGCACGATCGGATGGATGAGCGCGACATACATGGGCGTCGAAGCGTTCACCGTCAAGCCGGCTGGCAGAATCTGCCCCTGCACCAGCATCGCGCGCTCGGCCATCACCTGGGTGTCGAATACGTATTCATGGCTGAGCGCAATGCCCAGATAGACCACCCCGAAATCCGGCAGTGCCCAATCCAGTACGCGTTGATACAAGGGCAGCCAGAACTCAGCGTAATGCCAGCCCCACGCCCAGGCCGCCCACAGCAGAAAAGGCAACCAGATCAGCAGGCGCAGGATGATGCCTGATGCGACGTTCCGCCCGGCACTCATGGCACGCGCGGCGTCTCGCGTCCCAGGAAAGCGAGAAAGAAAATCAGACAGGCCGCCACCAGAAGCACCGGCAGTACCGTGCCATGCAAGATTCCGAACCAGGAACGATCATTCAGAAAGGCATGCCATAGCACCACGATGCGCGCCTGGTTGAGCGCAAATACCAGCAGCGTGCCCGCAACCAGGCCAAACAGGCGCGTGCGCCAGACAAAGGGATAAGCGATGAAGGCCGCTGCCAGCAGGAACAGGGTCTCCATCCCTTCGCAGCCGTTGAGGATATTGAGCCGCCCCGTTGCCGCCACCAGACGGTGCCCTTCCGCATGCACCTGAAAGGCAGGCCACAATTGGTCGATAACCCATGCGGCTGGTCGAACAGTCAGTTCATCGATGAACACTCGCTCGACCGCGGTGTCGCGGCTCATCTCCCATGCGTATTGCAGGGAGAAAAACACCGCCAGAAAAATCAGCAGCACACGCCATGGCTCACGCCGACGCGCTTCGGCACACGATTCGGCCGTGATGATTTCAGGGTTACCCGGAGAATGCATGGCAAACATGCGCAGAGAAAATGGCCATGCGCCGCAATTTTCCGGCGGCGCGCTCGCGGTGCGCCGTCAAATCAAGCGGCCCCACGCCAACGGTCATATTTTGCGCAGATGAGCATGCCGGCGTTTATGCGATCGACGTGCAAAAAAATGCAATCCGAAGGCCATATGGTTAACGGTGCCTGACTACGACTTAACACCGCGGCCCGCTTGTTTCACCGACTTACGGCGCGAAGTGGCGAATACCACCTGCTCCAATCCGTCCATCCTCTCGTACGTCCCGGCCCTGGGCACGGGAGACGGCGAAACGCGAGACGACTTGCGGACTGAGTGCGGTAATAGCATCGGGATTAGCGGTCAGCTCATCGTAGCTGTAGTCGGGAATGCCGTAGGTCGTCACGACAAGCTGGCCGGTGACGGGATTGATCTCGAATTCGGTCCAGCCATAGGTGTGGGTGACGAATGCGTAATCGAGCTGACCGACACCGGGTATTTTGGGCATCAGGTTGGTGAACGGAATACCCGATCCTTCCAGACCCAGCGGCGTATAGCCCAGGGGCGTGAGCTGCGCGTCGACCAGTGCCTTGACGAACTGGTCTTTCGCGATGTCGTTGGGCAGGCTGTTGTAGTAGGCGACCTGTTCAGGCGTAAGCAGGCCAAGGTTTGCGGCGAGTTTCACCACGGTGGGGCCGAAGGGTTGCTCGAACGCCACCGCGCCAGTGCTGATTTCCCAGGCACCGGTTTGAATCTGGCTCGCGCCGTCGAGCGAGTACGTGAGGTCGTTGACCAGCGTGCCGTGGATATCGGCAGTGACGAAAACGGTGTTATGGATGCCCTCGTTCTTGATGAAAGACAAGAGTTCGGTGCGTTCACGGGCGTAACCCTCGTAGCGGTCGCTTGCAGCGGCGAGTCCCAGATTCTGGGTTGGCTCGGCGATATGGACAAACTTCCAGGTGACGCCTGCTTGCTGCGCCTGTTTGAGATCGGCCTTGACCTGGTCAAGCTGGTGCCGGCCGAGCAGGGTGCGATCCTGCGTCGCCGATTCGCCCAGGAAACGCGCGGCATCCTCAGGCGTGCCGTTCCACGGTGCGAGTCCGACATCGCGGAACGAGCGCGCATCGGTGACGATCACCAAGGCATCCGAACCGAAGGTCTGCGCGCGATAGAGATTGGGTTTGCCATCGAAGCGCGCGTCGCCCGTGCCGGCATAGTTCGTGTCGGCGATCGGCATGTATTCGCGGAAAGCCTGCAGGCCGTCCTGATAGCGCGGGGTGTCGTTGAAGAAGCCGACGCCGGCTTGCGGCGCGCCGCCGACGAAGTCGTCCACCACTTCGTGATCGTCGATACTGGCGAAGACCGGCGTACTGGCGCGCGCATCCAGCCAGGTGTTCATGCCATAACGGGTGGAGAGCACTTCGTTGTGGCGCTCGCGGTAATCGGTGAGCGTGCTCGCGGTAGGTTGCGCGGGGCCGGAGTAACGCTCGGCATAGATGGTGTCGCCATGCTTGACGAAGAAATCGAGATTGCGCGCCGGAATGTTCTTGATCGCCGGATACGGCGCGAGTTCGCCACGCCAGTCTCCGGACACACCAAAACGCAATCCGGTATGCCTGCCCGCTTCGGCGGCGGTGCGAAAGCTGCCGCTTGAGCGCGCGCCTGTCGCATCGGTGGCGCGATAGTAATACTGCTGCCCGGCAGCAAGCCCCGTCACCAGACCCTTGACCGGCTGCATGGGATCAACGACGACGGCATCGAAGCCATTGACGAGGGTCGAAAACGCGGCATCATGCGCCACCTCGAAACTCACTATCCCCAGGGTGTCGCTGCGCGCCCATAGCCAGGCAGTGTTCTGCGATACGTCGCCCGATGCCACGCCGTTAGGGAAGGCAGCCTGCGCCATCGCAGGGAAAATCAGAACAAGGGCCAGAACCAGGCGGGAAGGCAACATGATGGACACTCACACGTTATTGAACAGGGTGAAGCCTAGCGGCAGATTATTACCCGCTTGCACCAGCGATTTCCCGCCTGCATGAGGCACATGGCTCATGCAGCGTCATGAATTGCAGACCAGATGATGCAGGGGGGAATGACCCGCCCCGTGCGTGACTTCAGCCCCGGATCGCGCAGCAGATAGCCGATCCGAACCGATAGCCAGTCGGTTGTGGAGATGTCGCTGAATGAAGGGCGATAATCCCTGAATGTGGAAATGAATCAGCCAAGACTTACCCCGACATGTGGTCGAGGCAAGTCGCAACCGGCGCACCCACGCGACGCGTTCGGATCATAGGACAGAAGGCACAACCCGTTTGTCTGTCTCACGGATTACGCCTCCTGATTTCTGGCACGGCAATGTTTCAAGTCGTCATACCGGCACGTGCGCCCACTGGGTTGCACCCGTGTAACAAATGATGACTGGCAACTGAAACCTGGGGCTTGAAACTCGCTGACTCACGACCAGCGAGTCCACTCAACGCGCAAACACATTCGCTTTCACAATCCGTGGTTCCACGCGGAACACATTGGGATCGCGCGGATTGACGAGCACCTCAACCCAGTGAACGTTCTGGGCGCCGAAGTTTTCCACGCGCGTGACGTTTTCCAGCATCTGGCTGCCCGACGGTTGGACCGGCCCGGTGAGCGGCTTGTCGACGCGGAAGTAGTGGCTGTCGCCATGCGCCAGCAACACCGGCTTGCCGAAGTCGACGGCACGCTGCGTAATGCGCTCGATCACCTTGTTGAATCCCTGGCGTTGCAGGTTAGCGGCCGGCAGGTCGAAGTTGGGGTTGGCCTGCATGGCGATCATCACGCCGGCGGCCTTGCGCGCGGCAGCCTGCGCGAACACCTCGTCGATCCACGCCAGCGCGGCTGTTTCGCGGGCCTGGACTTCGGCCAGACGGTCTGGACGCGGCGCAGCGTAGCTGTCGGCCGGGTCGATCTGGTTCCACGGGTCGAGGCCATTGTTGCTGCCGACCACATGCAGCGTCGCCATTACAGTGCCGTGAAATTCCCACAGCATGTTTTCAACATAGGTTTCAAAACCCGCCATCGCTGCCTGGGTGCGTACCGGAAAAGCATTCTGGCCGCTCGTCATACCGGGAACCGGATAATAGATTTCGCGGAATCTGGCCAGGCGTTCGGTCGGCAGGTAGTTGCCGTTGTTGGTGCGGTGGCAGTCCGTCCAGTCGTTGTCTCCGGGCGTCACGATCACGCCGTCCTCAAGCGTCTGAAACTGGTTGAAGCGTTTTTGCAGCAGCGCATCGTCGCAACGCTCGCTGCCCGCCTTGACGTCGCCGGTATGCACAACAAAACGCACATGCGGCGCCGCGTTGATGCTCTCGATCACGCGGTCGAACTTCGCCTCGACCGAACTGCCGTAAGGCACATCGCCGATCAGTGCGAAGGAGGCCGAACCATGGCGAAAATCGTCTGCGCTGGCATGCGTGCCCAGCGTCAGCAATAAGGCAGAAGCCAACATGCGAATGGATTTTTTCATCATTGAAGCGCTCCAGAGAATGGATAAAAACGAAATTCCGAGATTACCCGCGCCGTGTTATTGGATTGTGTCCAACCCAGCACATTCTCCTGATCCATTCGGCTCATGAGGAAACACCGGGCAAGCCGTCATCCCGGCGTGCGGCGGAAGGACAGAACACATTACAATCCGGCTGTATCCATGCCCAACGCCATGCCGCCGATCACCCTCTCCCTCATCCTGCTGAATGTCCTGGTCTATGCGCTCGGACTGGCTACCGGCCCTGAAATCGTCCACGTATTCGGCCTGTGGCCGCCGGGTTCGGGCGGCGCGTTTCATATAGGGCAGTTGGTCACCTACAGCTTTCTGCACGGCTCGCTGCTGCATTTGGGATTCAACATGGTCGCCATCTGGATGTTCGGCGCCGCGCTGGAAAAACGCTGGAATGACCTGCGCTACCTGCTGACCTACCTGTTGAGCGTGATCGTCGCCGCCATGACGCAGATTGCCGTCTCCGGCTACTTCCTGCACGCGACCGGCCCGGTCATCGGCGCCTCGGGCGGCGTGTTCGGCCTGCTGCTGGCTTACGCGATGTATTTCCCCAACCGGGTCATCAGCTTCATCTTCCTGCCTTTTATCCAGATTCCCGCACGCACGTTCGTGCTGGGCTATGGCGCCGTCGAACTCCTTCTCGGCATCACCAACACCGCCGCCGGCGTCGCCCATTTCGCCCACCTCGGCGGGCTGTTCGGCGGCTGGCTGGGGGTACAGTATTTCCGCGGGCGCGGGTTGTTCGGCAAACGCTGACGGGAAAGCGTCCCTCGCCCGCCGCCGGCGTGTTCGGACGATGGCCTGGGCTTCGTTTCATCCAGCCCAGGCTACGGCCGGATTTCCCCGTCAGATCACCTCAAAATTGGCCATCATGCCCATGTCCTCATGCTCCAGCTTGTGGCAATGCATGACATACAGGCCGCGATAGGCTTCGAAGCGGATGAGCACGTCCACGGTTTCGCCGTCCAGCAGCAGCACCGTGTCCTTCCAGCCGCGCTCCCACGGCAGCACCCGGCCGCGACCGCCGGTGCGGGACACGACCTGGAACGACGCGCCATGGACATGCACCGGATGCGGCGCATTGCCGCCGGTCTTGAAGCGCCAGCGTTCGGTCTGGCCAAGCGGTACCTGGAAATCAATGCGGTGCATGTCGTACACGCTGCCATTGATGCGGCTCATGCCGTCGAAGCTGAATTCGCGGGTCAGCACCGGATCGGCGAGCGGCGTAATGGTGGACAAGGCGCCGGCGGGAATCTCGCCCGCGACCATGACCGCGCGCGCGGCTGCGAATTCCAGCAGGTCCCAGCCGGCGTTCAGGCAGCGCAGCATGACCTTGTCGCCCACCGCGAGGTCGCGGAAATCGACCAGAATGTCCACCCGCTCGCCCGGGCTGAGCTCGAGTTCGGCGACCGAAGCAGCCGCCGTATCGAGCAGACCGCCATCATTGCCGATCACAACCAGAGGCGCGCCGTTGCTCAGGGCGAGACGGAACACCCGCGCGTTCGCGCCGTTCAGCACGCGGAACCGGTAGATTGCGGTATCGACCTCCAACTGCGGGCTAAGGGTGCCGTTGACGAGCGGCGTTTTCCCCAGAAACCCGGAGGATTTGGCGGTATACGTCATATTTCCCAAACTGTCGAAATTCGCATCCCGCAGGATCAGCGGCACTTCATACAGACCGGACGGCAAGTTGAGCGCGGCTTCTTCAGCATCGTTGACGATGAAGGCGCCCGCGAGTCCCAGCGCCACCTGCTCGCCCGTCATCATGTGCGGGTGCGGGTGATACCAGTTGAGGCTGGCCCGTTGCTCGACAGGGAACTGGTAGGCATAGCTTGCGCCCGGCTTGATGGCATCCATCGGATGCCCGTCCGCGGCCGGCGGCACGATCATGCCGTGCCAGTGGATGGTGGATTCGGCGGAAAGGCCGTTGGTGAACGCGATGTCGGCCACGTCGCCGCTGTTGGCCCGGAACGTCGGGCCGGGGAAGAAGCCGTTGTAGGCCAGCACGGAAGACAGCTTGCCGCCGCCAAGGTTGACGCGTGCAGGCGCCGCGCTCAGCGCCGCGCCGCCCGGCGCGATGGTCGGCGGAATGCGCAGCGGGTTGCGGGCCGTCTGGCTGCTGCCACTGTTTCCGCCTTTTGCCGCGAACGCGAACGGCGCGATGCCGGCAGACAGCAGGCCCGCCGTCAGCGCCGTCGTCCGCATGAACGTGCGACGATTATTGTCGAAGGGTTTGTCCGCTATTCCACGAGTTTTTCCGCTGTATTTTTTCATGAGTTATCCCATTATTCCTGGTTGTCGATGATTGCCACTATTAAGCGGTTATCGGTTTTCCCGTATAACGCGGGGCCAACAATATGGGCTTGATGTGACAGTTAATCGACTTACGAGGATGGCACCCATGAGCAGGCGTAAACAATTTTCAGACGCAGGGCGGGAATATTTTCCTGCAGAAACGGACGTTGGCGTGATGGGTGTCGGCACGGTCCGGCTGGATACCGTCCCTGCGGGACATATGTTGCCGGCCTACGGACAACTGCGGGACAGATGGTTACAGGGTTCCGCTTACTTGCAAGCTACCTCAGACATATCCCTCCGGATTAGCCTGCTGCCAACGCCACGCATCGGCGCACATGCGCGCCAAATCGTATTCGGTACGCCAACCCAGTTCGCGCGCCGCCAGCGTCGTGTCGGCCCAGCATTGCGCCACATCGCCCGCCCGCCGCGCCACAATTTCGTATGGCACCGGTTTCCCGCTCGCGGCCTCGAAGGCACGCACCATGTCAATCACGCTCACCCCATGCCCGGTGCCCAGATTCCAGGTCTGCACGCCCGCCAACTGATGCAGCTTGTTAAGCGCGGCCACATGCCCGCGCGCCAGATCGACCACATGAATGTAGTCGCGCACCCCAGTGCCGTCAGGCGTGGGGTAGTCGCCGCCGAACACATTGAGGTGCGGGCGACGCCCCACCGCCACCTGCGCCACATAGGGCATCAGGTTGTTGGGGATGCCGCGCGGGTCTTCGCCAATCAGACCCGACTCATGCGCGCCGACCGGATTGAAATAACGCAGCAGCGCAATGTTCCAACCCGTGTCTGCACGCGCCACGTCGCGCAGCATGTCCTCGATGAAGAGCTTGGAGCGGCCATAGGGGTTGGTGGCCGATAGCGGAAAAGTCTCGGTGATCGGCACCGTCGCCGGATCGCCGTACACGGTGGCCGAAGATGAAAACACCACGGACTTCACCCCGGCAGCAGCCATTTCCTCGAACAGCACCACACTGCCGGTGATATTGTTGTCGTAATACAGCAGCGGTTTTTCCACCGACTCGCCGACGGCCTTCAGTCCGGCAAAATGCACCACCGCGTCAATGCGATGATTTGCAAACAGTTGACGCAAAGCTGCTCGATCACGGATATCGCCCTGCACAAAGTCCACTGGTTTTCCCGCAATCCGCGCCACTCGCTCCAGCGACTTCGGGCTGCTGTTCGACAGATTGTCGAACACCACCACCGCGTGGCCGGATGCCAGACATTCCACCGCCGTATGCGAACCGATATAGCCTGCCCCGCCCGTCAATAAAATCTTCAATTCAATTCTCCTGGTTTGTCCACCGCTGTTGCGTTGGCAAGGTCCGGCTGGATACCGTCCCTGCGGGACATATGTTGCCGACCTACGGCCTTTTGGCAGGGCGAAAATTCTTCATATCAAGGCCCTCGATCATCAGGGGTAACCCCCGAGTGGGTTTCCAATCGCACGCGCTGCGCCCAGGTCGCCAGCAAAAGCCCCAAGGCAATTCCCACCGCGTCGGCCAACAGATCATCCAGCCCAAAATGGCGACCGGGCAAAGCCAGTTGCCGCCATTCGTCCCACAGGCCGATACCCAGACAAGCCAGCGCCAGCCCCAGCACGCCGCGCATCCCCATGGCGGGCAGGCCCAGTTGCAGCATTCCCGCCAGCGTGGCAAACCAGGCCAGGTGCGCCAGCTTGTCCCACGGCGGCGGCACCGCGCCCGCTGCCTGCGGCTGGTTGCCGCCCCAGACAAACAGGCCGAGCAACAATATGGCAAAAAACAAGGCCGCGCCGCGCACCCAACTGCTGTGTATCAGGCTGTTCAACATCAGCGCCCAAACAGCAACTGCCGCGCCGCACCGAGTATGAACAGCGTATTCGTCACCAGATAACGCTTCCACAAGCGCCCCGGTTCCGACGCCAGCCGGTGCAGCCATTCCAGTCCGTTGTCGCGCATCCAGGCCGGCGCACGCCGCACCGTTCCGGCGTGGAAATCGAACGCCGCGCCCACGCCGATCATCACCGCATTCACCCGCCCACGATGCTCCGCCATCCAGCGTTCCTGCTTGGGACAGCCGAGGCCGACGAACACAATGCCGGCGCCGCTGGTGTTGATGCGGTCCACCGCCGCCGCGTCTTCCGCCGGGGTCAGCGTGCGGAACGGCGGCGACTCCATCGTCATGCGCAAGTTCGGGAACGCCTCCCGCAAGCGCTGTTCCAGCAGCGCCAGCGTCGACTCGGTGCTGCCGTAGCAATAGATGGGCAAGTATTCGCTCGCCGCGCGCTCGCACAGTACCCACATCAGATCCGGTCCGCTGATGCGCGGCTGCCCGGCAAACCCCTGCCGCCGCAGCATCCACGCCACCGGCGCGCCGTCCGGCGTCGCCATGTCGGCACCGTTGATGATGTCGCGATACGCCGCATCGCGCGACGCGCTCACCACCACGTGCACGTTGCAGATCGTCACGTAACGGCTTTCGCGCGCACGCGCCCAACCGAGCAGGCGTTCCAACACAGCATCCCACGACAGCGCGTCGATGTGCGCGCCGAGCACATTGCCGGTTGAACGCACACCCCTGTTCATTGCACTTTCTCCCGCTGCTCAGCCAGCACCGCGGCATAAATCTCCATCAAACGCCGGTAATTCACCTCAGCCGAGAACTCGGCTTCGTATTGCGCGCGGGCTGTGTGGCCCATCTCCGCCATCTGCTCCGGGTGCGCCTGCGCCCAGGCCAGCTTGTCGGCCAGATCGCGCGGATTACCGGGCTCGAACAGCAAGCCGGTTTCGCCGTCGCGCACGAGTTCGGCCAGCGCGCCGATGCGGCTGGCGATCACCGGCAGGCCGCAGGCAAAGGCTTCCACGATGGTGCGCGGAAAGTTTTCATAACAGATGCTCGGCACCACCAGCGCTGCCGCGCGGCTCATCTCCTGGCGCACTGTTTCACCCGGCAGGCCACCCAAGCGAGTCACCCCAGCCGCGCCGTCCAGCAACTCCGCTTCCGGGCCGTCGCCCGCCACCCGCAACTTCGCATCGGGCAACAACGTCATGGCTTGGGCCAGCGTGGCCACGCCCTTCTCCACCGACAAGCGCCCAACAAACAACAAGCCCGCACGCGCCACCGGTTGGGGCATATCGAAATCCACGAAATTCGGCTTCACCACCACGCGCTCGGCTGGCAGGCCGCCCTCGATAAACTTGCCCCGGCAAAATTCATTCAGCGCGATATAGCGCGCCACCTGGTTGCGATACGTCCCCAGCCCCCGGTGCAGCGTCAACATCCCCGCCAGCGCCGCCGATGCAGCATACGACCCCCGGTAGCACGCCCGCACCACCCCGCGCCAGGGCACCTGCCCCATACAGTCCTCGCACACCTTGCCATCGCGCAGAAACAGCGCGTTCAGGCACATCAGGCGAAAGTTGTGCAGCGTCTGCACCACCGGCACGCCGGCGCGTTCGGCCGCCCAATAGAGCGATGGCGAAATCAGCGGAAAGGTGTTGTGGACGTGGATCACATCGGGCTGAAAACGGCGAATCTGTTCCACCAGATCGTGCGACGTGCGTGGCGACCACAGCGTGTGCCGCGCCAGCGCCAGTGAGGACATCCCGGTTACGTCGTCATTGCTGCGAAAGTAGGTTTCCACTGCGTGGCCGTACGTGCGCAGCAGGGCAATTTCCGCCTCGACCACCGTGTCCTCGCCGCCTTTGTGCTGGTAGGCATTGTGGGCGAGCAATATGCGTAGAAGTTTCATATCGCCCTGCTACTGGATGAATGAATCAAGAAATCGCGCAAGGCGTCTCGCAGCAACATCGCTTTCATATGCCGAAAGAAAACGCTCACGTGCAGCACGTCCGGCGGCGGCCATCCAGTCCGGATCGCTCATGGCCTTGGCCACGATCCGCGCAGCCGCCCGGGCATCGTTTAGCGGCAGCGCCAAACCCGCCGCACCGTCGCCCAGAACTTCAGGAACGCCACCAACTGGCGCAGCAAACACCGGCCGCCCACGCGCCATCGCTTCAATGAGCGTGATCCCGAAACTCTCCAGCGTGGCCACATGAATGTAGGCGCGGTGTCGTCCAATTTGCTCGGCAGCATTGCTAAGGTATCCGGCAAAGCGCACCAGTTCGTCAATTTTCAAGACGCGCGCCTCGTCTTCCAGCGCCTTGCGATCCGGCCCGTCCCCCACCAGCGTCAAGGTCATGGGCTGGCCCAACTCGCGCAGTGCTGCGACAATTTCCAGCAGGTATTGCTGGTTTTTACGCGCTTCCAGCGTGCCGATATTGATGAGGTCGGCCACCGCCATTTGCGCTTCCGGCAAGCCAGGATCGGGTAAAAAATTCGGCACCACGGCGGCGGCAACTTTCTTGATGGCCGGAATTCGGCTGACCAGCTCGCGCTGCATGAAGTCGGACACGAACACCAGTCCGTTCAGTTGCGGCAACACGTCGGCTTCGAAAGCCTGAATTGCGCGATACAGTCGCCCGCCATGGGGAATTAGGCCCTTTCCTGCCCACTCGTCGGCTTGCGAGATATTGAAGTGGGTCACCATCACCACCCGCTGGCTTTTAGACACGCGTGCACTGAGCGCAGCGTGCGCAGAAAGCGGGCATTGCGCATAGACCACACACGCGTCACCCGTTTGCAGGCGGCGTTTCAATGCCTGCTGCAAAAAATAGGCGTGCCAGTGCCGATACCACCACACACCCCGCTCCCGATTGAACAGATCAACCAGTTTGCGCAAGCCGAATACCGGATAGACCTGCCACATGGGCGCGCAGTAAGGGGTGATCAGCTCACAGTGCCGGCCTGTTTGGTTCAGGTAGGTCATGAATGAACGAAAATGGGTCTGCACCCCGGTGTCGCCCGTGGGCCGCATGATCGTCACTATTAGGATGGGGCTAGACACACGACGTCTCTTTGAACAAGTGATTGACCACGTAGAAAATCGGAAAAAGGGGTGTCGATACTACTTGGCAACCGCTTGAATAATGCGCACCTTGCGCGCAGGGTAGGCCTGCCTGATCGCATCCTCCAAACCACGTGCCGCATGACCAAACGTGTACTCGGCGACACGCTCGCGACTGCTTTGCGAAAAGCGGCGGTATAGCGCCCCGTCCGTAAGCAGGCTGACCGCAGCCTCTGCCCATTGCGCAACATCCAGTGCCCTGACATAGCCGTTGGCGCCATCCAGCACCAGCTCCCCCGCCACCCCCGCATGGGGTGAAACGATCACGGGCAGACCGGTTGCACACGCCTCGTTGGCCACCACGCCCCAGACATCCCCTTCAGTTGGGAAGAGAAAAATACGGGCATCCGCATAGCGGGACGGAAGCTCGGCTTGCGTGGCGTACCCATGAAAGCGGACATCGACGAAATCGGAAATCTGCGCCGCATAGCCGCGCATTTCGGACTCCATGACGCCATTGCCGACAAAATCGATCGATGTCTGGCGCCCCAAGCGAATGGCCACTTCTTTTGCCACCGCCATCGCAAACAGCGGCCGTTTAGAAGTCATGAAACGCCCACAAAAAACAAAATCAACTGGCGTCGCCGACTGCGGCTGGGAGAAGTGATTGTTGTCTGCGCAGAGCTGAGACGTGTGAATTCGATTCACGGGCACGCCATACTGCCGGAACAGATCGCCTGAGCCTTCACAAGCGCCCACAAACACCGCGCTACGCGCAAACACCATGCGGCGCACCAAACGATGCAGCCATGACAGCGATTTTTCCGACTGCGCAGTCCCGTCGGTCATCGCCACATGCGGCACCCCATGCATCACGGCCCAGACAAAAGCAAACAGGTAGGTGGGGATAAAACCCGTGGTGATCACAACATCGGGGCGCAGTTGATTGAGCAAGGACCATATACCCGGATCACTATGCATGAAGCGCCGATCCATCGCCTGATAGCGGCCAGTCAAAAAATGTGTGGCAAATCCATGCGCTGCCGCGTCAAGTGAGGTATCGATATGCGGCTGCGTACAGTAAATAACGTCAAGATGGATATCCTCAGCCTCCGCGACACGACGCCATCCAGGCACGCGATAAGGCGCGGGGGTATTTGAAACGATGACCGCATTGATGACAGAATTCAATCGTGTTGTTCCTCATAAAACCTAAACACACTTCACCCCAAGCCATCTCTCAGCTCAAGCCCGCTGATTTCGTGCAGCACATGAAACACCTGGAGGATGGGGTGGGGTTGAGTCACTCAATCCCAACACATCACACGCTGGCATGCCGATCAAGCTTCCACAGGGTGGTGACCAAGTGGCTGGGTGATCCGGCATAGGATGGGTGCTTGACTGTCAGGGCCATCTCCGCTGGCCGGTTAAAGGGCGCGAGATGTATGAACACGCCAGACCCGTAGGGATTACGGATGTTGGGGCCGCGGGGCTTGTCGAGATTGGGGGCGCGAAGGACATGCGGCGCAGGCAGATGTTCGGTTACCAGCGCGAAGCGGGCTTGTGACTGCTCGATATTGTTTAGTGCAAGGGCAATATCAGCATTCGATAGATGTTGTAGCACCTCACGAATCGTTATCAGGTCTACTTGGGGCAGCGGATCGGCACAAACATCAAGCGCCATGAACTGAACGTTGTCGAAATCGCTGAAAGCAGTTGCGTTATGGTCAATAATGAAACGCGAGACATCGGCGCCGATATAGCGAGAAACATCACCGCAGATACGCGACCCAATTTGAAAATCACCGCAACCAACGTCAAGTATGCTTTGGACGTTATTCCGGCCAATAAAATCTCGCACGAAGTCCACGTATTCGGACGAATGCTCACCGTAAGACCCCCACCCGGATGAGCGATCCGGTGTCCCGCCCCACATGCGCTCCCGATACACCGCATCGAACAAATCAGCTCGCCCCAGTGCCTGCAGTTTTCCGTCGGAACGTTTAATGTTGACCTCATGCAGCCATTGCCGCGCGCGGGTAGGCAGTATGCGTTTCAATATGGGTTTGGCTAGGCTGAGCAGCGTCATCTTTCCCCCTAAGAAAAATTGTTTGCAGAATTCATTATTATTTTTCCATTCCAATGTGACCGGCATCCACGACACGATATGCCAGGCAATCAATCATCGGCTTCTCCGTCCAGGAATGGCCTGAAGGGCGGATGAAGATACACCCGAACAGCATGGGAATGTCTTGCATGGCTAGCCTTTGGGGACGGAATTGCCCTTTGGAGGCACCATCGTTCCAGCAATCACCGTTCGGGCATACGGCCAAATGAAATACAAGGGCCAGAAAACGCCCGCATGGCGACGGGTGAAATGAAGCCATGAGCGCCAGGGCAAGCCCTTGCGCCCCAGCATCTGCTTCCAGCGTTTTGTGAGGGGCAGGTCCGTATCCCTGAAGGTATGGCTGACCGTATTGTCCGCGCAGGTGCCATGCACGCCCGGAGCCACCCAGACGCCCACCCCCAGCTTGTTTGCGCGCAACGCGTAATCCGTGTCCCCCATGGCATGTTCGAACGCCGGGTCGAGGTTGCCAACCCGATGCGCCGACTCGGCAGGAATGAGCACGATATTGCCGTTCATTGACTCGCAAGGTTGCGCCTGCTCGCCCGGTTGCAACTTGACGAAGCGGGTACGCAGCCACCGTGCCGCACGGCGCTCGCCGCCGTAGGAGAGCTTGCCGGACTGCTCGTCCACCGTGCTGCCGACCACGATCACCGGTTTGCCGGTGGCCGCTCGCTGCGTCCTGGCGCAATCGAGCAGACGCGACAGCGCGTCCGCATGCAGCATGGTGTCGTCGTTCAGCCAGAGGTAGTAATCAAAACCCTGCTGCAGCGCCGTCTCGAAGGCACGGTGCATGCCCCTGCACCAGAACAGCGAGCCGTCGCCATGCACCACGCGCACCCAGGGATAGACCTGGCCCACCGCCTCCGCTGTACCGTCAGTGCTGCCGTCATCGGCCAGCACGCCATTCAATTCCACGTTCTGGATATTCCGGCTGGCACTGAGCGCATTCAGGCATTCCATCGTCTTCTCACGCCGATTATGCGAGGTCATGATGGCCGCGATGCGACTGGCCGGGGAATTCGCGGCTGCCTGTTGGTGGCGAGTGTCCGGATCGTGCAGTGAGATCGGGGCAGGCATGGATTCAGAACGTTCGGGCATGGACATCACACAGATTGAAAAAAGAATAAACGCATGCTCATGGCTGATTCTGCCTATCCAGCATGATGCGCACCGGTTCCGGGCCAAGCGCAATCCGGACAAATCCTTTCTGGGCCCGATAGTCAGGTGCAGGTGTGCTGGACAACAACATGGTCACGCCGCTTACCTTCATCCCGTCCGGGAGTTTCAGGGATTGCTCCCCCGACTGGCTGGCCCAGGCAATCAGGGCTCTGTGCTGGCCGGACTCAATCCGGCAGTTCACCACCCCATGCTTGGGTGAGGCACAGCCCTGCATGCGCGATCCAATCAACCAGTCCTGTATCCGGGCCATGGCTTCATAGGCAGGCAAACGCTCGCCACGGGTTGTCACCATGCCGCTTCGCTCGTTGTCCCATGCGTAGTAATAAAAGCGCTCAAGGCCGACAGCCGCGCCCAGCACCAGAAACTGGGCCATTCGCGCTGCGGCTTCTTGATGGGTGCGCGTTTGGTTGACACGCCGGGGCAAGGGTGAGTTTTGCGGATGAACTTCTACGCCCAACTCCGTATTCCACAGCGGCAAATTTTCAACCCCATGCCGGCGCATGATCTCGCGAACTTCAAGAACCTGATGGACAAATCGGTCCGCATCTTTTGAATAAAAATGGTAAGCAATCGCCTGGACATATTGCTTGCCGCCAGCACCCAAAAACATATCGAGACGATCAGGGCCGTTCACAAAACCGGGGGTCGCCAGGAGGGTGCCGGGACTGGTTTCATCCAGAACCCTCCGTGCAGTGCGTGCCATCTCGACCATATTGGCGAGGCTGCCTGAATAGAAGGCATAAGGCTGGGCGCGGTCACGTGCCAGATCGGAGAAATTGGGTTCATTCCATAATTCGTAAGCATCAATCGAGTCCCGATAGCGCTGGGCCACACGGCGCACATACTCCTCCCAATGGGCAAGCCGAACCGATTCGGCAGCGCAACCCAATCCATAGGGACAGCGCTCATCAGGCCGGGCCGAAGCCCAGCGCGGCGTCGAGCCAAGCGTGTAAAGCACCGAGGCATGATGCATTCTGGCTGCGCTGACATAGGTGTCCAACCGGTCAAAGTTCCATTGTCCGGGTTTCGGTGCGACATCCGCCCAACTAGTACCCGAATCCCAGAACCGCACACTGCCAAACTTCAAAGCCGGCCACTGGGTGAGCACTGCATCTTCTTGAGGCTTTAATACGAGACGGTGAAAATGAATGCCAAAAAACGCCGGCGTGATCACACGATTCTGGCCCCGGGTTGCATCGGCAAATTCATCTGCGGCACAGGAACTGCGGCTTGTCACCAGCAGCGCCAAACCCAGAACCACAAGAAATTGCCTGAACAGCCTCATGCCCGGCTCATTGCGACAGGCGTTTGGACGGGTACCGGCACCTTGCGGGGCGAGCGTACCGCCACATAAGACAGGGCCACTCCAAACAGCAAGCCCTGCAGATAATCCTCCCCGTACGGCACGTAATACGCCATCTGCATGAGAATAAGCACCAGTAATATCTGTGTTTCCGTCCCGCCCACGCCATCGCGATTGAGCCGATACAGGCCCCGGATCACATAGGCAAACGCCACCAGCATGGCCGCCAGCCCCACCAGGCCGGTGTTGTACAGGGTTTGCACAAAGAGATTGTGGGCGACATAACTGATTTTTCTGGAAGCCCCTTTCTCGTCTTCCACGTAGCGCGAGCTGTCCGCGCCAAAACTCTGCCCTATCACGATCGACTTCGCCCCGCCTTGGTACCAGAGCTCAATTAGCGCTTTCCAGTTGCCAAAGCGCTCATGGGTCGTGTCATGCCCCTGCAGCGCACGTTCCGCCGAATGCTGTACCTGCTGGGTAAGGCCGGACAACTTGTCGCTGAATACCATGGGGATGGACGTGGCGCCCACAATGGCCGCAACCAGCAGCAACTGGCTGACAGCCGAAGACTGTTTGGTACGCACGACCAAAAAGCGCGTGAGCCCCCCCACCAGCATGGCGAGCCAGACCGAACGATGCTGCAGGGCAAGCACTACGCCCAGCAACAAAGGGGACAGCCACTGCGCCACATGCAAGCCTCTGGCAGCAGCCGCAAAAAACAGGCCGCCGACCAGCACTTGGCCCAGAACCAGTGCCTCATTGGATTTGATCACGCGTATCGCGCCATCGACGTTGTAGACGCCACCTTCCGGCAGTAGTGCGGTAATGGGTGTGTAATACACCACCCAGCGATAGGCCGTCAGGAGCAGCAGCAACCCCGCAACCGCCACCAGGGCATTAAGAGTGAAACGCACCCGCCGCTGGTCCATGGGAAAGCTCATGCCATACAGGCCCGTGACCATGAAATAAAAATAGCCGCGCACGCTCACCCCGGCTGCGGTCCCGTAACTGGCCAGCCCTAGTGCCAAGCTCAGGCAAATCATGGCGCAAAACACCAGCCACGCCCAATGACGTCGCGGGAAATCTGGCGCGAATAGCAGCCGCAATCCCGCGGCCATGCCAATCAACACCAAGGCAAAATCAGTGTAAAAAAGATTGATGCCCAAATGAAAACCGCCGCCGTGCAGCAGCATCGCGTCGATCACGAACATGCCGGCGATGATCGCCAGCCCGAAACCGTATCGGGAGTAGCACAACACCAGCAGGATGGGCAGAAGCAAGCCCAGGCCAAGCATCACCACAAATGGCAAGGCCTGGAACAGGATGTAAAGAGCGATCATGGGACTACCCGAAAAGGATAAATGGTGTCAGGGTCTTGCCACTTGATGGAGTGCGCGTTGGCCACAGGTTAGCCTCTGTTTGCCTGGCTGGTGATGGGTTGACGTGCCGATGTCATCGCTGCACCCACCTTGACCCGGCGATTTCGCGGTAAATGGATTCATAAGCCTCGGCCACTTTTGCAACGGTGAAATGATCGCAGGCGCGCGACTGGGCTGCCGCAGCCATACTGCGATAGCGTTCCGGTGCATCGAGCAGGTCAAACATGGCTTGCTCTATCGCTGGCGCTGAGGTCACATCCGTCAGAATCCCGCCCCCATCCACCACCCAGGGCACCGCACCGCTGTGCGCACCGCCAATCACGGGCAGCCCCAGCGCCATCGCCTCGGCGATGGACATGCCGAAGGTTTCCTCCAGAGAAGGATGAACCAGGACATCGGCAGCTGCCAGCTCATCGAGCAATCGACTATAGGGAACGCACCCGATGAATTCCATGCTCTCTGCCAGCCCGTTCTGCCGTGCCCAGAGTTCGGCATGCTCACCGGGTCCGAAATCCGATCCGTACATCTTGAGGCGCGCGCCGGGCTTGTGGAGTCGCAAACGGGCGAAGGCTCTCAACGCAGGCTCCGGATTTTTTATCCGGCTCCACCCATTCAATACCATGGCCAGCACGGGAAAATGCGGATCGGGTTGATGGGATGGATCATTGGCTTTGTCGCATACGGAATGCGGCAAGGGGTTAGGCACGACGGCTACCGGGCATTTGCAAAATGCTTGCGCTTCCGCCTGCATGTAGGGGGACACGGCTGTAACGTGTTTCGCATGGCGCAGCACATGCCAGGCCATGCCCGCCCTGAGCCAGCGGTAGAGACTGCGGGTCGGTCTGGACTGGCTAGTCATCCGCGCGACAAGAAAGGGCGAGTCGTGACAGGTAATGAGCGTGGGCAGCCCGGCGCGCTGCGCGGCCCAGGCGAACTCGTAAGACCAATGGGCATGCACCACATCGGGGGCGGCCTGTTTGATGGCATGTTGCAGACCGCGCCGTTCGAAGGCATACAGGTCAACGATACGTCCCGGCAGCCAGCCATTGGGTTGCCAGGCACGGCGACGCATCGGGACATACACCACTTCCAGGTTGCCACCTTGGGCGCGGACAGGTTGCCGCCAATTCAGCGGCATCCCTACGCTCAGGGTAATGGCCGTGACCTGGTGCCCGCGCCGCAGGAGTTCAGCGACAAGTGTAACCAGCAAGGGGGCGCCGGAATAACCTACCGGCAGGGCAGCCGTCTCGCCATCCAGAAGATGGCGGATATCCGCTGTGGCGATGGGGCCGGCAATTGTGATTTTCATGCGGATGCACCGACGCGGGCGATTAGATGCGTTTTGAGGCCGCGCTTGAAATCATCGATCAGCTTGCCCCAGGGGCGATAGAGGCGATTGGCGCGATGCAGCCGGGCGAGTCGCGCGTCTACGATCAGCTTGTGCTGGGCGAGTTGATCCTTAAAACGCAGGCTTGCCCAGTCATACAGTTCGAAGTCGAGTTGATTGGACCGTTCAATGGCCTTGAGGGCGAGCGGGTCGATCTGTTTGGCGACAGGTTTGTCTTGGGTGACGTTGCGGTTGAGGTAATACGGTGTCCAGGACCAGTCGAGTGCAATACCCATCAGCACCAGGCTTTCGTTGAACCGCTCGGTCAGGCCAGCCACTGCAAAGTGTTCTTCAATGTTGCGCTTGGCAGTGTCGAGCAGGTCGCGGGTGCATTCACCACAGGGAATGTCCTGGTCGTGGCCGGACAGCAACCGTACCTGGCCGTTGTCGAGCTCACCGGACAGGCCCGCGCTGGCGAATTCGGCCAGGCTCATGCCGCTGGAAATATGGTGATGCAGATAATGGTCGGACGTGCGTTTGGCATAGTAGTAATGCGAGACTACGCGCTCTGCAGGGTGGCGCAACAAGGTGATGTAGCGGCTGTGCCCGGCCAGATAGCTGTGCATGCCAAACGGCATGTGGCCCTTGAGCAGGCGGATATGGTGCCGTTCCTTTTCTGGTAACTGTTTGAAGGCTTCGAGCTGTTCTGGAAGCGAGATGGTTTGGTAGGCGCGCTTGCTGTAGTGGCGTTCGAGCACCGGGTGCAGCGTGGAGCCGGCAGCCTTGGGGATGTGCAGGAAGATGAGGTTGTCGTAATCCATGGCGGGTCGATTGTCAGGCTGTCCGACTGCGCCCGATCAGGGCAGCGGGGTAGATACGCTCGATGCGGTCGAGCAGGGGCAAGTGGCTTTTAAGGGCAAGAAAGGCCGGCATTCTGCGCAACCACAACCAGGCCAGGCCAAAGCTCAACACAAAGGCTGCCCCACCGCTCGCGATTTCAACCATCAGGTTCAACCACGCGGGCAAGGCGTGCGCGTGGGCGATAAGAGCGGCTTGCCAGACGGCAAGCGTGGTTGCGGTAGCAGTGAACGCGACAGCGGCGTTGACCTTGATGAATTCAGATAAAGCCAACGGCAGGCGGCCAAAATGCAGGCTGACGTATAGCGCCAGACGGAATGCCTCGGTGATGACCATGGCTTTGGCAAAGCCCAGCGCGCCCTCACCCTGCAAAACATAAATCGCGATGGCAAGCACCAATAGGGTGAAGCATTGAATAACAAGCTTGGGCCACAGCAAACCCTGAGCGTCGCACACGATGCCGGACAAAACAGTGAGGAAGGCAAACGGCACGGCCAGCGCGGCGATTTCGACGATGGGGATGGCGGCCGTCCACTGCGGCCCCAGCAGGGTGAGCACGGCGTCGGATGCAGCGGGAATGAGGGCGAAGCTGATGGAGGCGGCGAGGCTGCCGATGAGCACCCAGCCGGCGAGGTAGGCGCGCGCCATTTTCTGCTTGTCGGCCTGAGCGCTGCTGAGCACGGGGAATAGCACTTTGGTGATGGCGTTGCCGATGTGGTACATGGGCAGTTTGACCAGCATTTGCGCGCGGTTGTAAAAACCCAGCGCAGTTTCGCCATACCAGCGGCCGATCAGCAGCGAATCGACATTGGCGCCGATGTATTCGAGAAATCCAATGACGGAATATTTACCGCCGTAATGCAGAAAGTGGCGAATGTCGTGCCACGCGAACAGCGGGCGCAGGCTGTGGCGAACGAAAGCATAGCTCGCTACCAGGGTGATGGCTTCCTGCCCGATGACGGCGAACACCAGGCTCCACACGCCAAAACCCTGGAAGGCGCTGCCGATGCCGACGACGCCGTAGCCCAGGATGTAGGACGCGATTTCGACCATGGCGAGCTGCTTGAACATGAGGCGACGGCGCAGCAGACCCAGCGAGATGACGGAGAACCCGCTGAACAAAAATGCCGCCGACAGGCCGCGCAGGATGGGAACGACTTCCGTCTTGCTGAAGAAGCTGCCCGCCAGTGGCGCCAGCAGCCACATCAGGGCAAACAGCAGCGCGTTGATGCCGACCGACAGGGTGAGCGCAGCACGGATGTCGCGCTCGGAAAGCCCGGGTTTTTGCACCAATGCGGGCGACACGCCCAGTTGGGCGAAGTAGCTCAGGAAGCGGATGGCGATCTGCGCCATGGCGATGAGACCGAACGCCGAAGGCGCCAGCAAGCGCGCCATGACGGCGGTGTAGCCGAGATTGAAGCCGACATTGGTGACCATCGCCAGCGTGGTCCAGCGCATGCCCGCGAGGGTTTTGGCGACGAGGCTCATGTCAGGCGGCGTGGGGTACGCGGAGCATCATCTCGGCAAGGTCCGGCTGGATACCGTCCCTGCGGGGTATATGTTGCCGACCTACGGCAGGTTGTCATGGGTGGCGGCCGTTTCATAAGTGCGCGTTACAGCGAGACAAAAAGTCCCGATACGCCGCCTCCAGCCCGTTCCGCATCTCGGTCGTCGCTTTCCACCCCATCGCATTCAGCCGCCCCACATCCATCAATTTTCTCGGCGTGCCGTCGGGCTTGGTGCTGTCGAACTCGATCGTGCCCTGATAGCCCACCACGTCCTTCACAGATTCAGCCAGTTCGCGAATGGAGAGGTCATGGCCCACGCCGATGTTCATCAGCGGCGGCAGGCCGTCGTTGCGGTCCTGACCCAGCAGCGAGATGAATGGCGCATCGGGCAGGTTCATCAGATAAACGCAAGCATCGGCCATGTCTTCGCTGTACAGGAATTCACGTTTTGGGGTGCCGGTTCCCCAAACCGTTACGCTCGGCGCACTGGCAAGCTTGGCTTCGTGAAACCGACGAATCAGCGCAGGGATGACGTGAGAATTTTCCGGGTGATAGTTATCGCCGGGGCCATAGAGATTGGTAGGCATCACGGCGAGGTACTGGGTGCGGTATTGCCGGTTGTAACTCCAGCACATTTCAATGCCGGCGATCTTGGCCAGGGCATAGGGCCGGTTTGTTGGCTCCAGCTCGCTGGTGAGCAAGTGCGCTTCCTGCATCGGCTGCGGCGCCAGCCTCGGGTAGATGCAGCTGGACCCCAGAAACATCAGGCGCTTGACCTTGTTCAGGTATGCGGCATGAATGAGGTTGGTCTGGATGGCGAGGTTGTCGCGGATGAATTCGGCTGGATAAGTGTTGTTGGCGTGAATGCCCCCCACTTTGGCTGCGGCCAAAAAGACGTAGTCAGGCTTTTCCTGATCGAAGAAGGCTTCGACCGCGGCCTGGCTGGTGAGGTCGAGTTCGGCATGGGTGCGGGTGACGAAATTCTCGTGGCCTTGGGCGCGAAGATTGCGCATCAGGGCCGAACCGACGAGGCCGCGATGGCCGGCAATGTAGAGTTTGGCGTTCAGTTCCATACGATCATTCGTGATAGTCCATGGCCTTGTAGCCATGTTTCTTCACCAGTTCGTCACGTTCTGCAGCCTTGA
>JASJPF010000092.1:0-36092 GCA_031426835.1 Thiobacillus sp.
CGCCACCATGCGCAAGATCAAGCAGAACCTGTTCTGGGCCTTCATCTACAACAGCGTCGGCATCCCCATTGCAGCCCTGGGCTTGTTGAACCCGATCATCGCGGCCGCAGCGATGGCCTTGAGTTCGCTCTCGGTGATCGTGAATTCGGCGCTGCTCAAGCGCGCGAAACTGGCGCAGGAGGCGGCATGATGAACCGCTGGTCCTGGCTCTGCCCCTGGCTTGCGGTAGCGCTCGCGGCGGCGGTTTTCATGCTGTTTGGACTCACCTGGTGGAGCGCGCTGCTCGCCGCGCTGTTGCTGGTGTGCCCGGCGCTGCTGTTGTGGGGGCTGTTCATCCTCCGACCAAAACCGGACGAGCCGGCGCTGCATACCCGCGGCATGACCATGAATTGGGCGGCGCCGTTCTACGACGTGTATTGCCGCGCGGCGGGCCTGGGCCCAGGCTTTCGCGAGCAAACGCTGCGAGTGGCGGAAATTCAGGAAGGCGAAATGATTCTCGATGTGGGCTGCGGCACCGGGGTGCTCACGCGCCGCGCGGGCGAGGCGGCAGGGCCGGCGGGCTTGGCCATCGGCATCGACCCCGGGCAGGACATGATTCGCGTGGCGAAAGGTAACGCGCAGCGCCTCGGCAGCCGTGCCGAATTCAGGATCGCGGCGATCGAGCAATTGCCGTTCGAGAGCGCGCGTTTCGATGTCGTCCTGTCCAGCCTCATGTTGCATCACCTGCCGCCGGATTTGAAACGCCAGGGCTTGCGCGAAGTGCATCGCGTGCTCAAAGCGGGTGGCCGCTTCGTTGTGGCGGATTTCTACCGGCCCTGCAACCCGCTGTGGTGGCTGTTGGCGTGGCCGTTTTTGTTCATGCGCACGACCGCGGACAACTTCCGCGGAACGCTGCCGGACTATTTCCGGGAAGCGGGTTTCGATCCGGTGCAAGGCAAGGGTCGGCGAGCCGGCATTCTGGCGTTTTGGACTGCAATTAAACCTGAGGAGAAAACATCATGAAGACCCGTTATCTCAAAACGCTGTTGCGCGCAGCCGTGCTAAGCATCGCTGCCATGGCGGCGAGCGCCGCGTTCGCGGCCGATACCGCCACGCACAAGGTGGTGCACGGCGTGGCCATTTATCTCGGCGTGCTGCCGGCCGAGATGATTCTGGGGCACCCCAAATCCCACCCCGAAGCGGAAATGCACGGCGGCGTGCCGGCCGGACAACATCAGCAGCATGTGGTGGTGGCCCTGTTCGACCAGGTCAGCGGCAAGCGCATCAGCGGCGCGAAAGTGAGTGCGCGGGTGCATGAAATCAATCTGGCCGGCACCCAGAAAAAACTCGAACCCATGCTGATTGCGGGCACGGTCAGCTACGGCAATTACTTCAATATGCCGGCCACCAACAACCCTTACCGCATCCGGGTGCTGATCGAACTGCCAGGCGTGGCGGGCGTCATCGAAGCGCAATTCGATTATCAGCATGCGCGCGCTTAGATGAGGTCTGAAATGGTTTTACTGGCGGTTCTCGCCATCGCGGGGTTTTTCCTGCTGGCCAAGCATCGGGCCCACCTGTTCGGCGTACTGCCGTTTGTGCTGCTGCTCGCCTGTCCTCTGTTGCACCTTTTCATGCATCGCGGACAGGACGGCAAGGACGGTCGCACGCATGCCGGAGGTAAGCCATGACTGACGCCGCACCTGCCTATGGTTTATGGTTTCTGGTGCTCGTCAATTCCGCCGTGTTCATCCTGTTCGCCTTCAGCTTCGCCAAGCCGCGCAGCCGGCGCGACTGGCGCTCGCTCGGCGCATTTTCGGCGTTCATCGTGGCTTTGTTCACCGAGATGTACGGTTTTCCTCTGACCATTTACCTGCTCTCCGGCTGGCTCGGCAGCCGTTACCCCGGCGTCGACTTTCTCTCGCATGATTCCGGTCACCTGCTCGAAGTGCTGTTCGGCTGGCGTGCCCATCCGCATGTCGGGCCGTTCCATATCGCAAGTTATGCCCTGATCGGCGGCGGCTTCTGGCTGCTCGCCTCCGCATGGAAAGTGTTGCACGCGGCGCAGCGCACGCACACGCTCGCCACTGCCGGACCGTATGCCATTATCCGCCACCCGCAATACGCGGCTTTCGTACTCATCCTGTTCGGCTTTCTGTTGCAATGGCCGACGATTCTGACACTCGCCATGTTCCCGGTTCTGGTATTCATGTACGTGCGCCTGGCGCGGCGCGAGGAGCGCGAAGTGGCGGCCGTGTTCGGCGACATCTACCGGCGCTATGCGGCGGCGACACCGGCGTTCTTTCCGCACCTGCGTCAGCAAAAGCTTGGGAGTTGAGCGATAAAGAATTCGGGGCAACCCGAAACGGCAGCACCCGCCTTCGGGTGCAATGATTGTTTAACCTAAAGGAGTTCGAAAATGAAAGCACGATACGTTCGCAACGCAGCAATCGCACTGATCGCCGGTATGGGCCTGCTGGCCACGCCCCTCTATGCCGATATGCATGGAAAAGGCATGGAGAAAGGGGCGATGGGCGATCAGAAAAGCGGCATGACGCAGATGTCCGGCATGACGCACGACATGGCCAATCAGATGATGGGCATGTCCGGGGAGATGTCCAAGGGCAACCTGAACGCGGCGCAGCAAAAGCAGATGAGCGAGCGCATGCGCAAGATGGCGACCATGATGGATGACATGTCCGGCATGATGGGCAAGGGCATGATGATGGATGCCGGGCAGCAGAAAAAAATGGGCGAAATGCGCAAGCAGTTGGATACGATGCAGTAAGGCCGCCCCCTGAGGCGCCGGTGAAGTAACACGTACCGCATCCTCATCCGAAGGGCCTGTCGGGCGCTCCAGCGAGCAATCACTGGCGTCCGCCATCATGCGCTGCGCGAAAAGGCGTGGCGCGGGGGGGGCGGAGGATTTTCATCCGATCACCGGCGTGATGGCGGGGCGCAAGATCGTGCTGGTCTATATCAAGTTGCTGCGGGATCGGGACATCGAGGTCGGCGAGATGCCGTCGCAAGCCTGGAGAGTTGGAGTCGGTCCTTTCCGCGAAATGGCGCGGCTCCCCAGGTTGAGTATGTTTAGTTCTTTACGCCAGGTTTTCTGCCTGGAGACGGACGCGGGATAAATCCGGCAATCCGGCAGAGCATGCCTTTAACTGCCTTGCCATCGTTATAACGGGTCACGCTGCATTTGGATATTTCTCCCTGCGCGGACAACTCGGTCAGCGAAGTTTGGATCGCAGAAAGAGGAATCCCTGTTGCCGTCGCGATTTCCGAGTCGAGAAGTTGACCGTGCCGCTTCAGATGAGTGAGGATGGTTTCGGAATGCATGGTGATTACCTCTGTGAAGGTGATGGTGGAGAGTTCGCCGCCGAAATTGTCTGTTGAAACATGAGTCTTCCCGATATGAAAAGCTAAATCGAAAAGGCCAACCGGACAAGTGAATCCCCTGTAGTTTACTGGAATCTGCAGTATTTTTGGCTTTTGTGTCGGTTCGGGCCTGAATCAGGCGTTCCTTCTTGCCAGTCAAACCCGTAGATTGTGGCCACCTGTCATCGCTACAGCCCTGTAAAAGCGCGGCTTAACGTTTCAAACATTTTTATTCAGGCAAGTTAAAAGGCTTGTTTGAGGTAATTGCTGGGGGCAAATGTATGGATGCCGCTAGCGGTGACGACCAATACTTCGAGTGGCGAAATCGATTTAATGGACCCTATGGGTGCTGCCAAGGCGCAGCGTCCGGCTTCAAATGGGTTCCGCCACGGTAGCGGATCCACATCCGCTGAGCGAGAACAGGATGACAAGTGGATGCAGTGTGCGGCGCAGATTAATGGGGCGTTGCGCTTGGATAAACCGCAGATGAGTCGCACCTGGCCGATCAAGCTTACAGAAAACAGCTTTAGCGCGGTGCCTGCCAGCAGTTGTTGTTGACTTGCCAGCTCATCGAGAGCTGTTCTCCTGCGGGATACAACACGTATTTCACGCCCATGAAGTCGGCACCTTTGCGCCAGAACATGGCCAGCAGGTTTTTCTCGCCGGTGGCGACCACGCTGGTGGTGGGGAGGACCTTGAGCGGGTTGCCATAGAGGTTGGAATAGTTCGATGCGATGACCACGAAGTGGCGGAAAGCCGGTTCGACTTCCTGATCGAACGATACCAGTTTATCGTTGCAGAAGTTGAACAGAAAACGCCGGCCAGCCGGGCTGTTGGGCAGGTCATAGGCAAACAGACCATCGTTGCCAACCGGCAGGGTCTTGTCGAAGTTCCAGGTCTTGAGCGCCTGCTCGACATCAGCCCGGCTCATGCCGTTTTTGAATTCGCCGATTTCCCAGGCCTGCGCGGGCAGGGCAATCAGCAAACCGGCTAGCAGGCAAAGTGTTTTTGTTTTCGTCGCCATGGCATTAAAAAGGGCTGGTATGAACCAGCCCTAAGCATAGCGTAGCGAACGAAGCAAAGGGCTACTTGCCCATGACTGCGCCAAAGACCTTTTTCAGCAGGTCGCTGCCGGCTTGCAGCGGGTTGGCGCGAATCGCCGCCTCTTTTTCCCCTATCAGCGTGTAGAGCCGGTCGAGCGTCTGCTGGGTGACGTATTGTTCGACGCTGGCCTGGTTCTTGTCGATCAGGTTGAATTGCGCGGCCATGCCGGCGTACTGGTTGTATTGTTGCGCCAGCCCGACCTTGTCGGTGGTCGCCTTGACGATGGGACCGAAGCGTTCGGTCAGAGAGGTTTCGGTTTTCTTGCGAAAGAAATCGGTGGCCGAGGTCTTGCCGCCAGTCAGGATGCCTTTGGCGTCTTCCAGCGACATCGCCTTGACGGCACCGACCAGCAGGGTTTTGGCTTCCGGAACCGCCGCTTCGGCAGCGCGGTTCATCGACAGCACCAACTCATCGGCCTGTTTGCCCATGCCGAACATGCGCATGGCTTTCTCGGCTTTTTGCAGGCTCGGTGGCAGCGGGATTCTGAGTGCGGCATTACCGAAGAAACCGTCTTTCTGGCCGAGCTGGGCGACTGCCGAATCGGCGCCGCGGGTCAGCGCCTCCTTCAGACCGGCGTTAATGTCAGCATTGGAGAGCGCATCGACGCCGCTGGCAGCGGGCTGGCTGGCGGGCTTGTCGAGCACCCCTTTCAGCATGCCGCCCCAATCGAAGGCTTGGGCAGGCAGCGCCAAAGTCAGGCCGGCAGCCAGAATCATCCAGCGCTGCGAAGTAGGGTTGATCATGGTGTCTCTCCTTAAGGCATTGTGGGTCACAGCACCTCGGCCGCGTAATCCGCCAGGCGTGAACGCTCGCCGCGTTGCAGGGTGACATGGCCGTTGTGTGCCCAGCCTTTGAAATGGTCGACCACGTAGGTGAGACCGGAGCTTCCCTCGGTAAGGTAGGGCGTGTCAATTTGCGAAATGTTGCCCAGACACACCACCTTGGTTCCCGGCCCCGCACGCGTGATCAGCGTCTTCATCTGCTTGGGCGTGAGGTTTTGCGCTTCATCAATAATAAGAAACTTATTGAGGAAAGTGCGACCACGCATGAAATTTAACGATTTGACCTTGATGCGACTGCGGATCAAATCCTGCGTGGCTGCGCGTCCCCAGTCGCCCCCTTCATCGTCGCTCTTGTTCAGCACGTCGAGGTTGTCTTCCAGCGCGCCCATCCACGGCGTCATTTTTTCTTCCTCGGTGCCGGGTAAAAACCCGATGTCTTCACCGACCGGCACGGTGACACGCGTCATGATGATTTCGCTGTAGATTTTCTTGTCCAGTACCTGGGCCAGCGCTGAGGCCAAGGTGAGCAAAGTTTTTCCGGTACCGGCCTGGCCGAGCAGGGTGACGAAATCAATCTCGGGATCCATCAATACATTGAGTGCAAAGTTCTGTTCGCGGTTGCGCGCGGTAATGCCCCACACGTTGTTCTTGGCGTGGCTGAAATCGCGCACCGTCACCATTTCAGCCTGCTTGCCTTCAACCTTCAGTACCTGGGCATAAAGCGGGTTGGGGCCTTCCTGGTAGACGAATTCGTTGGGCAGGAAACTCGCAGCCAACGGCCCGTTTACGCGGTAATAAGTGTGGCCGTTGGCCTGCCACGACTCCATGTCCTTGCCGTGGGTGTCCCAGAAGTCGGGCGGCAGTTCGCGCAGACCGGCGTAGAGCAGGTCGGTGTCTTCCAGCACCTTGTCGTTGAAATAGTCTTCTGCGGGCAGGCCCAGAGCGCGCGCCTTGATGCGCATGTTGATGTCTTTCGACACCAGAATGACCTGCCGTTTGGGATGGTGGCGCGAGAGGAACAGCACCACGCCGAGGATCTGGTTGTCGACCTTGCTGGTCGGCAGATTCATCGGGATGTCGCCGGAGATCGCTTCGGTTTGCAGGAACAGTTTTCCGGTGGCGGATTTGTGGCTGTGCTGCGAAAGCGGCACGCCCTCTTCGATGCTGTCGAGCTTGCTGACGAGCTCGTCGATGAAACGGCTGGCCTGGCGCGCATTGCGCGACACCTCGGTCATCCCCTTCTTGTGCATGTCGAGTTCTTCCAGCGTGGCGATCGGCACATAAATATCGTGCTCTTCAAAACGGAACAGACTGGTGGGATCGTGCATCAGCACATTGGTGTCCAAAACAAACAGCTTGGTCTGAGCGGCAGATTTTCTCGGCATGGTGTTGTGGTGATGGCCCGGTGAAGAGAACGTGTTCATCCTACCTCAAGCTGAAGGCTCCTTGTGCAATGAAAAAACTAAACCTGAAACCTGCAGTTCCATACGTTTTTCAAGGCCCATTCCTCAGTAGAATGGTCGGTTCTTCAACGCGGTGTCCCGTGATGAGTGCATGGTTTTCCGACAATCCGGTTTTCATTAAACCCGGCGAGTACGCAGCCTGATGCATGCGCGTTTATTATTTCCGATGCGACGTATGAACTGGCTGATTCTGGTGTGGTGGTGGGCGCAACCGCTGCATGCCCAGGTCGGTGCCCATATCCTGCTGCAGGATTCGCCGCTGGCCGGGTTCCAGTATCACGCAGGCAAAAAGCTATGGCCGCAGATGCGGGTGGGCGATGCACTCACGCTGATACGCGAGCCGGACAATGTCCATGATGCGAAAGCGGTGCGGGTGGAATGGCAGGGCCACAAGATTGGCTACGTACCGCGCCGCGAGAATACCGATGTGGCGCGCATCATGGATGGCGGGCAAACGCTGGTGGCCCGTATCAATCGATTGGCCGAGGTGCGCGATCCATGGTTGCGGGTGCGCTTCGAGATTCTGATTCCAGTGCAGCCGGGCGGGCGGGGCGCACCATGAAACAGAGGGGTGTCTGGAAGCAGGTTGGGCTTGCCGGAGCGATGCTGCTGGCTTCGATCACCCCGGCTGCGGCTGCGCCCCCGACACTTCCCTTGTCCAGTCTCAAACTCCCGCCGGGATTCCAGGTTGAATTGTTCGCCCGGGTGCCCAATGCGCGCCAAATGGCACTCGGAAAAACCATGCTGTTTGTCGGCAGCATGCGCGCCGGCAAGGTCTACGCGATTCCGCTGCAAGGTCCACGCAAGCTCCAGGTGATCGCGGACAAGCTCGAGATGCCGGTTGGCGTGGCGTTTCGTGAGGGCGATTTGTATGTGTCGGCCGTGAACCGAATCTTGCGTCTGCGTAACATCGAAGCACACGTGAATCGACCGCCCAAACCCGAAGTGGTGAGCGAGGCTTATCCCACCGATACGCACCATGGCTGGAAATTCATAGCCTTTGGTCCTGACGGCAAGCTCTACGTGCCGGTGGGCGCACCTTGCAATATCTGCGAGCCCGACCCGGACCGTTTTGCGACGATTACCCGGCTCGATGTGGATAGCGGAAAAGTTGAAGTGGTCGCGCGCGGGGTGCGCAACTCGGTTGGATTTGACTGGCATCCGCAAAGCGGCGAGCTGTGGTTTACCGACAATGGCCGCGACTGGCTGGGCGACGATACGCCGCCGGATGAACTCAATCGCGTGAGCCAGACCGGCCAGCATTTTGGTTACCCGTATTGCCACGGCGGCACGATTGCCGACCCCGAACTGGGGCGGACACGACGTTGCGACGCGTTCGTTGCGCCGGTACAGAACCTGGGTGCCCACGTGGCGAGCCTGGGCATGCGTTTTTACACGGGGAAGGCCTTCCCCGAGCGTTACCGGCATGCCGTATTCATTGCCGAGCACGGTTCCTGGAACCGCAGCAGCAAGCGCGGCTACCGGGTGAGCGTGGTGCGGCTGCAGGACAACCGTGCGGTCAGCTACGAGCCTTTCATCAGCGGCTGGCAGCGTAATGAATCTGCCTGGGGTCGCCCCGCCGACGTGCTGGTGATGCCCGATGGCAGCTTGCTGGTGTCGGATGATCAAGCCGGGGCAATCTACCGCATCACTTACCGCGGTCAACGCTGACCCTGTGCCGGGCTGCCTCTGACCATGGGCGGGCTGCCTCTGACCATGGTCGGGCTGCGTCGGCCTGTTAGAATCGCCCCCATGAAATTGCTTGTTTTGGATACCTCCACCGAATACTGCTCGGCCGCGCTGTGGCTCGACGGAGCGGTGCGGGCGCGGCGGGTGCGGGCCGAACAGCAGCACAGCAGCCTGTTGCTGCCGATGGTGGATGAACTCCTGAGGGAATCAGCACTGAGTCTGCGCCAGCTTGATGGCATTGCTTATGGTGCCGGTCCCGGCTCGTTCACCGGGCTGCGCATTGCCTGCGCGGTGACGCAGGGCCTGGCGTATGGTGCCGACTTGCCGGTTGTGGGCATTTCCACGCTGGAATCCATTGCCGAACAGGCCGGCGCGGACAAGGTGCTGACGGTGCTCGATGCGCGTATGGCCGAGGTCTATTGGGCGGCGTACCAACGCGAGTCAACGGGTTGGCGCTGTGTCGCCGATCCTGCGCTGGCGCTGCCCGAATCGGTGTGCGTGCCGGACGGCGGCGACTGGGTAGGCGCCGGCAATGGGTTCGTTGCACTGGGCGAAGTATTGCGCCCGCGTCTGAGCGCGCAGCTGGTACGCATTGATGACACGATCATGCCTGATGCCGCAGCGATGGCTCCACTTGCCGCGCAGGCGTTTGAGCGAGGCGAGAGCACGGACGCCGCATTGGCCGCACCGATTTATCTGCGCGACAAAGTCGCGCTGACGGTGGATGAACGCCGTGCGAGAAAATCCGCATGAGCGCCATTCCGGAATTTCCAATACACGAAATAGATCATCGCCTGCGCCCGATGATCGAGGCCGACCTGCCACGTATCCACCGGATCGAGCTGGCCAGCTATGAGTACCCCTGGACCCCTGGCAATTTTTCCGATTCGCTGAAAGCGGGTTACAGCATGTGGGTGCACGAAGCCGACGGCGAAGTGATCGGGTATTACGCCATGATGGCGGCGGCAGGCGAAGCGCATATCCTCAATCTCACCATCGCGCCGAGTTGGCGGGGGCACGGCTTGGGCCGTGATCTGCTTGATCATTGCCTGGCCCGCGCCTGCGATCATCGCGCTGAAAGTGTTCTTCTCGAAGTGCGCACCTCCAACGTGGCCGCGATTGCGCTTTACCATAGCAACGGTTTTGTCGATCTGGCATTCAGGCGAGCCTACTACCCATCGCGAGATGGCCGCGAGGATGCGCTGATCATGACACGCGAACTGACATGTTGAGTCGTGACGACATTTTTAATGAACTGGGCATTGGTCCGGTTTGGCGGTTGCGCGATGCCCCGGGCGATTCGCCGCAAGCCCTGGTTTCTGCCCCGATTCAGAATTGGGAACAGCTGGCCGACGCGGTGGCGCATTGCACCGCCTGCAAACTGCACACGACCCGAACGCAGGGCGTGCTCGGCGTGGGGGATCGCAACGCCGACTGGCTGATTATCGGCGAGGCACCGGGCGTCGAAGAAGATGAACAGGGCGAGCCGTTTGTCGGTCAGGCGGGTCAGATGCTCGACGCCATGCTGGGCGCCATCGGATTGGCGCGCGGAAACAATGTCTACATCACCAACGTATTGAAATCCCATCCACCTGACAATCGCGATCCCGAGCCGGATGAGGTGGCTGCTTGCCGGCCTTATCTGCAGGCGCAGATCGAACTCATCCAGCCGAAAATCATTCTTGCGCTGGGGCACGTTGCGGCACAAAGTCTGCTCGACTCCACCGAGACGATTGGTCACCTGCGTGGAAGGGCGCATCAGTTTCAGGGTGTGCCGCTGGTGGCGACGTATCACCCGGCTTATCTGTTGCGAAAACCGACCGAGAAGGCGCGCGCATGGGAGGACCTATGTCTCGCGCGGCGTCTGGTGCAATCCCCTCCCGCATTAATAAACCCGTAATTATTGGTCAAGCTGTTTATGAAACTATTGCATGCCGCTTTGCGCTTTCGCGTGAACTATTTTTCCGATCTGGGCCGCCATCAAGTGGTGGTATGGATGCCGGGCGACACCCCGCCGGTCGATGCGCAGGTCGACGTCGGTCCCAAACTCGAACAGGAAGTGCCGAACGAAGTGTTCCGCAGCGATATTGCACCGCTCAGAATGGGGCGCTTCTATCCGTCCATGCTGTTGCACGCCGACGACGTACCCGCACCGATGTTTCGCGTCATGAAGCTGAGCGGAGAAAATTTCGTCGCCAATTTCAGTCATCCGTTGCAAGGCCGGATTTTCAGTATCGACAGCGGCAAAAGCGATGTCTCCACCCAGCCCGTTGGGCAGGTGGAGCAGCTGCTGGAATGGAGTGGCATGGAGACGCAAATGCTGACGCCCACCGATTTTGATGGGGCCGAGGCGTTCAGCCGCGAGGACGAGACGCCTGATGCCGCGTTCTATGCCGAGCCGAGAAAAATCACCCACGTTGATGCCGTTTGCGTGCGTCGTATCCAGGCGCTGTATCGCACCGTGCTGCCAGAGAAGGCGCGGGTACTCGACCTGATGGCAAGCTGGCGATCGCACCTGCCCGATACCGTGGGGTCTGCGGTGGGCCTGGGCATGAACGCCGAGGAACTGGCTGACAACCCGCAGCTGGCCGAGCGTATCGTGCACGATCTCAATGCCGATCCGACATTGCCTTTTGCCGATGCCAGCTTTGACGCTGTGGTGTGCACGGTATCGTTCGAATATCTGACACAGCCGCATAAAATCGTGGCTGAAGCAAAGCGGGTGCTGAAGCCGGGCGGCATGTTTGTGGTGGTCGTGTCGAATCGCTATTTCCCGCCCAAGGTCATCAAGCTGTGGACCGAGCTGCATCCGATGGAGCGCATGGCCTGGGTCGGCACGCTGATCAAGCAGGCCGGATTCAAGAAAGTGGAAACCTACGTTGAGCGCGGACTCAAGCGGCCCAAGGACGACCGCTACGCCGACAAGCTTGAGGAATCCGATCCGCTGTTTGCTACCTGGGGGGTGGCGTAAACTCTGGTGTTCAATCATACCTACTTGGGAGACGATGATGTTCGCATGGCTGAAAGCGTTTAAATGGGGGGCCGTTGGATGCCTGGCTCTGGTCTTGTCTGGCTGTGGCTACAACACTTTCCAGACGACGGACGAGGACATCAAGGCCACCTGGGCTGAAGTATTGAACCAGTATCAGCGCCGCGCCGATCTGGTGCCGAACCTGGTCAACGTGGTGAAGGGCTATGCGGCGCACGAGAAGGATGTGTTTATCTCGGTGACCGAAGCACGCGCCCGCGTCGGCGCGATCCAGGCCACGCCCGAGCTGGTCAACGACGAAGTGGCTTTCCAGAAATTCATTGCCGCGCAGGGCGAGCTTACTGGCGCGATCTCGCGCCTGCTGCTGGTCGCTGAAAACTATCCGCAATTGAAAGCGGATGGCTTGTTCCGCGACCTGCAGGCGCAACTTGAAGGCACCGAGAACCGCATCACCGTCGCGCGCAACCGTTACATCGGCGCGGTCAAGACCTACAACATCGCGGTGCGCTCCTTCCCGTCCAACCTGACTGCGATGGTGTTTGGCTACAAAACCAAGCCCAGTTTTACCGTGGAAAATGAAAAGGCGATTGCCTCTCCACCCAAGGTTGATTTCGGTACGGCCGCGCCCGCAGCGAACCCCGCCCCTGCACCGAGCCCCACGCCCGCTTATTAAGCGTGCTATGACCCGGCTGCTGCGGACGCAACCGAACCCCCTCCATTTCCCGCTATGGGGGCGAGTTGTGTTTGGTTTCTTGCTCACGATGTTTACGCTGTCCGCCTGGGCTCAGGTGGCGGTGCCGGAGCTGTCGCGTCGTGTGACCGACCTGACCACCACACTGAGTGCTGGGCAGGTTGATGCGCTCGAAAACAAACTGGCTACGTTCGAGGCACAGAAAGGCAGCCAGATCGCGGTCCTGATCGTGCCCACCACCCAGCCCGAAGACATCGCGCAGTTCGGTATACGTGTGGCCGTTCAATGGAAAGGTGGCCGGAAAAAAATTGAAGACGGCGTACTCTTGATTGTCGCCAAAGATGACCGCAGAACGCGCATTGAGGTGGGCTATGGGTTGGAGGGTGCGATTCCCGATGCCATCGCCAAGCGTGTGACCGATGAAGTCATCGCTCCCTATTTAAGAGCAGGGGATTTCAATGGGGGTATCGAAGCAGGCATCCGTCAGCTGATGGGGCTGATCGAGGGCGAGTCCCTGCCGCCGCCCAGCAAGCAAAGCGGGAGTAGCGAGGAGCCCTTTGTCCTGCTCGTCTTTGGCGGCGTCATCGCGGGTTGGCTGCTCTCTGCCATGATGAGCCGTCCGGCTGCGGGTGGCGTAGCAGCACTGGGTAGCGGAGTGGTGGGGGCGTTGTTGTTGGGCTTAACCCCGATCGTGTTGCTGGTTGTGGTTTTTGTGTTTGCAGGCGTCGCATCAGGATTCAGAAGTGGTGGAGGCTGGTCGAGTAGGGGTGGCGGTGGTTTTGGAGGGGGCGGAGGGGGTTCCTGGGGCGGTGGCGGTGGCGGTTTCGGCGGTGGAGGCGCTTCAGGCTCATGGTGAATTGTTCACGCTGGTTCAAGCATCTCTTCATGCCGCCCTGGGCGTGGCGACGTGCGTTCCCTCAGGCCACGCTCGACGCGATCGAGGCAGCCATTCGCACGAGCGAAATCACTCACAACGGGGAAATTCGCTTTGCTATTGAAAATACGCTGTCGGCATCCCAGGTGTGGCGTGGCATGACAGGACGCGAACGTGCGGTCGAAGTGTTCTCCAATCTGCGGGTGTGGGACACCGAGCACAACAGCGGGGTGCTGGTTTACCTGCTGCTGGCCGACCACGACATTGAAATTATTGCCGATCGCGGCATTGCCGCGCGGGTGGATGGCAACGCATGGGAAGCAATTGCGCAGACCATGGAGTCGGCGTTCAGGCAGGGCGACTTCGAGCGCGGCGCGCTGGCCGGGATCGAGCAGATCAGCGCACTATTAACGACACACTTCCCACCAACCGGAGATAATCCGGATGAACTGGCGAATCGACCCGTAATAATCAGGAGATGAGATGCAGGCGTATTTGTTGTGGTGGATTTTGGCGGCGGTGCTGGTTGGGGTCGAACTCACCTCCGGGACGTTCTATTTGCTGGTGTATGGCGTAGCCGCCGCGGCAGCGGGTGTTGCGGCCTGGCTCGGCGCGGGCCTGGTGGTGCAACTGCTGGTGGCAAGTGTCATTGCCGTGCTGGGTACCCTGGCGTTGCGGCATTGGAAACGCAACACCGACCACCCGGAGTCCAATGTGCAGGATATGGATATCGGAAAAACAGTCGAGCTCGAGTCCTGGCAGGACGGCCGCGGCCAGGTTAAATATCGTGGTGCAGTATGGGATGCCGAGGCCGAATCGCCGAGCGTTGATGGCTCGCGTGCATTGATTATCCGAGCAGTTAAAGGCAATACACTCATTCTGGGTAACTAATCCCCACACGGGGCCAAAAGGAAGAAAATGGAAACTGTCGCACTGGTTATTCTGATTGTCATCGCCATCGTCGTCGCCAAAGGCGTTCGTGTGGTGCCGCAGCAAAACGCCTGGGTGATCGAGCGGCTGGGAAAATTTCACGCTGTGCTTGCGCCGGGTCTCAATCTGGTGATTCCCTTTATCGATGCGGTCGCCTACAAGCATTCGTTGAAGGAAATACCGCTCGATGTACCGCCCCAGATTTGCATCACGCGTGACAACACGCAGTTGTCGGTCGACGGCATTCTGTATTTCCAGGTCACAGACCCCAAGATGGCGTCCTATGGCGCGAGCGACTATATCGCCGCGATTTCGCAACTGGCGCAAACCACCCTGCGCTCGATGATCGGCAAGATGGAAATGGACCGCACCTTTGAAGAGCGTGATGACATCAACCGCGGGGTGGTAATGGCGCTGAACGAGGCCTCGACCAACTGGGGCGTCAAGGTGCTGCGCTACGAGATCAAGGACCTGACCCCGCCGAAAGAAATTCTCCACGCCATGCAACGCCAGATCACAGCCGAGCGCGAAAAGCGCGCGCTGATTGCCTCGTCAGAAGGCCGCATGCAGGAGCAGATCAACATCGCCACCGGCCAACGCAATGCGGCGATTCAGGAATCCGAGGGCGAAATGCAGGCCGCCATCAACGTTGCCCAGGGTGAAGGTGAGGCGATCAAGGCGATTGCCATCGCCAATGCCGAAGCCATCGCCCGTGTTGCTCGTGCGATTGAATTGCCGGGCGGGGTGCAGGCGGTGAATCTCAAGGTCGCCGAAAAATACGTCGAAGCCTTTGCCGGCATCGCCAAGGCCGGCAACACCCTGATCGTGCCGTCCAACATGGCCGATCTCAGCAGCCTGATCGCAGGGGCGATGAGCGTGGTGAAGTCGCAGGGCGGGACGGGGACGGGGCAGGCTTAAGTATTCTGCCCTGTAGCCGATGGGTCTAATAAGCATAAAAACTATAGATCGCACGGACATACCATGACTCGGAGCCTACTATCGCTGCTGGCCTGCCTGGCTGGGGTTTTATTTTCGCTGGCCCCAATAGCGGGCCACGCGGGGGTAGTCGATGCCCAGCTTCCCTCCGGAAAAATGGCCAGCGCAAACTATCAGGCGGGAAACAAAGATCAGCCTGCCGTGCTGGTTCTGCATGGTTTTCTTCAAACACGTGCTTTCCCTACCGTAACCAGCATTGTGGAGGCAGTCTCGACCGCAGGCTACACGACGCTCGCCCCCACCCTGACGCTGGGTATTTCACGGCGCAATAAAAGTTTGCCTTGCGAGGCGGTACACGCGCATACGCTGGACGAAGATGTGGCTGAGGTTGCATCCTGGGTGCGCTGGCTTGTGCAAAAGGGACATTCCCGCATCATTCTGGTTGGGCACAGCTATGGCAATCTGCAATTGCTCACGTATCTGGGGCAGAATCCGTCGCCTGCTGTGAAGCAGGTGCTGATGGTCAGTCTGACCGACGTGGAAAGAAAGCAAAGCGCCCAGCAACGGGCACGGCTCGCCAAGGATTTGCACGAGCGCTTGGGCAAAGGGAGCAAAGCCCTGGTTGAGGCGGAAATCGGCCATTGCAATAAATACGTCAGCCCGCCGGCTGCATTGCTGTCCTATCTGTCCCTCAGTCGAGGCAGCATCCTGGAAGCGCTTGAGAAGACGTCGGTACCTGTGGAAGTCATCCTTGGGAGCAAGGATGACCGCATGGGGCCGGATTGGGTGGAAAAACTGGTTTCACACGGCCTTGCCGTGCGCGTGATTCCCGGTGCCTCGCATTTCTTTGACAGCCAATACGAATTTGACCTGCAAGAGACAGTTTTACAGGCTTTGCAGAGCAAGTTCCCCAGGCGTTGAGGCATGTTGTTCTCGTCCCCCAGATTACGACTTTCGCCACGGCCCATTGCACACTATGCGTTAGCATTTTTTTTCGTGCTGGTAACGGCTTTGGCCGTGTTTGCGGCCTTCGTTCTTCACGATACCACCCGCCTCAAGGCAACCATTTCTCAAACCGAGGAAAAGCTGGCGCGGCAGGAACTTGAGGAAGCAATCGATCTTCTCAACGCGCGTGCAAAAAACGCCGCCGAGGCGCTGATGGCGTGGGACGAGGCACGTCAGCAACTCGAAGACCCGATTTATTATGGCTATTGGCGAAATTCCCGCGCGCTTTCCGCGGGGGTGATTCCGGATACGCTCGATGCGGTCGACCTTTATGATCTGGAGGGCAAAAACCTCTCGACAGTACATTCGGGTGAGGCAACGATGCCTGCAAAACTCAATACGAAAGACCTGCATCCTTATCTGGAGCACCAGGATAGGCATGAGCATCTTTATTATTTTTACCCGTTTTACCAGAGCGCCGATCGCGTGCATCTTCTGGGCTACATGGGATTCAAGTTCGATCTTCAGGCTGAACTCGCACAATTGCGAAAGTTCCGCTATCTGGACTTGCAAAGCTTGAGCATTGTGGCCAGAGAGGGTCAGCACATTCCGCTTTCGGCGCTGGTGTCCGCCCTGCAGTTCAAGACGATCAGTAACCCGGAAACCCGTGCGCTCGAAAAGCTTATCAGTCGCTCGTTTTATGAAATGGCGACCATCATTTCCGTGATTTCATTCCTTGCCTATCTGGCAACCGTCGCCGTGATTACCAAGCCTTTGCGTTCCTTGTCCGGCCACATCGATGCCATGAGGCGTGGCAAAGGGGAACTGCTGGGTGAGTCTTACCGCGGCATGCTGGCGGTTACAGAGCTTGAAAACGTGCGTCACTCGCTCAACGATTACCAGCAACAGCTCGATGACATGCATGTGAGTCTGGCCCACAAAAACCAGGAGCTATGGACCCAGGCGCATCATGATCCCTTGACGGGGACGCTCAATCGCCGCGCTTTTGACGACGACTGGCGCGCCATGCACCGCACCCATCCGGGCGTACCGCTGGAAGTGGCGTTTCTGCTGTTTGATTGTGACCACTTCAAAGCGATTAATGACACCTATGGACACCAGGTAGGGGACCAGGTGTTGCAGGGTCTGGCCGAATCGTTGCAGAGCGCCTTGAGATCGGGTGACCGGCTGTATCGACTGGGTGGGGATGAGTTTGCGACGATATTGCTTTCCGCAGACATGGCGCGCGCCAGACAGGTGGTAGAACGCTGCATGGAACAGGTTTTGGGTCACGACTTCGGCGTTTATTGGATTCGGGAGCCGGTTCGCATCAGTGTAGGTATATCCATACTGATGACGGCTCAGGAGGACGACCTGCAATTGCTGCATCGCCAGGCTGATATCGCGATGTATCACGCCAAACGTCCAGGTCAAAACAAAGTGTCGGTTTATACGCCAGAGATGGGTGAAGGCCAGGAATCGCTGGTCTCCAACGCTGAAACAAGCGCAGTCTATGAGGCCATGGCCGATCCGGATCAGCTGGAAATGCATTATCAGCCGGTGCTGGCTTTGCCTTCGCTGCAGATTGAATACTATGAGGCTCTGGTGCGTATTCGGGGTGAGCATGGCCTGATCATGCCCTCGAGTATTTTCCCGGTTGTCGAGTTTCGCGGCCTGGAATGCGAGTTTGATCTGGCCGTGCTGGAAAGGGTGAAGCGCGACCTGGAAGCGGGTCTGGTTCCGGCTGGCATCGGGGTATCGCTTAACGTATCAGGGCCCGGCATTGTCAATGCCCGTGTCATCGAGAAGCTGATGCAGTTTGCGCCGATGTTGTCCAAAACCAAGCTGGTGCTGGAAGTGACGGAAACTTCGCTCATCACCCAGATTGCCCAGGCTTCGGCTAACCTCAATCGCCTGCGTAAGGCGGGCTTTGTGATTGCTCTCGATGACTTTGGCAGCGGCTACTCGTCTTTGCGCTACCTGGCAGGGATGCCCGTCGACCTGGTGAAATTCGATATTTCCCTGGTGCGCAGTCTGGAGGTGCCGGGTCGTCAGGCCGTCTTTGTCGAAGATCTGGCGCGCTTGATCAAGGATGCAGGCTACAAGCTGGTGGCCGAAGGGATCGAATCCGAGGCTCTGCTGAACAGGGTTAACGCGCTGGGTTTTTCGCATGCCCAGGGATTCCATATCGGGCGTCCTGCCGCGTTGACGAAATTGCATCCTCTCGGCCAGGCTGCCGCAAGCTGATGTCGATACATGCTGTGCAGCGGGATGCGTTGTCAGGGATCAGGCGTTAAATCAGAGCACCACGTCATTGCGATGACGTAGCCAGATGACCGTCATAACTGTGCTGATAAACAAACCGAATACCCAGATGATGGTGTGAATATGCCAGTCGGCTCGCACCATCAAAGCGTAGGCGCCGGTCAGTATCAGAATACTGATGTTTTCGTTGAAGTTTTGCTGGGCAATTGAATGGCCCGCACCCATCAGCAGATGCCCGCGGTGTTGCAGCAGGGCATTCATCGGCACCACGAAAAAGCCTGCCAGCGCGCCTGCCAAGGTCAATAAAAGCAGGGCTGGAATCAGGCTTTGCACCCAGATCAGCGCAATCGGTACAAAGCCCAGGATGATGCCGGCCGGCAGCACGCGGGTTGCGCTTTGCAAACGCACATATTTGCCAGCCAGTATCGAACCGATGGCGATGCCGAACGCGGTCGCAGCGGTGAGCTGGGTGGCTTGGTCGAGGCCATAGTTCAGGTTGAGTGCCGCCCAGGCGATGATGAGCAGGCGCAGGGTGGCACCAACGCCCCAGAACAGGGTGGTAACGGCAAGCGAAACCTGTCCGAGCGGATCACGCCACAACAGTTTGAAGCTGTGCCAAAAGTCATAAAGGATATACAGCGGGGATTTGTTGGGCAGCTTGTGGTCAATCGGCAGCCGTGGGATGAACAGGTTGGCGAAGGCTGCCGCCAGATACAGGCCGGTGATGGCGACGATGGCGAACTTTGGGGCGATGAGGCGAGTGTCCAGTCCCATGCTGATCAGGATGCCTTCAGCCAGCTGCGGGTTGATGAGCGCTCCGCCGATGATCGCGCCGAGCACGATGGCGGCGACCGTGGTGCCCTCCATCCAGCTGTTCGCAATGACGAGTTTGTCGGGCGGCAGCAGTTCGGTGAGGATGCCGTATTTTGCAGGGGAATACATCGCTGCGCCGACACCGACAATGGAATAGGCCAGCAGCGGATGCAAGCCGGCCAGCATGGTGAGGCAACCCACGAATTTGACCGTGTTGGCAATCAGCATGACCCGTCCCTTGGGGATTGCATCAGCAAGCGGACCGACCAAAGGCGCCAGTGCGATGTACGCGACAACGAAGACAGTTTGCAGCAGGGGGGAAAACCACTCCGGCGCCGAAAAAAACAGCAGCAAGCCAATTGCAGCAAACAGCAGGGCATTGTCAGCCAAAGCGGATAGAAACTGCGCCCACAGAATGGTGTAAAACGCACGGTTCATTTTGTGGCCAATCTAGTGTTGGCGGGGGTTGACATCGGATAGACGACAACGCGTTGTCGAAAGGTCCGTGAATACAATGAGTTGGAATTGAGCAGGTTTCAACACGGGCAGGTTTGTGGTTGAATAATTGTCTTTATGACCCTGGAGCGGGAATTTATGGCTGACCGCAGGCTTCAAGTATTCTACACCGTAGCCAGACAGCTCAGCTTTACCAAGGCTGCAGATATCCTTTATATGACTCAGCCTGCGGTGACTTTTCAGGTCAAGCAACTGGAAGAGCATTTCAATACGCGTTTGTTCGAGCGCAGCCACGGCAGGATTTCGATGACGCCTGTGGGCGATCTGGTGCTGGGTTACGCTGAACGCATTCTGGCCTTGACCGGCGAGATGGAGGCGCGCGTCGGTGAGTTGACCGGCCAGGTGACCGGCCCTTTGATGATCGGCGCATCAACCACGATTGCCGAATATTTGCTGCCCCGCATTCTGGGTGAATTCAAGGAACGCTTCCCGCAAGTGCAGGCACAGCTCACCGTGGCCAACTCGGAAACCGTGGCTGCGAAAGTTGCAGACCATTCGCTCGACGTCGGCTTGATTGAAGCCCCCTCGCACAACCCCAACCTGACCACTCTGGCCTGTTGTGAGGACGAATTGGTGATGATTTGCGCGCCCAATCATTCGCTGGCCTCGCGTACCGGTGTGAAAGCGCGCGAAATAGCCGATCAGCCCTATGTGTCGCGCGAACACGGCTCGGGCACGCGCGAGGTGGTGGACGATTTCTTTAGAGTCAATGGCGTCAACCCGGACGACTTGCATATCGAGATGGAGCTGGGCAGCCGCGAGGCCATCAAGGGCGCAGTCGAGGCCAATCTCGGCGTGGCCATCATGTCGGCCTCCACCGTCAACAAGGAAATACAACTCGGCACCCTGGTTGCGGTGCCGCTGGTTCCCCGTCTCACCCGCGAATTGACCATGGTGTATGCGCCGGAAAAGTTTCGCAGCAAATTGCTGGACGCCTTTATCACTTTTGTTGATAACAAGTTTCAGCAGTGCAACGCCGATGTGATTCCGATGAAACGCCCGGGTAAAGGGCGCCTTCGCTGATGCGCGACAGCAAGCGCCTGGTATCCATTTTCAGGGGCTTGTCCGAAACCCGGCAGCAGGCACTGCTTGAATATGCCGAGTTTCTGGCCGCAAAGGAAGGCGCCGATATTGCTTCAGCGCCCCCCAGCGAACCGTTGCCGATCCCGCGTCCCGAAAAGGAAAACGTGGTCAAGGCGATCCAGCGTTTGATGCAGACCTATCCGATGCTGGAACGCAACCAGATATTCAATGAAGCCTCTGCGCAGATGACGCGCCATTTGATTCACGGCGTGTCGGCAGTTGAAGCAATCGATGAACTCGAGCGGATTTTTGCACGCCAGTATCAAACGCATCTCGACGCACTGAACGAACCGTCAGGATCACCTTGATCCGGTTATGAGTCAGTCGGGCAAGGCCCACCCGCATTGCCAGCAACTCAAGAAATTGCCCGGATTGTGCTCGCCACAGTGCGGGCATTTTTTTTCGTCGCGTGGAAGGGCGTTATGCAAACCCGCCAGGGCTTCGCGTGCGGATATTTCTTGCGTGTCATCATCCACCCATACCTCAGGCTGTGCCTGCATGAACGGCACCTCGCCCAGCGCGCCGGCGGCATTGGCATTGAAAATATGTGTGACGATACCCAGGCTGGACAAGGCGTCGACGGCCAGTTGAGCGTCGAGCAGGGTGGGGGCAATGTGAACCCGCTTCATAGACGGGTGGAAAAATCAGGCTTTGCGACGAACACGCACGATGAGGTCGATACCTTCGGTCACCATGTTGTCGGGCAACGGGGGCAGGCCGGAAATATGAACATGCTCGGCATCGATATCAGACAGCTTGCCGCTGTCGACTTCATAGATATGGTGATGTGGCGTGGTGTTGGGGTCGAAGAACACCTTGCTGGGGTCGACGATGACTTCGCGCACCAGGCCTTTTTCCAGAAACAGCTTGAGCGTGTTGTAGACCGTGGCCTTGGAGGTTTCGGAGTGACGGGTGTTGACGAACGCCATCACCTGATCGGCCGACAGATGCTCCTGGCGCGAAAACAACGCGTGCGCAATCTCGATCCGCTGATGGGTCGGATTGATGTCGTGACCGCGCAAAAGGCCGGCCATGTTGTCGCGCGTGTAATACATTCGTCTTATGATAATCAGCAATCTGGACTTTGTCTAATTTCCGGAATGGGTATGGTTGCCATATGGCCGGGCCAAGCCGGGCGCGGTGACGCATTAAAAACGGTACAATTAAGTCCAGTTTTTTGGAGATGGATTCCCCTGTGCTTACGCTCACCCGACTCGATAGCACGCAGCCAGATTTTCAGGCGCGACTCACCCGTTTGTTGCAATTTGACGATGCCGCCGATGCTGCCATTGAACAGACGGTCGCCGGGATCCTGCATGACGTCAAAATGCGGGGTGATGCTGCCGTGCTTGAGTACACCGAGCGTTTCGACCATTTGCCAGCGGCCTCGCTCGCCAGCCTTGAATTGACCCCAGCCCAGTTGCAGACTGCCCTCGCACAGCTGCCGGCCGACACGCGCCAGGCGCTGGAAGCCGCGGCGGACCGCGTGCGCCGCTATCACGAGAAGCAGACCCAGGCATCGTGGACTTACACCGAGGACGACGGCACCGTGCTGGGCCAGAAAATCACGCCGCTCGATCGCGTGGGCTTGTATGTCCCGGGAGGAAAGGCGGCATACCCCTCTTCGGTTCTGATGAACGCAATGCCGGCCAAGGTGGCAGGCGTGGGCGAACTCATCATGGTGGTACCGACTCCAGGCGGCGAACATAATCAACTGGTGCTGGCGGCGGCTGCGATTGCCGGGGTGGACCGTGTGTTCACCATTGGCGGCGCCCAGGCGGTGGCGGCACTGGCTTACGGCACGCAGACGATTCCGCAGGTCGACAAGATCGTCGGTCCCGGCAATGCCTACGTGGCAGCCGCCAAGCGCCGGGTCTTCGGCACCGTGGGCATCGACATGATCGCCGGCCCGTCTGAAATCCTGGTCATTGCCGACGGCAACACGCCGCCGGAATGGGTGGCGATGGACCTGTTCTCGCAGGCCGAGCACGATGAAATGGCACAGTCGATTTTGCTGTCGCCCGACGCGGCTTATCTGGACGCGGTGGCGGCGGCGATCGATAAACTGATCGATGAAATGCCGCGCAGCGAGGTGATCCGTACTTCGCTGACCAATCGCGGTGCGCTGATCAAGACGCGCGATCTCGATGACGCGGCGGCCATCTCCAATACCATCGCGCCGGAGCACCTGGAACTGTCGATAGCCGACCCCGATGCACTGCTGCCCAAGCTGCGTCACGCTGGCGCGATATTCATGGGCAAGCACACCTGCGAGGCGCTGGGCGATTACTGCGCCGGGCCGAATCATGTGTTGCCGACTTCGCGCACCGCGCGCTTCTCATCGCCGTTGGGCGTGTACGACTTTCAGAAGCGCACCAGCCTGATCCATGTGTCGCAGGCCGGTGCACAGACTTTGGGCAAGATTGCCGCCACGCTGGCTTATGGTGAAGGCTTGCAGGCGCACGCGCGTTCTGCCGAATATCGTTTGCTCCCTGAATGAGCCGCGCCAGACGATGAGTCGATATTGGAGCGCCGTGGTGCACGGCCTGACGCCCTACGTGCCGGGCGAACAGCCCAAGCTGGCTAATCTGGTCAAGCTCAACACCAATGAGAACCCCTACGGCCCCAGCCCGCGGGTATTGGAGGCGGTGCGAGCAGAGGCCGCCGAGACCTTGCGGTTGTATCCGGATCCTGGTTCGGATCTACTGCGCGCGGGTATTGCCGCGCTCCATGGGGTCACCGCCGATCAGGTGTTTGTCGGCAATGGCTCCGACGAGGTGCTGGCGCATGCATTCATGGCCTTGTTGAAGCACGATCAGCCGATCCTGTTCCCCGATATCACCTACAGCTTTTACCCGGTGTATTGCGGGTTATACGAAATCGCATATCAAACGATCCCGCTCAATGCGTCGTTCGAAATTTCAGTTGACGACTACTTGGTGCCCAACGGCGGGGTGATATTCCCCAACCCCAACGCGCCGACCGGGTGTCTGCTGGCGCTGAGTGAGATTGAGCGTCTGCTCGCTGGAAATCCCGACTCGGTCGTCGTGATCGACGAGGCGTATATCGACTTTGGTGGCGAATCCGCGGTGGCGTTGGTTGCACGCTATCCGCAGTTGTTGGTGACGCGGACCTTGTCCAAGTCGCACGCGCTGGCAGGTCTGAGGGTCGGTTATGCCATTGGACAGCCGCATCTGATCGAGGCCCTGAACCGGGTGAAAGACAGCTTCAACTCCTATCCGCTGGATCGCTTTGCCCAGGCCGGCGCATTGGCTTCGATAGAAGATCAGGCGTACTTCAACGAGATTTGCACGAAAGTGGTGGCGACCCGGACACGTCTGGTCGCCGCCATGACTGAGATGGGCTTCGAGGTGTTGCCCTCGTCAGCCAATTTCATCTTCGCGCGGCATCCGAATCATGAAGGTGCAGACTTGGCCGCGGCCCTGCGCGAGCGCAGCATTATCGTGCGTCATTTCCGCAATCCAGAACGTATTGCGCCATTTTTGCGCATCACCGTCGGCACCGATACGCAATGTAATGCGCTGGTCGACGCGTTGAAAGCGATTGTGGCCTGCTAGAATCCTATTACAGCCTTAAATTCAAACGCCATGCGCACCGCCAAAGTTACCCGCAATACCCTGGAAACCCAGATCTCGGTAAGCCTCAATCTCGATGGCACCGGTGTCAGCACGCTCGCCACCGGCGTGCCGTTTCTCGACCACATGCTCGACCAGATCGCGCGCCACGGCCTGATTGACCTGGATATCCAGGCCAAGGGAGATTTGCACATCGATGCCCACCACACGGTGGAGGACACGGGTATTACGCTGGGTCAGGCCTTCGCACAGGCATTGGGCGACAAGCGAGGCATCCGTCGCTACGGTCATGCCTATGTGCCACTCGACGAAGCACTGTCGCGCGTGGTGATTGATTTGTCGGGTCGGCCAGGGCTGGAGTATCACGTTGATTACACGCGTGCGCGAATCGGTGACTTCGACGTTGACCTGTTTCTTGAATTTTTCCGCGGCTTCATTAATCACGCGGGTGTCACGTTGCACATCGACAACCTGCGCGGAATCAATGCACATCATCAGGCCGAAACCATTTTCAAGGCGTTTGGCAGGGCGCTGCGCATGGCTGTTGAAGCCGATCTGCGCATGGGGGATGTTCTACCTTCGACGAAGGGTTCCCTGTGAGTGTTGATATTGCCGTCATCGATTACGGCATGGCCAATTTGCGTTCGGTCGTCAAAGCGATCGAGCATGTCGCCCCTGCGCTAAGCGTCGTGGTGACATCCGACCCCGCCGTGATCGCCGAGGCCGGTCGTGTCGTTTTCCCGGGGCAGGGCGCCGCGCCTGACTGCATGCGTGAAATCGATGCGCGCGGGTTACGCCAGGTGATCATCGACGCGGCCCAAAGCAAGCCGTTTCTGGGTATCTGCATGGGCTTGCAGGTGCTGTTCGAACACAGCGAGGAAGGTGATGCCGACTGTCTGGGGATTTTGCCCGGCACCGTGCAGCGTTTTCCGCACGAAGCGATGGTTGACTCGGCCGGAAACAAGTTGAAAGTGCCTCACATGGGCTGGAACAACGTGCATCAGGCAGCCCCGCATCCAATGTGGGTTGGGATCGATGAAGGTGCACGCTTTTATTTCGTGCACAGTTATTTCGTGCAGCCGGCATCGCCGGATGTGATCGCCGGATTTTCGCATTACCCGTTCCCGTTCACCTGCGCGGTGGCCACTGAGAATATTTTTGCTGTCCAGTTTCATCCGGAAAAAAGCGGTAATGACGGATTGACGTTACTGGGCAACTTTGTAACCTGGGATCCAGGCGAAACCGAATCCGCTTGTGACATGACCGGCGCTGCCTGCGCTTAACTTTTTTTACTGTATTGCCATGCTAATCATTCCTGCGATCGACCTTAAAGACGGCCACTGCGTGCGCCTGGAACAAGGCGAAATGGACAGTGCCACTGTATTTTCCGAAGATCCTGCGGCGATGGCGCTGCACTGGAAAAACCTGGGCGCGCGACGCTTGCATCTGGTCGACCTTAACGGCGCGTTTGCGGGCAAACCCATCAACGATGCGGCAATCCGTTCCATCGTGGCGGCTGTGGGCGACGATATGCCGGTGCAGCTTGGCGGCGGCATTCGCGACCTCGCCACCATCGAGCGCTATCTCGACGACGGCGTGCGCTACGTCATCATTGGTACTGCCGCGGTTAAAAACCCCGGTTTTCTGCACGAAGCCTGTGATGCCTTTCCTGGCCATGTGATGGTCGGGCTGGACGCCAAGGAGGGCAAGATCGCGGTCGAGGGTTGGTCCAAGATTACCGGTCATGACGTGATCGATCTGGCCAAGCGCTTCGAAGGCTACGGCGTCGAAGCGATCATTTACACCGACATTGGCCGCGATGGCATGCTGAACGGTGTCAATATCGAAGCCACCCAGCGGTTGGCGCAAGCCCTGTCGATTCCCGTGATTGCCAGCGGCGGCGTGACTAATCTGGATGACGTCAAAGCGCTGTCCGTTGTGGCCAAGGACGGCATTATTGGCGCGATTACCGGTCGTGCCATATACCAGGGCACACTCGATTTCCCGCAAGCGCAAAAGCTGGCCGACGAACTGGCCGGCGGCGTGTTCGGGGTGTGACGTGCTAGCCAAACGCATCATTCCCTGTCTTGACGTCACCAATGGTCGTGTGGTCAAGGGCACCAACTTTGTTGAGCTGAAAGATGCCGGCGACCCGGTCGAAATCGCGCGCCGCTACAACGAAGAAGGCGCGGACGAGCTGACGTTTCTCGACATCACCGCCTCATCGGATAACCGCGACCTGATTCTGCACATCATCGAGGCCGTCGCCTCGGAAGTATTTATTCCTCTCACGGTCGGCGGCGGCGTGCGCGTCGTGGCCGATATTCAGCGTTTGCTGAACGCAGGCGCCGACAAGGTCAGCATCAATACTTCGGCCGTCACCAATCCGCAGTTGGTCAAGGATGCCTCCGACCGCTACGGCAATCAATGCATCGTGGTGGCCATCGATTCCAAGCGCGTCGGCGACCATTGGGAAGTCTTCACCCACGGCGGTCGGACGGCCACAGGGCTCAATGCCATTGACTGGGCCAAGAAGATGGAAGCCTATGGCGCGGGCGAATTGCTGCTCACCTCGATGGATCGCGATGGCACCAAGAGCGGGTTCGATCTGGAACTGACACGGGCGATTTCCGATGCGGTGGATATCCCAATCATCGCCAGTGGTGGTGTCGGCAATCTGCAGCATCTGGTCGATGGCGTCAAAGAAGGCCGTGCCGATGCGGTGCTGGCCGCGAGCATTTTTCACTTCAGCGAACACAGCATCGAAGAAGCCAAGCGCTATATGAAGCAGCATGGCATCGAGGTGCGTTTGTGAGCGACTGGCTCGACGCCGTCAAATGGGACGCGCACGGCCTGGTGCCGGCGATCGCCCAGGACGCAACCACGGGCGAGATTCTGATGGTGGCGTGGATGAATCACGAGGCACTGGAGGAAACCGCGCGCACGCTACGCGGTGTGTACTGGTCGCGCTCGCGCAATAAACTGTGGCGCAAGGGCGAGGAATCCGGCCATGTGCAGAACATCAGCGAAATCCGGCTGGACTGCGACAACGACGTGGTGCTGCTGAAAATTGAACAACTGGGCGGGATTGCCTGTCATACCGGTCGGCGCTCGTGCTTTTTTCAGAAGTTGGCCATGGATAATCAGGGCGGTGGCCACTGGGTGACGACTGCCCCGGTGCTGAAAGACCCCGCAGAGATCTATAGCAAATGAGCGACATTCTGGACCGCCTTGCCGAAACCCTGGAAGCGCGCAAGCTGGCGTCACCCGACAGCTCTTATGTGGCCAAACTCTATGCCAAGGGCACGGATGCCATTCTGAAAAAGATAGGCGAAGAGGCGACCGAGACCGTCATGGCGGCCAAGGACGACCAGAACGAAAAGATCATCTACGAAGTCGCTGATTTATGGTTCCATACGCTAGTGCTGCTAGCGTACAAAGGACTGAAGCCAGCGGATGTGCTGAATGAACTGGCACGACGAGAAGGTTTGTCCGGTTTGACAGAAAAGGCAAATCGACATGAGTGACTGCATATTTTGCAAAATTGCGGCGCGGCAATTGCCAAGCAGCACGGTTTACGAAGACGAGGACGTGCTGGTGTTTCACGATATTCATCCATTCGCACGGGTGCATGTCCTGATCATCCCGAAACTGCACATTGCGTCGCTGGACGATTGCACGCCTGAGCATGAGAGCTTGTTGGGCAAGATGTTGCTGCTGGCGCCGCGTCTGGCAAAAGAACTGGGGCTCGGTGCCGGTTTCAAAACACTGATCAACACTGGCCGCGGCGGCGGACAGGAAGTCTTTCATATTCACGTTCATGTTTTTGGTGGGGGCGAACCCGCTCCCCACGCTCAAGATTAATCAATAAGGAGACTTACCATGGGTAGCTTTAGCATCTGGCATTGGCTGATTGTTCTGGCTGTTGTGCTGCTGATTTTCGGTACCAAAAAACTGCGTAATATCGGCAGTGACCTGGGCGGCGCTGTAAAAGGTTTCAAAGAGGGCATCAAGGAAGACACGACCAAAGTCGGTGACAAAACCGAAGAGGGCGGTCGTACCATCGATGTCGAGGTCAAGGACAAACATCACTCCTGAGAATAAGGACGGTCGGGGTGGGGGCGCAGCATCTATAGCCCTTGTCACCGCGTCCTGACCTGACATGTTCGATATCGGTTTTACAGAACTCCTCCTGGTTGGCGTCGTGGCGCTGATCGTCATTGGCCCTGAGCGCCTGCCCAAGGTGGCGCGCGCAGCCGGTCACTTGTATGGCCGCATGCAGCGCTATGTCTCGGATGTGAAATCCGATATCAGCCGTGAAATCGAGATGGATGAACTCAAGCGCGTCGGGCAGCAGTTCAAGGAATCGATCGAGTCGACGGTTTCCGATGTGCAGCAGCAGACCACCGTGGTTGACGATTATTTGCGCGACGAAGCGAGCAGTATCGGCCAGTCGGTCTCGTCAGCTGCCGATGTGGATGACATGCCACCGCTCAGCGAACCGACAATCTCCCCGCGAAAAGCCGAGCCGAGCCCGCAGCAAAGTCTGCTGCTGGATGAACCTGACCAGAACAAGCCTGACCAGCACGAGCCTGCTGTCCCTGCCGCCGTAGTTGAGACAGCTGGCAGCGAGCCCGCTGGAAAGTCCACATGAGCGACGTTGAAAACTCTTTTGTTTCGCATCTCATCGAAATGCGGGATCGCCTGCTGCGCGCAGTACTGGCTGTCGTCATTATTTTTATTGCGTTGTTTCCCTGGGCGCAGGATATCTATGCGCTGTTAGCCCAGCCCATGCTGGCCGCCCTGCCCAAGGGTGGCCAGATGATCGCAACCGAAGTGACCACGCCGTTTTTTGTGCCGATCAAGGTCACCATGATGGCCGCGTTCCTGCTGGCCATGCCATGGGTTTTCTATCAGGTGTGGGCATTTGTGGCGCCGGGCCTGTATCAGCATGAGAGGCGCATTGGCGTACCCCTGGTCATTGCCAGCGTAATTCTCTTTTTGCTGGGAATGTCGTTTGCTTACTTCCTGGTATTTCCGATCGTGTTCGGATTTATCGTCGGTGTCGCCCCCGAGGGGGTGGCGGTGATGACCGACATCGGCAAATACCTGGATTTTGTGATGACCCTGTTCATGGCGTTTGGCATCACGTTCGAGGTCCCGGTTGCGGTGGTGCTGCTGGTCAAAATGAATATGGTTTCGGTAGCGAAACTGCGCGAGATCCGTCCCTATGTCATTGTGGGTGCATTTGTCGTGGGCGCGATATTTACCCCGCCCGACGTGATCTCCCAGTTCATGCTCGCCATTCCGCTGTGGATTCTGTATGAACTGGGCATCATCGTCGCATCAATGCTGACCAAGCCCAAGCCAAAAGATGGGGCAGATTACACGCCTATGAGTGAGTCCGATATGGATGCGGAGTTGGATCGTATCGAGGCGAGCGAGTCTGACGCCAGCCAGCCAGCGCCCGATGACGCTGGTCAAATTGAATCCAATCCCGATCACACCAAGTAACGTACCAAAACAGTGCGTTAAATTGCATAATGCCCCATTACGGAGCGCACCTTCCAGCCCGGCCCGCACACAAGTCTTGCATATCAACAAGATAGTCGTTTGGAACATTAATTGCTTGTAAGCACAGCAATTCAATTGGGGGTGTTGCATGGAAGCGTTGAAAACCGGCAGTGATGTGTTGTTCGTATTGTTGGGGGGCATCATGGTGCTGGCCATGCATGCCGGTTTTGCCTTTCTGGAACTGGGTACGGTCCGCAAGAAAAACCAGGTCAATGCCCTGGTCAAAATAATCACCGATTTTTCAGTCTCCACCATTGCCTACTTTTTCATTGGCTACAGCGTGGCCTATGGTGTCAGCTTCTTTTCCAGTGCCGAAGTCCTGTCCGCCAAAAATGGCTACGACCTGGTCAAGTTCTTTTTCCTGCTGACCTTTGCCGCCGCCATTCCGGCGATTGTGTCGGGCGGCATCGCCGAGCGCGCACGCTTCAATCCGCAACTGGCCGCCACGTTCGCGCTGGTCGGGCTGGTTTATCCGTTCTTCGAAGGCATTGTCTGGAACGGCAACTACGGTATTCAGGACTGGTTGGCCGCGACCTTTGGCGCCAGTTTCCATGACTTTGCCGGATCGGTGGTGGTGCATGCCATGGGTGGCTGGATAGCCCTGCCTGCCGTGCTGCTGCTGGGTGCGCGTCGCGGCCGTTACACCAAGGACGGCATGGTTTCGGCACACCCGCCGTCAAACATTCCGTTTCTGGCGTTGGGCGCGTGGATCCTGACGGTGGGCTGGTTCGGCTTCAACGTGATGTCGGCGCAACTGATCGAGGCGGTGTCGGGGCTGGTAGCGGTGAATTCGCTGATGGCGATGGTGGGCGGCACCCTGGCTGCCCTGGTGATAGGCCGCAATGACCCGGGCTTTATTCATAACGGTCCACTTGCCGGTCTGGTGGCGGTGTGTGCCGGATCCGACCTGATGCATCCGCTGGGTGCACTGGCCACCGGTGCGATAGCCGGTGCGCTGTTTGTGTGGATGTTCATGGTGACGCAGAACCGCTGGAAAATAGACGACGTGCTCGGCGTGTGGCCATTGCATGGCTTATGCGGTGCATGGGGCGGCATAGCCGCAGGTATCTTCGGCGCCAAGGCGCTGGGCGGGATGGGCGGCGTCAGCCTGGCATCGCAAGTGATCGGCACGCTGGGCGGCGTGGCCGTGGCCCTGGTTGGCAGTCTGGTGGTGTATGGCGTGCTGAAGCAGCTTGTGGGTTTGCGGCTGGACGCAGAAGCGGAATTCAATGGTGCCGACCTCAGCATACACAAGGTTTCCGCTACCGCCGAACGCGAAACCAACTGGTAATAGTCCCTGATATTCTGGTTGGATCAAGCCATTTGAATGGAAGCTACAGGTATCCATGTGGCTTCCATTTCAATTCAGTTGTTCTGGTTTTCCTGCAATTGCCGAACGTGTTTGCGACGCTCTTCCTGCAGTTGTTCAAGCTGACGGTCAATTTGCACGACATCGGGATACTGTTCGGTGTATTCCAGCAGCAATTCAGTGCGCTTGATCCGCAGTTCAACCTGTTTCTTGTCGAGGCCGATCAAGTAGGCATCCGCTTTGATCGTGTTTGATTGTCTGGTGCCAGAGGTGCGAGTAGTGGCATCAGGCAAGGTGTCTTCGGATGGTGTCGAAGCTGAATCTGAAGCCGTACTGGCATCCGATGTGTGCGTGGTTTGGATCGGTGTCTGAGGCTTCTCGATAAAGTGCTCGATCACAATGATCCCGAGTCCGATCAATAAAAACACACCCAAGGGTGTTCCAAATGCCAGTGCCGGCAACAAGCGGGATACCTTGTTGCTGGGTAATGGTTCGGGTTTGCGTGCCATGTTTGCAGCCAGCGCATGAAGGTCATTGACTAGCGTGCGGGCATCCGGCCGGGCGTGCGGATCCTTGTGAAGCATGCGCGCGAGCAGAGCAACCAGTTCGCTGCGTATATTGGGACGAAGGATGGATGCAGCGGTGGGGGGTTCATGTATTACACGATAGACAATAGACGGCAGGCTATCGCCGTCGAATGCATAGTGTCCGGTCAGCATTTCGTAAAGCACTGCACCCAACGAGAAAATATCTGAGCGCCCATCCACTTCCCGGCCCATCGCTTGTTCGGGCGACATGTAGCGGGGCGACCCGAGCATTTGTCCCGCCAGGGTATGGCCGCTATTGGCCAGGTGTGCAATTCCGAAGTCAGTCAGCTTGATGCGCCCGTTGCGACCCGTGACAACCACATTGGCGGGTTTGACATCGCGATGGATGACGCCGTGCTCGTGGGCAAACGCCAACGCCTCGGCCATTTGCAGTGTGGTATCGAGCGCCAGGTCGAGTGGCATGGGACCGTTGTTCATGACGTCGCGCAAGGTCGCACCGGGGAGGTGTTCCATGGCGATGTAAGCCAGATCGTCGGTTTCGCCCACATCGAAAATGGTCACTATATTCGGATGCGACAAGCGGCCGGCACTTTGCGCTTCGCGTAAAAAACGCGTTTCTGCGTCGGCATCATCCTGGCGTAATTTTGCGATGGCCACGGTTTTGATCGCAACCGTACGTTCGATCAGCGGGTCGCGCGCACGCCAGACTGTGCCCATTGCGCCATGACCGATTTCGTCGAGGACCTCGTAACGGCCAATGTTCATGGCAATAACAGGGTCAGGTCTGGCATTCGATAATTTGGCCGCGAACGGAACGACTGTCTTCCCCCATCAAATAAAGATACCAGGGCATCAACGTGTCGATGCCGGGAAGTGAATCGGGTGAAAGTCCCGGGTGAGTGCGCGTGCGCAGGGTGGTTGCAACCTGACCGGGAATCAGAGTGTTCACACGTAACGCTTCGTTGGAACTGAGCTCGTCTGCCCAGACGCGAGTAAGGGTTTCGAGCCCGGATTTGGCCACCGCGTAGCCACCCCAGTAAGCACTGGGATGATGGCCATGGGTTTCGCCTGTAAATACGATAGAAGCATCAGGCGCCTGTTTCAGGAGCGGCAGGCAGGCACGGGTCAGTGCAAATGGTGCAATTAAATTGACCCGCATCAGGGTTTGCCATTGTTCCAGCGTTTGCAACTCCAGCGGGGTCAGACTGTAAAACTGATGCGCGCTGTGCAGCACGCCATCGAGCCGCTTCAGATGATGGGCAATCGTACCCGCCAGGGTTTCCAGGCTGCGGTCGTCAGCCGCCGCCAGGTCGTATGGAAACATGGCTGGCTCGGCGCCGCCTGAGGCGACGATTTCGTCGTAAACCATTTCCAGCCTGTCAGCATCGCGTGCGAGCAAGGCCACCGTGGCACCGTGACGCGCGTAGGCCAGACTGGCGGCACGCCCCAGGCCCGAGCTGGCACCGGTAACGAGAATGACACGACCTGCAAGCAGATCAGAACGGGGGAGGTAATTTTTCATAGCTGCCTAAGTAATGCGCCGGCCGATTGTACTCCGCTCAGTGTTGCAGTTTCGAGCGTGGCGGGGTAGGGGCCGGCTGTGTAGTCCCCCGCCAGAAAAATGCGCGGATGCGCGGTGCAAACGTCGGGCCGTGCCATGTTGGGTACACAACTATACGTGGCATGTTTCTCGACGATGCTTTTGCGCCAACGCGGCGATCCCGGTTGCGCTACGCGTTGCAACTGGGCTTCTGCCTGATCCAGCCAGCCCGCAGACAGGTTCGTTGCAGCACTGGCAACAAACGCCAGCAAACCGGCCTGGCCATGGCTTTGGCCGCGGTCGAACACAAACTGAGCAGGGCCATCAGCCAAAGCGAACAGAGGGTGCGTGAGTTGAAACGCCGGGTCGTATTGTACGTAGCCGGTAGCAATGGGTTGGTAATGATAGCTGGAGACGTCACGCAGCACGGGTTCGAGTGCTGGAATTGAGGCGATTAATCCTGACAAGTGTTGTGGGGCAGTGGCCAGGATGGCGTGGCTGTAAATGGCCGACGCATCGCGTGTCTGCAATGTGATGGCGTCCGGCGTGGCCTCAAGGCTGCTGACGCGGCTGGACAGGCAAACGGTCCCGCCGAGTTCGATCAGGCGCGCCGCCGCAGGCGCGGGCAGCAGCGCGGTCAGGTCGCGTCGCGGCAGCAGCAGGTCGCTGTGATGAGTGCGGCCGCCGAAGGCCGCCCGGATGACATCGCGGAAAACTGCAGCACTGGCTATTTCCGGTGGGGTGTTGAGGGCGGACACACACAGCGGATGCCACAACAAACGGTTCAGCGTTTCGGGCTGGGAGCAGGTGAGTTGACTGACCGTCTGAATTTCGGACGCGCGCGGGTTGTGCAGCAGCGCATGCGCCCAGCGTATGGCGGCCCATTTCTCACGCCCGCTCAATCCCTGCGCACTGAGCAGTCCCACCAGCAGATGGAGCGGGGCGGGCAGGCGCGGACAGACCAGGCTGAAATCGGGTGGTTGCTTGAGATTGAGAGGGTGTCGCCACAAACTTTCAGGTGTATTGCCGGGATTCAGGCGGGCTATCAGTTGCAGCGTGTGTTCATAGGCACCCAGCAAAATGTGTTGGCCGTTGTCGAGCATCCGGCCTTCGATTTCAACTGCGCGCGCGCGGCCACCCAGCGTTCGACTCGCCTCAAACAGGGTGACATTTATGCCGGCTTCCGCCAGCGTCAGTGCAGCGGTGCATCCCGCCCAGCCGCCGCCGATCACGGCGACGCTGGGCTGTTTCAACCCCGTCATCCCGGAAACAGCCAGGTCTTGCTGGCCAGCCACAGCTTGCGCACGGGGGTGAGCGCAACACGTGCGCGCAACACGGGAAAGTCGGCGCGTTGAATCTCGTTCAGCAAGGTGCGGTAAATAGCGGCCATCACCAGGCCGGGACGTTGTGCGCGGCGTGCATTGACTGGCAGCGCGGCGAGGGCGCGGTCGTAACAGGCTATGGCGCGTTCAAACTGAAACTGCATCAGCGCCTGAAATGCTGGCGTATCCACGCCTTTCAGGATATCGGCTTCAAGCACGCCGAAGCGGGCCAGCTCGTCCTGCGGCAGATAAATCCGGCCGCGCCTCGCATCCTCACCCACGTCGCGGATGATGTTGGTGAGCTGGAAGGCGAGCCCCAGTTCGTGCGCATAGCGGCGGATGTCGCGGTCGTCGTTGCTGCGCGGGCCGCCGAACAAGGCGGCTGCAACTTCGCCCACCACGCCTGCCACGCGGTAGCAATACAGATTGAGTGATTTGAAGTCGGGATAGCGCAGATGGTCGAGATCCATCGCCATGCCATCGACAATTTCCAGCAGCAGCGCCGGTGCCGTATTGCGGCCTTGTGGCGTATCGAACAGCGCGCAGGTTGCCGGATGGGTCGGGGCACCTGCTCCAAACTGGGCAATTTCAGCGCGCCACCAGTCGAGCTTGACCAGCGCAACCTGCCGCTCATGGCATTCATCCACCACGTCATCGAGCTCACGGCAGAGGGCGTAAAACGCGGTGATTGCACGTCGCGTGTCCTGCGGCAGAAAGACAAAACTGTAATAAAAGCTGGAACCGCTGGCTGCGGCACGGCCCTGACAATACTGATGGACATCCATGATTAAAAGAGTGCGCGCCCGAGCATGTTGATCCAGTCTTTTTTCGTCAGGACCGGACGGTTATGGAAAACACAGCCGGGATCGGCATGCAGTTTACGCAAGATGGTTTCTCCGCCGAGGATGGTGACACGCAGCTCCAGTCCGATGCGGCCTTTGAGGCGCCGGCCGAGCGGTGCGCCGGCCTGCATGAGTTTGCGGGTGCGCTCGATTTGCTTGAGCAGCATCGTGTTCCACATGCCGCAAGGATCGCCCTCGGCGATCTGTGTTTCGCTGACGTGGTTGGCCACCAGTTCGTCCTGCGGCAGGTAAACCCGGTTTTTCCTGAAATCGACCGCAATGTCCTGCAAGAAATTGGTGAGTTGCAGGCTGCTGCAAATGGCATCGGAATACGCGATGTGTCGTGGATCGTGGTCGCCATACAAATGCAGCATTAAACGCCCCACCGGATTGGCCGAGCGACGACAGTAATCCATGACTTCGCCGAAATTGGCATAACGGGTTTTTTCCACGTCCTGCGCAAATGCCGAAAGCAGGTCGCGAAATGGGGCGAGTGGAATGGAATAAGCATGAATGGCTTCGGCCAGTGGACCGAATACGGGATCGGTTGGTATCTCACCGCTTTCGATGCGATCCAGCTCGGAATGGTAGGCTGCCAATTGTCTCAAACGTTCAGAGGAGGGGGCATCGCCTTCGTCTGCAATATCGTCCGCACTACGCGCAAATCGGTAGATGGCCTCTACCGGCCGGCGTAAGCGTTTTGGCAGTAACCAGGACGCAACAGGGAAATTTTCGTAGTGATCGACCGGCACCGGGCAACAAAAAAAGGAATGGGAATAAAGACTTAGCCAAGATGCCGGGTCGGGTGACGTGACAGCATCGTATTGATTATATTACACTTATTGGTCGCAGGTTTTACGGTCGAACCGCGAGAGTGGCGGAATTGGTAGACGCACTGGATTTAGGTTCCAGCGCCGCAAG
>JASJPF010000093.1:0-35697 GCA_031426835.1 Thiobacillus sp.
CGGACGACCTTATAGTTGTAGGTTGTCGCTTCCATACACGTCTCCCGTGATTGATAACTCAATTAGTACATGCGAATACAGCGATGTAATCGCATATAAGGATAAATATATCTATTTAATGGAGCGTGTGTCAAGTTGACGCACCCTTTATGCTGGCGGTGTTCGGGCAAAGTGTTGTTTGATTGCGAAAACTGACGCATCCCTGTTTTGTGGGGGTGTGCTGGAACTAGACTGGGTATAGATCAGATCGCACCTAATTGATATGCATCATGTTTCCAAACCCTTAATGACCCGCATCTGTTTTATCCGCCACGGTGAAACCGACTGGAGATGTTCTTATGGACTGGCGATGCAGATGCGGTATCGACTGCCGTTCGCGGCCCGTGGGGAGATGTTTCAATTCGCGCCCGACCGTGAGGTCGGGCGATGCTTGGGCCTGGGCGCATCCTTGCCGACGCTGAAACTGTTTCAATCCGCGCCCGACCGTGAGGTCGGGCGATGCCCGATACGCCTCGCGCTGGCGCGGCTACAAGTGGGTTTCAATCCGCGCCCGACCGTGAGGTCGGGCGATGCGGCTGGCCCACCAGGATGATGGCGAGCAGCTTCTTGTTTCAATCCGCGCCCGACCGTGAGGTCGGGCGATGCGCCGGCGGCAAGGGTGATTTCAGCGCCCCAGCGGTCGTTTCAATCCGCGCCCGACCGTGAGGTCGGGCGATGCCCGGACAGATCGACCACGGGCTTGCCGTTGGCGCGTTTCAATCCGCGCCCGACCGTGAGGTCGGGCGATGCTTCCGCCGACGCTGATAAAAACACCGTCACCGCATACGGTTTCAATCCGCGCCCGACCGTGAGGTCGGGCGATGCCCCATGCTTGACGCGCTGGAAGCCTATTTTGATGTTTCAATCCGCGCCCGACCGTGAGGTCGGGCGATGCGATGGCGGCGCTACGGCCATTAGCGGCACAGGTGGTTTCAATCCGCGCCCGACCGTGAGGTCGGGCGATGCCAGATACAAGGTAGCTCACGGCGGACGTGGCAGCGGTTTCAATCCGCGCCCGACCGTGAGGTCGGGCGATGCCAAGGTAATCAGCAGCATGTACGAAGGGCTTAACGTTTCAATCCGCGCCCGACCGTGAGGTCGGGCGATGCCATCTGGATACTACGGCGGCGAGGGCGCTATCAAGTTTCAATCCGCGCCCGACCGTGAGGTCGGGCGATGCGCGATGAAGTCGCGTAGCTCAACCTCCCATTGGGTGTTTCAATCCGCGCCCGACCGTGAGGTCGGGCGATGCAGGCAAGAGTCGCCAAATGGCAGGCCGCAAATCCTGTTTCAATCCGCGCCCGACCGTGAGGTCGGGCGATGCCGCTGCATACGCTGTCTGGTAGGCGCCACGCAAGGTTTCAATCCGCGCCCGACCGTGAGGTCGGGCGATGCGCGGTAAGCGTAACCGTAAGGCAACGACCACCACGTTTCAATCCGCGCCCGACCGTGAGGTCGGGCGATGCCTGACTACGGTTCGCAAGAAGGGATCATGGAGGATGTTTCAATCCGCGCCCGACCGTGAGGTCGGGCGATGCTCAAGTGGGAAAAGTACCGTATGGCGCTGTTGATGTTTCAATCCGCGCCCGACCGTGAGGTCGGGCGATGCCCCGTCAGGTGGGCTTATTCAGCCCGGGAGGAAATGTTTCAATCCGCGCCCGACCGTGAGGTCGGGCGATGCTGTCGATAACGGTTGCGCCTGCCTTGATTTTCTGGTTTCAATCCGCGCCCGACCGTGAGGTCGGGCGATGCAACTGCAACCGCAGGCAAAGCAACCAACATGCTGCTGTTTCAATCCGCGCCCGACCGTGAGGTCGGGCGATGCCCTTGAAGCCGTCCCCAAGGACCCGGCGAAGGAATTGTTTCAATCCGCGCCCGACCGTGAGGTCGGGCGATGCGCCGATGGCACCCTGAAAAAGGGCTACAAGTATCTGTTTCAATCCGCGCCCGACCGTGAGGTCGGGCGATGCCCGGTCTGAACAAACAGCTGCGCATCAGCCGGCGCGTTTCAATCCGCGCCCGACCGTGAGGTCGGGCGATGCGTGAGCCGGTGCCATATGAAATGCTGCCCGCAACCGTTTCAATCCGCGCCCGACCGTGAGGTCGGGCGATGCTCCACCACTGCACTTTTTTGTTTGCAATATGAAGTTTCGGCAGTTTGCGCGAACCTTGCGCGTACGGCAACGCTTCGGGGTCTTGCTGGTTGCAATGCGATTATCAAGTTGTTAAAGAACAAGGGCTTGTCGTTTTCGCGAACATGCCGGGTTTGAGTCGTTGATTGAAGTTCGCGCTTCATATGACGAGTGGGCCTTCAAAGTCCACCGAGCGGAAGCAGCCGTGCTGTTTGACGCGTACTTCGACAGGTTCGGTGATGCGATAAAAACGCAGGTTGTCCTGTGCTTCATCGATTTCAGCCAGGAGGGTGCGTTCTAGTTGTTCAAACTGCATTTCGTTGACGGTGCATTCGAAAACGGATTTTTGCACGCGTTGGCCCATGCGCTCGCAAGCCTTGGCGACGCGCCGCAGGCGTTTGCGCCCGGCGGAAGTTTCAGTCGATACGTCGTAGGTGACGATGATGAGCATGGCGTGATTATTTTGCCAGATAGGGCAGGTAGCCTTCCATTTCGCCGCGGATGGTTCTTGCCATGAAACGGGCCTGGATAAACGGCAAGAGGCCGATGGGGATTTTTGCATCGAGCAGTGGATGGGTGATTTCTTCCTGTTTGCGTTCCTGCCAGGCGGTGACGACAGCGCGGCGGCCTTTGTCGTTCAGCATGACAGCGCCGCCTTCGCGTAGATCAAAATCGCCCGCGCTGACTTGTCCGCGATTGATGAGGGTGAGGGCGAGCCGGTCGCAGAGGATGGCGCGGAATTCTTCCTGCAGATCGAGCGCGAGTGCGGCGCGGCCCGGGCGCACCGCATGCAGGAAACCGAGTTGGGGATCGAGTCCGGCAGCCTCGCAGGCGGATCGGCAGTCATTCATGAGCATGGCGTACAGAAAAGAAATCATCGCATTGAAACGGTCCAGCGGCGGGCGCCGGGTGCGGCCGTTGAGGGCGAAGGTGGCGCGCATGTTGGGTTTGACGATGAGGTTGACGGCGGCAAAGTAGCCGCGCGCGGCTTCACCTTCCACGCCGCGCAGTTCGTCCAGACTGCTGGCAACGGCGGCAGCACGCAGGGAGGCGGCCAGGTTATCCGCGACGCGGGTAAGTGTGTCGGCTTCGTTTGCATCGGTGGCTTCGCGCGCGCCGCGTTGCAGTGTGGTGCGACTGTTTTTGAGTTTGCCGGCGATGATGGCGCGGGCCGTTTCCAGACTGAATGCCGGTTCGGCCGCTACACGGTGATGCGCCTGCCGCAACAGGATATTGCCTGAAACCGGGCCTTCGAGACGGGCTTTGAAGCGCCCAGAATCATCCAGCAGCACCAGCGATTTTCCCTCATCCGCCAAGCGATGCATCAGTGCGGGCGAGACCATGACATTGCCGAAGCAGACCAGGCCGCCCACATGGTGCAGCGGCACCTGAAGCTTCTTTTCGCGCTCGACGTCGATGCGCACAGTGGCGTTTTCCAGATGGGCATAGGCCTGGGGCGTCATGACGTAGAGCGTGTTCTGGATGGTATGCAACTTATTCCCCAGGGTTATACAGATCGCGTTGTTGTTGCCGTTGCCGGGAGCGGTCGGCGATGGCTTCGGGCTGGCAAATATCCTTTAGCGAACATTCCTTGCAGCGCGCATCGTTTACCGGCGTCGGTAGCTTGCCGGAGGCCAGCATGGCGCGAATCGCCTCAGCGGTTTCGATGACTAATTGCCGCAGCTCAGGCGTGATCGCCACCTCGCGCCGCCGGTGGCTGCTGGCGTGGAAGATCGCGCCTTTAGGTACAGGGCGACCGAGCATGTCTTCCAGGCACATGGCCTGCGCGGCGAGTTGAAGGTCGTCGTGCAGTTTTTGCCGCTTCGCGCCGTGTTTGAACTCCACCGGAAACACCGTGCCGCCAGGATGGAATTCGACCAGATCGGCCTTGCCGATCAGATTGAACCGGTCACTCCACAGCGGCAGCGCGCGCTCCACCCGCACGCCCGATTTGATCTCGTAGCCTGGCGTATCGACCAGATGGTGTACCGCCTGCCCGCGCGCTGTGTGGATGTTTTCGGCGAATGCCTGCTCCAGATGAATCAGCCCGCACTGGCGCGGGCAGTAAATCCAGTGCTGGAGCGCGGAGAGAGGAATCGGGTCTGTTTCAGTCATGCCACGAGTGCTACTATTTCCGCAATGAAATCATTTATGGAGTGCGTGATGGCAGCCATGTTGAAAGAAATTGAAACCCAGGCGCTGAGTCTTTCTCCCCAAGAGCGCGGCCAGTTGATTCATCGTTTGATTGTCAGCCTGGACGGCCCGATGGAAGACACGCCCGAAGTCATTGCCCAAGCCTGGGATGAGGAAATCGCCCGGCGTGTAGCGGAAATCGATGCGGACACTGCGGTATTGATTCCGCATGAGCAAGTTATGGCAGAAATCGATGAAATGCTGAGGAAGTCCGGCAATTGAAACTCCTTTGGCAAAACCATGCCAAGCTTGAGCTTGGTGAAGCGCTGAAGTATTACCGCGATCAGGCCGGACTCGACATTGCACGAGATTTCAATCAAGCCACCATGCAAGCTGCGCAGCGCCTGCTCGAATATCCCGAGATGGGAGCCAAAACCAGCCATGGAGCAAGACGGTTTGTTCTGCACGATTACCCTTACACCCTGGTCTATCGCGCGATGTCCGAGACAATCATCATCGTAGCCATCGCGCACCACAGCCGCCGCCCGGGGTATTGGGCGGGGCGGCGGTAGAGCTTCAAACCTTGCGGATCAGTGTCACGCCAGACGGTAGCGCCGCTTCATCCACTGTCAGTTCGTAATCCGAAAAGTTGCGCGGCACGGTCACGCCGTCTTTCAAGCGCGTCTGAATCCGTTCGAACAGCGCATGCGCCGGGGCGTTGCCCAGTTCTGATTCGTGTTTGAAAACGAACAGGCCACGCGTCGCCATTTCGCCGCGTGCGGCGGAGCGATCGTGCTCAAACATCTGCGACAGTGCTTGCCAGAGCAGTTCAAGGTCGTCTTCACTAAAGCCCGTTTGCTTGGCGAGAAAGCTGGAGACGAAGCCGTGTGCCATGTAGAGACCATAGGGCACAGTATGTTTGCGACCCATGGTGCGGTTGTCACCGTCCTGTTTTTCGGCATCCGCTTCGGTTGTGACGGCCATGCGGGTGATGGTGTGTTCTTGGGCGATGATGGGGTCGATTGAACGGGCAAAGGTAAGTTGTACCGGGCCGCGCACCTGTCCGGCATTCTTGCCGGTAGACATCACCGCACCGAAAGTGCGTACGTCGAAAAAGCGCTTACACATGTAGTCGCGGGCTGCTGCTGTCTTTTCTCCTTTCTCTTTCGCCAGCACTTCGGGCTGTTCGTGCGCTTGGTCAATCAGGGTGTTCAGCACGGCTTTTTCTTTTACGAAGATGTCATAGCCGCGCACATTTCCCTTCGCCAGTTGCGCGAAATTACGCACCTTGCGTTTCAATGACACGTCTGTCATTAATCCGTTGCCGGTCTCCGCATCCATCCGCGGCAAGTTTCCCGCATCGGGGTCGCCGTTGGGGTTTCCGTCTTTTACGTCGAACAGCAGCACGAAGTCATAGCGGTTGGTCAGGCTCATTTTGATTCCTCTTGATTGTCGGTGGATGGCGTGTCGGATTTGGTGAAGAAGGCTTGGCGCTGGTGGTAGTAACCCAGGGCGAAGCGACCTTGGTCGGGCAAGGCGAGGATGCGTGGAAAGTCATTCAGCCCGCCCATGATTTCGCCGACGAGCCGTTCCATCTGCACAGCTCGCCCTTTTGAAAGTTTGCCGAGGTGGTGGTTATGGAGTCGCAGCAGGGTAGTGAACACCGCGACTGGTGTACTGGACGCCGCACCGTAGTAGCGATCACGAATGGTCGCGTTCAGGCCGGGGCTGGCTTCTTCCTGGATTTTTTCCAGCGTGGCAAACAGTCGCCCCAATAAATAGGCGGGGTGTGTGTTGGTCGGATCGAGCATAACCATAAACTCCTTTTCATTGTGGGTGCGGCGGATGAGGCGGTTGAGCGAGGCTTTGATGACGGCGGCGCGGGCGTAGGTCGGTTTCTGCTCCGCCCTGCATCGTTGTACCGCGAGATTCAAGAGTGGTGTGGGATAGGGCAGGCCTTCCAGAATCGCACGCATGACCTCGCCGCCCAAATTGGGTGGGATATTGACGGCCTTGCCTTGCACCGCCAGCGACGTGAGCAACCGGAACAGCGATAAATGTTCTGGATCGTGCGGTGCACGTGCGATTTTGATGTCATCGAAATGAACGGCGATACGCTTCGCCAACTCCAGCGCGGTTGCCGTTTCCCAGAATCGGATGGCGATACGGGCGGCGTTCGGCGCGAGACCTAAAACATGGAAACGGTCGTTAGCCGAGCCTTTCGTGAACTTGCCGGCCTGCACCGCTTGATACAACACCTTCAAAGCATCCGTGCCCCGGTTGGGGTCGTCCTTGGGCGGTTCGCCAAACAGGTCGGGCAGTGCGGTTTCCAGATCGTTAGCTTGCTCTGCCCAGAATACGGTGGAAGCGTCGCCGACCTGGATGCGCTGACGGGAGTCGCGCGCAAGCAAGTGGTTAAGCGCGGTGGTGTAGGCGAAGGTGGCGGGCTTGCCCAGGGGTGCATTCGCGCCGCGCGCCTTGCCGTAAGAGTTGAACGCATCCAGATTGAAAGAAACGATATTTGCACCGGAGGTTTGCGCTCCCCATACGCCCTTGATGGCAGGATGCAGCCGCTCAATTGCCATGGGTTGGCCGCTGACGAGGCAGGTGCCATCAGGGGGTTCATCGGTAGTCTGAGCGGTTGCGGCCACTACAGCAGGTCGTTGACAGACCAGTTCCACATCGCCATGCAAACGGAAAGTCATGACCGGGTTGACGGCCAGAATGTCTGCCCAGGCAGGCAGGGATTCGAGTTGCTTGAGGTCAATGGAGTTGAGGAAAGTCAGGATAGCCAGGATGCCTGCGTCGTCGCGCGCAGCCTGTGGCAAGGCTTCAAGTCGAGCGCGAAAGGCGGCGTGTTGTTTGACGACGCGTTCGGGTTTGCCCTTGGTGTCCACGCCGAGCACGTATTCAGCGGTGTCCCAAAGCAGGTTGGCAGCGACCCCCGAGGCTTTCTTGATGCCTTGGGGGACGAGAAAGCGCTGGCCGATTTTTTTCTTGCCTTCAAGTGTTCGTGTATCCGCCAGATTGACCAGCCGCCCCTCGGTGTCAATCTCGATGACGAAAGGAATTTCCTTTTCCTCCAGGCCAAAAGCGGGCAGCCGGTCTTGCGGATTGGGTGCGCGCTGACGGCGCTGATAATAGTCGTTTAGCGCGTGCAGAATCATCCCCGTACCTCCTCGCTACCCCACGCGGGCACATTCACAGCGCCATTTTCCAGCCGGGCGCGAAAGAAGCGCGGCGCGGGGTCGGCAGGGCGGGTGAAATCCAGATCGTGCAGCATGTAGCCCAGCTCGCGGGTTTCGTCTATCGGGGCAGGCTCGGCGGCGGGATCAGTGACCAGCCGAAAATTTGCAGCAAATTCACGACAGCCGAGATAGGGCTGGTTGACGCATTGCCCACGGTTGGCACGGCGCTCGAACATTTCCTGGAACTTCATCGACGTGTTGTCTGGCGCGGCGTTGGGCAGCACTTCGAGATCGGCATGGATGCGGTAGGCCACGTCGCGCAGGAATAGCCCGGCACGTTGCTGGCGATCATCTTCGATGTTGATGCCGAGTGTTCCCGTGCCGTTTCTCATCGCGGTTTCGACATTGCGGGTGGACACCACGCTGGCGACTTCGTTGCGCCGCAGGTTGATCCAGCGGATGGGTTTCAGGACTTCAATCTTGCGGATATGCCAGCGGATAGCGGGCTTCCACAAAATGGCTTCGAAACAGGCGCGTGCGGCGGAAGGCGTCATCACGTCGTAGCTCACGCGTTCGACTTTCATCTCCGGGCGGGTGAAGCAGGCGAAGTCGCCGCTGAGTTCAAGGCAGTAGGTTTTCATGTTTTCCCTCTACACAATGCAGTTGGTTAGCTTCGACGGCACGCCGCCCAGATTGAGTCCAAGATCAGGATGGTAGAGCCAGTCGCTGACCTGAACGTACAGGCCGGGGATCGCTTCCGCCACATCTCCTTGTGACAGTAGCTTCATGGCTTCCCGATTATGGATGGTGACGGTGTAACGCTGGAGTTGGCGCATGAGCCAGCGTTTCGGGCCGTCTTTCTTCAGGGTGCTCAGCAGCTTGTCTACCTTATCGTCGTTGCCATCCACGCCACGATAGCGAACGATGACAGGCGCGCTATCTTCGTCCTGGATGAGTTTGAATTTTTCGGCAGCGGTTCGAAAGTTGACGGCGAGTGTTGTTCCATCGACCTTGAGTAGTTCGCCTATGCCCTGTGCGTCCAGATTGCAGGCTTGATACAGCTTCTCAAAATATTTGCCGAACAGGCCACGTTCCAGTGGCTGACCTGGGTGGGCGTGGAGCACGCTACGGCAAGCGTCTTCGCCTTTGCGCAACATGCCGGGCGGCGCGGGTTTAGGGGGTACGAATACCACGACTTCGCCCTTTTCAAGTTTACCTTCTCGGTTGCAGCGCCCGGCAGCCTGGGCTATCGAATCCAGCCCGGCCAATGCGCGATAGACCACGGGGAAGTCCACATCGACCCCGGCTTCGACCAGTTGTGTGCTGACGACGCGCGTGGGAATGCCGCTTTTAAGCCGTGCCTTGATTTGCTGGATGAGTTGCGAGCGGTGCTCGCCGCACATCAGCGCGGAAAGATGCAGCGTGCCTTCCGGCATTAAGCCCCATAGCTCACGCGCATCGTTGCGGCGGTTGACGATGGTGAGTGCGGAATCGTGCTGTTTGATTTCGTCGGCCAGCGTATCCCAGCTTGTCGGTGTGTTCCAGTCGGCGGGCAAGCGTACTTTGACTCGTTCCAGTTGGGCGTAGAGCGCATCTGGGTCGTCCATGATTTCGCGGACATTCTCAAGGCCGCGCATGTTGTTCTTGGCATCGAAATATTTGCGTGTGGCAAGCGCGGGCTGTGTTGCAGTGGAGAGTACGACACTTACGCCGTAGTGCTGGGTCAACAGGTTCAGTACGTCGAGGATGGGTTGCAGGAATTCCGCAGGCAGCAATTGTGCCTCGTCCAGTACCACGACGCTATCGACGATGTTGTGCAGCTTGCGGCAGCGTGATGTCTTCGCGGCAAATAGCGATTCGAAGAATTGCACATTGGTGGTGACAACAATCGGCGCGTCCCAGTTTTCACAGGCGAGGCGGCTTTTGCTGTTTTCTTTATCTGGGTCGGTTTCGGCGTTGCTGTGGTGTTCGATCACCGCGTCACCAAAGAGGCCCCGGAAGATGTCGGCGGTTTGCTCGATGATGCTGGTGTAGGGGATGACGTAGATGATGCGGCGCTTGTTGTGGCGCTTCGCATGTTGAAGCGCAAACGCCATGCTGGATAGGGTTTTGCCGCCACCAGTGGGAACAGTCAATGAGAACAGACCTGGTGCGTCAGAGGCTTTGTCGCGGCACTGGCGCAGGATATCGGCGCGCAACTGGTTGACCGATGTGGGATCGGCGGTGGCCGTCTTGCTTTCCATGAAAACATCGAACTGTGCGAGCAGGGTTTGTACATTCGGCCAAGCGCCGCGCTGTGCCGATTTACCTGCGTCCATGTAAGCCTCAGTGTCGAGGAAGTCGGCATCAACCAGACACGAGAACAACATTCTGACCCATAAGGCGAAGCCATCTTTGCCGCCTGGAATGGCGCGCATATCCGGGGTGAACGTTCCGTGGTTGAGAATCTCGATGGGCGGGTTCTCAGCCAGAGCCTGATCGAGTTCGTTGCGCGAGTCCGTGCTATCCAGACGTGCATCCAGGCCACCAAACCAGTCATATAGGCCGGCATGATGTCCTGCGATGAGATATGCCAGCACTCTCCCGGTTTCTTTGAAACGATCACAAGCCAACATCGCGCCCGCTGTGGAGTGTGGCGCTTTGCCCGCCTCACCTTTGATGTGCGCGTCAGCTTCAAATTCAAACCCGCTGACTTTGCGGATGTAGTGCTGAAAGCGCGGGCGGTATTTACCCAGGTCGTGCCACAATCCAGCCAAATGCGCCCATTCTTGTCCCCCGAATGACCGGGCGTGACTAGCCGCCAGTGTGGCCACGCATCTCAGGTGATCGGCGAGGTCATGTGGATCGCGCCAGCTCCCATCTGGATTCTGTGCGGCATGTGCAATTGGCCGTAGTGTCTCTGTCATTTTTAGTCTTCTAGCGGATGAGGTAAATCCTACTCGCCCCCAGGCTCAGAACCTGAGCATGCCCCATTCCCGCGCCGATACTGGCTTGCCGCCATTTCAAGCGAATTTATCGCAGCCTCGCGCAATTCTGGCGGGGCGATGACTTCGACGTCCGCGCCGTATTTGAGAATATCCATCAGCAGTTCGCGGTCGTCGGAATAGGGCAGACGCAATTCGTAGCGGCCGTCGTCTGTCCAGCAGCTTTGCTGCTCGGGGTGCCAGATTTCTTCGGCGACCCAGCGGGCGCGTTTGGAGGTGAACCGGAGCACAGCGGTAGCGTGGGGAAGGCCTGCGAAGATGCCGTAGCTGCTGGCGAGCTCTTTATTCAGGGTGGATTCGGTGATGGTTTTGGCGGCCTTGGTCAGCGGCTCGACGGCACGGATACATTCGACGGCGAAGATGCGCAGGCCTTTTTTGTCGTGGCACCAGGCGTCGAGATACCAGTTGTCGCGGTAGTGGGCGAGGCGCTGGGGGGAGATTTCGCGGTGGCTGGTTTGGTCGCGTTCGCGGTTGTAGTAGTCTATTTTCAGGCGATTGCGTTGCAGGACGGCGTGTGCGACGGACTGGAAATGGCGCGGGTTTTTGCGTCGGGAGGCGATGCTGAGCAGGCGGATGCGCTGGGCGGCTTCGCCAGCCCCGAGATGGTTGCTTTCCAGAAGCTGGTCGATGCGGGTTTGCAGGGGGCGCAGGTGGTCGTCGAGCAGGCCGGGTTCGAGGTGGGTCAGCAGGTGTTTCAGGGTGACAAGGGCGAGCAGTTCGTCGGCGGTGTTGTAGCGATAGCCGCCGCATTCGCTGTCATGGATGAGCGGGGCGCCGAGGCGGTCGCGCAGGTCGGCGATGAGGCGGGTGAGGGTGGAACGCGAAAAGCCGTGCTCACTGGTGAGTGCGGCACGGGAAAGGCCGGTGCGCCGCCCGTCCAGCAGGCGGTGAAGGCGATAGAGGTCGTCGAGTTTGCTCAAGGGTTCCGGGTTGCTTGTTGGTTTTTTTCTCCGCGTGTCCGGTGCTGCTGGTGTTTGTTGTGTGGTGTTAGTGTCGTGCAATGCGGCTTCTGCGGCAAGCGCAGCGTTTTGAGGCGCGGTCGTCGTTCGATCCAAGCTCAAGCTGGCGTGGCACGGGTTTTGTGCCAGATTTAAACCTGTAATGAATGGAATGGATAGTGCCACATGTCTCACGTTGCCAAACCGATTACGACCCGCATCTGTTTCATCCGCCACGGTGAAACCGACTGGAATGTGGAAAAGCGCATTCAGGGGCATACCGATATTCCTCTTAACGAAACCGGGCGGGCGCAGGCGCTGGCGATGGCGTTCAATGCTGCGCATCAGCGTTTTCAGGCGATCTACAGCAGCGACCTGATGCGGACCATGGAAACGGCACAGGTGCTGGCGCAGCGAGAGGATCAGGATGTGAAGCCTTTAGCGCAGCTGCGCGAGCGGCACTACGGCGTGTTTCAGGGCATCACGGCTGAGGAAGGGGCTGTGCGCTATCCGCATGCCTACGCGCATTACGTGGCGCGTGACCTGGATTACGATTTCGAGACCGGCGAGTCGTTGCGTGCGTTGGCCGAACGGGTGAGCGAGGGCATCGACTGGCTGGTGCGGCATCACAGCGGGCAGACGATTGCAGCAGTCAGCCACAGCGGGGTGCTCGATGTGATCTATCGTCGCGCCACCGGTCGGCCATTGCACACGCCACGCGATTTCGTTATCCCCAACTGCGCGCTCAACTGGTTCCACTTCGACGGCCAGGGCTGGCATCTGGAATCGTGGGCCGACCGCCATTACCTGCACGACGTACTGACGGAGTCCCCTGAATGAGCCAACCCATCCATCAAGTGGTGTTCTTTCGCCACGGCCACAGCGAATGGAATCTGACTGATCGTTTCACCGGCTGGACCGATATTCTGTTGACTGAAGTAGGCCTTGCCGAAGCCGCCGCAGCGGGGCGGCAGCTGGCCCTGGACGGCTATGTCTTCGATGAGGTGCACGGTTCGGTCTTGCAACGCACCTGCCAGTCGGCAGAGGTCATTCTGGCCGCGATGGGCACCCCCGGGTTGCCGTTGTTTACCAGCTGGCGACTGAACGAGCGCCACTACGGTGCGCTGCAGGGCATGAACAAGCATGAGATTTTTGCGACATGGGGCGAGGCGGCTTCGCGCCGCTGGTGGCGTGGTTATGTCGAACCGCCCCCGCCGCTGGATATTAACGATCCGCGTCATCCGCGATTCGATCCGCTATATGCGGATGTTGATCCCGGCGATTTACCCGCCAGCGAAAGCCTGCGCGACTGCCAGCAGCGCACGTTGCCTTACTGGAATGAGGTATTGGTGCCGCGGGTGCGGGCGGGTAAACGTCTGTTGGTCATCAGCCACGGCAACATCCTGCGCGGGCTGGTGATGCATCTGCAGGGGCTCTCTCCAGAAGCCATGGAGCACGTGGAAATCCCCTCCGGCGTGCCCCTGGTGGTGCGCTTCGATGCTGAGCTGCGTGTGTTGGAGCAGACGTGGCTGAAGGTGCCGGAGGTGGCCCTTAAAGATCCAGGCTCTCCACGCCCAGATCCTGCGCCAGTCCGGCGTGCGTGATTTGTCCGGCGTGAACCTGCAGGCCCGCTTTCAGTTCGGCTGCGGTATCGGCGGCGGCCAAACCTTGTTCGGCCAGTGCCAATATATAAGGCAGGCTTGCGTGGGTAAGCGCATCCGTAGCAGACCGTGCCACAGCGCCCGGCATGTTGGTGACGCAATAGTGGACGATGCCGTCGGCTACAAAAAATGGGTCGCTGTGGGTGGTGGGGCGAGAGGTTTCCGCAACGCCGCCCTGGTCGATGGCGACGTCCACCAGCACCGACCCCGGCCGCATTTTTTTCAGTAAATCGTGGCTGATCAGGCGCGGTGCGTGACGGCCGGGAATCTGTGCCGCGCCGATCACGATGTCGCATTGGGCGAGGCTGTAGGCAATGGCATCGGGCGACGAGAAGCGGGTTTCCACCCGTGCGCCAAACTGGATTTCAGCTTGAACGAGCTTGTCGGCCAGACGGTCGATCAGCGTCACGCGTGCGCCCAGTCCGACGGCAACGCGGGTCGCCCCCATGCCGACTACCCCCGCACCTATGATGACCACATGCGCGGGCGCCACACCCGGCAGGCCACCAATCAGCTTGCCGTTTCCGCCATGCCTTTTGTGCAAGCCCAGCGCACCCATTTGCGGCGCCAGCCGTCCGGCAATGTTGGACATGGGCAGTAACAGCGGCAGCGCGCCGTTGACCGTGCTGACCGTTTCGTAGGCAATCGCCGTCACCCCGCGATCCATCAGTTCACGCGCCAGCTCGGGCGCGGCGGCCAGATGCAAATAACAGAACAGCAACTGCCCGCTACGCAGCGCAGTCACTTCGGAAAGCTGGGGCTCTTTGACCTTGACCACCAGGTCGGCTGCGTAGGCTTCGGCTGCGGTGCCTACGATGGTGGCACCTGCAGACTGATAAGCCTCGTCGCTAAAGCCGACGGCTTCTCCCGCATGGGTTTCAACGCTGATGCTATGGCCCGCCTGGATCAGATCGCGTGCACCTTCTGGCGTGAGCGCCACCCGGTATTCGTGGTTCTTGATTTCCTTGGGGATGCCGATGTGCATGGCGCGAGACCGGTTTATAAAAGATTAAATTTCGATTTGCGTACCCAGCTCAACCACACGGTTGACGGGCAGCTTGAAGAAACGCATGGCTGATTCGGAATTTTGCGCCATCGCCGCGAAAATGTTTTCTCGCCACAGTGCCATGCCTGGCAAATTAGTGGGGATCAGGGTTTCGCGGGAGAGGAAGAAGCTGGTTTCCATCATGGCGAAATGCAAGCCAAGTGCATCACACAGTATGAGCGCTTTGGGAATGTCCGGTTCCTCACGGAAACCGAAGCGAATTTCCAGGCGGTAAAAGCCATTGCCCAGCTCGGTAAGATGGATGCGTTCCGCATCGGGGACGCTGGGCACTTCTTCGGTGATCGCCCGCAAAATGACGACGCGTTCATGCAGCACCTTGTTGTGCGACAGATTGTGCAACAGGGCGTGAGGCACGCCCTTGCCGGTGGCGTGGAGAAAAATGGCGGTGCCGGGTACCCGTTGATGCTCGAAGGACACGATGCCTTCTATGAAGGCAGTCAGGTCGATGTCGTCATTTCGCATGCGCTGCAATAGCAGTTCGCGGCCGCGCTTCCAGGTCGTCAGCAGCGTGAAAATCACCAGTCCGATGGCCAGCGGGAACCAGCCTCCATGAACGATTTTGGGTATGTTTGCGCCAAAGAAGGCCAGGTCGATGACGAGAAAGAATGCTGCGCCACCGAGAACCAGGGGCAACGGCCATTTCCAGAAGGCCCACACTACGGTGAAGGCCAGTATGGTATCGATCGCCATGGTGCCGGTGACGGCAATGCCGTAGGCCGAGGCCAGGCTGCTGGAGGATTGGAAACCCAGGACCAGCAGGGCAACGCCGGCCAGCAGTGTCCAGTTGATAAAGGGAATGTAGATCTGCCCGATAGCCTGATCGGACGTGTGGCGCACCTGCATGCGGGGAATGTAGCCTAGCTGGATGGCCTGGCGGGTGACGGAAAACGTGCCCGATATCACGGCCTGGGAGGCAATGATGGTGGCCAGCGTCGCCAGTACGATCATGGGATACAGCGCCCATTCCGGCGCCAGCAGATAGAAGGGATTTTTAGCCGCAGTGGGCATGCGCAATAGCAGGGCGCCCTGTCCCAGATAGTTGAGCGCCAGTGCGGGAAAAACAAATCCCAGCCAGGCAAAGCGGATAGGGCGTTTGCCGAAGTGGCCCATGTCGGCGTAAAGCGCCTCGCCTCCGGTGACGGCCAGTACCACCGCACCCAGAATAATCAGGCCGGTGATGCCGTGCGTTTGGAAATAGGCGTATCCATAAAACGGGTTAAACGAGACCAGCACTGCCGGTGTCTGGACGATGCTGAGCAGTCCCAGTGTGCCGAGCACGATGAACCAGAGAATCATGATGGGGCCAAACAGTTTGCCCACCGATGCGGTGCCACGGCTCTGAATCAGGAACAGTCCCACCAGCACGGTCAATGCAATCGGAATGATGTAGCGGTGCAAGGCCGGCGCCGCCAATTCCAGGCCTTCGACGGCAGACAGCACCGAGATGGCGGGGGTGATCATGCCGTCACCGTAGAACAGGGCAGCGCCAAACAACCCCAGCGTGAGCAGCAGCCATTTGCGCCTGGAATTGTCATGAAACACGCGCTGGGTCAGCGCGATCAGCGCCATGATGCCGCCTTCGCCCTTGTTGTCGGCGCGCATGATGAAAAGCACGTATTTCAGCGACACCACCAGAATCAGCGCCCACAGCATGAGCGACAGCACGCCCAGGATGTTGTCGTGATTGATCTCGGCGCCGTGGGGGCCGTTGAAGGCTTCCTTCAGCGCGTACAACGGGCTGGTGCCGATGTCGCCATACACCACCCCAATCGCGCCGGCCGACAAGGCGAGCAAGCTGGGTTTTTTGGATTCGGAATGGCTCATCGGTTAAGGGTGTTGTGGCGCAAGGTCCGGTTGGACGGTGGCCAATTCTAGACAGATTGCGTGTAAAGACGAAACGCGTGGCGTCGGGCCAGCAATGCGCTGGCTGCCCAGGAATGAATCCGCGATGTCCTTGGGTGTGATCGTGGGATTGCTGCGGCGTTAAAAAGGATATGAGGCTGCCGTCGTGAGGGGGGTGGCACCGTTGTTGTCGACTGCGGCGCCACGTCCAGCTTCTTTACGTCTCAGGCGAGCCGCTGCACGCATTCATTCACCAGTTCGGGGCCGCGATAAATCAAGCCGGAATACAGTTGCACCAGCGAGGCGCCGGCGGCGATTTTTTCCTGTGCGTCGTCGCCCGACAGAATCCCGCCGACGCCGATGATCGGCACTTCATTCTTCAGATGGTGCGCCAACGCAGTGACCACACGGGTCGAGGCCGCGCGCACTGGCGCACCGGAAAGCCCGCCCGCCTCGTCTGAATTCGGCAGGCCGGCCACGGCGTCACGCGCGATGGTGGTGTTGGTGGCGATGACCGCATCGATGCGATGCATCATCAGCAATGCGGCAATCGCGGCAATCTGCGCGTCATCAAGGTCGGGGGCGATCTTGAGCGCAATCGGCACATATTTGCCGTGCTGCTGCGCCAGTTCGGACTGCCGCAGTTTGATTGCCGACAACAAGGCATCGAGCGCCTCGTCCTTTTGCAGTTCGCGCAGGTTTTGGGTGTTGGGTGAGGAGATGTTCACCGTCACGTAACTGGCGCGGGCGTAGACCTTGTCGAGGCAGGCCAGGTAATCGTCTACCGCCTGCTCGTTCGGGGTGTCCTTGTTCTTGCCGATGTTGATGCCGAGCACGCCCTTGAACCCGCTCATCTCGACATTGCGTACCAGGTTGTCGACGCCGCGGTTATTGAATCCCATGCGGTTGATGATCGCTTCGGCCTGGGGTATGCGGAACAGTCGCGGCTTTGGATTGCCAGGCTGCGGGCGCGGCGTTACGGTGCCGATTTCCAGAAAGCCGAATCCCAGTTCGCCCAGTGCCTTGATGTGCGCACCGTCCTTGTCGAGACCGGCGGCCAGTCCCACCGCGTTGGGAAAGTCGATGCCCATGATGTGCACCGGCTTGCCCTGCGCGCGCGGCAGCAGCTTGAGCAGGCCGAGCGCATGGGCGGCATCGAGGCTGGACAGTGTGAAGCCGTGGGCATCCTCGGGGTCGAGCGAGAACAGGGCGGAACGGATCAGCGGATAGAGCATGGTCAGGGCGTAGGTGGGGTGGGAATGAAATGGCGGGTGGCGGCTTCGACCGAACCTGCGTTCGGGTCGTCGAACACGGCCTGGTCGAACGACTGTTCGCTCTTGGCAACGATGCAGCTCACCACGCAGTCGCCGGTGACGTTGCAGACGGTGCGCAGCATGTCGAGCAGGCGGTCGACGCCGATGATGAGCGCGATGCCCTCGACCGGCAGGCCGACCTGGCCGAGCACCATGGTCAGCGTCACCAGACCCACGCCCGGCACCGCCGCGGTGCCGACCGAGGCCAGCGTGGCGGTCAGCACCACCAGCAGATAATCGGTCATCGTGAGATCGATGCCGTAGACGTTGGCGATGAACACCGTCGCCACGCCCTGCATCATGGCGGTGCCGTCCATGTTGATGGTGGCGCCCAGCGGCACGCTGAACGAGGCGATGCTGTTCTTCACCCCCATCTTGTGTTCCACCGTGTGCAGGGTGACCGGGATGGTGGCGCCGGAACTGGCGGTGGAAAACGCGAACGCCGCCGGGTCGCGCATTTTCTTCAGGAAGGTAAGTGGATTGAGCGAACCCAGCACGCGCAACAGCAGCGGGTAGGTGCCGAACATCTGGATCATCAGCGCGGCGGTCAGCGTCAGGAAATAAGCTGCCAGCGGCAGCAGCAGATCCAGCCCCTGGGTGGCGAAAGTGCGGGTGATCAGCGCGAACACGCCATAGGGCGCCAGCCGCATGATCCATTCGACCATGTGCATGATCACTGCATCGAGGTCGGTAAACAGGTTCAGCACATGCTTGCCGCGCGCACCCGACATCGTCACCGCCATGCCGAACAGCAGCGCAAACACGATGATCTGCAGCATGTTGCCCTCGGCCATCGCTGCCACCGGGTTGGTCGGCATCATGTTGATCAGCACCTGGGTCAGCGGTGGCGCTTCCTTGCCGCTGAAGCTGGCGGTAGTCGCGCCGGCATCGAAACCCTGGCCGGGGCCGACCATGCCCGCCAGCGATAAAGCAATCGTCACCGCAATCGCGGTGGTGGCCAGATACAGCGACAGCGCCTTGGCGCCGATGCGGCCCAGCGCCTTCAGGTCCGACAAGGCGGTCACACCCACCACCAGCGACACAAACACCAGCGGCACCACCATCATCTTCAATGCAGCCACGAAGACCGATCCGACCACCTGCAACACGCCGTCAATCACGAACAGCTGGATCCAGGATGCAGCGCCCAACTGATTCAGGATGATGCCCAGCACAATGCCGGCGAGCATGGCGATCACGATCTGGCGGGTCAGGTGGTGGGGTTCAGGCTTGGCCATGCGGGCAGAATCCGGGAGTCAGCATGGCCAGAGTTTAACAGGGCAAGGGCGCAAGGCTGACGCGTAGCGGGCCGCGATGTTATCCTGAACCAACACGTGGTTTTGCGTGTCTGACAGCTTCACTATGCTTTCCTTTTCCAACTCACCGACAAATCCATGATTACCCTGTCTTTACCGCAGCGACTCGTATTGCTTTCCAGCCTGTTTATGGCGACAGCCGCCTGGGGCGCCACCGTGCCGCCCCCGCCCGAGCTGGCCGCGAAATCGTATGTGTTGATGGATGCCGCCAGCGGCACCGTTCTGGTCAACCAACAGGGCGACCTGCGCCTGCCGCCCGCCAGCCTGACCAAGCTGATGACTGCCTATATCGCCACGCTGGAAATCAAGCGCGGCCGACTCAAGGGAACCGATCAGGTCACCATCAGCGAAAAAGCCTGGCGTATGGGCGGTTCGAAAATGTTTGTCGGGGTGGGCAACCAGGTATCGGTCGATGACCTGTTTCACGGCATCATCATCCAGTCGGGCAATGACGCCAGTGTGGCCTTGGCTGAACGCATCGCGGGCGAGGAAGATACCTTTGCCTCGCTGATGAACAGCGAAGCCAAACGATTGGGCATGGCCAACAGCCATTTCAAGAACGCTACCGGCTGGCCTGCCGAAGGCCATTATTCAACCGCGCACGACATGGCGAAACTGGCGCGCGCGATCATTTACGAAGACCCGGCGCACTACGCGATTTATGCGCAAAAAGAGTTTCTGTGGAACGGTATCAAGCAGCCTAACCGCAACCTGTTGCTGTGGCGCGACGATGGTGTCGACGGCCTGAAAACCGGCCACACCGATGAAGCCGGCTATTGCCTGGTGGCGTCTTCCAGGCGGGATGGCCAACGCCTGATTGCCGCCGTGTTTGGCGCCGACAGCGAAGCCGCACGCGCTGTTGAAACCGCCAAACTGCTGGGCTATGGATTCAACTTTTTCGAAAGCAAAACCTTCCATAAAAAAGGCGCCGTACTGGCCAACGCGCAGATATGGAAAGGCGCGGCCCGCACAGTGAAAGTCGGACTGGCAAGCGACCTCGCAGCCAGCATGCCGCGCGGTGAAGCCGCCACGCTGAGTACGCAGCTCTTGCTGAACCCCCGGGTGGTCGCACCGGTGAAACGCGGCGATGTGGTGGGGACAATTGAAATCCGCCAGGGCGACAAAGTGCTGAAGCAGACCGATGTGGTGGCACTGGAAGCCGTTGAAGCCGGTGGTTTTTTTCGCCGCTCCTGGGACAGCATCGTGTTGTTCTTCAAGGGGCTGTTCAGCTGACGCACACTGGAAATTGACATTGAAGGCGGCACCCGGAAGCGGGGGCCGCCTTTATTTTGCTGGTCAGAATGGTAAAGCTATCCCGATTAGCCCGCTGCGGCGGGCTAATCGCTGACTTGGCTCAGGGTTCTGGATTAACCCCCCGGGGTGCATGCGACAATCGTATTTACCCCGCGTAAGCCTCTGTTTATAAGGCGATACGGTATCTTCCCCCTCGCCCAAAACCCACCTGATTCGGGCTTGGTCAGCGGCTTTTCCAGAAAGTCTGTGAATTTAAGTATTGCCAGCAAGCCATGTATTCACAATAATCCGTAGTGGACTTGTCCACATTGACCCATGGAGATTCAAAATATGAACAGAAAAGAACTCATCGACGCACTGGCTGCCAAGACCGATTCCACCAAGGCAGATGCCGAGCGTTCAGTTGCCGCATTGATCGACATCATTTCGGGCACCCTCAAAAAAGGTGACTCCCTCACGCTGGTTGGCTTTGGTACGTTTGAAGTGCGCAAGCGCGCTGCGCGTATCGGTCGTAACCCCAAGACCGGCGAAGAGTTGAAGATCAAGGCTGCCAAGGTTCCGGCATTCAAGGCTGGTGCAACGCTGAAGGCAGTTGTAAACGGCGTCAAGAAGTAAGCTTGTATTGATCTTTCCGTCTTAGCGGAAAGATCAGATGGATCGCTGCCTGTTCATGGCAGTGACCATCGCCCCCTTTCGATAGCGTCTGGCTATTTAAAGAATGTGAAGTTCATCCTGTCCGTTATCGCGGGCACCCCTCGTACTATCTTTCCTGCAACATCTGCCATTACGTTAGCCTTCCCTGAAGGGACGAGGCCCGTTGCGCCATGCTGTCTACTTGATTCGCACCTGACTGTTTTTGCGGGCCAGGCCAGATAGCCCGGTTACTTTCAGCCCACAATAGCCAGTCGGGACTCGATGCTTTGACGGTTGGCAAAACGGTGTTGCGCTGCGATTTTAAAGCGCGAGGTGGATGCTCATCGGCCGCAACGAACTGTTAACCCAAGGATGTAAAGGCGTTCACACCGCCCCGTGACCCACCAGAAAGCAGGAGAGGCGGCTTTCCTTTTCTCCCCGCGTCACCTTTGCTCAGGTAAAGGAGTCTCAGCAATGAAAGAAATCCTGGCCGGCGTTTTCCATTGGAAGACCTACCACGAAGGTATCCAGGCGTATGTCCATTCTTATTACGTTAACGTCACCGACCTGCCGGTGGCGATCGACCCGCGCGTTCCGGCGCAGGGGATCGAGTGGTTCGCAGCGCATGGCGCGCCGCAGCATATCTACTTGACCAATCGCCACCACTACCGCCATAGCGACCGCTTTGCCGCCCGTTTTGGCGCGCAGGTCTGGTGCCATAAAGACGGACTGCACGAATTCACCCGTGGCGAAAAGGTTCGGGGATTTAGCCACGGCAGGCAACTTCCTGGCGGTGTCATGCCCCTCAAAGTCGCCACCTTGTGCCCTGAGGAAACCGCGCTCCATCTACCGCTTCACGGCGGCATCCTAAGCCTTGGCGACGCTATCGTGCGTGAGCGGGGCAAGCTTGGCTTCGTGCCGGACGCCTACATGGGCAACGACCCGGAAGGCGTCAAACATGGCCTGCGAAAGATATTGCTCAAGCACCTGCGTGAGCGTGAATTCGACCACCTGTTGTTCGCCCACGGCGCCCCCTGGATCGGAGGCGCCAAGGCGGGTCTCGAACAGTTTCTGGCGCGGCTGGAGCGTCAGGGCTGCTAGGCAGCCTACCTCACCGGCCAACCCCAAGGTGCACGCGTTACGCCGATAATCCATGGCTAGTGCGTCAGCTAGTGGTCTGCTTTCGAAATACTGGAACATGAAACGGCGTCTTTTTCCGCATGGCGGCGTTGCTCGTCGTTGCCATAGAGCCAGCTATGTCGCCTCCTCGCGCCTTGCCATGCGAAAAAATCCATCCGTTTCATCCGTCCCACTATTTCGAAAGCAGACCACTAGCGCGATCAACAGAAGTCCGCGCCGATCACGTGTATGGAAGGTTGGTTTTCTATAACAGCGTGGATATTCGCCTTCAGCTTGGATCGCTGTCGGTATTAACGGACTGAAACAAAAAGGGCCGCAAATGCGGCCCTTTTTGTGGGGAAATGCGAATACTTACTTCTTCGCCGTCCGCCGCAGTCGATTCAGCAAGCGCCGCGCCAGTTCGCCGAACAGTTCGGTCTGAGTCGGATGCGGGAAGATCGCCTTCGCCACCTGGGTCAGCGTCATCTCGCCCGCCACCATCATCACGCCGATGCCGATCAGGGTATCGGTGTGGTCGGCCAGGTAATGTACGCCGATGATGCGTCCCGTGGCCTTGTCGGCAACCAGCTTGATCATGCCTTCGGTTTCGCCGGTGATCATCGCCTTGGCGTCGATGCTCATCGGCATCTTGGCTTCCACCGCGTCGATGCCTTTTGCCTTGGCCTGCGCCACGCTCAATCCGACAAAGCCGGCCTGCGGGCGCGAGAAGGTGACGCCGCAGTCCTTGTCCTGGTCGTATTCGGAAGCGTGACCCAGCAGGTTGTCGGCAGCGACACGGCCTTGTGTGGCGGCGGTGTGGGCGAGCATGTAGCCGCCGATGACGTCGCCCACCGCGTAGATGTGCGGCGCACTGGTCTGGCCGCGCGTGTTGACCTTGATCGCAACGCCGTCGAGTTCAACGCCGACCTTGTCCAGGTTCAACTTGCCGGTGTCGGGGCGCTTGCCGGTCGCCATCAGCACGATGTCGCAGTCGAAGGTGGACTCGACACCTTCCTTGTTGGCATAGCGCAGCTTCATTGCGCCCGGCTTACCGCTCGCTTCCTTGATGTCGGCGCCGGTGACGACGGTGATTTCCTTCTCCAGCGAGGCGATCAGGACTTTGCCAATTTCTTCCTCGATTTCGGCGAGGATGCGGTCGTGGCGCTCCAGCATCAGTACTTCGGTGCCGAAGTCGCGGAAGATCTGCGCCATTTCCACGCCGATGACGCCGCCGCCGACGATGCCGAGTTTCTTCGGTGGGTTGGCGAGGTTCCAGATGGTGTCGGAGGTCACCACGCCGCCGGTTGCCAGGTTTTCACGCGCACCGGGTATCGGTGGCACAAACGCGGGCGCGCCGGTGGCGATGACTGCGGCGCCAAACGTAAGCTGATACGGCTCGCCTTCGACCGGGGTGATCTTCAGCGTGTGGGCGTCGACAAATTCGCCATAGCCTTCGCGCACGTCGATCTTCATGCCCTTGTCGGCCTTCAGCGCCATTTCGCCGCGGCTGGATTGCACCCAGCGACGATGTTTCTCGGCTTGTGCCCAGTTGAGCTTGGGAGTGTTGGTGCCATCGACACCCATCTCGGCGTCATGCGGACGGTTGCGGATGACGTCTGCCGCAGCACGCCAGGCTTTGGACGGAATACATCCGCGCCACAGGCATTCGCCACCGGGGAAGGGCTCGTTGTTGACCATCATGACCTTGATGCCATGGTCAGCCAGATCGCGTGCGCAGTCTTCGCCACCGGGGCCGCCGCCGACGATAACGACGGGGAAGTCCCAGTTACCCTCGGGGATAGGTGCGGCGCCTTCTGGAATGGGCGACACAGCAGGTGCGCTGGTGGTGGCAGGTGCTGTAACGGATGCGGCAACTGCACCACCCTCAGCGTTTAGCCAGGCCTCGGGCGCTTCAATGGTCTGCTTCAGCGCGACCAGATACAGCGCAACATCGGCACCATTGAGCACGCGGTGATCACCGGTGATGGTGAACGGCGTACCCTGCGGGCCATTGGCCGAAATGGCCAGGATCGCGGAGATGCCGGGGGTGGGGATCGCTGTGAAGTGCGACACGCCCAGCATGCCCATGTTGGAAATGGTGAAGGTGGGGTTGGCGTATTCGGACGGGGCCAGTTTGCGCACGCGGGCGCGTTCAACCAGTCCGGTCCAGTCGCTTTGCAGCGCGTCGGTCGAGCGTTTTTCGATGCCATGCAGGATCGGTACCACGAGGCCGCCGTCGTTCGACATCACCGCTACGCCGAAGTCGTGGTTGGCACGCTCGACCAGTTTGTCGACCGGCTGGTAGGCCCAGTTCATGCGCGGGAATTTCGCCATCGCCACCGAACAGGCCTTGGCAATGGCCACCGTCACCGAAACCTTCTTCGCCTTGGCGGCGGCGGTCAGCGTGGCAGTGTTGATGTTCACCGTGACGTTGAAAGTCGGCAGCGTAAGCGAAGCGGTCATCGCGTGGCTCACGGCCTTTTCCATCGACGACATCGCGCGACCCTGACCCGGCACATCCACCTGCGGCAGCGAATGCGCGACCTGCTGCATAGACGGCCGTGCGCGTGCTACGTCGGCTGCGACGATCACGCCGGAGGGTCCGGTTCCTGCAAGCCCCGTAAGGTTCACGCCCAACTGTGCAGCAACCTTGCGTGCGTAGGGGCTGGCCTGGCGGCCATCCGGACGCGGCACGGGCGGCATGTTACCTGTGGCGGAAATTTGCGAAGGAGCGGCCTTGGGCGTGGGAATGTGTGCGGGCCGGTCGGCTGCATGTGGCGCAACCTTGTGGGTGTCGCTGACCTTATGGTCGGCCCCCAGCGTCACGCCGGTGTCGTTGACCTTGGACGCATCGCTGACGATGAAGCCCATCGGGTGGCCGACTTCAACCACGCTGCCGACGTCGGCAATCGGGCCGGAGAGGAAGCCTTCCTGGAACACTTCGACGTCCATGATGGCTTTGTCGGTTTCCACCGTGGCGACGATGTCGCCGCGCTTGATGACGTCGCCGGGCTGTTTTTCCCAGGTCACCACCACGCCTTCGTGCATGGTGTCGGACAGCTGTGGCATCACGATGGGCGTGCCCGCGTGATGCGGAATCATTTCGGTTTGCGCCTGCTCGGCAACCACTTCTCCGGCTGCAATGGCGACATCGCCTGCAGTATCGGTGATGTAGCCGAGCGCGCCGCTGACGGGAACTGTGGCGCCGATTTCGGCAAGCGGCCCGGCCAGATAGCCGGCCTTGAAGACTTCGACGTCCATGATGGCCTTGTCGGTCTCAACAGTGGCGACGATATCGCCGCGCTCGACTTTGTCACCGGCCTGTTTTTCCCAGGTGACAAGCACGCCCTCGGTCATGGTGTCCGAGAGCTGCGGCATGGTGATGGCGTAATGGTTCATAGGATTTAGGGGCTAGGATTTAGGGGCTAGGGAAGGCGGGACCAGCTTGCTTTGCAGGGATTTACGCAGGCCTTGAAGCATTCTTTCCAGTTGATCTGCTATTGCAAGCAATTCGCCCAATTTTGGTTGATCGATATAGTCCAGTCTGGCTGACAGTTCTAGTTGTGTTTCAAGTTCGGCAAGCGAGCCCATGGCGATGGAAATGAAACGCAGATAGTCCTTGGTCGAGCTTCGAGCATGTCCTTCAGCAATGTTCGACGGTACTGAAACCGCCGCCCTTTGAAGTTGATTGGCGAGTGCATAGGTCTCTTTGTTAGGGAAGGTTCCGGTGGCACGGTAGACGTGCTCAGTCAATTGCATCGCCAGTTGCCAAGCCAGCAAATCGCGATAGCTGTTGACCTTCACCCCTAGCCCCTAACTCCTAACGCCTAGCCCCTGCCAAATATCTTCAGAACGGCCTTGACCACATCTTCATGATCGGGAATCGCCGCTTTTTCCAGCGTGTGGTTGTAGGGCTGCGGCACCAATGCGGAGTGCACGCGGACCGGAGCGGCATCGAGCTCAAAGAAGCATTCTTCGTTGATGATGGCGATGACTTCGGAGCCCACGCCAACCGGCGCTTCGTCTTCTTCTGCAATGACCACGCGGTGGGTTTTGCTGACCGACTGCTTGATGCCGGCGCGATCCAGCGGCGACAGCGAATACAGGTCGACGACTTCAGCCGAAATGTTGTATTGCTTGTCGAGGATTTCAGCCGCTTTCAAACACCAGTGCACCGAGATGTTGTAGCCAAACAGGGTGACGTCAGTGCCGGAACGAGCAATTTCCGACCCTTCCAGCGGCATGAAGTATTCCGTGTCGGGTACTTCGCCTTTCATGTTGTACATGAGTTCGTGTTCGTTGATGAACACCGGGTCGTTACAGCGGATCGCCGATTTCAGCAGACCGTAGGCCTGCTTGGGATTGGACGGCGTGACCACGCGCAAACCGGCAATACCCATGAAGACTTTTTCCATCCGGGCCGAGTGCTGCGCGCCCAGCTGATGCGCTGCGCCGCCGGCCGAGCGGAATACACAAGGGGCTTCCAGTTGGCCGCCTGACATGTAGCGGATCTTGGCGGCGGAATTGAACATCTGATCCATCGCCAGCCAGGCAAAGTTGACCGACATGATTTCGATGATGGGGCGGACGCCGAGGAAGGAAGCGCCGATGCCGAGGCCGGTAAAGCCGCCTTCGGAAATCGGCGTATCCATCACGCGCAGCGGGCCATATTTTTCGTACAGGCCTTTGGTGGCCTTGTAGGTGCCACCGGCCACGCCGATGTCTTCGCCCATACAAATGACCAGAGGGTCACGTGCCATTTCTTCGTCGTGGGCGCGTTGAATCGCTTCCCATAGCATGATTTGAGCCATAGTTATTTCCTTTATTTCAGTGTCGCGTAAGCGCCACGGCTTTAAGCAGCGTTGCCGGTGAGCCAGGGTTTCTGGCTCTCACGGTCGGCAAAAACGTATTTCTCGAGATCTTCAACACGCGGTTCGGGCGAGTCTTCAGCGAACTTGATCACTTCGTTTTCAATGTAGGCATCGGTCTCTTTTTCGATCGCCTCGTAATCGGCCATGGTCATTTCCTTGGCTTCGATCAGGCGGTCACGCAGGATGAAAAGCGGGTCGCGCTGCTTCCACAACTCTTCTTCTTCGCGCGTACGGTAGCCGCGCGAGTCCGACATGGAGTGGCCGCGATAACGATAGGTCATCAGTTCGAGGAAGTAGGGACCTTTGCCCGAGCGCACGTGGTCAACTGCCTGGCGTGCGTGTTCGTAGACCACTTCGATGTCCTGGCCGTCGCATTCAGAAGCTTCGATGTTGTAGGCCGCGACGCGTTTGTGCTGGTGAACCACAGCGGTGGAACGCTCGATCGAGGTGCCAATGCCGTAACGGTTGTTTTCGCATACAAACAGCACCGGCAGATTCCACAATGCGGCCATGTTCAGGGTTTCGTGAAACACGCCCTGGTTATTGGCAGCGTCACCGAGGAAACAGATGGCGATTTCATCGCCGCCCTTGAGCTGGATCGCCTTGGCGATGCCGGCCGCCAGCGGGAACGGTCCGCCGACCAGCGCATAGCCGCCCATGAAGCGGTTCGCCGCGTCGAAAATGTGCATGGAGCCGCCGCGTCCTTTGGACGAACCGGTCTCCTTGCCATACAGCTCGGCCATCACTTCTTTCGGATCGGAACCGCACTTGATCGCGTGGACGTGGTCGCGATAACCCGTGATCACGTAATCGTGGCCGGGACGCGCCGCTTCCATCACGCCGTTACAGCACGCTTCCTGGCCGGGGTAGAGGTGGAGGAAGCCGCCGATCTTGCGTTCGATGTAGGCCTGGTAGCAGCGTTCTTCAAAACGGCGATGCAACACCATTTCGCGCAGAACGCGTTTCTTGTCTTCAATCTTCATTCGGTTACCCTTGTGGGATGGGGTCGGAAAAATGCGGTGGAAATTTCAAAACCACGCAATTATCCGGGAAACCCCGCCAACCATCAAGAAAAACGCCACCCCCAAGGACCCCCCATGCTGCCCAAACTGACTGAAAACAAACAGGAAATCACTGCAAAATCACTGGAAACAGCGGGTCACGCGTTGTTATTGCTACCGGTTTCCAAAACTTTGCCCGAAATGCCAGGCAGTGTTGAACTCAAGGCAGTCATGAAACGCCGCGATATCAAGCTTGATTCGTTGGCGAAGTCGCCCGTGGCAGTGCAGCTCCCCGGCGGTACGCTTGCGGTGGTGGCCATGCTCAAAGCGGACGCCAGTACGTTCGAGACGCACGAACTGGTGCGCAAGGGGTTGGCCTTGCTGATGGCCGAACATCCGAAATCATTGACGCTGGCGGTGTTCGGCGATGTGGAGTTCAAGGCACGTGCATCGGAAGCCGCGGTGTATGCCGCGCTGGTCAACGCCGTGCCGTTGCCGTCGAGAAAATCCAAGACCGAAGCCGCGCTTAAAACCGTGCAGCTGTTCGGCCACAAATCGACCGATGGTTTTGCCCATGCGAAAGCGCTGGCCGAAGGCAACCTGCTGACCCGCAGCCTTACCGTGCAAGGACCGGACGAACTCACGCCCGGTGTCTACCGCAAGCGCATCAAAACACTGGCCAAGCAATATGGATGGACGGTCGAGGAATACAGTTTCGCCAAGCTGAAGAAAATGGGCGCCGGCGCATTTTGCGCGGTGGCGCAGGGCTCGCCCGCCAAGGATGCGGCCATCGTGCGCATCAGTTACAAAGGCAAAGTCAGCAAGACCAAGGCGCAACCGGTTGCTTTTGTCGGCAAGGGCATTTGTTTCGATACCGGCGGCCACAATCTCAAACCGGCGAAATACATGCAGGGCATGCACGAGGACATGAACGGCTCGGCGGTGGTGCTCGGCATTCTCGCCGCCGCATCGAAGATGAAATTGCCGGTTGCGCTGGAAGGCTGGGTTGCGCTCGCCGAAAACCACATCAGCCCTGAAGCCTACCGGCAGAACGAAGTGGTCAAGGCCTTGAACGGCACCACCATCGAAGTCGTGCACACCGATGCAGAAGGCCGCATGGTGCTGGCCGATGCGCTGACGCTGGCGGCGCGCGCCAAGCCTGCGCTCATCGCCGACTTTGCCACGTTGACCGGCACCATGCATTACGCGCTCGGCAGCCGCATGTCCGGCGTGTTCGCTTCGTCCAGCGCGCTGGCGCATCAGGCTTCACGCGCCGGCATCGCCAGCGGCGAACGCATCGTTGTATTCCCCTATCCCGAGGACTACGACAGCAGCCTCGATTCGACCGTGGCCGACGTCAAACAATGCAGCATGGAAGGCGAGGCCGACCACATCCTCGCCACGCTTTTTCTGGCGCGTTTTGTCGGCGACACGCCGTGGCTGCACATGGATTTATCGGGCCATAGTTGCAAGGGCGGGCTGGGCGCAGTGATGAGCGACACCAACGGTTTCGGCGTAGCGTGGGGGATCGCGTTGCTGGAGGGTTTGAAAGCTTAGAGATGACACTTGCTTGAGTGATCTGGCCTGGCGCGCAAGCAAGGTTCAGGTATCTTTTGAGGCGTAATCGTGGCACAACGGTACGTGAGCACGCAGGAAGCGCTCGTCAACACCGCGCTCTTCGTTATCTCAAGTCTGTCTGAAGATGGGCTAACCCAATTTAGGTATGACTGTATGTACGCAGGGCTGCGAGAATAAATCGGTAGTCCACGTGTGCAATTTCTTCTATGGTTAAGCTGAATGACTCAGCAAAGCGTGAGTCAGTCAGTGTCAGTCAATGCCAACTTTACAGATCGGATACCTGGATGTTGCACCCCAAATCAACTCGTTTCGAACCCCGCCAACGCTATGCGGATACGGTGCGTTTGCTCGCATTGATTGTTTTAACTGTATTCGCGAACGGTTGGGCAAGTCATGCCTCCGCTGACAAGCTTGCGGGGAGTGTGCTTGCCAAACAGGGTAGCGCCGGCATTCCCGCCTGTCTGGCTTGTCATGGATCGAACGGAGAAGGCCAGGCAGCGCCAGGCCATCCCCGACTCGGAGGGCAGCATCAAGCGTATCTGGTCAAACAGCTCCAGGCGTTTGCTAACGGCCAGCGCAAAAACGCTCTGATGGACCCCATTGCCAGTGCGCTCAGCGCCCAGCAAATAAGCGATGTAGCCGAATATTATGCCAGCCTGCCAGGCTGGAAATCTGATGCGAACCCCGTTGCCAGCTCGCCCCAGGCGGTATTGGGATTCAAGTTGGCGACATCGGGAAGCTGGAACAAGGGGATGCCGGCATGTTTTGCCTGTCACGGGGCGGGCGGCGCTGGGATTGCACCGCATTTCCCCTCACTCGCAGGGCAGATGAGCAGCTACACCCGCGCCCAGCTCAAAGCATGGCAGGCAGGCACCCGTGACAATGATCCACAAGGTTTGATGAAATCTGTTGCGATCAAAATGAGCGATGAGGAAATCGCTGCTGTCAGCCTGTATCTCGAAAATCCCGCATTGAATGGGAAGGTGAAATGATGACCAGCTGGCTCAAAAACTGGTTTCAAAGCCAGAAGCAGACGCGTAAGTTCCATCCTTTCTGGATTGTGCTGGTGGTCACGGCCACCTTGGCGGTAGGGGGGCTGGTCTGGGTCGCCACTTACCTGTTCAAGGTTGAAGAAGCGCCCGCTGTCCCTGCCGTAGCTTCTTCCGCCACGCCTGGACAGGACGAGGCGAAAACTGGCAACCTGCCGGCAACAGCCACGCCGGCTCCTCAGACAGCCGAGCAGGGAGGGGACTTCTCCCCGCCTGACCCGGAAGACATTCCCGAGGGAGAATTTGGTGATGTGATTCGCCTCGGTAAAAACATTTTTACCGACACGCAAACCTATGCCAGCGCGTATGTCGGTAATGGGCTCAATTGTGTGAATTGCCACCTCGATGCGGGACGCAAACCCGACTCGGCGCCCTTGTGGGCGTCCTATGGGATGTTTCCTGCCTATCGCGACAAAAACAAACAGGTGAACAGCTATGAAGACCGGCTGGCCGGTTGTTTCCGCTTCAGCATGAACGGCAAAGCCCCGCCTTTGGGCGGCAAGGAAATGGTTGCGCTGACGAGCTATAGCTATTGGCTCGCCAAGGGTGCGCCGATAGGCGTTGCGCTCAAGGGGCGCGGTTATCCCGAGCTGGATCAACCAACGCTGGCGCCTGACGAAGTGCGTGGCAAGGTGGTGTTCGAAGCGAATTGCGCAATCTGTCACGGCGCCGATGGTCAGGGCACCCTGGTCAAAGGGCGCTATGTGTTTCCGCCGCTGTGGGGAAGCCAGTCATTTAATGCGGGCGCAGGCATGAGCAAAATCCACAATGCCGCCGGGTTCATCCAGGCGAACATGCCCCTGGGCCAGGGCGGATCATTGAGTCTGCAGGATGCCTGGGACGTCGCGAAATTCATGACCAGCCATGGTCGGCCCGCGGATCCCCGGCTCGCCAAAAAATAAAACCGGGTAGGGTGGCGTGTCGTAGCACTTGACTCTGGACCTCACTCCAGGGTTTAGGATCAGGTCATTGAAGAGTGAGGGCCACCATGTACGCCATTGGAAAACTCGCGCAGCAGGCCGATGTCACCCCCGACACCGTGCGCTACTACGAGAAAGAAGGTCTGCTCGCGCCTACGCGCAAAACCGAGGCGGGCTATCGTCTGTATGACGAAGACGCGATCCGGCGTCTGCGTTTCATCCGTCAGGCACAACAGTGCGGTTTCAACCTCCACGAAATCGGCGAACTGCTTGCGCTCAAGAATAGCGATGAAGCCTGCTGCAAGGACGTACGCAGCGTCGCCATCGGCAAGAAGTTGCAACTGGAACACAAGATCCGCGCGCTGCAACTCATGTCCCACGCCCTGGGCGAACTGATCACCAGCTGCAATGACGAAGCCCGCCCGCTGGACGCGTGCCCCATACTTGCGGCGCTGGAAAGCAGCGTCGCCAAGCAGGCGAAAGGCGGCCGCGATGCTTAAGGTCGAAGTGTTTTCTTCCCCGGGCTGCGGCAAATGCGCGCAAGCCAGGGACGTGCTCAAGGAGGTGGTTGAAAGCCTGGGTACGGACAAGGTGAGCTGGCGCGAGGTGAACATCCTGGAAGAAATGGATTACGCCGTGGACCTCGGCATCATGGCGTCGCCTTCCATTGCGATCGACGGCAAGCTCGAATTCACCTCGCTGCCGCGCGCCAGCACGCTGCGGGCTGCGCTGCTGCGCAGACTGGAATAGGGCGCGCATCATGGAATTGCTCCTGCTGATCGCCGCCTGCGTACTGGGCCTGCTGTCATTTTTCGAGCCCTGCACCATCGCCACCCACACCCTGTTTGCCGTGCGCGCACATCACGATCCGCTGAACCGGCGCGCGCTAGCACTGGCGCAACTGGTGTTGTCGCGGATCGTATTGCTGGCACTGATATTCGGCGTGGCCGCCGCGATCGGGTTGACGGCCCTGTCGGCGCAGGCAGCGATGCTGATGCTGGGCGGGATCGGCCTCGTGTATCTGATCAGCCGCAAGGTCTACCTGCCGGTGCCGCATCTCGAGTTTTTCCGGCTCGTGCCACGCCATGCGGATTTCCCGCAAGGCTTGAAGCTCGGCCTCGCCTTGCCCGCGTGCACGCTGCCGCTGGTGTTGATCGTCGGCATGCTTTCCGCCTTGACGCAGCAGCCCATGGTGGCTGTGCTGGCGGGCGGCGTGTTTGCGCTCATGTTCAGCCTGCCCACCGTGTGGGGCAGCGTGCACGGACTGGGGGCGAATGCGCGCGCCTTCCTCGGGTTATCCGCGGCATTCAGTCCTTATTTCACCACGGCCCTGTTGTGGGGTGCGGCCCTTTTCATCTGGCAAACCGGACATTGATATGGATTTGGACACCCTGCGCAGCACGCTTGAGCAAGCCAGCCTCGCTTCGTTGAGTATTGGCTTTGCGGCTGGATTCATTTTCAGCTTCAATCCCGTCGCGCTGGCCGCGATTCCGGTGTCGCTCGCCTACGTGACCAAGGCGCATGAAACCCGTCGCGCAGTATGGTTTGGCAGCATGTTCGTGCTGGGCATGATCGTGACGCACGTGATCATGGGCTTTGCAGCCGGGCTGGGCGGCCTGTGGGTGGAAAAATTGCTGGGTAGGGAATGGGGATTGGTGCTCGGCCCCTTGCTGATCGTGCTCGGCTTGATGTGGCCGGGCTGGATCAAGCTGCCGTTGCCGACGCTTCGCATTCGGGCCAAGCGTGCGCACAGCGGCTGGGGCGCGTTCCTGCTGGGCATTCCATTCTCGGTGGCGGTGTGTCCTTTTTGCACCCCGGCGCTGGTGATATTGCTGGGGGTGGCCACCGGCATCGGCTCGCCGCTGTTTGGCGCCACCTTGTTGCTGGCGTTTGCGCTGGGACGCGCGGTGCCGATCATACTGGGCGCGTGGGCAGTGGGCTGGCTGGAAAGCCTGAAGTTGCTGCAGCATCAGCAGAAAAAATTCGAAATCGTCGGCGCGCTGCTACTGATCCTGTCCGGGCTTTACATGCTCAATGCTTACCTGATGATCATTCCCGAACTGGGAGCTTGAGCAAGAGCCGGTTCAGCGCACCGCCTTGAGATCGAACAGCGGATTTTCGATCAGGCCGAAGCGATTGCCGAACGGGTCCTGCACCGCCGCCACCTTGATGCCTTCGCCGACTTCGGTCACCGGCTCCAACGCTGTCGCGCCAAGTTCGATCAGCCGCGCAAATTCCGTTTCGATATTCGATACGCCCCAAAGCGGCTGCGGCCCGGTTGTGCCCGGCTGCGCATTTGGCAACAAACCCAGTTCAAATCCTCCCACCGCGAAGCCGACGTAAAACGGTTCGTCGAAATAGGGTGGATGGCCTAGAACATCGGTGTACCAGCGTTTGGCCGCAGCCAGATCAGGTGCGGGATAGATGGCAGTGCGTAGACCGAGAATCATGGGCGTGCTCCTTTGAGGCGTGATGGCGATTGGAACCAGGTTGGCTAACGATAGAACGATCGACTCCAATTAACTAGAGTCAGGCAGGCTTCATGACTATCATGGCTCTCCCATCGATTGAATACTCATGACATCCCTTTCCAACGCCTCGCCGATCGAACCGCTCTACATTGACGACAGCCTGCTGGTGGTCGACAAACCCAGTGGCCTGCTCGCGGTGCCCGGTCGCGGTGCCGACAAGCAGGATTGCCTGAGCGCTCGGGTACAGACTCATTATCCCGACGCCCTGATCGTGCACCGTCTGGACATGGCCACCTCGGGATTGATGGTGTTGGCGCGTGGGCCGGCGGCGCAGCGCGCACTGAGCATGGCCTTCGCCGCGCGCGAGGTGAACAAGCGCTACCTTGCCGTGGTGGCGGGCCGGCTGGAAGCGCCAACCGAAGCGTGGGGCGTCATCGACCTGCCGATCATCGCCGACTGGCCGAACCGGCCCCTGCGCATCATCGATCATCAACAGGGCAAGCCCAGCATCACCCGCTGGCGCGTGCTGGGGCATGATAAAGGCGGCTCAAGCACCCGCGTCGAACTCGAACCGGTCACCGGTCGCTCGCACCAGTTGCGGTTGCATCTACGCGAGTTGGGCCACCCGATTCTAGGCGACACCCTGTACGCGCCGGCAGATATTCAAATGATGGCGGAGCGCTTGCTGTTGCATGCGGGGTCGTTGGGCTTCATGCATCCGGTGACGGGAGAGGTACTTGCGTTTGCGTGTCCGGCGCCGTTTTAGCGGCCATCCCGTTTTGAGCAGAAATCGGAACCCTCTCCAATAAGGCTGGCTTCATTCCATTTTGATGTGCCATGGCCTGAACGGTTTCCCCGACTGTTCTTGTCAACCCCTCCCCATCGATTCCGCACCAGACCCCGGCGTGAGCACCCGCCTTGAAGTCTTCAAGGCGCAGTCACACCTTGGTCATATGGCGCGGATAAATTACCCCTACTGCACCGTAGCACTCCAGGTTTGTATTCGTGCGTATCAAGAAGCCTGGAGGGCGGAAAGTCCAAATCGTGGTTATACAGGGGAAAAAATGCCGCTCGAAAATATGAAAATTGGGGCCAGAATGGGATTGGGCTTCGCTCTGGTTTTAGTGTTGATGTTGTTGATGGCCGTACTTGGCTTGACTCGCATGTCGCAGATACACGGTCACCTTGAAGACGTCGCCAGCGGCCATATGGTCAAGCTGAAACTGGTCAGCAAAATGCGCGATGCCATGCAAACGGCTGCCATTTCGGCTCGCAATCTTGTGCTGCTTATCGACGAAACGAGCATGGCCGAAGAGGTGGAACACATTTCGGAACAGCGCAAAATATACGCTGAGATGGGCGATAAGCTGGTCAAAATGGTGCAAGGTAAGCAGGAGATGTTATTGCTCACCAGGATGAAAGATGCTCGGGTGCAGACCGATCCTTTGCTGGATAAAGTGATGGAGTTTGCGATGGGGAATCCTATTGAGGCGACACAACTTCTTGTTGGCGAGGTTCGTTCCGCGCAGGGTCTGTGGCTCGATTCGCTGGAGAATATGGCTGAATTTCAGGAAAAGGGAACAGTCGTTGCCGTTGCAGCATCCAATGCCGCCTATTCAAGCGCTCGCACGCTCATGTTTGCCCTTGCCGCCGCTGCGCTGCTACTGGGCGCATTGATTGCCTGGTTTATCACCCGCTCGATCACCACCCCGCTCAACCGGGCTGTCAAGATCGCCGAAACGGTTGCCGCAGGCGACCTGACCAGCCGCATCGAAGTGCATTCCAAAGATGAAGTCGGCCAGTTGATGCAGGCGCTCAAAGACATGAGCGAAAGCCTGGTGACGGTAGTCAGCCAGGTCCGCAGCGGCACCGACAGCGTCGCCACCGCCTCGAACCAGATTGCCGCCGGCAACCTCGACCTGTCGAGCCGCACCGAGCAGCAGGCGGCCAGCCTCGAAGAAACCGCCAGCTCGATGGAAGAGCTGACCAGCACCGTCAAGCAGAACGCCGAGAACGCGAAGCAGGCCAACCAGCTGGTCGTCTCCACCGCCGACATCGCGGTCAAAGGCGGTCAGGTTGTAGGCAAAGTTGTCGACACCATGGCCTCGATCAAGGAAAGCTCCAGGAAGATTGCCGACATCATCGGCGTCATCGACGGCATCGCCTTCCAGACCAACATCCTGGCGCTC
>JASJPF010000094.1:0-7270 GCA_031426835.1 Thiobacillus sp.
TATACCCAGCGGCTGGTGGCGTCCGCCTTGTGAGGAACGCAACATGACCCCACCGACTCTCCAGGTTGAAGGCTACGGCAAGCACTTCGAGTTGCACGAGCAGAACAAGCTGATCCCGTCCGCGCACAACGTCGGCTTCACGGTGCGCGAAGGCGAGCTCACCGCGCTGATCGGCCCCACCGGCGCCGGCAAGTCGTCGGTGCTGAAGGGCATCTACCGCACCTATCTGCCGAGCGCCGGCCGCATTCTCTATCGCGATGCGATGGGCCACGAGCTTGATCTGGCGTTGGCCAGCGCGCACCAGATTCTCGAATTGCGGCGGCGCGAAATCGGCTTCGTCACCCAGTTCCTGCATTGCCTGCCGCGCCAGCCGACGCTCGACGTGGTCGCGCAGCCGCTGTTCGGTCTGGGCGCCCCACGTGCGGAAGCCAGGCAGCGTGCGGCCGATCTGTTGTCTGCCATGAATCTGCCGGAGCGCCTGTGGAGTGTCTCGCCCGCCACCTTTTCCGGCGGCGAGCGCCAGCGGGTGAACCTCGCCCGCGGCTTCATTGCCAAGCCGCGTCTGCTGCTGCTCGACGAGCCGACGGCCAGCCTCGACCCGGCCACGGCCGAGTGCGTCATCCGGCTGATCGAAGGACTCAAGGTCGAAGGCACGGCCATGCTCGCCATTTTTCATCATCCCGAAACCACCCGCCGGCTGGCCGACCAGGTCGTCGAACTGGCCCCGCCGCCCGCCGTCGAAGCCCTTCTCAAGGAATACGCATGAATTCGCTGTATCTGACTGGCGCCCGCGTGGTGCTGCCCGACGCTGTGCTCGAAGACGCTACGGTGCTGATCGAGGACGGTGTCATCGCCGCCATCAACCCCGCATCAGGCCACGGCGCGCAAACCGTCGATCTCGCCGGCAAGACGCTGATCCCCGGCATGATCGACCTGCATTGCGACGCCCTGGAAAAGGAAGTCGAGCCACGCCCCAACGTGCATTTCCCGCTCGACTTCGCCTGCGCTCAAGCCGACAAGCGCAATGCCGCCGCCGGTGTCACCACGGTGTTCCATGCGCTCTCTTTCGCCAATGAGGAACTCGGCGTACGCAACAACGCCTTCGCTGCTTCGGTGGCGCGCGCGGTCCACGCCTGGAACCCGCATGGCCTGGTCGACAACCGGGTGCACTGCCGCTACGAGGTGACCGACCCGAGCGCGCCCGACATCCTGCTTGAGCTGATGGCCGCCGGCGAGATGCACCTGCTGTCGGTGATGGACCATTCCCCCGGCCAGGGGCAGTTCAGGGACATCGCCGCCTTCCGCGATTATCTGGCGCGCACCTACAAAAAATCGGAAGCCGAACTGGACATCCTGATGGAGAACAAGCTCGCCCAGGCGGAAGGGGCAATGGCGCGCATCCGCCGGTTGATCGATGCGGCGCAGGCGCAGGGCATCTGCATCGCCAGCCACGACGACGACACGCCGGAAAAGGTCGAGACCCTGCACGCGCTGGGCGTGGGGATATCGGAGTTCCCCATCAACCTGGAATCCGCCCGCGCCGCCCGCGAACGCGGCATGAGCACCGTGTTCGGCGCCCCCAACATCCTGCGCGGCAAGAGCCAGTCCGGCGCCGTGCGGGCGCTGGATGCGGTGATCGCCGGCGTGGCCGACTGCCTGTGCGCCGACTATCATCCGGCGGCGCTGATCGTGGCGGTGTTCCGCCTGCCGGAACTGGCGGCGATTACGCTGGCCGAGGCAGTGCGGCTGGTCAGCATCAACCCGGCCCGCGCCGCGGGATTGACGGATCGCGGCGAGATCGCCGTCGGCCAACGCGCCGATCTGGTGGCGGTCGCCCACGTCAACGGACTGGCCCAGGCGAGCCGCGTGTTCTCGGCCGGAAAACCGGTATTCGAGGCGCGCTTCGATCATGGCTGAGGGCGCGCTGTTCTACGTCATCGGCGCCTCCGGCAGCGGCAAGGACAGCCTGCTGCGCTACGCTCGCGAGCGCCTCGCCGGCGACCCCGGCGTGGTGTTCGCGCATCGCTACATCACGCGGTCGGTGGAACTCCACGGCGAGAACCACGTCGCCCTGGGCGAAACCGAATTCGATGCGCGTCTGGCTGCCGGTCTGTTTGCCATGCACTGGGACAGTCACGGCCTGCGCTACGGCATCGGTCGCGAAATCAACCTGTGGCTGGCCAAGGGCTGCAACGTGGTGATGAACGGCTCGCGCGAATACTTGCCGCAAGCCCGGTGTCGCTATCCGGCGCTCAATGCGGTGATGGTCACCGTCTCGCCTGCAGTGCTGGCCGCACGGTTGCGCGCCCGCGGTCGCGAAACGGAAGCGGAGATTGCCGGGCGGCTGGAACGCGCCAGCCGCTTCATGCGTCCCGACGGGCAGGTTGAACTCATCGACAACGACGGTGAACTGCATCAGGCTGGCAAACGCTTCGTCCAACTGCTGGCCGGCAACCGCGCCGGGCGGGAGGAGGGGCAGAGATGCGCCTGAGCTTTCTGGGTACCGGTTCCACCAGCGCGCCGCCGCTGTTTGGCTGTGCCTGCGAAATATGTGTCGGCGCGCGCGCCGCCCCCGGAATGCGCCGTCGCCCTGCGTCCGCGCTGATCGAGGCAGGCGAGACGCGACTGCTGATCGATGCCGGTCTGACCGACCTCGCGGAGCGTTTTGCGGCGGGCGATTTCCCGACGTTGCTGCTGACGCACTTTCACCCCGATCACGTGCAGGGCTTGTTTCATTTGCGCTGGGGGGTGGGGACGCGCATCCCTGTCTATTGCCCGCCGGATTCGGAAGGCTGCGCCGACCTCTACAAAAACCCGGGGCTGCTGGAGTTCAGGCCGATGCGCAAGTTCGAGGCCTTGCACGTGGGGCCTGTGACCATCACGCCGGTGCCGCTGATCCACTCCAAAGTCACGCTGGGTTACTGCATCGAATCCGGAGACAGCCGGATCGCCTACCTCACCGACACCGCTGGGCTGCCGCCCAAAACCGAGACTTTTCTGCGCGACTGGCAACCTTCGGAATTGGTCATCGACTGTTCCTATCCGCCCCGCGCCACCCCCTCGAAAAGCCACAACGACGTAAACCTTGCGCTGGCGGCGATCACAGCGGTGCGGCCGCAACGTGCCTGGCTGACCCATATCGGACACGAACTCGACGCGTGGCTGAAAGACAATCGCCACACTTTGCCGCCTCAGGTTTTCGTTGCCCGCGACGGGGAGTCCGTGCATGATCCCCGCGATATCTTGACGGAGTAAACGCGGTGCCCGAACAGGCGTATCTGGCCATTGCCGGCTCGGTGGCGATGCATGTGGCGTGGAATCTGCTGGTTCGGCACCAGGGTGTGCAGACCCGCATGCTGTGGTGGGCGCTGGGCTTGCATAGTGCGACGCTCGGCCTGTGGGGGCTGGCCGAGTTGGCGAGCGAGGCGCGCTGGGGCTGGGAACTGACGGGCTGGCTGCTGGTGTCGGCCAGCGCCAACGTGCTGTATTTCCTGACCCTCAACCGCGCCTACGAACACGCGCCGGTGGCGCTGGTGTATCCCATCGTGCGCAGTTCGCCGCTGCTGATCGGCTTGTGGGGTGTGCTGTTTTTCGGCGAATCGCTGGGCGTGCCTGCCTGGGGTGCGATGGGGGTCAGTGTCGTTGGCTTGCTGTTGCTGGCCGCCACCGCGTGGCGCAAGGACGGTTTCGCCGCCTTGCCGCTGGCGCTGACCGCAGCCCTGGCGACCAGTATCTATTCCCTGAGCGACAAGGCGGCGACGGCCTATCTGCCCACCTTCGGCAGCCTGGTCGGCTTCGTGACTGTCGGCTATACCGCCTCGTTCATCGCACTGACCCTGCAGATGCGCCTCAAGCAGGGCATCTGGCGGCCGCAACGCGCGCCCCGGCTGCTGCATCTGCTGATTGCCGGCGCCAGCATCGGGCTGGCCTACGCGCTGGTGATCCACGCCATGCGCGACCTGCCCGCCGCCGTGGTGGTGACGTTCACCAATGCCGGCATCGTCATTGCCGGCATCCTGTCGATGACGCTGTATCGCGAGCGCGCCCACTGGCGCATGCGGTTGGCGGGCATTGCGGTGATTTGTCTCGGACTGGCCCTGCTGGCGGCAAACCGCTGACGCCGCTGGTTTCACACCCTGGGTTCGTTGCAGCATTCCACAGAGCGGCGTGACAAGCCCACGGGAGGCATGGAAAACAGGACGAACAGAAACGACGCTGGCCATTTTTACTGTGTGATCATTAGCCGTGCGGTCGCCAATCGCGACGGTGGCACATCGTATAATTTGCTCACAAGAACGCGATGGACGCACCCAGGATGACAACACCCTTCATGTTCGATCACGAAGATCGACTCGGCTCGCTTCACCAGAACATCAGCCTTGCGGACAAAGTGCAAGCGATACACGCAGCGCTCAGGGCGCGCTTTGCCTTCATTCAACGCATTGCGGCGGCGGTCTTCGATCCGGGGACGGATACGCTCAAGACCTTTCTGTATTCCGGCGAGAATGGCCCTCCGCTGACGCATTATTCGATCCGGCTCTCGGATGCCCCATCCCTGATGGATATTGTCGAGAAAGGCCGCCCCCGTGTCGTCAACGACCTGAATATTTTTTCCGGGGGGACGCACGAACATACCCGGCGCGTGGCCGCCGCGGGCTACCGTTCCAGCTACACCATGCCCATGTACCACCAAAGGCGGCTGTTCGGCTTTCTGTTTTTCAATGCCTACGATGCGGACTGTTTCGGCGAGGAAGTGCTTTGTCAGATCGACCCCTTTGGACATCTGATCGCGCTCAGCATCATCAACGACCTGACCACCATGCACACGCTGCTCGCCTCGGTGAAAACCGCCCGCGATCTGGCCCATGCACGGGATGGCGAAACCGGTTCGCACCTCGACCGCATGTCGCGCTTTGCCCGTGTCATCGCGCAATCGGTTGCGGACCGCTATGAACTGACGGATGAGGTGATCGAGAGAATCTTCATCTTCTCGCCGCTGCACGACATCGGAAAAATTGCCATTCCGGATCGCGTCCTGTTGAAGCCCGGCAAGCTCGATGCGGAGGAAGAAGCGTTGATGCGGACGCACCCCATCCGCGGGCGTGAAATGATCGACCAGATGCTGGCTCACCTGGAGTTGGAGACCGTGCAGGGGATCGACATCCTGCGCAATATCGCCCTGTTCCACCACGAGTCCATCGACGGCACGGGCTACCCGGACGGGCGCATCGGCGAGAACATTCCAATCGAGGCGCGCATTGTCGCCGTGGCCGATATTTTCGATGCACTCACCAGCCGGCGGCCCTACAAGCCCGCGTGGAGCAACGACGATGCTTTTGTTCTGCTGCGCCAGCTCGCGGGCACGAAACTGGACCCGTACTGCGTGAACGCGCTGATCGATAACCGCAGCAAGCTTGAGGAAATCCAGCAGTTGTTCCAGGAAAACGTGATCGGCTGAGCACGGCGCCTGGTGTCGCCAATCAGGGCGACTCGGCAGGTGCGTCCGGTCCGGGCTCTTCGGCCGCAGGGATCGGCGTCGCAAGAATCTTGTCGATGCGCTTGCCGTCCAGATCCACCACTTCCAGTTGCCAGTTTCTCCAGGTCAACATATCACCGGTTTGCGGCAGCTGCCCAGCCAGCCACATCACCAGCCCGCCCAGCGTGTGATACCGTCCTTTGCCATCTTCCGGCAGGGTTTTCAGGCCGAGCCGATCCTCGAGTTCGGGAATCGGGATCAGGCCGTCAAGAAACCACGACCCATCAGCGCGCTGCACCGCCCAAGCCTCTTCCAGATTGCGCGGGGTGAATTCACCGGTCAGGGCTTCCAGCACATTTTGTGGCGTGACCAGGCCGTCGACCTCGCCGTATTCATCAACAACCAGCACCATGTGCGCATCAGACGCGCGGAAGTGTTCCAGCAAATCCATGCCGGTGAGGCTCTCCGGCACAAACGTCGCGGGCATGAGCTGGCTGGTGAAATCCAGCTTGCCACCCGACTGCGTTTGATTGAATAGCCGCTTGACGCTGATGATACCGAGCACCGTGTCGAGACTGTCGCGGCAAACCGGAAACCGAGTATGGTCCGAGTCGGCCACGCGCTTCAGGTTGTCTTCCAGCGACAGCGTGGTGTCGAGATACACAATCTCGCTGCGCGGAATCATCAGCGAACTGATCGAACGGTCATCGAGCCGGAGCACATTGCGCACCATGTCGCGCTCCTGTTGCTCGAACACGCCGGACTCCGAACCTTCCTGCAGCAGCGCGTGGATTTCTTCTTCGATGACATCCGCCTGGCTGGATTGCTGCATGCCCAACAGGTGCAGAACCGAATTGGTCGACACGGTCAGCAGTCGCACAAACGGGCGTGCCAGTATTGCCAGCAGATTCATCGGGCGTGCTACCCGCCGTGCAATGACTTCGGGGTTGAACTGGCCGATGCGTTTGGGCACCAGCTCGCCGATCACAATGGAAAAATAAGTGATCACAATCACCACCAGTGCGGTGGACGCGATGCTGCTCGCCTCGGCCTCCAGCCCCATGGATTGCATCCAGACAGACAGCGGTTCGGCCAGTACGGCTTCGCCCACAATGCCGTTCAAAATGCTGATCGATGTGATTCCGATCTGCACCGTGGAAAGGAAGCGCGTCGGATCATCGTGCAATTTGATGGCCACCGCCGCCGCGCGGTCGCCGAGTTCGGCCAGGTTGGCCAGTCGCACGCGCCGCGCCGTCACCAGTGCAATTTCCGACATGGCGAACACGCCATTCAAAACGATCAGTGCGGTCAAAAGCAGGATTTCCATGGTGGGCGCAGCCGCAACTCCAGCCTGGCTGTCGAATTGAACACACTACAAGCATAAGCCAACCCGAGAGTCGGCGGGTATTGTGCGCACAGGCGGTTGATTACGGGGCGCACCCTGTCGGGTTCGGTTTCAACGCGCATGTTTTTCTTTTTCAATGACGGAAATCGACTAGGCTGATTGAAATACCAAAAATGCGGTGAACTCCTGGGTGCTTAAACGAAATGCGGTTGCCATCCGGTAGCCGTTATCGCACATCTTTTCAAGGGAGAGTTCCATGCCGTTCAAGACGTTTGCTTCGATTGTTTACATTGCGCTGTTTTCGTTGTCTGTCACCGCGACTCACGCGCGCGCAGATGATGATTGCCGATACGATTCCCGACCCGCCATTTCATTCATCGAAATTCAGTCATTTGATACGCGGATTCAAATCCGAAGTGCAATTTTGAATAACAGGTTGGGTGGGCGAG
>JASJPF010000095.1:0-15898 GCA_031426835.1 Thiobacillus sp.
ACGACCTTGTCGTGCTTGCGGCCCCACACGTCGGTCCATTCGATCGGCAACTCGATGGTTTCCTTGAACGCGACGTGCGCCATTTCCAGCGCAATACGCTCGATGGTTTCGGCCGGCAGGCCGCATTCCAACGCCACGTTTTCCGGCGCATAACGCTCATCAAGGTAACGCTCGACCATCATCGACATCACGGTTTTGACGCGACGGCCATCCGGTGCCACGAATTCGCCAAACAGCGCGGGGGCGATATCGCCGTCAATGCCGTTCTTGAAAGCTTCTTTTTCGATATCCCAGATCAGCGGGTGGTCGTTCTCATCACGCAGGAACAGGCCGTCGCCCTTCTGCCCTGGGGTCTGCACCACCAGCCAGGACGCATTGGTATAGCGCACCAGGAATTCGTAATCGAATTTTTCGTGCTTCAGCAGCACATGCACCATCGACATGGCCAAGAGGCCGTCCATGCCGGGCTTGATCGGCAGCCACTCGTCGGCGATGGCTGAATACCCCGTCCTGACGGGGTTAACCGTAACGAACTTGCCGCCCTGACGCTTGAGTTTTTCCAGACCGATCTTGATCGGGTTGGACGCATGGTCTTCCGCCACGCCCCACATCAGGAAATACTTGGCGTAATCCCAGTCAGGCGCGCCAAACTCCCAGAACGAATAGCCAATGGAATACAGACCCGCTGCGGCCATGTTGACCGAACAGAAACCGCCGTGCGCCGCCCAGTTCGGCGTACCGAACTGCTGCGCCCACAGACCGGTCAATGCCTGCATCTGGTCGCGGCCAGTGAAATAGGCCAGCTTTGAGGGATCGGTCGCGCGAATTTCTTCCAGACGGTCGCCCAGCACGTCGAGCGCCTGTTCCCAGGAAATCGGCTCGTAGATACCTTCGCCACGTTCGGTACCCGGCTTGCGCATCAACGGCTGGGTCAGCTTGGCAGTGGAATACTGCTTCATGATCCCGGCCGACCCCTTGGCGCACAACACGCCCTGGTTGGTGGGATGGTTGCGGTTACCCTGAATGAAGCGGACTTTGTTGTCCTCCAGCGTCACTTTGATGCCGCAACGGCAGGCGCACATATAGCAGGTGGTGTACTTGATTTCCTGCGCGTCGTGATTTTCGAGTTTGATCTTGGCGTTCATGCGGTCTCTAGGCTCATTATGTCCCCTGCGGCCCTTATTCCAAGGACCGCATCTTTCCCTACCCGGATATACACACTAGGTGACAGCTGGAGGCAGCGCCAGCGCAAAAGCGTTGGCGACTACGAGGACGGCAATATATTAAACATTTCGAATATACCGTTATTTTGCCCTTCAAGCCCCCAGCATGGCAAGCAAAACGACTCAAAATTCCCGAAATGCACGCCGGACATTCCCTTAACTTTTCAAGGGTTAAACGCCACAAGTCGTCTTATTTCGGCTTTACAGGCGATTCTGCCAGCATCGACTCAATGATCCTGAGCGCTTCGCCCTCATCCCACTCGACGGGCCCGGTCAGCACATAGCGCACCCGACCCTTGGCATCCAGCAGAAACGTGGTGGGCAGGGCAAACACTTTCCAGCGTTTGGTGTTGCTGCCGTCGGCATCGAGCAATATCGGAAAACCCAGCTGCATTTTCGACAGAAAAGCCTTCACATCATCCGGACCCTCGGCACTGGCCAGTGCCACGATCTCAAGTGGCTGCCCTTTCATTTTCACCCGCAGACGCTCCATCGAGGGCATCTCACGCAGGCAGGGCGGACACCACGACGCCCAGAAATTCAGCACAACCACCTTGCCGCGATAGTCCGCCAGCGTTTTGGGCACGCCACTCATATCGTGCGCTTTCAGTGCGGGCGCGGGTGTGGCCGCACGAGATTCAAACCCGGCGGCGTACGCACCCGTCGTTAAAACCAGACCCATGGCCAGACTTGCCAGTAATCGCTTCATTTTTGCCCCAATGCTTTCAATTCACGTAACAACAATCCATCCATCCGCCGGCCTTCTGCAATCTCGAACGCTGTCGGCGTTTCACGCACCCAGTAGCCTTCACGCAGATTTTCCAGAATGACAGGCTCAACCGTTGCGCCATACACTTTCAAATGATCGACCAGGCCGGCCAACCAGGGGGTCGCCGCTGAACGCCGTGGCTGCAGGATGCGAACCCGCAGACCCTTCAATGACCCCAGATCCAGATAATCCGGTACCGCCAATGGCTCTGCCACCGTATACAAGTTGGGATACATCAACACCACGCCAATCCGACGCCTTTGCGCTGGCTCGAGCAATGCCGCTGCCCGCAACACGGGGACCGCAGCACGCGAGACGGCAAGCACCGAAACCCGCTTGCCACCCGCCAGCGCAGACCGCAACCAGTCTGCCATCTCCTGTTGGGGAATAGCATCCATGCTGCGCGGCAACTGGGGCAGGAAATAGGCGCTCAGCGGATCGAGCGCCCAGACTTCCACACCGTGGGCGGCCAGCTTCTGCGCCGCCTCCATCTCGGGTTCGGCACGCCCGCGCTCGGACGACACCCACAGCAGCAACTGCGTGCCCTGGGCAGGAAAAGCCTGATAGTCCGGCAGCTCGGCCCGCGCACTCGTTGCGGCCACAGCCAAGATCAGTATCAAAAACCGGTAAAAATGCATACACACGACCCTGATTATTAAACCCACGCTAGTGTGCCGCAGCACCGCACCTGCGCAAGAGACACTTTGGACTAGGCGCCCCCGGCATTTAATGCGCGCCAATGGCCCGAACGTCCGCCCTGCTTTTCCAGTAATTTGATTTCGCCCATCACCATGCCGCGGTCCACCGCCTTGCACATGTCATAAATGGTCAGCAGTGCGACGCTGACGCCGGTCAACGCCTCCATCTCCACACCGGTCTTGCCCACGGTTTCGGCCGTTACCGTACAAGTAATCGTTGACGCGGCCTTGTCATGATCAAACTCGACGCTGGCGCGGGTCAACGCAATCGGGTGACACAATGGAATCAACTCGGATGCGCGCTTGGTCGCCTGGATCGCCGCAATCCGGGCAATGCCCAGCACATCGCCCTTGGCGGCCTGGCCACCCAGAATGCGTTGCAGCGTATCGGGTAACATCATGATCAAACCGCTTGCCACGGCAACGCGCCGGGTGTCGTCCTTGCCCGCCACGTCGACCATGACCGCGCGACCGCTTTCGTCAAAATGGGTGAATTCGCTCATATCCAGGAACCTTGTCGATAATGTCCTATCGTAATCGAAATGCCTTTTTTTGCCCCCCACCCCTGATGTTGATGTTGCGCGCATGCCTCGCGCTGTCGCTTGCAATTCAACCCGTTCTGGCGGCCGACCTGCCTGATCTGGGCGAAGTGTCCCGCCAGTATTTCTCCGATCAGGACGAGCAAACGCTCGGGCGCGCCATCATGCGCGACGTCTATGTCGACCCCCGCTACCTGGACGATCCGGAAATTGAAGCCTACCTGAATCAGCTCGGCTACAAGCTGGTGTCGGTCAGTTCGCGCAACCAGCGCGAATTCACCTTCTTCGTGGTCAACGACCCCAGCATCAACGCGTTTGCCATGCCGGGCGGCAATATCGGCGTTCACACCGGGCTACTGCTTTCTGCACAAAGCGAGTCCGAGTTGGCCAGCGTGGTCGCACACGAAATCTCCCACGTCACCCAGAACCACATCGCACGCATGATTGCCTCGCAAAGCCAGAGCTACTGGCCCACCATGGCCGCGCTGGCGCTGGCGCTGCTGGCGGCCCGTTCCAACCCCAATGTGGCGAGCGCGGCCATCGCCTCCACCCAGGCTTACTCAATCCAGAACCAGCTCAACTTCAGCCGCGACTACGAGCGTGAAGCCGATCGATTGGGCTATGACATGCTGGCCCGTGCCGATTTCGACCCCCGCGGAATGAGCGGTTTTTTCAAGCGACTGCAACGCGCCAGCCGCTTCTATGACAGCAGCGCACCGGCCTATCTGCGCACCCACCCGCTCACCAGCGACCGTATCGCCGACATGGAATCCCGTAGCGAATCTGCGCCCTATCAACAAGTACAGGACAGTCTCGACTTTCACCTGATACGAGCGCGCTTGCGTGCCCAGGAAAACAGTCCTGCCGACGCCGTGATCGCGCAACGTAACACGCTGAAAGAGAAGCGTTATAGCAACGAGGCGGCTGCCCGCTACGGATTGGTCACCGCGCTGTTGCGCGCGCGGCAATTCAGGGAAGCCGAAGCCGAAGCACAAAAACTGACTTCCGGAAAAAGCAGCAGTCCCATGATCCCGCAATTGCTCGCCCATGTTGCGCTGGCGTCGGGCAACCAGACGCTGGCCGTGCAGCGCTACCAAAGCGGAAGCTCAACCTATCCGGGCTACCGCCCGTTGCAATACGGATATATCAGCGCCTTACTGGCTGCGGGACGCAGCAACGATGCGCTGGTACAGGTCGACAAACAACAAGCACTCTATCCGCTTGACCGTCGCCTGTGGCAACTCGCAGCCCAAACCCATGCCCAACTCGGGCATCGCCTGCTCAGTCACCGCGCCCAAGCCGAGGCATCGGCATTAAGTGGCAATCTGGTGGCGGCAATCGAACAAATCACGCTGGGCATCAAGGCGGGGGACGGCAGCTTCTACGAAATGTCGGCGGCAGAAGCGCGGCGGCGCGAGTGGCAAGAGACCGAGAAAGCGCAGCGCAAGGGATGATTTACACACGCTTAACGCTATAGCTGGCGCGGCTGGTAACAATTTACCCTGCATGTTTAGCCCTAAAAACTCCGGTTTGGCCTTGCAAGACAAAAACCAATTCCACTATGCTATGCCTCATCCATCACTGGATAGCGTTTTCTGAAGGCAACCCCTCACAGCCAACGCTTTCATCACCACGTTAAATAATTAGGAGGATGACAATGCGAAAATTGCATCAGGTAGCGGTAGCAACAGCCTGCGCGATCAGCGCCATCATGCTGTCGGGTAGCGTTCTGGCGGCTGAGGACGGTGCAAAGAAAGAAGTGACCGGCAAAGATCTCGCGTTCAACAACAAAAAAGGCAACTGTCTGGCATGCCATGCCATGCCGACCCAGCCCGACGCGGAGTCTGCCGGCTTGTATGGCCCACCCCTGATCGCCATGAGCGCGCGCTTCCCCGACAAGGCCAAGATGCGCGCCCAGATTTGGGATGCGACCGTGGCCAACCCGTCCTCCACCATGATTCCGTTTGGCAAGCATGGCGTGTTGTCGGAAAAAGAAATCGATAAGATCACAGATTTTGTTTACGGTCTGTAAAACCCCGTTGTAACTGTTCAAGCTAAGGAGACATGCCCATGAACGCACTTCGTAGAAATGTACTTAAAAGCGCCGCTGGCGCGGGTACCGTGGCCGTGGCTGTCGCTGCCGGTCTGTTAAAACCCACCATGGCCCTGGCCAGCGCACCGCGCAGTGCCTATGAGGCCAAAAACGTCGGCGACGTCCTGAAAAACATGGGTGCAACCGCACCTGTCGATTCCAAGGACATCACCATCAAGGCGCCGGACATCGCTGAAAACGGCGCAGTTGTGCCGGTGGAAGTAACCAGCGGAATCGCCGGTACCTCCTCAATCGCCATCATCGCCGAAAAAAACGCGTCCCCGCTGGCTGCCGACTTCGATCTGATGGGCGGCGCTCAGGGCTTTATTTCCACCCGCATCAAAATGGGTCAAACCTCGCTGATTCGCGCAGTGGTGAAAGCTGGTGGCAAAACCTACACGGCTGCCAAAGAAGTCAAGGTCACCATCGGCGGTTGCGGCGGTTAATTCGCCCCGTCCTTGCACAGCGTTTTTTGAACTGATTAATTTTTAGGAAAGGAAAGCCAAATGGCTGAACCGATGCGTATCCGAGCCACGATGGCCGGCGATGTTGCCGATGTCAAAGTGCTGATGAACCACATTATGGAAACCGGCGTTCGTAAAGACTCCAAAACCGGTCAACTGATACCCGCCCACTACATCACCGACGTGAACGCCAGCGTCAATGGCGTCAAAGTGCTGGACGGCAGCCTCTCCGGCGGCATTTCCAAGAACCCCTATCTGGGTTTCAAGGTTAAAGGCCCCAAGGCTGGCGACAAGGTCGTAGTCAACTGGGTTGACAACAAAGGCGACAAGAACACCGCAGAAGCCACCATCGGCTAAAACGGGCAGCACACGAGCGGGGCGTCAGGCCCCGCTCTCGCTTTAATTCATCTGGTTTCTGGAGGACGGCATGAAACAAAAAATCATTACGAAACTGCTGACAGGCATGGCTGGTTTGGGTATTGCACTCGGTGCCGCAACGGCATACGCAACACCCGAGTCTGACAGGCAGGAACTTATCAAGTACTACACCACAAAATACCCGAACGTGAAGGTGGAAGATTACGTCTATGGCTCGCTGGCATTCGATGCTGACAGCAAAGCCCAGTACGACGCGATCATGGAATTCCCACCCTACATAGGCGAGATTGATAAAGGCCGCAAGATGTGGGAAACCCCCTTGAAGAGCGGCAAGACCTATGCGCAGTGCATGCCCAATGGCGGCAAGGATATTGCAGGCTTCTACCCCAAATTCGACGAAGCCAAGGGTAAGGTCGTGACATTGGGCAATGTCATCAACGACTGTCGCGTGGCCAACGGCGAAGAAGCCTACAAGGTCGATGACAAGAAGACCATGGGTCTGCTGACAGCCTACATGCGCACCCTGTCCGATGGCATGCTGTCAAACGTCAAGGTTGAAGGCCCCAAAGCCACAGCCGCGTATGAAGATGGCAAGAACAGCTTCTACAGCCGCAAGGGTCAGCTCAATTTTGCTTGTGCCAGCTGCCACGTGCAGAACGGTGGTAATCGACTGCGTTCCGAGTTGATCTCGCCGGTAATCGGCCACACTGTTCACTGGCCGGTGTTCCGTGGTGGTGACAACCTGGTGACGCTGCAAGAACGCTATCAGGGTTGCTTGAAATCGGTTCGTGCCGTTTCGCCACCGGCGGACAGCGAAACGCTGAACAACCTGGAGTATTTCCACTCCGCGATGTCCAACGGGTTGCCTTTGAAAGCTTCGGTATTCCGGAAGTAAACAACGCCCGCAATTAGCCGCAATTAAGTGGCTTGTTGTAACAAAAAGCCCGGGTAACCGGGCTTTTTCAATGTTTTTACCTATCGCAAATGAGCCGGAGCTACTATTTACCGGCAGTGCGCCCAGCGCAACAATACTCAACACGAACCATCCAACAATCCGTACCCCGAGGAGAGTCATATGCACATGAACCGCCGTGAGTTTCTGCAACTTCTAGCCGTCGCTGCAGCGTCCGGCATGGCGCTGGACAGCAAGTCCGTCCTGGCGGGCGGCAAAGCGCCTGCCAATTTCTACGACGTGCCGCGTCATGGCAACGTGTCCTTCCTGCACTTTACCGACTGCCATGCGCAATTGCTGCCGGTATGGTTCCGTGAGCCCAACGTCAACCTGGGCGTCGGCGGCGCACTAGGCAAAGTGCCGCACCTGGTCGGCCAGCACCTGCTGAAGGCGTACGGCGTCAAGCCCGGCGGTGCCGAGGCCCATGCGTTCAGCTACCTCGACTTCACCGAGGCGGCCAAGGTCTACGGCAAAGTCGGCGGCTTTGCCCACCTGAAAACCCTGGTCGACAAAATGCGTGCCCAGCGCCCCGGCGCACTGCTGCTTGACGGCGGCGACACCTGGCAAGGCTCGGCCACCTCGCTGTGGACCAATGCACAGGACATGGTCGACGCCTGCATCAAGCTGGGTGTCGACGTCATGACCCCGCACTGGGAATCGACTTTCGGCGCCGAACGGGTGGTGGAAATTGTCAACAAGGACTTCAAGAAAGCCAATGTCGACTTCGTCGCGCAGAACATTGTCACCAACGACTTCGGCGACCAGGTGTTCAAGCCCTACACCATGAAGGAAATGAACGGCGTGAAAGTCGCCGTAATCGGCCAGGCCTTCCCCTACACACCGATCGCCAACCCGCGCCACATGACACCGGACTGGAGCTTCGGCATCCGCGACGACGGCATGCAGAAATGGGTCGACGACGCCCGCGCCAAAGGCGCCAAGGTCGTGATCGTGTTGTCGCACAACGGCATGGACGTCGACCTGAAAATGGCGTCACGCGTTACCGGCATCGATGCCATCTTCGGCGGCCACACCCATGACGGCGTACCGCAACCGGTACAGGTCAAGAATGCCAAGGGCATTACGCTGGTCACCAACGCAGGCTCCAACGGCAAGTTCCTCGGCGTGATGGATTTCGAAGTCAAGGGCAACCGCGTTGCCAGCTTCAAATATCGTCTGCTGCCGGTATTCTCGAACCTGCTGCCTGCAGATCCGACCATGGCCGCTTACATCAGCAAGGTGCGTGCGCCTTACGAATCCAAGCTCAACGAAAAGCTCGCCGTCACCGACGACTTCCTGTATCGCCGCGGCAACTTCAACGGCACCTGGGATCAACTGCTGGTCGACGCGATGATGGAAGTCAAGGGCGCGGATGCGGCCTTCTCGCCCGGCTTCCGCTGGGGCACCACGCTGCTGCCAGGCGATCCCATCACCATGGAGCGCCTGATGGACCAGACGGCGATCACCTATCCGCAAACCACGCTGACCAACATGACAGGCGAAACCATCAAGACCATTCTGGAGGACGTCGGCGACAACCTGTTCAATGCCGACCCCTACTTCCAGCAGGGTGGCGACATGGTGCGGGTGGGCGGTATCGAATACACCATCAACCCGAATCAGAAAATCGGCAAGCGTATCGCTGACATGCGCATCAAAGGCAAGCTGATCGACCCCAAGAAGACCTACAAGGTCGCTGGCTGGGCGCCGGTGGCTGAAGGCGCGACCGGCGAGCCGATTTGGGATGTGGTGGCCAGCTACCTGCGCGACAAGAAGGTGATCAAAGGCTTGAAGCTGAATACGCCGAAGATCGTCGGCATCGGCAAATCCAATCCGGGTATTGCCGATTACGAAGGCGGCGTATCCTGAAGGATTCTTTTCAATACCCCCTTGCGGGGTACTCCGATCCACCATGGGCCGAAGCCCATGTGGAATCGTATGTCGTGGGCAATGCTCAGGACTGAAAAAGGGGCGAAAGCCCCTTTTTTACGTCTGTAATTTCAGCCCGGCAGCGCTGTAGCCGGTCTCTCAGATCGACGACCGGGGACGCACCCGCGCCAGCACCTGCACAAATGTCTGCTGCAATGCGGCCAGTGTGAACGCCGCCTGCCCAAACTGTTGCTGTTCCAATTGATCGATCGCCCCGGCCACATCGCAGGCCAGGTTTTCCTGCTTACAGCGGCTGGCCCAGTCACCAAGGCTGGATGCAGTAGATAGTCCCGATAAGGAAAACTGCCTGACCGCCAGCGCCAACGCATCGACTGTCGTTGCCTGCCGAATGCGGTGCAGGCCGCGCCGCCGCGCCAATCGCCAACGGGTCATCCGGCGCACGTGCCAAACCAGTCCGCCCAACAACAGTACGCCAGTGACCCCGCCCACTATTTGCACCATCCCTTTCCAGCGCGGATCAAATACCGTCAGCGGCATTGCCTTTAATTCAATGTTTGCCAATTGGCCGCGTGTGGTGTCGTACCACGGCAACCGTAAAACAGGCAGGTTCAATAGACCACGCTTGCGGGGTTGAAAAAACAAGGTGACGTCATAGCGCGACAGCGGCGAAGCGGGGTCGTCCAGCGCGACTGCCTCGATCAGCGGTGGATAGATGCCCAGTTCCGGCGTGTCACGGAGTTGCAATTCGAGCAGCGACTTCAGGCCTTCCACGCTGTAGCCACCGGTGACCTGAAAGCGCCAGTTCAACGGGCGGTTCACGGGCCAGCGCGAGGGCAGCGATTCAGCCCGCACCTGGGGTTCAACCGGCGGCGTGGCGCCAGGCAACCATGCCGGCAATGCACGGGCCTGATACGCCGCCACCGGCCCGGGGAAGCGCAGCCGCTGACCAAAGCGGTTGGCGTCGATCATGGGAATGGCCAGTGAAGCGGGCCCGCTTTGTGTGGCTATCAGCGACCAATGAAACTGATGCAGGGTGCAGGATTCATCTCCGCGCGTGCCCTCGCCCTCCTCCTCGCCCAGTGCTCGCAGCAGACGCCCGGTGGCAGTGGGCAAACCGGGACGCTGCCACTGCAGGCTGCCGTCGTCGCAAATCGATAATGTCAGGCGCGCGGGCTGGTTCACGAGCGGTGAAGCCGGCGTCAGCGACCAGGAAGCGGTCACACGCGATACGGCTTCGCTTCCATCCGTCACTTTCAAAGCCAGCACGGCCGTACGCAACGCGTTCACTTGCAGCGAGGGGACGCTCAATACGCCTGACCCGCGCGGATACAAGGTCAGCACCAGCGTTTCGGTGTCCGTGCCTCGACTCAGGGTGCGCGCGGCCACATAGAAGTGTGAAGTGATCGGCGTGATATCGAGGTCATCCAGACTCAAGCCTTTACTTTCAAGCGTCAGGCTGACCGGCTCACCCAGCGTAATGGCGGGTTTGTCCAGGCGTGCGGTAAATGAAGCCGCATGAGCCATGCCGTTCGCCAGCAGTGCCAGGAACAGCAGTTTCCTCACCATGGCGCACGCTCCGTACTGTCGTGCCGCGCATCCTGCTTCAGCAGGTTTTTCAGCATGGCATCGGGGCGGTCTTCCAGCCGATCCAGTTTTTTCAGACCAGACACAGCCAAACGCGAATTGACTGTAACGGATTGCTTGGTGCCCATACCGGTCGACGCGCGTGCATCGCCTGCCGCCCGCGATTGCCGATCAACCTCCACCCCTATCGGGTCAGTCTGCGTATCTTCACGGCGCCAACCCGGTTCGCCATCCAGCGCAATCTGGCCTTCGGCAAGCATCCCCCGCCGCCCGCGCAAGTCGCTTTGCATCGGCGTTTCGGCCGGCTGACGGCTCAGACGCTGTTTGGCCCATCCCAGATTGGTTTGCGCTTTCGCATCCTTGGGGCGCAACCGCAACACCGCTTCGTAGGCCTCGACGGTGATGGCGTATTGCCCCCGGCCGTAATGCGCATTGCCCAGGTTGTAGAGCGCGTCGGCACGCTGACTATCGTTGGCCGCCAGCAACAAGGCCGCGCCAAAGTGTTGCGCTGCGACGGAATAATCGGCCAGTCGCCAGGCCGACGCGCCTGCGCCCATCTGGCCGGAGTAACCGCCAACTTGCGTGTAAAGCGTTTGTGCACTGCCGTATTGTTTTTGTTGCCAGGCCTGCCAGGCAGAAGCCTCGTTGGCCCATGCAGACGAAGGCGTCAGGGCGCCAACCCACACCACCAGCGCCACGATGGCGACCACTCGGCGCGGCAAGGAAACCGCCATGAACAGTGCCAGCGCAGGCACCAGAAACCAGGCATAGCGTTCGTTCCAGGCCGCCGACTCGCCCGCTACAACCGGATCCCCCGGCAAGTCGGCCATTCCCCGATCATGCAACGCGGTCCAATCCGCATCACTGTCACTCACTTCGGCGAAGTGCCCCCCCGATGTTTGCGCCCACTGACGGTATGGCGCAACAACCATGCGGCTTTGCACCTGCACGCCGTCCTGCTCGGCAAAACCGCCCTCGGGCAGCGGCACAGGTGCGCCCGCTTCGCTGCCGACGCCCAAAATAAACAGCGGCATCCCGGCTTTGCTGAGCGCCTGAACCGCCTGTTCAGCAGCTGCGTCCGCGCTGCCGGATTCGGCATCGGTGACCAGCAACACCGCACGGGCCTTGCCGGGTGCCGCTTCCAGTTGCGTGCGTGCCAGATCCAGCGCGGCCCCGAGGTTGCTGCCCTGCGCATCGATCAGGCGCGGATCGGCCTGTTCGATGGCACGTTGCAGCAGCGCCACATCATTAGTCGGTGGCAGCAGCACCCCGGCTTCGCCGGCATAGACAATCAAGCCCACCCGCTCGCCCTGCAGACGCGGCAGCCAGTCGAGCAGTTCGAGGCGTGCACGGGTGAGGCGGTCTGGCACGATGTCGGTGGCACGCATCGAAGCGGACACATCGAGCGCAACCATCACGGTCAACAGATGGCGCGGTGCGGGCTGGCCATCGCGTAGATCAAGTGGCGTGCGCGGCCCGGCTGCCGCCAGCGCGAGCAGCAGCCAGGCCAGCGCGTGTGCCAGTGTCGGCAACCACGCCGCCTGTTGCGCGACGGCGGATTGCGCCGCCCACGGCAGCAACGCGGCGTCGGCGTAGCGCAGCAAGCAGGCACGCCGCCGCCAACGCCACCCGGCAAACAGCAGCGGCACCGCCGCCAGCGCCAGCCACAGCGGTTCGCGCCAATGCAGATTCAGCAGCGTGTCGATCATGCTGAGTGCCGCAAGCTGAGCCAGCGTGCGCCCGCCAGCGCGACTGCCGCCAGCGCGAGCAAGACCCAATACCATTCACGCACCTGCCGCTGCTGCGCCGGGTTCGCGAGTGTGGGCTCGAGCTGGTCGATGGCACGGATCACGCGCGCGGCGTCGTCCGCGCTGCCGATGGCGAAGTGCTGCCCCTGCGTCAGGCGCGACAAGTCGGCCAGATCGGGTTGCGGCTCAGAGTTGTTCGGCTGCGATCCCAGGCTAGCCGCCCGCCCTGCGGCAAACGGATCGCTGCCGAATTGCAGAGTGTGAATGGCCACTCCGGTCTGGCGGGCCACGGCGAGTGACTCGGCGGGTGTCAGTGAACCGGCATTGTTGTCGGCGCCGTCGCTCACCAGAATAATCGCCGGCCGCAGGCGGCGGGTTTGCACCTGCTTGAGCGCCATGCCCAGCGCATCGCCGAGCGCGGTATCGGGGCCAGCCATCCCAACCTGCAGGCGCTGGATCTGGGCGATGGCGTGCGCACGATCAAACGTCGGCGGCGTCAGTGTCGCCACTTCGCTGCCAAACACGATGACGCCGAAACGGTCGCCGGGGCGACCTTTTATGAATTGCGACAAGGTGGCTTTCAGCACGGTCATGCGTTCGACTTCGCGCCCGGCCTGGGTAAAGTCACGGATGCTCATGGTGAGCGAAGTATCGATCAGCAGCACCATGTCGCGTCCTTCCGGTGGCGGCGTGATCCAGTCGCCCATTTCGCGCGGCTGCGCCAGCGCCAGCACCAGCAAACCCATTGCCACCCCGCGCAACATGAGCGGCACGCGCAGGCTGGGCGCGGGCAACCGGCCAACCTCGGCCAGGGGCAAGGCCGGGTGATTGAGTATCACTGCAGGGGCTTCGCCTTGCGTACGCCGCCAGGCCAGCCAGGTCCAGCCGGCGACCGGCAGCAGCAGCATCAACCAAAGCGGCTGCGCCAGTTCAAGCATGGGATTTCCACTGACGCGCGCTCGCACACAAGGCTGCCAAGGCTTCCATGCCATCGGCCGGGGACGGTGCAAACCGCAGCTGCGTCAGCGCATTCACCCAGTCAGACCAGCTTTCCGGATCGAGGCCTTGCGGACAGTGCGACGCTTCCAGCCGGCTTAACTTGAATCGGCCGCGCGCCCAGGCGTCGAGCAGGCGGGCGATCTCTACCGGCGTGCCCTGCTGACGGGCGACCGCGGCAGAGATCGCCCGCAAGCTGCGCGCAAAACGACGCCGACGCCATTGCCAAACCATCAGCCCCACACAGGCCACACCCAACACACCAGCGACCCACACCCACCACGGCAATCCACCCGCGTTTGCCGTCATCGCCGGCGCAACCGGCACGACAATATCTGCAAGTTCGCTGCGCGGATCAGCCATGCGCCAACAGCGCGACCAGATCGTCGGCCTCGCTTGCGATGCGTTGATGGTGGATGCCCGCGCGCGCCAGGCTGGCCGCCTGCGCGTCAAGCCGCCGGGAAAACGCAGCCTGACTGGCACTGCGCACGCTGGCCTGCGCGGTATCCAGCCAGACGTCCTGGTGGCTGGCCATGTCATGAAAACGCACCAGACCCATCGCCGGCAAAACCTGTTCTGCGGCATCGACGATCTGAATCGCCCAGACATCGAAACGGGCAGCCAGTTGCGCCAGCGCCGACTCGTGCCCGGCGCTCAACCAGGCGAAATCGCTGATCAGCACCAGCCGCGCGCCGCGCGGCAGACTTTCTTCCAGTATGGCCAGACGATCGGTCTGGCGCAGCGCGTCGGTCGGTGCAGGATCGGTCTGCGGCGGACACGCTGCGGCCGCCTGATCAATCAAGCCAAGGGCAGCCAATCGACCATGGCGCGCCGGCAGCGTCTCGTCCGCACGGCTCCACAGCGTGGCGCCGACCACGCCGTTTTGTCCGGTGGCGGCAAACGCCAGTATCGCCGCCACCCGCGCCGCCTGCGTCACCTTGAGTCGCTTGCGGGTGCCAAAGCGCATCGTTGCGCCGCGATCCACCACCAGATGCACCGCCGGCTGACGTTCTTCACGGTAGATTTTGAGATGCGGGCGGCCGGTCCGTGCAGTGGTGCGCCAGTCCATGTCGCGGGTGTCGTCGCCGGGGCTATACAAGCGCGACTCCTCGAAATCCAGCCCGCGCCCGAGCCAACGCGATGCCCAGTCACCCGCATGGTGATCGTGCACTTCGCGCACCGGCAGCTGCGCCAACAAACTGGCCTGCCCGGCCAGCGCAGCAATTTCGTTAGCGGAAATCAGCGGTGCATGTATGCCCGCATCGGCAAGAAGCGGTTGGGTACGGCTGCGCGCAAATGCTTTAAACCATTCCAGATTAAACCTGCGCGCAAGCTGTGCAGCATGCGGCATCACGGCGCGGGCACCGCCTCGATCAGGCCGGCAATAAACGCATCGCGACTGAGCTTTTGCAGCCGTGCGTCGAGGCTCAAGGTAATGCGATGGCGCAGGCAATCGGCGGCCAGCTCGCGCACATCGTCCGGCGTCACAAAATTGCGGCCGCGCAGATAAGCTGCGGCGGATGAAGCATGCAACAACGCGAGCGAAGCGCGCGGGCTGGCGCCCACCTCCACCGCCTGCGCCCAGTCGGCGCGCCACTCGCCGGGGGTGCGGGTGGCGCGAACCAGTTCCACGATATAAGCCTCCACCGCATCGGCTACATGTACCTGCCGCACCTCCTCGCGTGCCGCCAGCACTGTCGCCGCATCGATCACGGCCGGCAACGGCTTGCGCCCAGCCAGCGCAGGCTGCGCACGATCACGCCGCAAGATATCGAGTTCTTCGGTGGGGCTGGGATAGTCCAGCGACACATGCAATAAAAATCGGTCCAGCTGCGCTTCCGGCAGCGGATAGGTACCCGCCTGCTCGAGCGGATTTTGTGTCGCCATCACCATGAACAGCGGCGGCAGCGGCCGCGTCACCCCGCCCACCGTAATCTGGTGCTCCTGCATGGCCTCCAGCAGCGCCGCCTGCACCTTGGCCGGCGCGCGGTTGATCTCGTCGGCCAGAATGATTTCGTGAAACAGCGGCCCTTCGATGAACTCGAACTGCCCCTCGTGATACACGTCAGTCCCGGTCAAGTCGCCCGGCAACAAATCCGGCGTGAACTGAATGCGACGGAAACTGCCATGAATCGCCGCCGCCAAGGTTTTCACCGCCGTCGTCTTGGCCAGCCCCGGCAGCCCCTCCACCAGCACATGGCCGTCAGCCAGCAGGCCAATCACCAGCCGGTCAAGCAGGCCCGCCTGGCCAACAATCACCTGCGACAGCGCCTGACGCAGTTCAAGGATGCGGGATTGGTTCGACATGGGGATTCCAGCCGTGGATAGAACTGCAACCTTAGCGGGGTGACCCGGCGGCGGCAATGGGTGCTAAGGCCTAATGGGTGGAAGTTCGGATTTTAGCTGGCCGGCAAAGTGCTATTAATGCGCCTTAAGGTCTCAGTTCGACCCTTGGACTAAACCGCTCGCGCGGTAGGGGGCAATCCGACGCCGGTGGGTGATTGAGACCCGGGCCCCGGTTTCTATGTTGAGGAATGAGGCAATCCGCCTCGTTCTTCGACAGGA
>JASJPF010000096.1:0-28100 GCA_031426835.1 Thiobacillus sp.
CTCACATTAGCGGGCGTGGCGCTGTCCTTGTAGGCCGCGTCCGCATTCAAACAGTAAGCTGGTGTCATGTGATGTATCACATATGTTGTGCACTGGATGTTGAGCTGCAATAGGTTGTCCTTTGCTTCGAAGCCTTGCGCAGTACATTGCCTCTGTTTGTCGTCGAACGCGTCATTTGGTGCTATTTACGTAACCCCACTACTGGGTGCGAGGCCATCGTGTGTGGCGTGGTGAACGTCGAGGGGCGAGTTATTCCGGCGTCAACATGCGCAGGCGCTTTCGTTTTCCGGAGCATGGGAATGGCATTGACCAACCGGATCGCGCCGATGCGGGGACTATTCTTCCCGGCCTGTAGTATGTCGACAGCGTGGTCAAGCTCGACGACGGCCTGATTCTCATCCACGACCTGGACCGCTTCACTTTCGCTGGGCAAAGCGGAAGCGCTCGATCGGGCGACGGTGGCGGCTGGTAGATGCGGCTGACGCTGCCCGATTCCCAGCATTCCGCTTGGACGAGCTGCCGGCTGTCCACATCGGCCTGCATTTCCAGAAGTGCGCTTGCTTAACCGAATCGGTGCAGGGTCTGGTACAGCAGCACGCCGGCGTAGTCGCCAGTGAAGGGTCGGCCGCTGCGGTTGGCGCCGTGCATGCCGGGCGCGAGGCCGACGATCAGCAGATCGGGTGCGGGGTCGCCGAAGGCGGGCACCGGACGGGCATGGTAATCGGGGTGGCGGACGCGCACCGCTTCCAGAAAAGCGGCAAGGCGTGGACAGGCGCGGCAGTCGAGGTCGAAGGGCATCGGAAGAAATGAAAAACGCCCCACAGCGGGGGCGTTCATTGTACGCGTGACGCGAATCAGCTTTCGATCGGGCCCGCTGCGGTCTGCATGTAGTTCTGCTCGCCCATGCGCTTGACCAGATCGAGCTGGGTTTCGAGGTAGTCGATGTGTTCTTCGGTGTCGGACTGGATGCCGGTGAGAATTTCGCGCGAGGCATAATCCTTGACCGCCTCGCAGTGCGCGATGGCTTCGACATACAGCGCGCGGCCGGTGAGTTCGAGCTTGAGATCGCAGCCCAGGCACTCGACCACGTTCTCGCCGATCATCAGCTTGTTCAGGTCCTGCAGGTTGGGCAGGCCTTCCAGGAAGAGAATGCGCTCGATCAGCTTGTCGGCGTGTTTCATCTCCTCGATGGATTCCTCATATTCGTGCTTGCCCAGCGCATTCAGCCCCCAGTTCTTGTACATGCGGGCATGCAGGAAATACTGGTTGATGGCGGTGAGTTCCACCGTCAGGGCCTTGTTCAGATACTGGATGACTTTTTTGTCGCCTTTCATGGGGCTCTCCTGTTGTGTGAAGTCACCCGCGAGCGGCGACTTGAAGACGGGGATAAAGGACGGTGCAGGTATTACTTGGCATTGTAGGAATGGCGGCCGACAAGGCAAGCCCGGGCGAAGGACAAAACAGGGGGTCAGGCCGCTGCCAGTCCTGGGCAGAGGGCTTCTTCGCTGCGCACCTCGTTCACGGCTTCGCGCAGCACTTCCTTGGCGCAGCGGCCGCATTTGCCGCACTTGGTGGCGACCCCCAGTTCCCGGCTCAATTCGCGCATGGTGCACACACCTTCGGTGCGCACCAGCCGACGAATATCGGTATCGGTGACACTGTGGCAAAGACAGACGTACATGTGAATCCTCCTGCAATGGATCAATTACGCTCCAGTTTATTCAAATGATAATGATTGTCAATAACATTTGGAGTGGGTCCCCCGATCCGAATGACGGGCTATTGGCGGACCTGCGCGGATCGACCCTGAGCAGCCATAAACCGTAGACATCGGTGAAATGGACCGCTGATTGTGAATGGGCGGGCCGGGTGGCCCACCGGTTTGCGGCTTAGAACTTATAGCTGGCGCCGACTTCGACATTACGCTCGACGCCGGGGAAAATGCCGTCCGGGTTGCGGCTGGCGATGTATTTCTTGTCGGTCAGGTTGCGCACCGTGCCGAACACGCTGAGCTGCTTGTCAATGGCATAGCGCACGTTGAGATCGAGCGTGGTGTAGGCGGGAATCTCGCCCCGGCGGCCGTCTGCGCTCTGTGCCACGGTGTTTTCCGGATCGACGAACTGGCTCGATACGTGGTACGCGCCCAGGCTGGTGCGGAGGCCGCCGGTCGCGTAGCTCACGGCGAGATTAGCCGTCAGCTCCGGCGCATAGGGCAGGCGGTTGCCGTTGCGGTCGATGCCGCCGACGATTTTCGTGCTGTTGAATTTCGCAGTCGGCACCCAGGTGGCGTTGGCGTCCACGCCCCAGCCCGCGCCGAGGTCGTAACCGATCGCGCCTTCCAGCCCCTGGTTCAGGGTTGCGCCGGCGTTGGTCACGGTGGCGCCGACACCGCCCGATTCGGACTGCGGAATGATCTGGTTGGAAAAATCCATGTGGAAGGCGGTGGCTTCGTAGCTCAGGCGCTGCGCCGTTCCGCGCACACCGATTTCGAAGTTGTTCGAGCGCTCGGCGTCCAGCTGCTGATCGACGCCGGCGCCGCTGATGGCGGTGGCGACCATCGCCGGCGAAAAGCCCTTGAACGCCCCCGCGAACAGCTGCGTTTGTGGTGCGAGCTGCCAGGTCGCGCCGATGCCGGGCATCACTTCGGTGTTGCTCGATTCGCCGGAAAGACCCGTCAGCTCATTCTTGCGGCTCTGGTCGTAGGTTTCGATGCGCAGGCCGGGCGTGACCGCGACGCGCTCGTTGAGGATGAAACGGTTCTGGCCGTAAAAGGCGATCCCTTGCGCTTTCTGGGTGTCATCTTCGGTCAGGTCGCCGGAACGCGCGTTGGGGTCGGTCTTGGAGCGGACCTTCTGATTGTTCAGCTTATCGCTGTGCAGACGAATCCCGATTTCAGCTTCGTTCTTGATGCCAAAACCGTCGTAATTGATGTGCAGGCGGCTGTCCAGGCCCATCATTTCGAAGGTGCGATTGTTGCCGTTCATGCAGTAGGCGCTGCCGTCGCAGGGGACGAAAGTGGTGCCATCGGCGCTGCGAGCTTGCACCTCCCTGCGCCAATAATCGCGCGTCAACTGGCTCCAATACAGCAAGGTATTGAGCTTGACGGCGTCGTTGATCTGCCACTCATGGTTGATGTCGAACGAATTGCGGTCGGTCAGGAAATAATCATTCGGCGCCGGGTTCTTGGTCGGGTCGTTCTTGTATTCATTTGGCCGCAAGCCGACGTACGAGGTGTTGATCTCGTTGTCGTAGCGGGTGAACTTGACGCCGACCCACTGGTTTTCGCCGAGGGCCATGCCGCCCTTGACCATAAGGTCGGTCATGTCGAAACCGTTGTTGCGGAAGCCGTCGCCTTCGGCCTTGACCAGGCTGATGCCGCCGATGGCTTCGCCCGACGGCGCCGTGCCGCCGGCGTCGAGGCCGATCGAGCGATAGCCGTGCGTGCCGATCTTGGCGGTCACCTTCGCGCCCTGTTCGGGATCCTTGGTCTTGTAGTTGACGACGCCGCCGATGGTGGTGGGGCCGTAGCGCAGGCCGGCTGCGCCCTTCAGCACCTCGATGCTTTGCATGCGCTCGATGCGCGGGCTGTAATAGGACTCGTTGGCCAGGAACAGGCCGGGCGCGACGGGCACGCCGTCTTCCAGCACCAGCAGTTTCTGGCTGCGGTTGGGGTTGAGGCCGCGCATGCCGATGTTCGGGATGAAGCCGTAGCCTTCCTCCTCGCGCACCACAATGCCCGGGACGGACTTGAGCGCATCCTGGACCGACAACGGCTGTGTCAGCTCCAGTTTTTCCCGGGTGACGATGGCCACCGAACCGGGCTGCCTGGCGATGGCCTCGCCGTCTTCGCCGACCACGTCGATACGCGGCAGCTCAATGTCAGCGGCAAGCGCATGGGCTGGAAAACTGATGGCTGCCGCGACGGCCAAAGCGAGGCAGAGTGGTTTGATCCTGGGGGTGTTGCGGGTCATGTAAAGGCTCCTTGCGTCAGAAAAATTTGGCTGGCTGGCGCAAGGCATGCGATTGGCTGGCTGGTGGGTAAATTGTGCGGGTGGGGCTTTTTATCGAGTGGCGCGCGGATCGGTGACGAATCCGAGTTTGGTCAGCCCGGCGCGCGCGGCGTCGGCCATGATCTGCGCGACGTGCCTGTAGGCGAGGTTGCCGTCGGCGCGGAGGTGGATTTCCGGCTGCGGGATCTGTTGCGCGGCGGTGGCCATGCGGGTTTTCCACGCCGCAGCGTCGACCGCCTCGGCATTCCAGAACACCGCGCCGTCGGCCTGGATCGACAGCTGGATCGTCTCGGGCTTGACCTCGTTCGGCTGGCTCGACGCCTGCGGCAGGTTGACCTTGACCGCGTGCGTCATCATGGGCGCGGTGATGATGAAAATCACCAGCAGGACCAGCATCACGTCGATCAGCGGAATCATGTTGATTTCCGCATTGTCGCCGTCGCCGCTATCGTTCGTGAGTCCGCCGAAAGCCATTACGCGCTCCTGGCGACGGGCGCGGCGTAGATGCGCGCCTCGTCCTTGTGGACACGGGTGTTGTTGCGCACCCCGGTCGACATGAAGGCGAACAGATCATGCGCAAAGCCGTCGACTTCGGACAGCATGGTGCGCTTGGAACGGTTAAAGAAGTTGTACGCGAGCACCGCGGGGATCGCGACCGCCAGACCGAGCGCGGTCATGATCAGCGCTTCGCCCACGGGTCCGGCGACCTGGTCGAGGCTGCCCGAGCCGCTCATGCCGATGTTCACCAGCGCGTGATAGATGCCCCACACCGTGCCGAACAGACCGACGAATGGCGCGGATGAGGCGATCGACGCCAGCATGGTGTGGCCGTATTCGAGCCGCGCGGTGTCCTGGTTGATCGCCCGCCGCAAGGCTCTCGTCAGGAATTCGTCTTCCGAACCCGATTCGACCAAGCGTGATCCGGTCTTGTTGCGGTATTGCTCGGCGGCCTTGAGCCCGTGGTGGGTCAGGTGCGAGAACGGATCGCTGACCCCGTGGTTCTGCAGGTAGTCGGCGACCGCCGCCAGATCGGGCGCATCCCAGAAGCGCGCGAGGAACGCCTCGGCATGCTTTTTCATGCGCCGGTTGGCGAGGCTCTTGGACACGATCAGATACCAGGTGATGACCGACATCGCCAGCAGCACGACGAGCAGGAAATGCGCGAGGCCGTCGGCCTGCGCGATAAAGTGGGCAAAGCCTAGTTGGGTTGGGATTGCGGTGGTTTCCATGACTTAACTCCTGAGGGTGAACTGAATCGGCACGATGACCCATGCGGTCACCGGCCTGCCGCCCTGGCGGGCGGGCTCGAATTTCCAGCTGGACCGCACGGTTTCCATGGCAGACCGGTCGAGGCGCGGGTGGCCGCTGCTTTTCAAAAGCTCGAGCCGCGCGACGCTGCCGTCCGGATTGACCAGAATGTTGAGGCGTACTGTTCCTTCCTCGCCCAGGCGCCTGGAAAGTGAGGGGTACGACGGCTTGGGATTTGCCAGGTAATCCGCCGGACGCGGCGGCGTGGGTGCCGGGGGAAGCGGCGGTGCTGGTTTGGGCGCTTCCGCCACCGGCGCAGGCGGCGGCAACACGTCGGGCATGGGTTCGGGCACTGGCGCCGGCTCGGGGGTTTCGGCCACGGGCTGCGGCATGGGGGCCGGCGTCGGTTTGGCGGCCAATACAGGTGTCGGCAGCGGCTTGGCCACCGGTTTGGGCGGCAGCGGCTTGGTTTCCGGTTTGGGTTGCGGCTGGGGTGCTTCGAGCCGGAGCTCGATCAGGCTCATCATCAGCGGGCGCGGCGGCGTTATGGGTTCGGACGTCGTAGGCGCGAGCAACAAAAGGCCCAGCAGCCCGGCATGCGCGAGCGTCACCCCAATGAGCGAGGCGGGCGAAATGCGCGAGCGCGCGAACATCGACGATGCCGGGCGCGACGGCTCAACCCCAGAATCGGGTTTCAAGGTAAATGGGGCGGAAAGTGAAGCTGTCATCCCAGACGTGTCCCTTTCAAATATCAAACAGTGCAGGCTGGGGACGCATCAAAGGGGTACGAAGCCTGCGCCGGCAAGGTGTCTAAGACCATCCCGGCAGCAAGGGTTGAGCGAACTAACAACAATGCGAATAATAATGGTTCTTATTAGCTGGGTCAATGGGGGATGGAGGATGGGGAGAAAGCTAATATTTCCCTTTCTTGCGGCTTTTCCACATGACAAAGCCGGTGACCAGCAGCAGGGTCGGTGCGAGGCCAGCGACGACCTGCAGGATTCGCGTAGGCGTTCCTCCCATGGCGCCGGTGTGCAGTGGATAAAACGTGTTGAAAACCCTTGTACCGAGCGGCACGGCCAAGGCGTGTTCAACCTGGATTACGTTGCCTGAGTATTGATTGAGGAAAACGAAATTTCTGCCGTTCGGATGAAGTTCCTGCGGAAGTTTCTTGCGTACGACGAGCGGCGCCTGCGGCGTCTGGGGAAGGCTGATCCATGTAGTCGGGGCCGGCAGCACGCGGTCGGCCTGATGCAGCAGGCTGTCGAGCGCACGCGCGGGCATCCCTTCGGGGGATGGAAGGGTACGCGGCGGGGCTGCCCGTGGCGCGCTCGCTGTCACGGTATCGACCAAGCCGGTCGCGGTCTTGTTGAATACGAACGCGGCGCCGGTCGACGCCGCGAGCAAAAGAAGCAGCGCCGCATAGACGCCCGATGCGCGATGCAGATCGAAATTCAGCCTTTTCCAGCGCGCGGACCACTGAACCTTGAAACCCTGCGAAATTTTTCCGTTTCGCGGCCACCAAAGAACGAGCCCCGTCACGCACAGGCCGACAAGCAGTAAAGCGCCGATACCCAGTGCCGTTTCGCCGGCCTCTCCGCTCAGGAGCTGGGTATGCAGCAGCGATATCCACCCGGTCGGGAAATCCGTTTGCCGCTGTGCGCCGAGGATCCTGCCGCTGTAGGGGTCGACGTAGACGAAGAGATCGTGCGCGCCATTGAGCTTGACCATATAGGTCTGCTGCGGCGTGCGCGGCATGCGGATGGCAAAGGGCAGGTCGTCGGGATAGGCGCGCCGCACCCGCTGCAACATATCGTCGACCGCGATGCGCTCGCCTCGTGCTGCGGTGACGAGCAGTTCCGGATAGGCAACTGTCTCGATCTCGTCCCGAAACACCAGCACGCTGCCGCTCAGGCCGCTCAGCACCAGCAGCAGTCCGATCAGCAGCCCGGTGTAGAGGTGCAGCTTGAATACGAATCGACGTGCCGTCATGACAACTGGCGCGCGAAGGCGCGGTTTCGCGTGCGGAACGGAGTATTGCGCTTCACGATGTCAGTTCCAGTGTTCGCTGCTGAAGCAGGCGAAGACCGACCTGTTCCGGCAAGGTCGGCGCAGCGCCTGGCGGAGGCTTCACGGCCTGCGCAACGCCCCGGCTTCGCCCGGAGAAATGTCCCGGCATGATCGGCGGGCTTTGTGTTTGCCGTCGTCATCTGAATGTCGCCAAGTGAGCCTTGATCGCGCGGAAGCTCACGCCGCGGTCGTCCCCCAGCAAATACGCCTGCACGTCGCGCGCTTTCCAGGCGGACGCCTGCTCGGGGATACGTGGAATGGCACAAAATGGAATACCGCGACGCCGGCAACTTGCCGCAATCCTTTCGATCGCGTCCTGCACGATCGGGTGCTGCGCCTGCCCCGGCACACCGTAGGATTGCGACAGATCGATTGCGCCTTCGAGCACCATGTCGAGGCCAGCGACAGACAGGATGGCCTCCAGATTGTCGACGCCTTCCCGGTCTTCGATCATGGCCACCACCATGATTTCCGAATTGGCGCGGGCGAAATAGGTCGGCAGGTCGAGGGTGCCGAAGCCCGTGGTGCGGCCGCCGCTGATGCCGCGCGTCCCGAGCGGAGCGTAGCGGCTTGCCGCGACGGCCTGCGCTGCCTCCGCGGCGGTGCGCACGTGCGGCACGACAATGCCCTGCGCGCCGCAATCGAGCGCCCGCAAAATGACGTCGGGCGCCGCGCTCGGCACCCGCACCAGCGACGTGACCCCGGCGCATTCGGCTGCCCGCACCATGTTTTCGAGCGTCTCAGGGTTGAGACAAACATGTTCCATATCGAGGATGACGAAATCGAATCCGGCGTATCCGATCATCTCGACCAGCAGCGGCGACGGGATCGAATTGAGCAAGCCGAATACGGTCTTGCCGGCGGCCAGCGCGCGTTTCAGTGGGTTGGTCTGCAACATAACGGCCTCACTCGACGGGCAAATACCACTGCGCGGGATGCGGGTGGCGCAAAAAATCATGATGCGAAATGTGCCAGGCATAGGCGCCGGCGTAGGGAAACACCAGTACGTCGTTGCAGCGCACCGATTCGACCTGGGCGTCGAACGCCAACACGTCTTTCGGCGTACAGAGCTGGCCGACGACGCTGACGGTCTCGTTCGCCGCGTACGGGCGCGCAAACGAATACGGCCATTCGTCGACCGGCAGCACGTGAAACGGGTGGCTGTGGCCTTGCGCATAGGGGGTGCGAAAGTGATGCGAGCCGCCGCGGCCGACCACGAAGGTCTTGCCGTGGCTGCGCTTGATGTCGATGACCTGCATCGCGTAGTAACCGCAGGCCGCGGTCATGTAGCGGCCGAATTCGAAGCGCACCGCGACGCCCGGCATGCCGCGCTCGCTCAGCAACGCGGCCAGCCCTGCGCTGAAGGCCGGCCAGTCGAATTGCCGGTGAGGCTGACGGTAGTTGATGCCGATGCCGCCGCCAACATTGATGTGATCGATGTCCAGGTCATGGTCGTCGCGCCAGCGGCGCGCCTGCTCGAGATAGGCCGCGACGAGTTGCAGATGGGCGGCCGCGTCGAGCTGGTGCGACAGCAGATGGAAATGAAAACCGCGCAGCCGGATTTCGGGGCGGGCGCGCAGCCATTCCAGGCATTCGGGCAATTGCTGCGCCGGGATTCCGAACGGCGTGGGTTTACCGCCCATCATCAGGCTTGTCTCGGCAAGCTTGTCGAGCGTCAGGTTGATGCGCAACGACACCGGCGCCGTTCGCCCCGCCCGGCCGGCGATGTTCGCCAGGCGCTGCAGCTCGTGCAGGCTTTCCGCATGCAGACAATCGACGTTCTGTTCGATCGCGTCCCGGAGTTCATAGTCCAGCTTGCCCGGGCCGCTGAAAATCACCGGAACCTCGGCGAAGTGCTCGCGCACCCAGGCCAACTCGCCGCCCGACGAGACCTCGAATCCGGCGACGACCGGCGCCAGTGTCTGCAGGATCGGCAGATCGGAATTGGCTTTGATCGCGTAAAACAGTTCGCAGCCGTCCGGCAGGCTGTCGGCCAGGTTCGCGGCATGCCGGCGCAGCGCGGCCAGGTCGTAGACGTACGCGCACAGCGGCGCGTCGGCTTGCGCGTGGGCCGAGCGCAGGCTTGCGAACACTTCGGCCAGCCTCAGCTCCATGCCGGATTACCCCCCAGCGTGCCGAGCGGGTTGTTGACCGGAAGATAACCGGAGGCGCGATCCGGTCGCTTGAAGAAGCGGTTGATCAAATTGGCTTTTCCGGGAAACGGCTCGCCGTTAAGCAGGGCGTTGATGCAGCGTGCCGAGACGTCGTCCCCGTATTGACTCTGGTAGGCATGCAGGTGGTGGCGCACCACCGCCCACAGGCGGTTTTGCAATGCCGGCCTGCCGGCGCCGATCTGGTTGATCGCCTCACAGAAGTTGTTGACGAACAGGCAGTAGGCGATGCGTTTCCAGCCCTGCTCGGCGCTGTACCAGAGCGCTTCGCAGGCGCGCGGGCTGATGCCGTCCAGTTGCTTGGCGCCGAACCGCTCCTGCACCAGCTTCACGCCTTCGAAATCGCGCAGGAAGACCTGTTGCGCTTGGCCCTCGGCCACGCCGATTACCACGTTCTGCAAATGCGGCTCGAAAATGATGCCGTGCGCGAAATAGCAGTACAGCACCGGGTACATGAGCTCGCCGACGTAGCGCGAAAACCACGCCTCGGCGGTCTCTTCGTGCGGCGATCCGCCGCGCCGCTGCATCGCGTCCAGCAACTCGCCCATCCGCGCCTCGCCGTAGACGTGATTGCCGAACAGCGCTCCGGCCAGCAGCGGCGTCACGCCCGGATGCAGCACGTCGTCGAACCCGCGCCGCAGGATCAGGCCGAAGCCTTCGGTGATCGCCCTGTCGGACTGGGCGTCGCCCGTTTTCATATCCGCGGAGATGAATGCGGGCTCCTCCATGACCGCGAGGCGCGGGAAACGCTGCTGCAACTGCGGCGCCAGGCTGCGCATGATGCGGGTGACCTGTAGTGCGCCCTCGAGCTCGTAGATCGCGTTTTTGCGCACGCAGTTGGTAATGCGGACGTTGAGCGAACACTTGTAGAAATAGGGATTGTCGGGATGGAACAGGGTGCGGATCGACGAGGTCGGGTAAAAGTGCGTGCCCTGTTGTCCGAGATCGCGGACGCGGCCGCTGCGAATCGCCGCCGCGACGCCCGGATGGCCGAGCAGATAGCGCGCCTGCCACGGATGGGCGGGAATAAGGAAAAAGTCCTCGTCCGCGGGAAGCCCCGCCGGCGCCTGTTCGGCGACGATTTGGTCGCACGGCTCGGCGAGCACTGATTGCTGCAACAGGCATTCGCGGCGCACGGCAAAATAATGCAGCGCAAAGCGCGTCCCCATTTCCGGCGAATAGCGCTGCATGTCCTCATGCGAAATGCCCTGGCGGCTTTTCGGGGCGGGATGGAACGGGTGGCCGAACACCAGCGACTGTTCCGACTCGATGAACGCCTGCAAGGGCTCCGCTGAAAAACGCACCGGGCGCGCTGTGCTCAGCACAGCGGAGGTGACGGCCACGCTGTCCTGTATCTGTTGCATCAGTTCGTCGTTCGCAGGCAGGCCGTATTTGACCGACAGTTCGCGCAGCAACAGCCCCGCCAGCGCCTGCCAGTCGAGCAGGGCCCAGGGTTTGCCCGGGGCCTTGCAATACATCGGCGACAGGTAGCGGTAGTTCCCGGTGGCGCACGCGCTGTCGACCACGGTCAGCAGGCGTTCTCCGGTAAGCGGCAAGCGGATGTGCATGGCGCGGCCGCCGGTGCGGCGCAGGGCCAGGTGCACCGATACCGGACTGTCGCTCTGCCCGAACAAGGGGCCTACGCTTAACTGCCCCTCCAGCCCTGCGACCTCGCGACAATAACAGTTGAGCAGCGTTTCCATGGAACGCCGGCCGGCTTCCTGTAGCGCCAAGGACGCGGGATCGATCGCGCCCGCCAGATTGTGTGAATGCATGCTTTCTCCTGAGGTCAAGAATTTCGCAGATGTAAACGATGAAATTCCACGCCGGCGAGGTAAGCGCCGGCGGCGAGCATGGTGAATGCGCCGATAAAAAATGGTGCCCGCAGATCGAGCGCCTGGACGGCCGTGCCGGCGATCAGGCCGGCGCCGACGGCGCCCCACTTGGCGTTGCTCTCGAACCAGCCGAAGGTGCGGCCGGCGTTCTCGCGCGTCACGACCGCCGCGATCAGCGCGTGCAGACTGATGAAGCCAAGCGTCATGCCCAGGCCCATCGCGATGCGCCCGGCCGTCAATCCCGGCAGCGTCGGAAACAGCGCCTGGGCGGCCAGCGCGCCCGCAAGCAACAGGAAGGACAACGACAACGTGGCGAGCAGGCGACCCTGTCCGAGATAGCGACTCAACGGCACCGCGCACAGCAGGTAGACCAGGTGCGGGATGCCGAACAGCAGCCCGGCCACGGCCAGCGGTGCCGGTTCGGAACCGGCCTGGGTGAAGGGAACGAAATACGGAAACGTCAGCACGGTGGCGAATATGAACGCGAACTGCGCCGCGTAGACCTGGCTTGCGCTCGCTTCCAGCGCACCGCCCTTGGCGTGGGTCGCAGGTTTGACGCCTGCTTCGTGCGGGTGCACGGGCGGCAGTCGCGCGATCAACAGCGCGGCGACGAGCGGCAAACCCGCCAGGTAGCGATAGAGCTCGAGCGGCGATTCGATCGTCATCAGCAGGCCCAGTCCGGCCGGCGCGGCAACCAGCGCGGCCCGCGCCGACCATTGCATCAGGTTCAGGCTACGGGTAAGCGCGGCGCCGCTGACCACCGTGGACAGATAGGCGTTGGACGCGGCGAAGGTGCCGCCGAGCAGGCCTTGCAAAGCAAGGGCAAAGGCAAATACCCAGGCATTGGGAGCGAAGCCTGCCAGCAGGAAACTGCCCGCGAGGCCCAGCTGAGCGCGCAGCAGCAGCGGCTTCTTGCCGTATTTGTCGGCGAGCCGCCCCCACCATGGACTGCTCACGGCCGTAAAAAATATCGGCACGATGTACAGCCAGCCGGCCAGATAGGCGGTATCGCTGTGCAACGATTTGTCGAGTATCAGCGCAAAAAACGGCGGCATTCCGAGCGCCGCGAACGCAGCGATAAAATGGCAAACCATGATCGTGGCGACGACGCGCCGCCGGTCGACGATCATGGCGCCCTCAGGAAGTTGGGTGTGCTGCGGCCGTAGAACTTGTTGACGTCGGACGCGCCGGTTTCGGTCTTCTCGGCCAGGGTGGCGGCGATCAGCAGATACTTGATATAGAGCCGGTCGTCCTCGAGCAGCAGGCGGCGCGCCGGCGCCACGTCCTCGCCCGCGGCCGCCAGCTCGTCCAGCACCGCCTCGACTCGACGCCGGACGCGGGCATACAGCGCGGCGGGGGGCACGCCGAGCAGGCCCGCGTAGCCCTCGGCCAATACCGCGATATTGAGCTGCAGGGTGATCGTGGTGAACATCTGCGCCAGCGGCAGGGCGTCCGTGACGAAAATGCGGCGATCCTGCAGATCGGCCACGCGGCGCGCGAGATCCGGCCAGCGCCGCACCAGCTCGTCGAAATGGATGCGCCCCGCATCGTTGTCTTTCAGCAGCAGGCGCAGACACGGCGCCTGCCGGCTCAAGACGAGGACCGAGTTCTGCTGGTTCGACTCGAGGGCGACGCCGTAGCGCAGCCACAGCAGCAGGTGCAGACGAAGCGTTAGCTCAAGGTAGTCCTCGAAGAATGCTTCAAGGTCGCTCGCGTAGAATTCCGCCGCCGCTTCTTCGACTACGGTGTTTCCGGAGGGCGCCTGGGCCAGCAGCGCCGCCACCGGAATCAGCGTGCTCTCGCCCAGCGTCTCGACCGGATAGCGGCGCAGGATGTGGCCGAGGAACATCCGGTTGTCGACGTGCCCGCCGCATGCTTCGAAGGTCAGCAGCAAGCGGTCGGCAATCGCCGGCTCGCGCGCGGCGATATCGGCGAGCAGCATCTGGAAGCGATGGCCGTCGTGGATCGTGCTCGGCTTGATGGTGCGAATGTTCTTCGCGCCGAGGGTGCGGATCGTCAGCGGCAGCTTCAGGTGCCACTCCGGCGCGTCGAGCAGCACGACGGTCCGCACCGACAGCGTCGGCGCCACCGCGAGATAGGGGTGGGGAGCGCGCACCCCGCATTGACGCAATTCGGCGTCACCCAGGAATGCGTCGAGCTGATGGTCCCAGACGAACGGATGCACGGGAATCAGGGCATGCGTATGGGCCATCGCCGCCGGCAGGCCGACGGCTTCGACGCTCGGCCACAGCGCTGGCAGGGTCGACTCGGCGTCGGCACTCGGATGATAAAGGCCGCGTGGCACCGCCAGCCAGCGCAACATGAAGGGGCGCTGAAATTCGGGGCCGTAAGCGGCGAGCGCATCGTCATCGAAACCGAGCTTGGCGCGTGCGGTGGGATAAAACGGGTGATCAAGGAACGCGCCAAGCCGATCATAGTGCAGCAGGCGCGAGTGCCAGTTCGGCAGTCGGGTGCCTGCCGTCATGCCGTGCGCGGCGCGGAACTCGGCGAACCAGCGTTCGCGCTCGGCTTCGCTGATATGCCGATGTCCAGCCGCTACGCGGCACTCCTCGGCGAACGCCGCGAACCGATCCATCGCGGCAGCGGCGAGGCCCTGCGCAAAGCAGGCCAGGATGTCCTCGACCGCATACAGTTGCTTGAGGCATCTTCCGTCATCCCACAGGAGCGGCAACCCGGCGCTGCGCCACGCCTGCATGAAGGCGGATTCGGCGACGGGAATCCACAGGCGGCCGGCACCGAAATGGCTCACTTCGAGCCAGGCGCAGCCCGCGCCGCGATGGTGTGCGAGTGCCGACGGCAAGCTGTCGCCGGCGCGCGCGGTCGCGCGGCTCACGCACTCGCGCACGTTTTCCCGCAGCAGGGTATCCACCACACGCCGGCAAATATAGATGTCGTGCGCGGTGTCGTCCGCCTGCATCGGGTCGACGGCGGCGACGGTCGTTTTGGGGGCTGCCGCGCTCATACGCCGATCGTCCAGGCCAGCTCGCTGCTGATCCGGTCCATTTCCAGGCCCAGACGCTGCACATCGGCCCCCGTGCCGCGCAGTACACCTAGGTAATCCTTGTTGGAGTGGGTCAGGCTGACCGTCTCGCCGATCGCTCGCAACGGTTTGAACGTGATCCGGATGTCGTCCGAGTGACGATCGAAAGCATTGGGTGCGCCGATCACGCGGCCTGCAGACTGCGCCGTAAAGTAACGGATCAGCGCCGCGCCTGGTGCGATGTCGAGCTGTGGCAGCGGCTCGCCCGCATAAAGACCCAGGATGATCTCGAATAAAGGCAGGCCGAGGGTGTCTTGCAGCAGGAATTCGCGGTAATCACCGATGCTGCGATAGTTGATTTCGATCAGACGGGGACCGGAGTCGGTCATGACGAACTCTGTGTGGCACGCGCCGAAGCCGACGCCAAAGCGGCGAATAATGTCGATCACCTCGGTTTCCTGGTTGGCCGTCAAACCTGTCCCCCAGCTTGCCTCCAGCTCCACGAAATACGGCGGCGGTGACAATTTCACCTGAAAGCCCCCGAGCACGCAGAGCTTCTTATCGTCGCCGATGGTTTCCAGTGTGTAGAGCGGGCCTGCGATGTATTCTTCGAGGAGCAAGGGTTGGCCGGGCTGTTTGCTCCACGCCGCGGCGCACTGCGCCGTGAGTGCGGCGCGGTCGTGGCTCAGGCTGACCTGCTGGCTGGCAACGCCTTCGCGCGGTTTGACGATGCACGGAAACGGCACGCTGTCCAGGACGCGCGCGAGCGCAGCCTGGTCGCAGACCATGGCATGCCAGAGCGTGTCGAGTCCGCGGGCCTTGAGCTTGGCGCGCATTTCCGCCTTGTTTTTCGCGCGGTAGGCGACGTGCCAGTCTTTGCGCGGCAGGTTGAAATATTCGGCGGCGATCGCCGTACTGGTCTGCAGGTGGTCGCTGTTGGAAAAAATCGCCGCCGGCTTCTGCGCGCGGCAGGTGATCGCATCGATTACCGCGAGCGGATTGAATACGTCGCAGGCAACAATTTCCCGCGGATAAGCAGCGAGCCCTGGCTGACTGAAATATTGTCGATGCGCTTCGGCGTCGTCGGTCAGGAGCACGACCGATAAACCAAAACGCCGCGCCGCCGGGACAAAACCGACGTTGACCGAGTCGGTCGGGACGTGGGCCAGGATCATAATCTCTCGCATGATGGCCTCGTTTACATGTCCATTTGCAGGGTCAGCAGGGTAGCGCGGCCGGGGGCGGGCATGCGGCCCTGGCTGAAGTCGACGCCGCGGAAGTAGTAGTCGCGATCGAGCAGGTTGTTGAGCGCCAGACCTGCTTTCATCTTGGTACCACTCCAGCTGAAATCGCGCGTGACCTGGGCGTTCCAGACCGAATAGGACGGGATTTTACCGACCGAGCCGGTTGCGTTTTCCTTGATGGTGTTGGCGCCGTCAGAGAATGCCGAACTCTGGTACAGGCCAGTGACGTTCCAGTTCCAGGACCCGGTACGGTAATTGGTCTGCAGGTTGATCTGATGCTGGGGCGCCAGGGGCAGTTCGTTGCCCTTGAACTGGCCGGAAAGCTGCTCGGTGTCGACATAGGTGTAAGCGGTCTTGAATTCGAGCCCACGGACACGCGCCGGGCGCCACGCGAGTTCTGCTTCGATGCCTTGGTGGCGCGCTTCGCCGAGGTTGCGGAAAGCGCCAACGGCGGCAACATACTCGAGCTTGTTGTCGAAGTCGAAACGAAACGCGGTGAGCCCGACATCGACATTCCGCGTCGGGTTCAGGCGCACGCCTGCTTCATAGTTTTTCGCGCGCTCGGCAGCGAGATTTTCGCCGCCGTAGGTGACTTGCGTGAACTGCACGGGTCGAAGGGACTTGTGGAAATTGGCGAATAGGAACAGCGCGTCGCTTGCCTGATAGCCGACGTCCACGCCGGGCAGCCAGTCACGAGTGGTGTTGGTCCCTTCCAGCCCGTTCTTGTTGTCCCGGCGGTAGGAGTCGATCTGCTCGTAACGGATGCCCGGGGTGAGCTTGAGCTTGTCGTCGAGCAGGGACAAAGTGTCGCTCACGTAGGCAGCAACCGCATTGTTTTCGAAGCGCCAGTCGCGTGCGACGGTAAAGGCGTTGGTCGCGACGTTGCGCGAGTTGACCAGATAGTCGACTTCTTCGCGCATGTAACGCGCGCCGACTGCAATTTTTTGCTTGACACCGCTGTCGATGTCGAACGTGAAGCGGGGCTCGCTGCCGTAGACCCAGAACGCCCGCGGCGACGACATTTCGAGCGTCGACGGGGTGTCGGCATTGCTCGAGTTGCCGAAGAAAAATTCGCGGTTGCTGTGATGGGCGAAATTGGCCCAGCGCAGTTCAGCGCCATTATCGAAGTACTGGTTGTAGACGAGGTGCCCCCGCAGGGTGTCGCCGTCAAAACGGTCGAGTGGCCGGGTGGACTGGTCGCGGTCCTGTTCATAGGACTGCGGTGTCAGGGCGCCGGGCATTTCGTTTTTGGTTTTGTAATACTGCAGGCCGGCCTTGATATCGGTGTTGTCGGTGACGAACCAGTCCGCATCAAGCATCAGATTGTTGACGGTGGTCGCCGAGTGGTCGCGTTCTGCATTGCCTTCGATGACATTGGCCTGCGCCTGCAGGCCGAGCCGGTCATTCACGAAACCGCCGGCACGCACGTAAGTGTCGCTCAGCACGCGGCCGTTGCCCGCAACCGACAATGTTTCCTTGGCAGTAAAGGACGGCTTGCGCGGGATACGCTTGGTCACGAAATTGATCACACCCCCGACGTTGTTCGGGCCGTAGTGAACAGCGACCCCGCCGCGCGCCACGTCGATCGCTTCGATCGAATTGATGGTCAACGGAAATAGCGACAGACCGGTCTGGCCGTAGGGCGCCAATGAAATCGGCATGCCGTCCACCAATACCAGTACCTGTTCGCTGCGCAAGGGATTGAGGCCGCGGACACCGATGTTCGGCAGAATGCCCGTGCCGCTTTCATCCAGTACCCGCACGCCGGGCACGGTACGCAGCGCGTCCTCAACGGTGCGTGCACCGGATTCGGTCAGCTCTTGAGAGGTGACAACCGTCCGTGCTCCAGGGTGTTTCTTCGCCGCTTGCGGCGTGGGCGCGCCAAGCCAGTCGGCACTCACTGTTACTTCTTCGAGTTGGTTCGTCTCTTGCGCCTGGGCGGAACACGCCAGGGGAATCATCAGCACAGCCAGCAGTTTCTTGTTCATACAGCCTCCGGATAAAGTTGCAGGGGTTTCTGGCTGGCTAGCTTGAAAGGCTGGCTGGCGGGGCGGGTTGTTTTATTTGGTGAGGATGAGTTTCTCGTTACGGGTAATGCGCAGGCGGTATTCCTCGCCCTTGTGCACAATGACCACCTCGTTGCCGTTACGGAATAGTTCGCGGCTGTCCAGGCGCACGGGCGACGGCGGTGCGGCGGCAGCCACCACCCGGTCGGGCTTGAGAGCGGCGTTCATGTCATTCTTCCTGCCGGAATGCATCATCGGGTTTCATTCCGTGGGATGGTTTCGGGCCGGCGGCGCGCGTAACCCCAGGCAAAGCCGGCGGTCACGGCGGCGAGCAGGATGCCTTGCAGCCACAAGGCTTGCTGGTTGGCATACATGCCCAAGGCGGGCACCTGGAAGAAATTCACCGGATCCAGCGGCAACCAGCCCGCTTCCTGGAGCGCGGCGACGCCGTGGCCGGCGAACATGACGCCCAGCAGGGCGAGCAACACCGAGCTCGCAGCGAAGAAGGGGCCGATGGGCAGGCGCAGGCCGAAGCGGAAAATCAGCCAGGCGAGGATGGCCAGCGTGCCGCCGCCCAAGGCAAAGCCCATGAGCACGGAAGCGCGCGCACCTTCCGCCTGTTGCCACAGGGCTTGGTAGAACAGCACGGTCTCGAAGGCTTCGCGGTACACGGCCAGGAAAGACACGCCGGTCAGTGCCCACAGGGTGCCGCGCGTCAAGGCATGGGTGAGGTGCCGGCCGACGAAGGCCTTCCAGCGCTCGGCGTGGGACTTGTCGTGCAGCCAGAAGCCGACGTAGAGCAGGATGGCGCTGGCGGCGAGCGCCGTAATTCCTTCCGTGACCTCGCGCCCGGCGCCGCTGATGGCAATGACGTAGCTGGCCACGAACCAGGTGAGCGCGCCCAAACCGAGGGCGCTCATCCAGCCGATATGGATATAGGGCAGCGCCTCGCGGCGTTCGGCCTTGACCAGAAAAGCGACGATGGCCGCCACCACCAGCAGTGCTTCCAGGCCTTCGCGCACGATGATGAAAAACGCGCTGACCAGTGCGGCGGTGGGGGATAGCCGGCTGCCGTCCAGCTTGTCGGCGGCGCTGGCGAGAAGCGTATGCACCAAGGCGGCCTGTCTTTCCGCCTCGGCGATCGGTGCGCCGGCGCGCAGCAGGTTGCGGTAGGCGGTCATCTGCGTTTCGATGTCCTGCCGCAGTGCGCGGTCGGAGGCGTCGAGACTGGCCTCCACCAGCTCGAAGCCTTCCAGGTAGCCGGTGACGGCGAGTCGCTGGGCCAAGGAGATGTCGCCCGCCCGGTAGGCGGCGAGGCTTTCGTCCAGGTGCCGACCCGTGAAGGCGAGAGGCGACTCTGCCGCAATTTTGGCCTTGCCGGGGTTTTGCCTGAGCCAGGCGAAAACCATGGACGCGTCTTCGCCATGACTGGATCTGACTTCGTTCTCGGTGAGGGAGGCAAGGTCGCGCAAGTTTACGAAGGGAAGGGTCTTGCCGCCGGCAGCAAAAATCGCTGCGCCTTGTTGCGTCACGTCGGTGGGGGTGGCCAGCGAGGCCACATAAAACGCCAGCGCCCAGCGGTCTTCTTCGGAAAGCTGGGTAAAACCGGTCATGGGCGTGCCGGTCACACCCAGGCTGATGGTGCTGTAAAGGCCATGCACGCTGCGCTGCCCCATGCGCGCCAGGTCGTGGAAATCGGATGGGGCCGGCTCCATGCCCTTGGCCAGGATGCCGTCGCCTTTGCCTGCCACTCCGTGGCAGGCGGCGCACTGGCTGGCGTACAGCCTGGCGGCGCCGCTCAGGTTCGGTGCGCGCTTGGGCGCGATGGCGATTTGGTAGGCACCGATGACGCCCCGCCGCAGTTCGCCCGCCAAGCCGGAGACCGCCTCACCGGGTGCCCGGGCAGCGATGTATGCGCGGAGCGTTTCGGCTTGGCGCAACAGTCCGGCCTTGGCCGGATGGTCCGGCAGCTTGCGCAACTGCTCTATCACCTGGACGGAAAATTCCAGCTGCTCCTGGTATTCCGCCTCGTCGAGCACCTTGCCCTCGCGCACGAATTCCGGGTAATCCACGCCCACGTAGTCGAGCATGTGGGCGATGGTCTGGGCCGTTCGGGTTGCATCGACGGAGGCAGCCTGAACGGGGACGGTAAAGGCCACGAGCAGGGCGACGAGTGCCCAAGCCCCCATTCTGAAGGCCGGTTTGAACAAACGTTTCGTATTCATGATGGCGAGCTCACGGTTATCGGTTCGGGAACGGAATCCGATGGGGAAATTAAATTGCATGTCATTTTCTTATCCATGCCCGGGTGCTTCGATGGTTTCACCAGACAGGCTTACGCGGCCGGAAGCCAGCTGCGCCAGTGCCACGGTGAAACCGGAGATGCTTGCCCCTTTGAACAGCACGCAGGGCTTGCCGGTCTGTTTGCAGTGTTTCTTGAGCTGCCAATAGGCCGGGTGGCTGACGCAGTCGGTGGGACAGATCACCGCATCGGAGGCGTTGAGCAGGTCGGGCAGCCTGGAGAGGGCTTCTTCCTTGCCGCCGTCGTGGTGGATCAGGCGCACGCCGAGGCGTTCGGCCAGTTGCCGGTAATGCGGTAGCAGCGGAGTGCGGCCGCCGACGCAGAGCACGCAGCGGCCTTGCAGGCGGGTGCTGCAGGTGTCGCATTCTCCGCTGCAGGTCGTCGCACTTGGCGCGCTGCTCGACGCCTCCTCCAGCCAGAGTCGTTCCAGCGCGTCGCGTTCGGCGGCGGTTTCTTCCATCTCGCGGCCAAGGCGCGCTTTGTCGCCACGCAGGACGGCGACCATTTTTTCCAGCGTTTCGATTCGCGCCTCGGCTTCCCGAGCGCGGCTGGCCTGGGTTTCCGCCAACAACAGGCGGCGACCGATGGCGGCCATGGCCTGGCCGGATTCCAGCTCACGCACCCGGTTCAACAGGGGGGCCAGGTGGGCGACCTGTTCGTTGGCGCGTGCCAGGTCGCGTTTGGCCGAGTCGGTTTGCAGGCTTTGTTGGCGCAGTTCTTCCGCGAGGCGAGCATTTTCCGCGCCCAGGTCGGTTTGCTCGCGCTGCAGCCATTCCAGCCGCCGCAGATCGGCGGCCTGGCCGGCGCCGATCTGGTGGCTGTGCATGTGGACATCGCCATAGACCTGGTTGCGGGTATCCCGGCTGGCGGCCTTGTGGGTGAGCGCGGCCCACATGGCATCGGCGACTTCGCCGCACTTCAGGTGCTGCTTCCACAAGGCCAGCACGTCGGCGTCGGACTTGACGCGCTCGAAGCGGGCGATGACGATCGCGTACTTGCGCTCCAGAAGCTTGTGCATCGCTTCAGCGGCGTCGTTGCGCGAGCAGGACAGCGAGACGGCTTCGACATGCAGGCGGTAGGGATCGAAGCGAGTGCCGCCGAAGTCACCATTAAAACCGCACTTGCGGGCGATCTTCTTGAGTTCATCCAGCGTGAGGCAGGAGCCAATCACCGGGCAGTGGTGCTTTTCTTCGAGTTCCCAGAGCTTTGGGCGGCGGGGCGACGGTTGCTTGCGCGATTCAGGTTCGCTTTCCACCATCGACGTGACAAGGGCTGAAGATGCGGGCGCGACGCCCGCCTTGACGAACAAGTCCGCCAGCAAGCCTTTCGGTTCGCAACGATCACACATGGCAGTCGTGCCTCAGTCTGGCCGGATGAATATGCCGCGCGCCTTCCACGCGCGGAGTAATTGTCTCTTCGCCGATATCGGTCTGGATCGGCGCGGCGAAGGCGTCGCGATCCAGACCCATGCCGTTTAGCATCCAGACGCCGACCCAGGTGCGGGCGAAGCGTTCGAAGCTCGTCTGGCTGTCCCACGCCAGCAGCAGCGTGAAGGCGTCGTGGCGGCCGTGCGGCTCGTTGAACTGGTGCGACACCAGCCCCAAGGCATGTTGCAGGGAGTCGCGCGCTGCGTGATAAGCGTGGCGGAAGTGGTCGTGGTGGCGCGGCAGCATGTGGAAGTGATAGGCGATTGCAAACATCAGCGCGGCTCCAGGGTTTCGGCCAGCATGCGCCAGCCGGTGGTTTCGGGCAGGCCAGGCAAGCGCTTGCCGAAGAAGTAGGCGATGAATTCGCCTGCGGCGTCGAACAGTTCGATCGAGGTGACGATGCCGTCGGCGCTGGGTTTTTTCACCAGCCAGGCCTGTGCCACCAGGTCTTCGCGCAGATGCAGGTTGAAACCGGGGTCGAGCACGTTGATCCAGTCGCCCATGCGCTGGATGTCCCTCACGCGCCCGGTGTGGATCTGGATGCAGCCGGAGTTGCCGACGTACACCATGATCTCCTGCCCGGTCGCGGCGACGGCCTGCAGCAGCCGTGCCGGCGTGTTGGTCAGGAGCGGGACGGCGAATTCGTTGCCGATCAGCCGGAATGCCTGGGTGCGGCTGAGCTTGTGCTTTTTCAAGAGACCGAAAAACTGGTGGGTGTCGGTCATGGATCGCCAGCCGGCGCGCAGTGCTTCCACATCGACGGCTTCGTCGGGGCGTTCCGGCGCGCTTCCTGCCGGGTGCGGCAGCACGGTTTCGCCGGGGATCTGGATAGGTGCCGCCCAGGCGTCGCACAGCGCCTCGAAGGCGAGCGTGTCGGCGCCCTCGCGCAGGTAGATTTTGTGGATGGCGTCGCCGCAGGCGTCGAAGAACTGGAACGAGTGGCGGGTGTCGCTGCCGATCCGCTCCTCGACGGCATAACCGAACGCCCACTTGTCGTAGAGCAGGCGCAGGTCGATCGCCTCGCCCAGCACCAGGCCGATCTGATCGCCGTGGGTGATGTTCTGGTACACGCCTTCCTTTTCGTGCACGGCTGCCTCGTTGCGCGTCAGCGCCATCACCGGGCCGAGTTCGCCCATGCGCATCATCAGATCGCGCAGGTCGCCGGCAAGGCGCGTGACGTGCTCGCCGACGCCGGTGGCGAGCAATTCGGCTTCGGATACGCCCAGCGTGTGCGCGGCGTCACGGATGCGCAGGCGCTTTTCGGCGGTGAGCGCATGCCAGGCGTCGCGCAGGGCTTTGGGCGTGTTGGCGGAAACGGCAGGGATAGCGACGCTCATGCGGAAACGCCTTTCAGGTTGGGTGATGGCAAACCTTCAACCAAGTTCAGGCGGCGGTGCTCGGTGCCTTGGTCGATGAGCGTGGTTGTTGACGCTTTAGCGTCTGTACAACCACGGCCTGCCCCTTGCGGGTGGACAGGGCGCGGGGTGAGCCAGTGCGCGCGTAATGCGTCGGGTTCGGGGCGTTCGACGTGCATGTCGTCGGCGAGGCTGCGGCAGGCTTCGCGCTCGACCGGGGTGAGTTCGGCGTGTTCGGCCGCGCGTTCGAGAAGCAGCCGGGCGGTCGCCTGGTTGCGTGAACAGGGATGGCGCAGCATCACCAGCGCGGCAACCAGAAGCGATGCGGGATGGGCGGTATGCATGGGGCTTCTCCTTAAGCGGCCGCGACAAAAGCCTGGCCGGGCTGCCATTCGCAGGCGGTGAGCTCGCCGCTTTGCAGTGCGTGCAGCAGGCGCAGCGTTTCACGCGCCGAGCGGCCCACGTTGAGGTCGTTTGCCGCCACGCTCATCACCCGGCCCTCGGGGTTGATGATGAAGGTGGCGCGCACCGCCACGCCGGATTCAGCGAGCACGCCGAAGCCTTGCGACAGCGCGCGCGACACGTCGCCCAGCATCGGAAATTTGACTGTGCCGAGACCGTGCCTGACCCAGGCGCGGTGGGCATGCGCCGAATCGACGCTGGCGCCGAGCAGCACCGCGCCGGAGACATCGAAATCGTGACTCAGGTCGGAATAGGCGCGGATTTCAGTTGGGCAGACGAAGGTGAAATCGAGCGGCCAGAAAAACAGCACCAGCCACTTGCCGCGGTATTGCGCGAGCGAAATGGGCTCGATGCGGCCATCGGGCAGATAGGCTTCGCTGACGACATCAGGGATAGGGTGTCCAATCGAGATCATGTAAGTCTCCTTCAATGCAGGGTGGGTTGCGGGAGAACGGGTTGTGCTGCACACGACACTGCGCGCCATTCAAACGACAGCCGCTGGCAGGCATTGGAGAGTACCGGACTGCTTGCGCCCACCTGCATCCAGCGCAAATGCTGCTCGACCATGCGGGCGAGTTTTTTGCAGCCGGTCTGCTGATAGCGGTGCATCAGCCATAAGGTCGCGGCGATAACGATTTCGTGCGTGCTGTGAGGCGAGGGTGCGGACATGCCAGTCTCCTTGAGTTAGGGCTGGCTGACGCTTGCGCGCTGGCGGGCGATTGGGAATTCCATTTTCAAATCCTGAAAATGGAATGGTTACTACTACTTGGTCAGAATCATTTGCCGTTCTTGGTGATGCGCAGGCGATAGTGCTCGCCGTTATGGCTGATCAGGATTTCCTGATTGCCCCGGAATAAAAAGTCCGTCTAAATGATGCCCGGCGGCATAGTCCGTTGCCCGGGCTCGATCGGAGAGCGGAGGCTGTCTGCGTTTGCATGGCATCGACGTCTGGTTCGGGTTGATCGGGTTTCATTCATGTTTTTATGTATTTGTTTTGCGAATAATAACGATTCTCATTTATTGAGTCAAGCGGTGGCGGCAAATATTTGTGAAATGGGGAGAGATAAAAAAACCCGCCGGAACGGATGGACGTGAAGGTGCGTGATGGCTCAGCGCGTCGGGCGTTGGCGCGCCATCCGGATGAGGCCAATCCACGCGTTGAACATGACGTAGGCTTGCGACTTGTGTACGGCGGTCAGGCTGAATGTTTCACCCTTGGACGGGTCTGGAAGCCGCCGAGCGCGAACTGCTGGTTGTAACGCCGATATCGAACAGCAGAATGCTGTCGTTTCACGTGTAGAACGGGCCGAAGCTCTGATTGATCACAGCTCCCCTGAGACTGCCGACGTAGGAGAAATCGTAGGTTGCCAGAGCGTGTGCCTCCAGCAGGGTAAGTGCGAGCCCGCCGTGAAGGTGAGATCGGTATCGTTGAACAGGTTCGCCAGCACCAGGAATTCCTGGCGTGACTGTGACGCTGTCGGTAAGCAGAACAATCTCGGGTGGTGTCAAGGATGCCGGTGAACGCCAGAGCGGGTGCGCCGCTGATGAGTGGAGTCCCGGAATCCCCGTAGACAAACACTCCCGAGCCATCGATCATCCCGTCTCTCCGCAGACTTAGCGGAAGAAGAACCTCAAACATTTTGTCGGCAGGACAGCGCTTGCAGCACCACCATAACAAGATCGACGCCGCACTGCTCGGCAAAATCATGCTCGCCCGTTTTCTGGAGTTGCCGCTGCGGGCTTTCGACCGCCTCGTGACCCAGACGGAGTCATCCACCGGGTTTAACGCACTGCGCCCCTGGGTCACCGTGGGGCGACTGGAAGATGCACGGGTGGTGCATGATGCGGCCGGCATACCCCAAGCCAAAGCATCCCCGATCCTGGGAGAAATTCACGAGGCGGGCCAGAACCTGATGTTCCTTTACCATCGCAACAGTTATGCGCGTGAGTACCGGTTCGATGAAGAGGGGATGAACCGTCTGATGGCACATGAGGAAATCCCCAGAGATTTCACAGGGACGTTACACAGGCTACGCCTCATCAATACCCGGAACCGGCTCACCCATGCACTGATACAGGCGGTGCTGGTATCACAAGCGGCGTATCTGCGCTCCGGGCAAGCCTTGTCACTCAACCCCCTGACCCAGGCCGAAATTTCCAGCCAGTTGCGGTCAGAATCGAGTCTCTCCATGGTGGCGGATCCGGGCCGGATCTCCCGGCTGGTGCGTGGATTGTCGATTGCGCTGGCAAACGGGAAAGCCGTGCCGTTAAGCACCCTGTTCCCGAAGCCGCGGCAAGTTCATTGCCATTTCGTGGATCATCTGATAAAAACAGAAAAAACATTTGTAGAAGAAGGGTTAATTCGGGGGCCGCTGACAGACGAGGCTATCGCCGCTATCCTCAAGCGGGAACATGGCATCCGGTTGTCGCGTCGTACAGTGGCCAATATTCGGCATGACTTGGCGATTCCCGATTACAAGAGCCGCAGCCAGCGCACGGATTACCTGGCCGCGACCGAGGGGTTTTCCGCTCTGGTGCCGCTGACCGCTCAAGCACTGCGGACTGCGGTTCCGGCCCATTCCGGCGTGTATGAGATCAGGACGCCTTTCACTTTCCGCCTCAGTGGTGAAGAAAAGAACTGGCCGGGGAAAAGTGTGCCGGTCGTGCCGCATGGCGTGGTCTATATCGGATCGGCCGGTGATTTGCGCAAGCGCCTCGGCGACCACCTGCGAGGCAGCAGCGATAATGCGCTGCTGTATCGTCACGTGGCCGACGGCGCCGCGCGGGTGCGGTTTCGCCTAGTGAACGAAGGCTGGCGTTGGGTGGAGCGTGAGTTGTACCGGGTGTTTTGCGAGACGTTCGGCGAGCCGCCGCCATGTAACCGCATGAGTCCTTAAAACGATATAAAGCAGTTAACCACGAGGTTTATGGGGGATGATCAAAGCCGTACGTGTGAATACTTGCATCCGCGGTAAAGCGGTTTGTTCACGAAACATATTGATTGTTTTCTGTGCTCCCTGTGAACCTCGCGCAGCCACACGATAACCTTCCGCGCGTGGAGCACTCTGAAGGGCATAAAGGCCAGGGTGGGTACGGTCATTGCGTACATGGACGCCCCCTTTTTGCCAAGGTCTTTTTGAGTGTTGGCGAGTAGGTAAAGATTGCACCCGTACATTCGGACTTTAGATGCGGCAAAGCCGCTGTCCCTGATGGGATATGCTGGTTGGCGCCTCCAACGAGGTCATGCACTTGATGTGCGTCGCAATGAGCGGGCTTTGCCAACCACGGTCTAACCTGTTTTGCCATCACTTCAAAATCACTCCGAGCAATCAGTGGTGTGTGCGCTTCAAACAAACAACAAACAACAAACAACAAACAACAAACAACAAACAATCAAAAAAGCAGGCTCAAGCTTCCAGCCGCCCGGTTCATGCCGACTTCATGCCGACGTAACCAGGCTGGTATGTCCGGTCCTGCGTCAACAGCGCCCAGATGATCCGGGCATTCTTGTTGGCGAGTGCGACCGCCGCAATGTTCGGGTTGCGCCGCTGGAGCAGCCCGGTCAGCCACCCATCCGCCTGGCCTTCTCCCCGTAGAAGCCTGCGTTGTTCGGCCAGGATCGCTGACCGCGCGCCGTGAATCAGGAGGGTGCGCAGATAGCTGTCACCGCGTTTGCTGATCCCCAGCAACACCGACTTGCCGCCGGTCGAATGCTGTTTCGGTACCAGCCCGAGCCAGGCAGCGAGTTGTCGGCCATTGCTAAAGTCACGGGCGTTGCCAACTGAGGCCACCATGGCGCTGGCAGTGATCGGGCCGATCCCGGGAATATCGGCCAGTTTGAGGCTGGCCGGATTGTCGCGATGCCATGCCTTGATCTGGGTTTCCAGTTCGAGCACCTGGCGATGCAGGTCGTTGAAGTGCGTCAGCAGGCGGCTGATGAGATCACGGAACAGGCCGGGCAAGCCATTGTCGCCGTCTTCCAGGATGTCGGGGATGCGCGGGGCTATCTGACTGATGCCCTTGGGAATGATCAAGCCGAACTCGCCCAGCAAGCCCCGAATCTGGTTCGATTGGGCGGTACGGGCTTTGACCAGCCCCTGGCGGACGCGATGCAAGGACAGGAGCGCCTGCTGCTCGACGGTTTTGACTGGCACGAAACGCATGTTCGGGCGGGCGACGGCTTCGCAGATCGCCTCGGCATCGGCCATGTCGTTCTTGTTGGTCTTGACGTAGGGTTTGACGAACTGCGGCGCCATCAGTTTGACGTTGTGCCCCAGCTTTGCCAGCTCGCGCGCCCAGTGATGGGCGCTGCCGCAGGCTTCCATGCCGATCAGACAAGGCGGAAGGTTGACGAAGAATTCCATCATCTGACTGCGCTTCAGTTGTTTTTTGAGGACGGCATGGCCGCGCTCATCCACACCGTGAAGCTGGAATACGTTTTTAGCCAGGTCAATGCCAACTGTTGTAATCTTCATTTCGGATGCCCCTTTCCGTTCGGTGGTTGTAGAACCTCCACTTTGGCACATTGATGCCGTTAGGTTGGGGGCGTCCATCCCATTGAGAGCGATGATCACTATTCGGTACGGCGCTATAGCCATGGCCGTTAAAGGAAGCGCGTAGCCCGTCGATATATCGATATATCATGCATCCCAATCCAGCACACTACCCGAACCGATTTCGGGCACTTAAGAAATGAACAAAAACAACCATAAGGCTCATTGGCGTGATACGGAAGAAATATTGCGCAAGCAAGCAAGCAAGCAAGCTTGACGGTGATTTCATCTCCCTTTCCTGGCTTGCTGCGAGGTCCGGGAATATGAAGCCGCTGAATGAGGCCGTCGAGGCCGTGGTGCGGGCGCTTGGACTGGACGATGCCGCCATCGTCCGGCGCAAGGCCTTTCTGGAATTCACCGATGACGACGTCGCGCGGTTGCGAACGCTGCACGAAGCCCTGCAAACCCAGGCGCCG
>JASJPF010000097.1:0-7772 GCA_031426835.1 Thiobacillus sp.
GCGCAGTTACAATCACATCAAAACGTCGTTGCACTTCAGGGTTGAATCCGCCAGGTTAAAAGATACATATATATGAAAGTTGCAAAGGGTTCTGCAAACCCGTCTCAAGACAACATCTTGAATATATTGAATCAGTTTGATGAGGACTGGAAAAATATCTATAAGGCAAATTTGAAGGCTGATCCAGATAAACAGCAATTACTAGATTCACTTCAGTCGCTAGTTGACGCACGAAATGATTTTGCGCACGGAGGTAACCCGACACTGTCAATATCTGATGTTCTTACTCATTTCGCCAATGCATTTAAAATTATAGAACACATAGACAGCGCCATTTTATGAGTGCACTAACAAATTTTTCCAGTCAGACCAAGACTTGATGTCATACCTTTTGCATAAGCAAAAGGTATGACATCGTCCGCTGAAGTAAGGCGTTGAACGTCTGTTTTAAAGAAGTCTGTACGACTGCAAAGGCCGATGACCCGTCATCCCCGCAATCTCTACTACCGGCAGGTGCGGGACAAACCCAACCCTTCAATCCGCAACCTGAATCACCGTTCCTTCGCGGCGAGGATCGGCTGCACCGTGACGGGCACCTGTTGCAAAATCGATGACGATACCTTGCACCGAACCGATGGTTTCATGGCAGCCGTCTGTTCCTCGATCGCCCAGACCAGCATGCCCCAGTTTGCGCAGGGCATTCTGCGTGGCGATGCTGAAAGCAGGCTGGATGAAGGGTGCGTCGCCTTCGCAACTGACTGATCCTGTTGCGTGTGTGACGGACAGGCGCGGGGCGTCGATGGCTTGTTGCAGCGTCATGCCGTGGTCGATCAGGTTGAGGGTGACGTTGAGCACGGAGTTGATGATGGTGGCGCCACCGGGTGAGCCGAAGGCGGCGACCGGCTTGCCCTCCTTGAGCAACAAGGTGGGTGCCATGCTGGAGCGGGGGCGTTTGGCGGGGGCAACGTCGTTGGCACCGGGGTTTCCTGCTGCAATATCAGCCGTTGGCATGAAGTTGAAATCGGTCAGTTCGTTGTTGAGCAGGAAGCCGTAGCCCGGCACGGTGATGCCCGAGCCCCAGGTGGTTTCGATGGTGCTGGTGTAGCTGACTACATTGCCCCAGCGGTCGACGATGGAAAAGTGGGTGGTGTGGGGGCTTTCCTGATGGTTGCGCGATGCTTTCGGCCGGGCGACGATGGATGGTTCCCAGGGCAGCGGATTGCCAGCCTGCGGCGTGACCATGCGGCTGTCCGGATTGATCAATGCGCTGCGGGTTGCCAGATAGTCGGGGTGCAGCAGGCCGGTTTGCGGCACCGGCACGGCGGCGTCGTCACCGATCCACACCGCGCGATCGGCAAAGGTCAGGCGCATGGCTTCGATCATGACGTGCAGGGTTTTGGGGCTGCCGAATCCGTATCCCTGCTGGGTGTCACCCAACGGAAAGCGCTCGAGCAGGTTCAACATTTGAACGGTGGTGAGTCCGCCGGAGGAGGGCGGTGGCATGCCGGCCAGTGTCCAGCCACGGTAGTGGCCGATCAGCGGCTGGCGAATCGCCACCTGATAGTTCGCCAGATCGGCCAGCTTCATGCGGCCTTGGCCTGCCGCGCCCATTTCGTCACGCGTGCGCAGCTGCGCGTTGATGATGGCCCGCGCCATGGGGCCGCGATAGAACACGTCCGGCCCCTTGGCTGCGATCAGTTTCAGGGTTTTGGCCAGATCACGCTGCACCAGCCAATCGCCTTCGACCAGCGGCACGCCGCCGGGGCGAAACGTCGCAGCGGTTTCGGCTTGCAGTTGGGTTCGCCCGCCATCGTGGGCGATGTCTTCCGCCATGAAACGGTTGACGCGAAAGCCGCGTTCGGCGAGTTCAATCGCCGGAGCCAGCGTCGTCGCCAGCTTCATCGTGCCCCAGCGCCGCAGCGCGGTATCAACCCCGCGCAGGGTGCCCGGTACGCCAACTGCCAGGCCACTGGTCGACGCCAAGGGAAACGGCATCGGCAGGCCATCGGGCGCAAACATATCGGCACGGGCGGCGGCAGGTGCCTGTTCGCGCGAATCGACGATGACCGTCTGGCCGGTTTTGGCCAGATGGATCAGCATGAAGCCGCCGCCGCCAATGCCGGACGATTGCGGCTCAACCACGTTGAGTGCGAACTGCACTGCGGCAGCGGCATCGATGGCGTTGCCACCCTGCGCCAGCATGCGCGCGCCGGCTGCGGCGGCTGCGGGGTGCGACACGGCCACCACGCCTTGGGGCCCAGCGGCCAGAGCGGAAGACGACAAGACAAACAGGACGAGCCAGCGCAGGCTATGCGAACGAATAGACATGGGTGTAAAGGGGTGACAGTTAACGGGTGAGGCCCAAGCCTGCACTGCTTAAGCCGCACCCGTCAATGTGCGGCCGCGCGACTCAGCCCGGTTTGCCGTCGACCCGGGGGCGCAGCAGGATGGGCGTGTAGATCGCGGCGAACAAGCCAAACGCGGCCATCCACATCAGCCCGGCCAGGGTCATGCCTTGCGTATAGGCCGCCGGGGAAAACAGCGGCACTACGACGCGGATCAGCGCCGCGAGATTGATGGCGACAAAGGCCCACGTCATCACGGGGGACGGTTCCAGCATGCGCCCGGTGTGCCCGAGCGAGACGCGCGCCATCATGCCCAGGGTCAGCGCGCCGATGCCGCCGGCGGTGAAGGCATGCAGCGAACTGCCGGCGGCAGCCTCGATGCCTGCCGCAGACAGGGCAAGCAGCGCAAAGCCGGTCGCAATCCAGGCATAGCCCAGATGCAATATCCACAGCAGCGGTTCCGACCAGAGTTTGCGGGTGTACCACCCCGCCAATCGGGTGAAATGAACCCCGGCAGCGAGGGCGGCGAGTAACGCGGTGACGAGTGAGTCGGGCGCGATCAGCACGGCGAGCAGCGCACTGAGGGTGGCGACCGGGACCAGCCACTCGATGGTTTTCCAGCGCCGGGCGCGGGTGCGCAGCTTGTTGTCGGTGAAGCTGGGAATCACCCGCCCACCCATTATCACGATGATCACTACCACCACATAGGCGGCCAGGTGCAGGCCTGTTTTGGCTGTACCGGTCGTCCAGCCGAGTGCATCCAGATGCACCAGCGCATTGGCCACCGTCAGCGCCAGCAGCAGGATGGGGAAGGGGGCGTTGCTCAGTTGCTTCGCTTTCATGATCGGCCACGCCAGCGTCAACGCCAGCACGGGCAGAAACGACAGATCGATTAACGCGACCAGACCCGCTGGCAGGCCCGGAATCAGAAAGCTGAGCCTGCCTGCCAGCCACAGCAGAAACAGCGCAGCGAGGGGCGGGCCGGAGGGGGTACGGATGCCGGTCCAGTTTTGTGCGGCAGTGAGCAGGAAACCGGCAATCACGGCCACGGCGAAACCAAACAGCATTTCATGGCCGTGCCAGACCAGCGGTGACAGGCTGCCGATGTGGAGGTTGCCACGCAACACAAGCAGCCATAAGGCCATCATCAGCAAAGCATAGAGACCCGCGGCCAGAAAAAATGGCCGGAATCCCAGCGCGAACGGCGCCCAACCGCTGTTGCTTGGGCGTTGCTTCGGGTCGTTTATGGACAGCAAGGGCATAAAGGTTTGAATTCAGAGGATCGGTTGCGGGTGTTCAACCCGTGCTCCAGGCACGCGGTCGCCGCATCCCCGAAATCTTGCAGGCCTGCTTCACATAGCCGTATGGAAACAGTTCGAAGAGCTTCTTGTGCGCCTCTTTTCCCATGCGTTGGGCCAGATGCTTGATGACGAAGCGGGCGTCGGCTGCGACCTGGTTTTCTTCGTAAAAATCGCGCATGAAACGGATGGCGTCCCAGTGGTCATCGTTGAGTGTGAGGTTTTCTTCCGCAGCCAACAACTTGGCCACATCCTCGTTCCAGTCGCCGGGCTCAACCAGATAACCTTCTGCGTCGCGTTCGGGCATGTCGGTGCTCATGCTGGGAATCTCCTGTGAGGTCGGTTCAAAAATGGCTCAGTGAATGCGGGACAAATCAGGTCCCGCCGCCGTGGAATTCGACCCCGGGCTGGCGTTCCGGCAGATCTTCAACCAGCAGTTCGCGCCGGGATAACGCCAACGATTCGACGCCGGCTTCGTTCAGATACGACTTGGCATCCGCCACGGCGGCAGCCAGCAACTCGGAGGCCAGCGCATTGGGGTCACGACCCACAGATCGGGCCAGCGCACGGAGTTCAAAGCTGGGATCCTTGGGCAGATGAATTTCCAGCGCGCTACCGCTGCCCGGTGAAGCCGATGTTGTGCTGGAGGTCTCGTCGGGTTCGAGCATGCGGCTCATCACACTGGCCACTTTTGACGCAATCGAAGGCGCCTGCCCACTCGGCTTGAGGCGAATCTTGTTGACGAAATACTTTTCGAAATCGACCTTGGCCTGATGGACCCAGCGACCCTGGCGCATCCAGTTGATATCGCGCAATGGCACTTGCGGTTCGGACAGATAGGCCGCACCGGTGTTTCCCATATCGTTGAGCCATTTTGCATGTTGCGGCACATAACTCACCAGCGGGTCGTCGCCCAGTTGCGCCAGTATGTTTTGCACTGCGATCTCACCGGATTTGGTGATCGAATAGACCGAATCGGGTGGCCCGATAGGAACCGGCGTGTTGATTGCAAACGGCTGTGCCACGCAGGCGCCGATGGCAAACACGTTGGGATAATCAGGGTTGCGCAGATATTCGTCGACCACGACCAGCCCGCGATCATTGACCAGACCGGTCGCATTACGCACCCCAGGCACGCCGCCGAATGCCGGCCAATACACTGAATAAGCGTAGGGCAGGGTGTGGGTCTGTTTTTCTTTGCCAGCCGCATCAAGTTCCACAATATGGATGGTGTCCTTGTCGATGCGAACGGTGCGCGCGTTGCAGATCATGCTGATTTTGGTATCGACGAGCGCTGCGGTGACTGCGCCGCGGCTGCCCCCTTCGCCACCGAGTCCAAGATGTCCGGGATAGGGTTCCGGCGTCACCAGGGTGATGGACACGCGATCGCGGATGTTGCGCCGCTTGAGGTCGGCGTCGACCAGAAAGGCGTACTCGTAGATGGGGCCCAGAACGCTTGACCCCGGTGCCGCGCCGATCACGACTGGACCGGGATGGCGAACGAACTCGCGGTAGGCTTCATGCGCACGCTCGGCCTGGTCGATGTGAATCACCGACTGGGTGTGCTCGGCAAGCCCCGGAACATCGTCAGACATGCCGGTTGCGCCGGTGGCGATCAGTAGCATGTCATAGAACAACACATCGCCATTTTCCAGATCAACCTGAATAACGTCAGGCTGAATGCGCTTGACGCCGCTGTGGATGAACTTGATGCCACGCGACTCAAGATACGGGCCGATCGGGAACGCGACATCGGTGCGCTCGCGCCAGCCCATGGCAACCCACGGATTGGAGGGCACGAAGTGGAAGTAGGGCTTGTCCGATACCACGGTCACTTCATCTTGCGGACCCAATTTGGCCTTCAGGGCATAGGCCGCGGTCACACCGGCTATGCCGGCACCCAGGATGACAATATGCGTCATTTCAGTCTCCTCTTTCAGTAAGGGTCAGACAGTTTCAGGCACGGGGGCGAACGAGCTGCCAGGCGCGAACCACGTAACCCGCTGCAGCAAATCCGCTCCATACATGCACCAGACGCGTAAACGGGAAGACGAAGAAGATCGACATCCCCAGGAACAGATGCATCTTGAAGATCCAGCCGGCGCCTTCCAGCAGTTCGACTGCCCCGCCGCGGAAGGTGACGATGCGCTGTCCCCACTCTGCCAGGCGGACCATCATGCTGCCATCGAGATGCTGCGCCGACAGCGGAATGGTCGCCAGGCCCAGCAACAGCTGCAGCCACAGCAGGACCAGGATCAGGATGTCGCTGGGCTTGGAGGTAGCGCGGATGCGCGGCTCGGTCAGCCGACGATGCAGCAGCAGCGAGAGGCCGATGAAAGCCAGTACGCCGGCCGTTCCACCTGTCACCATGGCCATCAGCTGCTTGGCGCTGGTGCTGATAAACGGCTCATAAATGAAATGCGGCGTCAGCATGCCGACGAAGTGGCCAAAGAATAAAAACAGCACTCCGACATGGAACAGGTTGCTGCCTAGTCTCAATTGACCGCGTTTCAGCATTTGCGACGAATCGCTTTTCCACGTGTATTGCTCACGGTCGAAGCGGATCAGGCTGCCGAGGAGAAAAACCGACAGGGCGATGTAAGGGTAGATCCCAAACAGAATGTATTGCGAATTAGACATTATCAGACCCTCCTGAAATCAATGAGTTGCGGCGGCTGCGGCTGCGGCTGCATCGCGGCGCGATGTCGGCATCTGCACCACCGACACCTGCGGGCCGGGGTTCATTAAAGGTTCGACGCCATCCATCGTGGGGCCGAACATTTCCATGGCCTCGTCCATGTCGTGCACCGGCGGTTCGGTCAGTTCCTGTGCCACAACCGGTGACATCGCTTCCAGCACCTGGAATGCGGTGGCATAGGGGCTGCCGTTGGCGTCGAGCTTGCGACCGATCGTGGCGATCACATGCACGGCGTCGCCCAGCAATTCCAGGGCTTTCTCGTCCGGCAGCAGCGACAGGAACTCGAGGAACAGCGGCACGTAATCCGGCAGCTCCGAGGAACTGGCGTCGAAATCGTACTTCCAGTATTCCTCCAGCAAATCAATCATGGCCGAGCCGCGGTCGCGCGATTCGCCGTGAATGTGCTCGAACAGATGCAGCGAGTGCGAGGGGTTGCGGTCGAAGGTGGCAACGTAGCTTTCCTGCAGGGCGATCAGTTTCGTCTCACGCAACTGTACGAACAGTGGCGCCATCCGTGGGCCAGCCTGGCCATTGGACTCGGCTTCTTCTGCCAAGGCCGATTCGAGCTCAGGCAATGCCGCCAGCCAGTCGGATTCCGGGTAGCACAGCAACAGGGATATCGCTTTGAATGTTTTCATCGTGAGGCTCCTTATCCGGTTTTTTTCTTGGCGTGCAATTGCGACAGGTCGACCGGAACAGAATTTTTCCGGTTACCAAACAAAGTGGTCTTGGGCGATACCCCGTCCGAGCAGCCATTGCCAAAAGTGAATCCGCAGCTCGATTTTTCCTCGAAGGTATTGATCGATTCTTCGCGGTGGGTGCTGGGAATGACGAAACGGTCTTCGTAGTTGGCTATCGCCAGGTAGCGGTACATCTCGTCAGCCTGGGCCGAGCTGAGCCCCACCTGATCGAGCGCGGCGGTGTTGGGCACGCCGTCCACCGACTTGCCCCGCATGTAGGCACGCATCGCCAGCAAGCGGTCGAGCGCGGTGACGATCGGCTTTTCCTTGCCACCGGTGAGCAGGTTGGCAAGGTAGGTGATCGGGATACGCAGCGACTTGGTGTCGGGGATGATGCCGTTCATGCCCATCTTGCCGGACTCGGCTGCAGCCTGGATCGGGGAGAGCGGCGGCACGTACCACACCATCGGCAAGGTGCGGTATTCGGGATGCAGCGGGAAGGCGATTTTCCAGTCCATGGCCATCTTGTAGACCGGTGACTTCGTGGCCGATTCCAGCCAGGCTTCCGGGATACCCTCGGCGCGTGCCGCGGTGATGACGGCCGGATCGCTGGGGTCGAGGAAAATCTTCAGTTGCGCTTCGTAGAGTTCCTTCGGGTCGGTGACGCTGGCCGCTTCTTCGATGCGGTCGGCGTCATACAGGATCACGCCGAGGTAGCGGATGCGGCCGACGCAGGATTCCGAGCACACGG
>JASJPF010000098.1:0-36108 GCA_031426835.1 Thiobacillus sp.
GGTGCCGCCGGCGCCGGCCTGGATGTCGATGAAGCAGTTGTTGGGATCGGCCGGATTGTTGAACATGCGGCGGAATTCGAGCGTCGACACATCTTTTTCAAGCACGGCAACGTCGGCTTGAACCGCTTCAAGCGTCTCATCGTCGTTTTCTTCGCGTGCCATTTCGAACAGTTCGGACGCATCCTTCAAGCTCGATGCCACGCGGTCGAGTACCAGTACCACGTCTTCCAGCGATTTGCGTTCGCGGCCCAGTTCCTGGGCGCGGGCGGCGTCGTTCCAGAACTCGGGCGACTCGGACAGGCGGACGACTTCTTCTAGACGATCCTGTTTGACAGGGTAGTCAAAGCAACCCCCGGAGTTGGGTGGCACGCTCGCCGAGGTCGGCGAGTTGGGATTCGATCTGATTGAGGTGTTCGGCTTCCATGATGTGTATTGCGTTCAGGCGGAAAAGCCGAGAATTATAGCCCAGGTGAGTACCAGCCCCAGCCCCATCGCCCCCATGCCCGCGACCGCATGACGTCCCATTTCCCAGCCGCCTATGGTTAAAGCGAGGGCTGATTTGAAAGCCAGATTGGCCAGAACCGCAAGCGTGATGACGTTGACCACGATCGAAACGGTCAGGGTGTCCAGGTTGTGCAGGCGCAAGCTGGAGAGGGTAATGGCGTCCACATCGGTCAGACCCGACACCAGCGCTACGCCATAAAGCCCGCCAGTGCCCAGCCAGTCGGACAACCAGGCGGCAGCCAGCAGCACGATGCCATACATCAGGCCAAAACCCAGTGCCGTTCGCAGTTCGGTCGGGTTGCTCATTTCCAGTGCGGGCGGGTCGCCCTGCGGCCGTAGTTTCTTCACGCCATAGATTGCACCGAGGCCACCCACGACCAGGCCACCCAGCAAAACCGGCAGCAATTGTGGCAGTACCGAAGGTGCCAGCACTGCAGCCAGCACACTCAAGCGAGCCAGTACCACCAGATTGGCCAGCACGATCACGGTAACCGCTGTAGGCATCAATGCGCGGTTGGCGCGGGCGTGGCGGCTGAACGACAAGGTGGTGGCGGTGGACGAAACCAGTCCGCCAAGCAAACCCAGCATGACGGCGCCGCGCTGTTGCCCCACCATCCGCAGCGCGGCATAGCCTGCCAGCCCCACGCCGGAAATCAGCACCACCATCCACCAGATCTGGTGCGGGTTGAGTGCGCCATACGGGCCGTAGTCCCGGTTGGGCAGCAGCGGCAGGATGATCAGCGCCAGCACGGAAAACTGCAGCACCGACAACAAGTCGCGCCGTGAAAGATTCTGGCTGAGGCCGCGCAGTTCAGGTTTGAAGTAGAGCAGCACGGTGGCCGCAATCCCCAGCATCACCGCAAGCTGGATTTCGTTTTGCCACACCAGTACGCCCAGGCCGTAGCACAGCAGCAGCGCCGCCACGGTGGTGGTCCCGGGATCGCCATCCGCCTGCGCCGGGGTATGCATATAGGCCGCGATCATCATCGCGCCCACCAGCAGCATGCCGGTTGCAATCAGCCACGGTTCGCCCAGCACCGTCGCCAGATGCGACGTCAGCACCGCCAGCAGCGCCGTCAGCGCAAAGGTGCGCAGTCCCGCTTTCGCCGCCGGATTGCGCTCGCGCTCCAGGCCCATCAACAGGCCGATTGCCAGCGCCACCACGTAGCGCGGCAGGGTGGACAGTTCGGCTGGAAGCCAGGTGATCAATTCATTCATTTTGTTTGTCTGGGTGGAGTCGCAGGGAATCTCGTCATAAGTCTGCTGCGAAAGCCTGTTTCAATCAATGCATACATAAGCGCTATCCTTGGACCTGGGATCCGATGTTGCGCCTTTGGAAAAAACGATCGCGTGACAATAAATATATAAAAATATGCTAATGTACTAATAACGTTCCGGTCAGGAGGCCACAATCATGCTGCTTCGTCTATCCGTTTTAATCCTGTTTGCGGGAATTGGCCTGTCCCAGGCTGTGGCGGCACCGAATGGTGCGCAGCTTTATGGGCGCAACTGTGCTTCCTGTCACGGGGCAAAAGGCGATGGCGGAATCGGCGTCCCCCTTTCCCTGCCTTCGTTTCAGGCCAGCATCAGCGACGATTATCTGCGCAAGACCATATACAATGGGCGGCCGGGCCGGGTGATGCCCTCCTTTTCCAGCCTCAGCAAAGCCGAGGTCGATGCAATCGTCAGCCATGTGCGTACCTGGAACAAAGGCCCCTCCGTTACGTATTCGGCCAAGCGGATCAAGGGCGACCCGGTGCATGGCAAGGCGCTGTTCGGGCAATATTGCGCTTCCTGCCATGGTGCCATCGGCGAGGGCAGCAAGGGCACCGGCGTCACGTTCTCGCGGCCGCGCGACCTGCCCATCATGGCCCCCGCGTTGCACAACCCGGGGTTTCTTGCCGCGGCGACCGACAGCATGATCAAGGCTACGCTCATGCACGGCCGCGAAGGCACGCCGATGATTTCCTTTCTCAAGCTGGGACTCAAGGAACAGGATATCAACGATATCGTGCGTTACGTCCGCGGCTTCGAAACCCAGCCGTTGTCGAAGAGCGCACAGGTGTTGCAGGTGGGCAGCCCGGTAATCATCGTGGATTCGCCGTATGACCTCGCAACAACCGTTGAAAACGTCAAGCGTGCAGTCAACAATAACAATTTCTTTCATGGGCGCGTGCAGACGCTGGAATACGGGATGACCCCGCCGGCAGAGGAAAACCCGAAACAGGTCATTGTTTATTTTTGCAATATCAGTCTGCTCAACAAGGCCTTGTCAGTCGATCCGCGCGTAGGGATGTTTCTGCCTTGCCGCATCACCATCTTCGAGCGGGACGGCAAAGTGCAGGTCATGTCGGTCGATCCCAAAGTGATGAGCCGTCTGTTCAACAATTCCGAGCTGAACCAGCTGTGCGAGCAGATGGCGGAGAGCTATACCGCGATCATGGAGGAGGCAACACTATGAAAAAGATGATGCAAATACTGAAGGTTGGCATCGTGGCACTGTTTGTGACGGCTCCCGCCGTCGCCGACAACCTGCTCATGACGCGTATGGATAAAGCCTTCCCGGAGGCCATGGCCATTCTGCAGACCGCCATTTCGTCGCGCGGTTACACCATCACCCGCCTGCAGCAAGTGAACGAGAATCTGGAGCGGCGCGACTTCAAAAGCGACATGTACCGGGTGGTGTATTTCGGCAAGCTCGAAGAAGTGCGGCAGGTCACGGCCGCACGGCCTGAACTGATTCCGTTTTTACCGCTGAACATCACGATCTTCGCGGAAGGTGAGCAGACCATTCTGGTGGCCAGCCATCCGCAGGTGCTACGGCAATTTTTCCCGGATGCGGCATTGAGGCCTGTTTTCGAACGCTGGGGGCGGGATATCGAGGCGATCATGGACGAAGCGCGGGAGGATGCAGGACGCTAACGTGCGGCGTCAGGTTTTTGACGGCGTAAAGAGGCCTCAGTGGAGGCCCGCCGCATTCGTACGGTCACGCGCGGCTGAAGCAAAGACTCTCTGGGGGCTGGCCGCCCTCCGTGGCTGAACAGTGGGAGAAGAATGCCGCGGCACGCATGGGCGAGGCACAAAGGGCAGTCGTTTATAGTGCTGTTTCAGCCTGGATGTGGCACCGTGTGGTCTGTGATCAGATACTGGCTATAACATTTCTTACTCTGTGCGCATCAAACGTCAAGATCATCGGATATGCCGAAAGCCGTATGGATTCAACGCGGAATGAATTCATGAAATGGATATCTGGTTCGAGCGCGACATCGGCGCAGGGACGACAGCGGCAGAGTCAGTTCCCGGGTTTTCTTGTTGTTGCGTTTTTGTTTGTCTTTACAACGTTTGCGCAGGCCGGACAGCCCGTGCGGATCGGCGTTCTGGCCTTTCTTGGCGCTGAAGCTGCTTTATCCGACTGGTCCCCGGTGGTGAGGCATCTCGAGGCATCCTTGCCGGCGCGCCATTTCGTTCTCGCTTATTACGATGCCGCCGGTTTGCGGCAAGCGGTGCAGCAACGTAAGGTGGATTTCGTGATTACCAACAGCGGCCAGTACGTGACGCTGGAAACGGAATTCGGCGTCAGCCGCATCGCCACCCTGGATGCGCCCGGCGCGCCTTCTCCCTCGCAGGCGATCGGTTCGGCGGTGATTGCCCGTGCCGAGCGTAGCGACCTGAATGTGCTGGCCGACCTCAAAGGCAAGCGGGTGGCTGCCGTTGGCAAGGACGCATTCGGCGGTTTCCAGGTGGCATGGCGCGAGTTTCGGCGCCAGGATGTCGAGCCCGAGGATTTCGCCCGCCTTGATTTTTCCGGTTTCCCCATGCCGCGCACTGTAACGGCCGTGGCCCGCGGCGAGGTCGATGCGGGGATTGTGCGCGCTTGCCTGCTGGAAGACCTGGCGCGCGAGGGCAGCATCCGGCTCGCCGATTTCAAGGTGCTTTCGCCGCGGCAGGTGGAAGGGTTTGCCTGCGGTTTGTCGTCCGATCTCTACCCGGACTGGCCGATCGCCACGCTGCGCCATACCGATCTGCATCTGGCCAAGGCTGTGGCAACGGCCCTGCTGTTGATGCCGGCATCCGCCACGGGCTACGCCTGGACAGTGCCGGCGGATTACCAGACGGTGCACGAGCTGTTCCGCGATTTGCAGGTCGGTCCTTATGCCTATCTGCGCGAAACCACCCTGCAAGCACTGGCGCGCCGATACTGGCCGTTGCTGTTGCTTTTTTTCGCCGCGCTTGCCGGCTGGATCGTGCATGCCGTTCGTGTCGAGCAGCAGGTGCATGCCCGCACCGCCGCATTGCGCGAGGCGCTGGTGCAACGGGATGCGGCCGAGGCGGGCATGCGCGCGCATCAGGAGCAGTTCGACCATATGTCCCGTCTGTCGATTCTGGGCGAGTTGTCCGGCACCCTGGCCCATGAACTGAACCAGCCGCTGGCCGCCATTTCCAACTATGCTCAAAGTCTGGTGCGTCGCCTCGACAGCGGCCGTTACACGCCGCAGATGCTGGCCGAAGCGAGCGGAGAAATCGCTGCCCAGGCAGAGCGCGCCGGCGGCATCGTGCACCGTATCCGCACCTTTGCCCGCAAGCGGGCCGCAGTGCGGGAGCAGCGGCTCCTGGTCGAACTGATACGGGAGGCCGCCACCCTGTTCGGCGGCATGTTGCCGAGCGCGCCGCGCATCGACATCGCCGCCCGCCTGCCACCCGGTGCGCTGATCGAGGCGGATACCCTGCAGATTGAGCAGGTGCTGCTCAATCTGTTGAAAAATGCCACCGATGCCATGCAGGACTTGCCGCTCGCCGCACGCGCCATCGACGTTGCATTGGAACGGGAGGGGCACAATTACCGGATTTCGGTTCGCGATCGGGGTGTCGGTTTGACGCCCGCGTCCGTGCCGCATTTGTTCGAGCCTTTCTTCACCACCAAGCCCGACGGCATGGGACTCGGACTATCTATCTGCAAAACCATCATCGAGGCCCACGGCGGACGGTTGTGGGCCGAGAGCAACACCGCCATGCCCGGCATGACTTTTATTTTCACACTGCCCGCCGATGTCCCCACTCCTTGACCAAGCCCTGATTCATGTCGTCGACGACGACGCGGCGTTGCGCCGCTCCCTGGTGTTCCTGCTCGATTCGGTCGGCTGGCGGACCGAAGCCCATGCCAGCGCCGAGGAATTTCTGGCCGCTTATCGCCCCGGCGAACCCGGCTGCCTGGTGCTGGACATCCGCATGCCCGGCATGAGCGGGCTGGAGCTGCAGCAGGTATTGCGCACCCAGGGCCGCACGCTGCCGATCATCTTCATCACCGGCCATGGGGACATTTCGCTGGCGGTGCAGGCCATGAAGCAGGAGGCCTGCGATTTTCTGGAAAAACCGTTCAAGGATCAGGTGCTGCTGGACGCAGTATCGCAGGCGGTGCGCCGCAGCAGTCGTGAGTTGGAAACGGGACGGCGCCATGACCAGGCGCAGGCGCTGCTGGAACGGCTGTCGCCGCGCGAGTGGGACGTGGCGCGGCGGGTGGCGCGCGGCCTGCCCAACAAGCTGATCGCGCGGGAACTGGACATCAGCGAAAAAACCGTGCATGTGCATCGCCAGCATGTGATGGAAAAAACGCATACCGGCTCTGCCGCCGAACTGTCGCGCCTGATGTTGCGCGCCAACCCGGCCGACCTGGACTGAGAGGGCGGACTGATGTCGTTCTGTAACCGCGAAAGCTGGCGTGTTTCCGACTTGACCCTTATCCCCAGCGCTGCATGACGAGCAGGCCAATCAGCAATGCGAGTCCGGCGAGTTCGAACACCAGCACCAGAAATACCACGCGCCTGCCAGTTGGATTAAGGCGCAGCCACAGTTTGTCGATGAGATAGCGTAGCGCTCGCCAATGCCAGCTGCGGCGGCTGGCGATTTCGAGGTAGTCGGCTGTACTTTTGAGCCAGAGCACCAGTTCGGTTTGCTGGCGAGGCTCCAGCGGAGCCTCGCCCAGCTCTTCGTAAACCAGCGCAGTAACCGCGCCGCCATCGCCCGCCAATGCCAGCTTGATGCGGCGGGCAGGGACGCCCTCAAGCAGGAGGGTGAAGCCGTTGCCTTGCTGCCATTCTTCCATCTTTCCCCGATATTCCGCCTTGACCTGACTGCGGTCATAACACACTTCAAGGTCGAATTCGGTAGCCTCGGCGACAGCACGTCCGGCTACCAGCGTGCGTACTTCCCACTCAGGGTTGAGGCGGAACCAGGTGGCCGGGGTGCGGAAAAAATCCGTCACGGTGCGGCGGGGCAGGGCGAGCGGCATCGTGGTTTTGAAGGCCATCGCTTATTTCACCACCAGCAGCGAGCACTCGACGTTACGGAAAATGCGTGCGGGCAGATTGAAAGATTCAAAGCGCTGCCGCCAGCCTTCCAGATGCTTGGCCCCGAGGATGACCAGATCGTAACCGCAGGTCGCGACTTCGTCGGTGACCACCTGTTCCGGCGGGCCGTAGCGTATCCGGGTCTGGATGGCCACACCTGCCGATGCCGCCTTGCCTGCAAACTGGGCCAGTCCGGTTTCCCCCTCCGCTGCGAGTGCCTGGTTCAGATGGGCACGGCAGGCGTCGCGGTTGACGGCATAGATTTCGTGGGTAAAGCGTTGCAGAAACGGATCCACCACATACAAAGCCACCAGTTCCGCGGACAGGGCTGCCGCCAGTGTGAGGGCGTAAGCCTCGGCTTGGGCGGTATGGGGTTCGCCATCGGTGAGGAGCAGCAGTTTTCCGATCGGCATGGTCAGGTTTTCATCAAGGCTTGAATGGTGTACCGCAACAACCGGCGTCGATTTGCGACGGGCGCAGGTTGTTTTGCACAGATCAATGGACCGAGAAAAACTCCGTTCCGATCGCTATCACCGCCACCGCCGCGAGTATTGCCTTGAGGGTGGCCGCAACAAAACCGATCATGAAGGCCGTTCCGCCGGCTTTCTTGAGATCGTCGAAAGCAATGTTGAGCCCCACGCCGGCAAATCCAACGGCAAAGAATATTTTCAACAATTCCTTGCCGAGAATATCGCGCTGATCCGGGGTGAATACCCCCAACTCGTTCAGCGTCACCATGACGAAGAAACCAAGAATGAAGATCGGGAACTTGTCCTTGATCACCTGCCAGGGGTCGATTTTTTCGCTGGAACCGCCTGCGGCAGCAGCGGGCTTGACCACGTAGAAATAAATCGCCCACAGCACAATCAGCGGAATGAAGCTTACCCGCACGATATTGATGATGTTTGCGGTCAGCAGCGATTCATGTCCATACCACGATGCAGCCGCTACCAGCTGTGCCGTGTTCAGCACAGCCGTCCCCACCCAGGCACCGAATACCGGCTGGCTCATGCCGAGGGCCTGGCCGATATAGGGGAAGGTGAACAGCCCCAGGGTGCCGAACAGCAAAATGGTGCCGATGGCGTAGAAGAAATCGCGCGGTTTGGCATTGACGACCGGTGCCACGGCAACGGCGGCGGATACGCCGCACACGCCCACGCCAGCCGACATCAGGCCGGACAACCCGTCGTCCACCTTGGCTTTGCGCGCCCACAATGAAATCAGCACTGCGGTGCCCAATACGAACACCAGCACCATGATGAGCCCGAATACGCCCACCTTGAGGACGTTGGACCACAGGTAGTAGGCGCCGAGTATCACGATGCCGGGCTTGATCAGGGGGCGCGCGGCAACAGTGCCGGCCCTGAGGATTTCTGGAAGACCGAGGGTGTTGCGGACCAGCATGCCCCCCAGCAGCAGAACCGCCACATAGGTGAGTTGCAGTTCGATCATGAGCTTGCCGAAGGCGAGCCGGCTTGGAATGGTCTGCTCCTCGACCAGTTGCGCATAATCAGCCGGCTGCAGGATATGCGGTTTTTTGGGCTTGTCCGGGGCTTTCAGTTTTTTTGCGTCGGCAGGCGGGGCCAGCGCCAGCTCGGCCTCGTGTGCGTCCATCTTGGCGTTGTATGCTTCCTGCTTTTCAACGTAACGCGCGCTTTTTTCCTGTTTGTATGCCTCGTACGGCAGCAAGGGCTTGCCCGATTTTTCGTCCTTTAGAATCGTCTCGGCCTCCTTGAAGCTGCCCGACCATTGGTGGATGCTGCTATCCCATTGCAGGGCCAGCCAGCCCAGGATGAAACACACGATCAACCCGGGCATCATCCTGGGCAGACCTTTCAAGCTGTAATCGACGCCTATTCCTCCGCTCGCCATGTCAGGTTCCTTCGCTATAGAGTGGGTTCAGAAAAACAATGATTTGAACGAGTCTTTGTCGATCACACCGGTCATGACCAGCACCACCGCGATGGCGGATAGAATCAGGACAAAGATGTCTTCCTTGCGTTCAGCGGAAAATGTTTCCTGTGCTTTGGCTGCATATTCTGAATTGTCGGACATGATTGTTTCCTCCCCGGAAAACTACTTGACTACGCTCACCGTACAGGGTGCCCATTCGACCACCCGGGCCGACACGCTGCCCAGAACCCGTCTTTTCACGCCATGTTTGCCGTGTGCGGCGATAACGATGGAATCCACTTCTTCCCGGGCGGCAAGGTCGACGATCATTTCCGCTGGCGACCCCTGTTCGATGCACCCCCGGGTTTTGAGGCCTTTGCCTTCCAGCCGCCTCATGGCACGGCTCAGGATGTCTTTCGACTCTTTTCGGGTGATGGCTGCAACCGTGTCGCAATCGATCTCGACCAGACCCTCCGGACAGAAGTCTTCAGCCACGTTGATCACCAGCAATTCCGCGTCTTGTGCGGCGGCTAGTTCGGCCGCCTTGTCCAGGGCACGATCTGATTCGGACGATCCATCTGTAGCGACCAGTATTTTCTTGCTCATACGTTCCTCCACGATGCTGAAGCGAAAAGCCCGACCTGGATTGATGCAGGCTGTTTGCAATATCTCGATGGCCACATGTTGCGGTCATCCCGTGTTTCGAATTTGCAGGCGTTAATTGGATGCCCGGGCCTTTAAAGTCCTTTCTTGCCGCGAGTTTTTTCAAAGCCTTGCAGGGACATGAGCGCTTTGGTCAGCTCGCCCTCAAGCCTGGCATATTCCGCTGCGGTGACGCGGCTTCTCGTGGCTTCGATGGCTTTCCGTCTTTCCTCTTCTAACTTCCCTTCTTCAACATCCTTATCCCGGATGGCGAGGTCGGAAAGAATGGTCACGCCGCCGGGTTGAACCTCGAGCATGCCCCCGGAGACATAAACGATGTTTTCTTGCGTCTGCTGCGGAATTTTCAGCCGCACGACACCGGGCTTGAGGCGGGTGAGCAGGGGGGCGTGTCCGGGGTAAATGCCGACTTCCCCCATTTCTGCCGGGGCGACGACGTATTCCGCCCGGCCGGAAAAGATCGACGCCTCGATGCTCACCACGTCCACATGCAGGGTCATTGCCATGTCAGTGGCTCCCGTCGGTCGTCCCGCACCTGTCAGGCGCGGGAAACGCTGGCGGGCAGGCCATTGCGCACGGCGGTTCCCGACACCGCATCCACCCACACCGACTTGCCCTGGCGGGTCGGATCCGTCAGCCCCAGGTCGTTGAGGTTGATCCCGGCGCGGATGGCCGGCACGTCGGGCTGGCGCGTCTTGCCGATGCGGTGGGCGCGGGCGCCCAGTTCCTTGTGGCCGAAGCCGTGTTCGACCGCCAGCACGCCGGGCATCACCCCGGCATGCACGATGACGTGGCCGCGCGCGCTGCCGCCGGGGGTGCGGATCACGGCAGCGTCGCCGCTATTTAGCCCGAATCGCGCTGCGTCCGTCGGGTGCATCAGCACCGGGTTGTTCGGATGGATGCCGCGCAGCCGCGATGCCGCGATAGAAAAGGAGTTCTGTAGCGACGACTTGAAGCTGACCAGTTGCAGCGGCCAATCGGCCTCCGGGTAAAGCTTGCGCATCGGCGTGCCGTCGGCGAACAGCGGCTCGGTCCAGGTTGCGCAGCCGACGAAGCGTTTGCCGGTGATGCTGTTTTTTGCCGCGCCGACGTTCTCGTTGTAGATTTGCAGGCCCTTGTCGTAGCGGTGGGTCATCCATTCCGGGTTGTCCTCGCTATAGGTCTCCTTGGCGGGCTGGTAGCGCCCGCCGCGGGCGAGGATGAAGGCCACCTTGCGCACTTCTTCCGGCTTCAGGGTACGCTCCAGCAGCGGCCGCAGGCGTTCGACGCCGGACAGCAGGATGTCCTCGTCGCTGGCGTCCCCGACAGGCGCCTTGCCTTGCCAGGCGATGTTGGCGCCGCCGCGCAGATACCAGTCTTCAGGCCGCTCCAGCGGGTAGGTGTTGCCTTCCATGTCGGCGATGGCGTCGGGACCGAAGCCGGGCAGCGCCATGGCACGGGCCAGGGCGATGAAAAAGGTTTCCACGCCGATGGCTTGGCCATCCGGCAGTTTCTCCGCCTTGGGTTCCACCACCGGCCAGCGTGCGGTGCTGGTTTTGGTCGGTACCCCGTTCCAGGGCGCGGCCCAGCCCCAGCTTTCGTACAGCAGCGAATCGGGCACGATGTAATCGGCGAAGGCGCTGCTTTCGTTGATCAGTGGGTCGATGGCAATGATCAGCGGAATCTTTTTCGGGTCTGCCAGATCTTTTTCCACCTGCGACCGTACGCCGGCGATGCCGTACACCGGATTGGCGCTCCACAGGAACAGCGCCTTGAGGCCATAGGGGTAGCCGTTGGCGGCGCCAGTCAGCCATTCGGTGGCCAGGCCGGGTGCGTTCGGGAACCAGGGCGCCTGGGCGGGATAGGCCTTGCCCGCCGCCTTCTTGGCGGCGAACTCGGTGGTTTTTTCATACGGCGAGTTGCGTCCCAGCGGCACGCCGCCGGGCTTCTCGATCATGCCAGGGAAGTTTTCCAGGTCGTAGCGCGGACCCGCGCCGGCATCCTTGAAGCCGCCGCCGTTCATTACCAGCCCGCCTTTCCAGTTCAGGTTGCCGATCAGCGCGTTGAGCGTCACCACGCCGTAGGCGTTGTAGAAACCGTTGCCGGCCATCATGCCGCCATGGGTGATCGCTGCTGCGCGCTTGCCGTGACTGGAAAACTCTTTCGCCAGCGCAGCGATGGTTGGCGCGGGGATGCCGCAGAGGGTGGCGTATTCGTCCAGGGGACGGGCGAAAGCCTGGTCGTGCAATAGCTGCAACGAAGATTTGACCTTGAGCGGCTGGCCGCCGACCTCGACCGTGCTGTCCACGAACAGCGGTGCCGGACCGGTCGCCTTGTCGTGAAACACAGGGCCTTCGGCCGCGCTCACCACGAAGGGATCGTTTTCCTTGTAGCGTTCCTCTTCGGACAATGTCAGCCCGAGGTCGGAGCCGCGCAGGAAGCGGCCCTGGCGCGGGTGACCGGGTTCCGTGATGACCAGGTGCGTGGCGTTGCTCCAGGACGGTTCGCCGGCCGCTTTTGCCGTTTCCGGGTTGGGTTGCGAGAGATATTTCGCATCGTAGCGTTCGTTCTCGAACAGCCAGCGCATCATGCCCATCACCAGTGCGCCGTCGGTGCCGGGCTTGATCGGAACCCAGTTGCCGCGCTCGCCGACAGCCATGTTGCTGGCGTTGGTGAGCACTGGGTCGACCACCACATAATTCAGCTTGCCTTCGGTGCGTGCTTTGGCCAGTAGCGCCCCCTGGCGTTTGAACGGATTGCCGGCCTGGGCGGGCGCGGTGCCGATGAACAGCGCGAATTCGGTGTTGGCGAAATCCGGTTTGCCGTGCGGCATTTTCTTCATGTCGCCGAACAGCGCGCCGGAGCCGGAGCGGTAGGCGCCACCGCAGTAGGAACCGTGGCCGACAAAGTTCAGCGTGCCGTAGGCCTGCTGCATGAAGCGCTTGCCGAAGGCCTGGCGGCCCTCGTTGCCGCTGGTGATGAGGGCCACCTGATTTACTTTGGGTCCGAGTTCCGGACGTTGCGGGTCGATCGGGGTGGTCAGGTCGCGCAGCGCTTTCAAGCCTTCGACCGGGCCTTCTCCGAACAGGTCGCCGCCCTCGGTCAATTCGCGGATCAGCTGCTCGAACGGAATCGGCTCCCATTGTCCCGAATTGCGGGGACCCACCCGTTTCATCGGGCGCAATACCCGGAACGGCGAGTCCATCTGCTCCAGCACCGCGTTGCCGCGGCCGCAGGCGGTGGAACGCCCGGCCAGTCCCTTGTCCTGAAAGCCGGAAACCGCGACAAAGCTCTCGCGGATGGACGCCTTCATCGGCAGGTGGGGGTCGGTGGACAGCGGGCTGTAGGGATTGCCGGTGACGCGCAGCACCTTGCCGCTGGCGCGGTCAATCCGCACCCGCACGCCGCACAGCGTCGTGCAGCCGTAACACATGGTGTAGCTCACCTGCTGGGCCGGATTTATCTTCAGCACCCCGGTCGCTGGATCGACGGTGAATTCGGGTTCCAGCGAGGCACCGTGGTATTGGCTTTTAGGCGGATTACGATCAAGAAGCGGGCTGAACATGCGCTTGGCAGTGGCGCTGAAACCGGCGCCGAAAGCAACCAGGCCACCAACGGCGAGAATTTTGCGACGAGTGTTCATGGTCATGACATTCTCCTTAGGCTGGGACGCGGCGCGGGCCGGCCCAGGGCAGTACTGAGATAAGCAGGATCAGGACAGCGATCCACAGGCCGGCGGTGCCGACGATGCCGAGCAGGCCTTCGTGGCCTAGCGGGAGTTGGTACACGTAATAGCCGGCGCCGGTTTTGGGGATTTCCTGGCCGCCGATGAATACCGTCCAGCGCATCATCCAGGCGCTATGCAGGGCGAGCAGGCCCGCTGTCAGTTGCCATCCCGGATGCCGCGCGGTAAGCCCGAGCCAGAACGTGATCAGCGCGCTCCCGGCGGCCCATACTGCGGTAATCCACCAAGCGGTCGAGGGTGCCACTTGCGCCAGTGCGTTCGCGTGCCGGGGCGACAGGCCGGTCAGTCCCAGCAGCAGCCAGGTGGCGCCCACCGCCAGCACCATTACCTGGGTCGCTGCCAGCAGGCGCAGCAGCGGGGCGCCTTCCGACGCGCGGCCGTCGCCGATGAAACGGTCCAGCACCAGCACCAGGCCGATGGCGCCGGCCACCGCGGTGATGAAGAACTGCACCGGCAGGAAGGGCGTGTTCCACAGGGGCCGGGCGCTGACCACCATCACTTCCATGCCGGTGTAAAGCGCTACCAGGGCGGCGCCGGCCAGGGTCAGCACGGCGGCGATGCGGATTGCGCTGAGGCTGTCATGGCCGCCGTAGGCAAATACCCGGTAAACCCCCGACCAGCGCCCGCCGGCGTCGGCCAGACGCTTCAGGTCCGGGCGCAGCACCAGCCAGGTGTAGAGCACCAGCCCCCCCAGATAGAGCGGGATGAAAAAGGCGCCCCAGGCCATCCACGAGTCGAGATTGGGATGCAGGTAGAAGTTGAGGAAGCGGCCGGGCTGATGCAGGTCGGCGAGCAGGGCCACCGGCGCGGTCAGGCCGCAGGTCAGCGCGCCCAGCAGGGCGACGCGGCTGGTCCGTTCCCAGGCGGACCGGCGCAGCACGAACCAGGGCAGGGTGAGCAGAAAGCTGCCCACGGACAGGCCGATCAGGAAAAAATATTGCACGGCCCAGGGCAGCCACGCGACTTCGCGGGACACGTTTACAATTTCGACAATGGATGGGTTCATGATCAATCTCCGTGCTCATTCGGCTGCCACATGGCCGCCTGGCCCTCGACGCGCCCCTGGAAACGGGGATCAAGGCCGATGTAAAAAACGTTGGGGCGGGTGCCGGACTCGGGCTTGAGCACCTTGATGGCATCCGCATTTTTGGCGGCATCCAGCCTGCGCCGCAGTTCGCCTTTGGGGTCGTTCAGGTCACCGAAGATGCGTGCGCCGCCGACGCAGGTTTCAACGCAGGCCGGCAGCAGGCCGGCGTCGACGCGATGCGCGCAGAAGGTGCATTTGTCGGCCTTGCCGGTGTTGTGGTTGATGAAACGGGCGTCGTACGGGCAGGCCTGGACGCAATAGGCGCAGCCCACACAGCGGTCTCCATCCACCACCACGATGCCGTCGTCGCGCTTGAAGGTGGCGCCCACCGGGCAGACCGGCACGCAGGGCGGATTGTCGCAATGGTTGCACAGCCGCGGCAGCACGTAGGTGCTGGCGGTTATTTGGCCGTCCACTTTCTGTTGCACGGCGTAAGTGGAGACAATGGTGCGGAAGCTGTTCTCAGGCACCGCGTTTTCCATGATGCAACTCACGGTGCAGGCTTGGCAGCCGATGCACTTGCGCACGTCAACCAGCATCGCCCAATGGTGTTTTCCATCGGCAGCGTGAGCGGCGTTCATGGGCAGTGCCGCGCCGGCGGTGATCGCCGGTAATACCCGCAAAAAATCGCGGCGGGATTGGCAAAGTGTTTCGTCGGACATGTTCGGACTCCTCCTCGAAAGTGCACTTGCAGATTAGGCCTGTCCTAATCCAGCCGCCAGTGGCTTGATCGTGTACCTGACTAGGTGTTTTTCCTTAGTGAGAAATGCAAGCCAACCCCCTGGCTGGGCCAGGATTTGTCAGTAAATCCTCTGTAACTCAGTGAGGTAGCCTTGCTTCCTGGCGGCGCTGTGGATTGGGGCCTTCGATCGTGAGGATCGATGGGAGATGAAACGGTGTGGGGGAAATGGTGTGGGGGAAACGGTGTGGGGGAAACGGAAGGCGGAGACGAACCGTTGGATGGATAAATTGTGTGCTCGCAAGAACCCGTAGATACCTTCAAGCTGAAACGATGGAGGGCGGGGGTGGCGATAGCGGAAACCGGATTTGCACCCGATCAGGACCGCAGCCTTTGCAAGGCGGAAACGGCCTGCTCAACGCGTCAAAGAGCGGCAGCGGTGTCCGCGTTTTCGGATTGTATGGGCAGGTCGAAAAAGAAGCTGGCGCCTGTGTTTTCAACCGAGTCAAATCCGATCCGGCCGCCCATGCGTTCAATCAATTCCCGGGTGATCGCAAGGCCCAATCCGGTGCCGCTTTTTTGCCGGGAATCCGAGGCGTCGGCCTGGGCGAATTTCTGGAAAATGCGATCGCGGAATGCCGCAGGAATTCCCGGTCCATGATCGGTAATCGTGATGCGCACCATTTTTTCCTGCAGCGACGCGGCGACTTCGACCGACCCTTTTTCAGGGGAGTATTTGACGGCATTGGATAGCAAATTGCTCAACACTTGCATGATGCGCTGACCATCCACCGATACCATCACACCAGGCACCCGGCCAGTAAGTTCCAGCGTCACCTGGCGTTCGGCACCGTAGGCCTGGTTGGCTTCCAGCGCCTGTTCGAGCAGCGGCATCAGCGGCTGCGCTTGCATGTCAAAGTGCATCTTTCCGGACGCGAGTTTTTCCATGTCCAGCAGGTCGTTGATCAGGAAAGCCAGCCGCTTTCCGTTCTTGTCGGCAATGGCAATCATTGCGCCGGCTTGTTCCGGCAACGCGCCGAGGACCCCACCGGAAAGCAGGCCCAGGGCGCCGGAAATGGCAGTGAGGGGCGTGCGAAGCTCATGACTGACCGTGGAGACGAATTCACTCTTCATGCGCTCGACGCGCTTGCGCTCGGTGATGTCGCGCACGATGGCAACAAAGCGTGCTGACTCATTTTCGGGTGCGATGTATTGCAGAAAAATTTCGACGGGGATCTGCTCGCCATTTTTATGTTGGTGAACCGTCTCAACAGTCAGCGAGTCTTTCTTTCCGGAAAGAAGCGGAACGATGAGTGCCTTGAATTGCTCTTTGGTGAAGTTCGGTTTGATGTCATAGGGGTGCATGACCAGCAGTTCGTCGAGGGAATACCCCACTTGTCTCATGGCACCCTCGTTGACGTAGAAAAACTCCAGATTGATCGCATCGAACATGAACACGCAATCGAGCGTACGGTCGAGCGTGCTCTTGAACCGGGCAAGTTCATTTTTGACCATGCGGCTCTGTTGCTTGATACGGTCCGCCGCCACGAGTTGCCCCAGGGTTATCAGCAGCGGCTGTAAAAAGCCGATCAATTCCTGATCGTAACCACCAGGCCGATTGGCCATGCCTATCATGGCTACCCGTTCATCGCCATGAAGAATGGGAACCCGCAGAAGGGCAGTGAGGTCCGGATGGTCATCGATCCGGACGCCGCTGCGCGGGTCATGGGGAGTGTTGTAAATAAGCGTTTCGTCGTCGGTCTGCGCCTTACCGAAACAGGCATCAAGATCGGAAAACGTCATCCCCTGCGGCAACTTTTCCGCATGCAGGGTGCGAACCGCATCGTCCCCACCCGCGGCCATGGCACTGGTTTTTAAGTAAGGCTTGCCGCTCTGCGCGGGCAAGATTTCATCGATGAAGCCGTATTCGCTCCCGGTCAACGCCAGAATGTCCGCGAGCAGCCCATCAAATGCCTTGCTGTGATGTGTTTCCTTGATGAACTGTGACTGGGTGTGGGCGATGATTCCATTTAACTGCTGTTGGTGCATGAGGTCCATTTCCCGCACAGCAGACTCAGCGCGCAGACGGACGTTTTCATGAAGCTGGTGTTGCAGGCGCTTGGAGCTGGCTACGATGAATGCAAGGTACAGCACCACAATTACTCCCATGAAAAATGACACTGCGTCGCTGGTCATGAACAGTTGGGGGATCAGCGGGAGAACTGCAGGGATAACAAAGCCCAGGGCCGATATGCGGTCAGCGTTCAGTGACGTGATGGCGCCAGAGCTGACTCCGGCCAGCACAAAGGCAAGAAAGACCTGATGTGAAATGTCGTCTGCGGGAAAGAGCAGCAATCCGTGCAGCCCCCAGATCACGCCGGTGGCGATGGCGCCCAGGCGAAACCGCCACAGGAAGTCGGCCTTCGAGCGGGTCGGCGCCAGCTTGGCGCGCTTGTAGCCCAGATACATCAGGGCGCGCAATGTCAGCACTATGCCGAACAGCGCAAGCCAGGCAATTGCCAGCGTGTGACTGATAGCCGGCCATTGCACGAACACCAGCAGGCTGGCGAGCAGCGTATTGGCGAGCAAGGAGGCGGGGAGGCCGCCATGAAGCAGACGTAGCACCTCGGCTCGCAACAGCGTGCCCTGGCTTTGGGAAAGCTTGATATCAGGAGAACGTTGATTTGGATTCAAACGGTTGCTCCTGGGTCGGCGGTTCGTCTTTTAGCAATGCTTTTGATGTGGCTTACCATGGTGAGGCTGGTTGCAGAGCGTCACGGAGTGACCAGTATTTTCATTTTGGCAGGACGGCCCCGGCAGTGAAAGCCGCGACGACTTTATTGCTCTCGTAGAGGGGAGTTTACCGCTTGTCAGCGGACCATCCAGAGTTGGCGGCCGAAATTTAATGAGGTAGGCAAGAAAAAACCCCAACCGCGAACGGTTGGGGTTTGAATTGGTGGAGGCGGCGGGAATCGAACCCGCGTCCGAAAGCCCTCTACAGGCAGTTCTACATACTTAGTCCGGTAATTTTGTGCTTTAGCCTTGGTTACGCCCACCGAACAGGCTGAACTTTGGCGAGTGGCCTTGATTTAATGTCTGCCCAAGCCACCCGGACAGCCACGATCATACTGAGATTACCCTACTGCCGGTTGCCCGGCCCAACCCGTATGCTGGCTGGTGTAGGGTCTAGCGCGATTAAGCGGCTAGAGCGTAAGTTTCGTCGTTTGCGTTTAAACGATTTTCAGCTGGATTTACGAGGTACTCTGACCCTCGGTATGCCCTACTCTGCTTCGCGACCCCCGTCGAAGCCAGGTCGCCCCCATGTGTTGCAGTTGCAAGTGTACTGCATTGAGGCGATACAGGACGGAAAGTTCCGCTACGAATTGACACGTTGCCAGTGTGATTAATGGATAAACGGCAGGGGATCGTGGGTAAGCGCAACTGACACCATATAGCCAAAGACAAGCAGGGCAGCGACCCAAGCGGCGATGCGTTGGCCTTGGGTTTTGCCGCGTTTGAGGGCGAAGGTGCCGAGGACGATGTAGAGGATCAGCGCGAAAAACTTGGCGGTGAGCCAGCCATGCACCAGGGGATATTGCTGGATCAGCACGGCCAGGCCGATGCCGCTGGCCAGCAGGAGCGTGTCGTTCACATGCGGGACGATGCGTACCCAGCGCGCCTGCAGCATCGGGGAACGCGTCATCATCCAGAAGCCGCGCAACACGAACAACGCCAGCGTAATGGCCAGGGTGGCGAGATGCAGTTGCTTGAGCAGGCTGTAGTCCATGCTCAGGAAATCAGGTAATCGAGGGTGTCGGCCGGATGGCGGATTTCTGCGTGCGCGCCCCAGGTGTGCGGCTGGTCGGTGGCGTCGATATAGCCCCAGGCCGCGACCAGCGCGGGCATGGCGGCAGCATTGGCCGCCTGGATATCACGCTCGGCATCACCCAGGTACAGGCACTGCGCGGGCGTCGCGCCGCACAGCTCGGCGGCGGCAAGCATGGGCGCCGGATGCGGCTTGGGCTGCGGACAGGTGTCGCCGGAGACGATGCAGCTGGCGCGCTCGGCGAGGTCGAGGATGGACATCAGCGGCTCGGTGAAGCGCGCCGGCTTGTTGGTGACCACGCCCCATTTCAGCTGGCGTGCTTCGAGCTCGGCCAGCAGGTTGAGAATTCCGGGGAAGGGGCGCGAATGGCGGCAAATGTTGTCGGCGTAGAGTTGCAGGAACTCCTCGCGCATGTAGGCAAAGTGCGGGTCGTCGGGATGCAGGTCGAAGCCGACGCCGAGCAGGCCGCGTGCGCCATGCGAGGCCTGTGGGCGGATGATGGCGTCGTCCAGCGGCGGCAGCCCGTGGCGAGCGCGCTGCAGGTTGAGCGCGTGGCCGAGGTCGGGCGCGGTGTCGACCAGGGTGCCGTCGAGGTCGAACAGCACGGCTTTAATGCCAGCGATCTTGATGCCATCCAGCATTGCCGTGTTATTCGCCACGCTGTGTCGCCATCAGGTAGTTGACGCTGGTGTCCGCTTCCAGCTTGTAGATCTTGGTCAGCGGGTTGTAGGTCATGCCGATCAATTCCTCTGTCTCCAGCCCGGATTCGCGCGCCATGCGGGCGAGTTCTGCGGGCTGGATGAATTTGGCGTAATCGTGGGTGCCGCGCGGCAACAGTTTGAGAATGTATTCGGCGCCGACGATGGCGAACAGATAGCTCTTGGCGTTGCGGTTAAGCGTCGAGAAGAACACCCAGCCGCCGGGCTTGACCAGGCGAGCGCAGGCCGCGACGACCGAAGCCGGATCGGGTACGTGTTCGAGCATTTCCATGCAGGTGACGACATCAAATTCACCTGCGTGCTCGGCGGCATAGCCTTCAGCCGATATCAGTTGGTAATCCACGCTTTGGCCCGACTCGAACAGATGCAGCTTGGCGACCTTGAGCGCCTTTTTCGATAGATCGATGCCGCTGACCGTGGCACCGGCGCCTGCCATCGCTTCGGCCAGGATGCCGCCGCCGCAGCCGACGTCGAGCACCTTCTTGCCGGCAAGCATGGCCTGCTTGTCGATCCATTTCAACCGCAGCGGATTGATTTCGTGCAACGGTTTGAATTCGGAATTCGGGTCCCACCAGCGGTGGGCGAGTTCGGAAAACTTGGCGATTTCGGCGGCGTCTACGTTGCTCATGACTGTTCCTGTCGGGTTAGTGCGGCGCGATGAGTTTGTTGCGCCAGTAAGTGGCGCGGGCGGTCAGGTCGTCGGTATTCAGATCGACCAGGCGGCGTTCATGGAGTTTCAGCTTGCCGTCGACCCAGACGTGACTGACGTTCTCACGTCCGGCCACATAAACCAGGTGCGAGACGGGATCAAACAGCGGCTGGTTGGGCAGGGCGCGCAGATCGACGGCAACCAGGTCGGCTCGCTTGCCGGGGACGATGCTGCCGATCTGGCTGTCGAGATTGAGCGCGCGGGCGGCGTCCAGCGTGGCAGCTTTGAGTGCGGCGGCGGCGGGCAGGGCAGCGGCGTCGCCACTGGTTCCCTTGGCCAGCAGGGCGGCCAGACGCATCTCGGCGAACAGGTCGAGGCGGTTGTTGCTGGCGGCGCTGTCGGTGCCGAGGCCGACATTGACACCGGCCTGAATGAGTTTGGCGATGGGCGCAATCCCGGATGCGAGTTTCAGGTTGGAGCTCGGGCAATGCGCCACGTGGCAGCCGTGCGCGGCCAGCAAGCCGATTTCGGCGTCATTCAAATGCACCGCATGGACGCCGATGAAGTTCGGCCCCAGCAGGCCCAGCTTGGCCAGCCTTTCCAGCGGGCGTACGCCATGCTGCTTCTGGCTATTGCGGATTTCGTCTGCGGTTTCGTGGATATGGGTGTGAATGGGCAACCCGAGCTGATCGGCCAGGGTGTTGATATGACTGAAAGTGGCGTCTGAAATGGTATAGGGCGCGTGTGGGGCGAAAGCAAAGTTGAGCAGCGGTTCGTCCTTGAGTTCGTCGCGGATGGACAGGCCGCGGGCCAGATAGTCGTCGGCATCCGACGCATAGGCGCTGGGGAACTCCAGCACGATCATGCCCAGCGTAGCGCGCATGCCCGCCTGCAGAAAAGCTTCGCCCGCGGCCTGCGGATAGAAGTACATGTCGTTGCAGGTGGTGATGCCGCCCGCCAGCATCTCGGCGGCGGCGAGCAGGGTGCCGTCGCGCACAAAGGCTTCGGACAGGTGCTTCTTTTCGGTTGGCCAGATGTGGTCGTTGAGCCAGGTCATCAGCGGCTGATCGTCTGCAAAGCCGCGCATCAGCGACATCGCCGCGTGGCCGTGCAGGTTGATCAGGCCGGGAATCAGCGCCTGGCCGGGCAGCGGCAGGGTCTGCGTGGCGGCGTACTGCGTCTGAGCCGCTTCGGCGGGGAGCACGTTGAGAATCTCCCCCCCCTGAATAACCACAGCGTGGTCGGTCAACGCACCACAAGGGTACTCCGATCCACTAGGGGCTGAAGCCCGTGTGGAGTCGTATGCACCCGGTGACTCGACGGGCACGATCCATTGCGGCAAGAGAATAAGGTCGGCAGGGGCTTTCATGGTGGCCTGCATTCTCACTGTTTGTGGATAAAAGCGCAAAAAAGTGGACTCAATCAGGGATGTGGGACGCTGTGGCCGCACATGCGGGAGGGCCATGCGTACTCAGGGCGCAGCGGGATGCGGCAATTTGCCGCATCGGTGCAAAGGCTTGCCAGTGCTAGCATTCAAGGTAATAGGACCGGATGGTCTTAATTGAATAAGGGGGTGCTGGAGGCGTGGCTTGCGTGCAAAAATTGTTGATAGTGGTGCTTTTGAGTGCGCCGTGCTGGGCGTTGGCCCAGCACCATGCTACGGACGTGACGCCGTCCGTTGTTCCATCCAGGCCCGCGCTCGCTGTGGGCGCTGCATTGGATACAAACGGCAAGATATGGCTGGCCCAGGTAAAGGACGGGCATGTATTTGTCGCATCTTCAGACGATGGCGGCACCAGGTTTGGCAAGCCCGTTCAGGTTACGCCCGTGCCGGAGTCGATTGCCGCCGATGGTGAAAATCGCCCAAAAATTGCCATTGCCCCGGACGGGGTCGTCGTGCTCACCTGGACTCAGGCGCTACCGCAGAAATATTCGGGAAATATCCGTTTTGCGCGTTCGGTCGACGGCGGCGATACCTTTAGTAAACCCATCACCTTGAATGATGATGGCCGCATTACCAGCCATCGTTTCGATTCTCTGGCAGTTGATGGCAAGGGGCGGGTAGCGGTGGCCTGGCTGGACGCGCGCGACCGCGATGCCGCCAAGGAAAAGGGCGGTACATATCCCGGCGTGTCGGTTTATATCGCGCAGTCAAAAGATAGCGGCGCGCAATTCGATGCCAATCGTCGGTTGGTTGAGCATGTCTGCGAATGCTGCCGCACCGGAATGACCTGGAGCAGAGAGGGCCCCGTCGTGTTCTGGCGCAATCTGTTTGACAAAAACACCCGCGACTTCTCGATCGGATGGCTGGATAGTGGAGAGGTGCGTCGGGCCACCGATGACGAATGGAAAATCGATGCCTGTCCGCATCACGGCGGCGGGATTGCCGCCGACGGCAATGGGGTGCTGCATCTGGTCTGGTTTACCCAGGGCAAAACCCGACAAGGACTGTTTTACAAGCGGATCGATGGGCAAATTGAATCGCCTGCCATGGCGCTGGGCAATCCGGCTGCGCAGGCAGGGCATCCCGGCGTGGCGGCAGCGGGCAGCACGGTCGTTCTGACCTGGCGGGAGTTCAATGGACGCGCTTATGTGGTGCAGGCGATGCGCTCGGACGATGGCGGCGCTTCGTGGAGCCCACCGATGCTGCTGGCGGAGTCGGCGGGTGCCGCCGATTATCCCGTGCCGCTGACCGATGGCAGGCGGGCACTGGTCGTTTGGAATGCCGCGGTGGAAGGTCTGCGCGTGCTGCCAGTTGAGACCGGGGCCAAGCGATGAGGCGTGCATTAGCTGGCATCCTGCTGTCTCTGGCGGCGTGGGCGTCGCCTGTCGGCGCGGCTGAACTGCGGCCTTTCACCGCAGACAGCCTGGCCGCAATCAAGGCGCAATACGCTGGACGGCCTTTCATCCTCAGCCTGTGGTCGGTGAACTGGTGCGGTCACTGCATTACCGAGCTGACCATGTTGGGCAAGCTCGCCGCCGAGTTGAACGCGCGCGGCACGCTTGCGAAGGGGCAAAAGAATTTGCCGCTGGTTCTGGTTTCAACCGATACGCCAGAGTCTGCCCCCGCTTTGCAAAACACCCTGAAGCGTCTTGGTCTGGCACGGATGGACAGCTGGGTGTTCGATGACGACATCCCGGAGCGCACGCGTCATGCCATTGATCCAGGTTGGCATGGCGAATTGCCTCGGACCTATCTTTATGACGCACGCCATCAACGGGAAGCCGTGGTGGGCGTGCTGGACGAGCAGGCGTTGAAAGCCTGGTTAAAAAAACAATAAGTTTTTCAAAGCAAGACAAGGGATGAAGCATGAATAACAAGGAACTGTCCGCTGCGATGTGGGGGATACTGGTCGTCTTGAATGCGTCGGCCTATGCGAACGAAGAGACGGTGTTGGATGAGATCGTGGTGTCGGGATCGCGAGCCGAAACCAGCCTGCTGGAAACGCCGCAAGCTATTGGCGTGGTCAGGCATGAAGAGATTGAGCGCGACAAGCCCAAAACCATGGGCGAGGTGATCAACCGTATTCCCGGCGTGGCCTGGAACGACCTGGGCAATGAGCAGCACAGCATGGGGATACGCCAGCCGATCAGCACCAATTCGGTGTACCAGTATCTTGAAGACGGCATTCCGATCCGTCCTCTGGGGGTGTTCAACCACAACGCGCTCAACGAGACCAACCTGATGGGCGTGGAGAGCGTGGAAGTGGTGAAAGGCCCGTCCTCTTCCCTGTATGGCAGCAGTGCCGTGGGCGGGGCGGTGAACTTTCTGACGGCGCGCCCATCGCGCACGCCCTATGCCAGCATCGGGATGCGCCATGACGAAACGGATGGCTACACGCGTCTGGATACGGCCGCCAGCAATACCTGGGGCGATCTGGGTCTGCGTTTTTCGCATTACAGTTCGCGCCGCGACAGCGATAACTGGCAGCAGTACAGCGGGGGCAACAAGGATTCGTTCACGCTGCGCGGCGATTATGTGCTGGGCGATTCATCCATGGTGCGTGCAACCCTGGTGCACACCAACCTGGACACCGAAACGTCGGGCAGTCTGTTCGAAAACGACTACCAGGCCAATCCGGGCAAAAGCATCAACACATTCACCGAGCGCAGCGACAAGACCACGCGCGCCAATCTGGCGTGGGAAGGCGAAACCATCAAGGACGGCATTACAACCGTGACGCTGTTTGCGCGGGAAAACGATCATGCCCAGATACCCAACTACACGATCAGGAACTGCTCGCCCAACGTGGCCACCTGCAGAAGGGGTACGGTCAACAACAATCAGGTTGAGTCGGTGGGGCTGGATGCCAAGCACCTGCAGGAATTCAGCTGGCTGGCCTCGCGCCTCGTAGCCGGGGTGTACCTGGACAAAAGCAGGAACCCTTACGTCAGCGATAACACGCGGATCGTGCGCGACCCCGCAACCGGGGTTTATCTCAGTTATGCCGTTGACCCGACCTTGCAGGATGGCGTGAGGGACTACCAGGCGGATATCGAGAACATCGCCTATTTCGCGCAATGGGAATTTTCACCGACCGACCGGCTGCGCGTGGTGGCGGGCGGGCGCTCGGACGCAATAACCTATGACTTCGTGAACAAGCTGTCGCCGGCGGGCGATCCCAATTTCGGGGCGCCGAATGAAACGCGGAAATTCTCCCACTTCAGCCCCAAGCTGGGCGCAACCTACGCGCTCGGCAAGGGCAGCAGCGTCTATGCCAACGTCAGCCAGGGTTTCACGCCGCCGGATGTCAGCCAGCTTTATGGCAAGACCAGCATTCCAGACTTGAAATCCGCTACCTACGACAACTATGAGTTGGGGCTGCGCATGGCTTTTTTGAGAGGCGCGCTGAAACTGGACTCGGCGGTGTATCGCCTGGATGGAACAGACACGATCGTGAGCTATGCCATCGCACCGGGCAACAGCGAAAACCGCAATGCCGGACGTACCCGCAGTCAGGGGGTGGAGATGGGTTTGAGCTACGCTGTCGGCGCGCTGGACATGCGGCTGGGCGCCACCTTCGCGAGCCACCGTTTTCTGGAATACCAGGCATCGCCCAGCCTGGATTACAGCGGCAAGATCATGCCGCAAGCGCCGGGCAACATCACCTCTGCCGAGATTGGTTATCAACCCGCGGCTGGCGCGCGTATTGCTCTGGAAATTGTTCACTTGGGCAAATACTGGATGAACAATGCCAATACCGTCCGCTATCCCGGACACACGTTGTTCAATTTGCGCGGCAATTACAGGTTTGCCAAAGCCTGGGAAGGCTGGTTGCAGGTGCGCAATCTGAGTGATGAGCATTACGCAAACAATGCCTCAAGTTCCTATTCCGGGGTGGGGATCTATGATCCGAACACGCAAAACACCTACACGCCGGGCTCGCCGCGCAGCGTCATGGTCGGCTTGTCGTACACTTTCGACGCCAGGAAATGAGGTGTAGCGGAGGTTATGGGGCCATTGAAATAGGCTATACCGAGCCATCTCGGGCAGGCGAGTTGACCATGCTAAAATCGCGGGCTTCGAAATCTGAATAAATAAAAAGCCGGTTATGGAACAGTTTGCCAAAGAAACCCTCCCGGTCAGTCTCGAAGATGAGATGCGCCGGTCATACCTCGATTACGCCATGAGCGTGATCGTAGGGCGCGCACTACCGGATGTGCGCGACGGTCTGAAGCCGGTGCACCGCCGGGTATTGTTCGCGATGAAGGAACTCGGCAACGACTATAACAAGGCCTACAAGAAGTCGGCCCGTGTGGTGGGCGACGTCATCGGTAAGTATCACCCGCACGGCGACACCGCCGTATACGACACCATGGTGCGGATGGCGCAGGACTTCTCGCTGCGCTACCCGTTGATCGACGGCCAGGGCAACTTTGGTTCGGTGGACGGCGACAACGCGGCGGCGATGCGTTACACCGAAGTGCGGATGGCGAAGATCGCGCACGAACTGCTGGCCGACCTCGACAAGGAAACAGTCGATTTCGGCCCCAACTACGACGGCTCCGAGTTCGAGCCGCTGGTGCTGCCGGCCAAGATCCCCAACCTGCTGATCAACGGCTCGTCCGGCATTGCCGTGGGCATGGCGACCAACATTCCGCCGCACAACCTCACCGACATTTGTACTGCGCTGTTTGCGCTGCTGGACGATCCCGAGATCGACATGGAGTCGCTGATCGCGATCGTCAAGGCGCCGGATTTTCCGACCGCCGGCATCATCTATGGACTGTCGGGCGTGCGCGACGGCTACCGCACCGGTCGTGGCCGCGTGGTGATGCGCGCGACGTGCCATATCGAAGACCTCGACAAGAGCGGTGGCAAGCAGGCCATCATCATCGACGAACTGCCTTACCAGGTGAACAAGGCCAATCTGCTGATCAAGATCGGCGAACTGGTGCGCGAAAAGCAGATTGAAGGCATTGCCGACTTGCGTGACGAATCCGACAAGTCCGGCATGCGCGTCTACATCGAACTGAAGCGCGGCGAACACGCCGAAGTGATCCTGAACAATCTGTACAAGCAGACGCAGATGCAGGACACCTTTGGCATGAACATGGTGGCGCTGATCGACGGTCAGCCGCGCCTGCTCAACCTGCGCGAAATGCTTGATGCCTTCCTGCGTCATCGCCGCGAGGTCGTCACCCGACGCACCGTGTTCGACCTCAAGAAGGCACGCGAACGCGGCCATATCCTGGAAGGTCTGGCGGTTGCGCTGGCCAACGTCGACGAGATCGTCGAGCTGATCAAGAGCTCGGAAACCCCGATCATCGCCAAAACACGCTTGCTGGAGCGGGCCTGGAAGTCGGCGATGGTTGAAGAAATGCTGGCGCGCATCGACCCCGAATTTTCGCGGCCCATCGGTATCGGCGCGGAATACGGTCTGCACCAGAATGGCTACCACCTGTCTGAAATCCAGGCGCAGCGCATTCTGGAAATGCAGCTGCAACGCCTGACCAACCTGGAATCCGACAAGATCATCAGCGAGTACAAGGAGATCATGGACAAGATCGCCGACCTGCTCGATATTCTGGCCAACCCGACGCGTATCACCCAGATCATCCGCGAGGAGCTGACGCTGATTCGCGACCAGTTCGGCGATGAGCGCCGCTCGGTCATCGTCGAAAACGCGCAGGACATGTCGATGGAAGACCTGATCAAGCCGGAGGAAGTGGTTGTCACCCTGTCGCATGGTGGGTACATGAAGGCGCAGCCGATGGACGACTACCGCGCGCAGAAACGCGGTGGCCGCGGCAAGCAGGCGGCGGGCACCAAGGACGAAGACTTCATTGAGAAGATGTTCGTCGCCAACACCCACGATTTCATTCTCTGCTTCTCCAACCGCGGCCGCATGTACTGGCTCAAGGTTTACAACGTTCCGGCGGGGGGTCGTGCCGCACGTGGCAAGCCCATTGTCAACTTGCTGCCGCTGGAAGATGGCGAGAAGATCAACGCGCTGCTGCCGGTTAAATCCTTTGACGATGAGCATTATGTGTTCATGGCCACCAGCAACGGCATCGTGAAAAAGACGCCTTTGTCGGACTTCTCGCGTCCGCGTACGGCCGGCATCATCGCAGTGGGACTGGACGAGAAAGACTTCCTGATTGGCGCGTCGATTACCGACGGTCGTCACGACGTGATGCTGTTCTCCGATGGCGGCAAGGCGGTGCGCTTCGACGAAAACGATGTGCGCCCGATGGGCCGTGCTGCGCGCGGCGTGATCGGCATGAAGCTGGCCAAGGACAAGAAGCTGATTTCGCTCCTGGTGGCAGAAGACGAAAACGATTTTGTGCTGACCGCTACCGAAAACGGCTTCGGAAAGCGCACCTCGATCAGCGAATACACCCGCCATGCGCGAGCCACGCAAGGCATGATCGCGATCCAGACCAGTGAACGCAACGGTAAAGTCGTCGCCGCCACGCTGGTGAAGCCGGACGACGAAATCATGCTGATCACCACCGGCGGCGTGCTGATTCGCACGCGCGTCAATGAAATCCGCGCCATGAGCCGTGCAACGCAAGGCGTGACGCTGATTAATCTGGACAAGGGCGAAACACTGATCGGCCTGGAAAAAGTGGCTGAAACCGACAACGAAGACGAAGCGGGAGAGTAAAGCATGACCATCTATAACTTCAGCGCCGGCCCGGCCGTGCTGCCCAAGGACGTGTTGCAACAGGTGCAGACCGAGATGGTCGATTGGCATGGCAGTGGCATGTCGGTGATGGAAATGAGCCATCGCGGCAAGGAGTTCATGGGTATTGCCGCCGAAGCGGAAGCCGACCTGCGCGAGTTGATGGGCATTCCCACCAACTACAAGGTGCTGTTTTTGCAGGGTGGGGCGTCTTCGCAATTCGCCATGGTGCCGATGAACCTGCTGCGCGGAAAAACCAGCGCCGATTATCTGAATACCGGCGAGTGGTCGAAGAAGGCGATCAAGGAAGCCAAGCGCTACGGCGCGGTGAATGTGGTGGCATCCAGCGAAGACAAGAACTTCAGCTACGCACCGGCACAGGATCAATGGAAGCTTGATCCGAATGCGGCCTACGTTCACTACACGCCGAACGAAACCATCGGCGGCGTGGAGATGTTCTGGACCCCCGACACCGGCGGTATTCCGCTGGTGGCCGACATGTCGTCGACCATCCTGTCGCGGCCGATCGATGTGTCGAAGTTTGGCGTGATCTACGCCGGCGCGCAGAAGAACATCGGCCCAGCCGGCCTCACCATCGTCATCGTGCGCGACGATCTGATGGGTCAGACGGTTGCGGGCACGCCGTCGATGTTCGATTACAAAATTCACGCCGACAACGACTCGATGTACAACACGCCACCGACCTTTGGCATGTACACGGCGGGGCTGGTATTCAAGTGGCTGAAGGCACGGGGCGGCCTCACTACGATGGAAAAGACCAACCGCGAGAAAGCCGGCCTGTTGTATGACGCGCTCGACGCGACCGATTTCTACAATTCGCCCGTCGCCCGCGACAATCGCTCGCTGATGAACGTGCCGTTCACATTGAAGGATGCGGCACTCGACGAGGCTTTCCTCAAACTCGCCAAGGAACGCAGCTTGCTGCAGCTGAAAGGCCACCGTTCGGTCGGCGGCATGCGGGCCTCGATTTATAACGCCATGCCGATCGAAGGCGTGCGTGCGCTGGTCGACATGATGCGCGAGTTCGAGAAAAGTCATGGCTGAGGCACGCAAGGTCCTCACGCTTAACGCTATTTCCGCACGCGGCTTGGCGCGCTTGCCGCAACACTATGTGGTCGGCGGCGACGTGGTCGATCCGGATGCGATTCTGGTGCGTTCGGCCAACATGCATGAGATGGACATCCCCACGTCCGTGCGTACCATTGGTCGCGCAGGTGCGGGGACCAACAACATTCCAGTCAAGAAGCTGTCCGAACGGGGGGTGCCGGTATTCAACGCGCCGGGCGCCAACGCCAACGCGGTGAAAGAACTGGTGGTGGCCGGCATGCTGATGGGCGCGCGCAATCTGGTGCCCGCATCCAAGTTTGTCGAAGGCTTGTCCGGCTCCGATGAGGAAATGCACAAGGCCACCGAGGCCGGCAAGAAACAGTTCGCCGGCATGGAACTGCCGGGCCGCACGCTCGGCGTCATCGGTCTGGGGGCGATAGGGTCTTACATCGCTGAAGCCGCAATCAAGCTGGGCATGAACGTGGTGGGTTTTGATCCGGCGATTACGGTGGATGCGGCCTGGCGGCTGCCGTCGCAGGTCAAGCGTGCCGAGAGCGTGGAAGATGTGCTGCGTCAGGCCGATTTTGTCACGCTGCATGTGCCCCTGCTGGATTCGACCCGCAATCTCATCAATGCCCAGCGTATCGAAGTCATGCGTCCGCGCGCCGTGCTGCTGAATTTTGCGCGAGAAGGCGTGGTGGATAACACCGCCGTGGTCGAGGCACTCGACGCCAACAAGCTGCATGCCTACATATGTGATTTTCCCGCCAATGTGTTGAACCGTCATCCCAAGGTAGTGGCATTGCCGCACCTGGGTGCGAGTACCTCGGAAGCCGAGGAGAATTGCGCGGTGATGGTGGCCGAGCAGGTGGCCGACTACCTGGAAAACGGCAACATTCTGAACGCGGTCAATTTCCCCAACGTCAGCATGCCGCGCGAATCCGACAATCGCATCGCGATTGCCAATGCCAATGTGCCCAACATGGTGAGCCAGATATCATCTGTCCTGGCCAGCGCCGGGATCAATATTCACAACATGGTCAACAAGTCCAAGGGTGACATGGCGTATACGCTGGTGGATGTAGACAGCGCCGTGCCTTCTTCGGTAATTCAACAGCTTGCGGCGATTACGGGTGTGCTTGCCGTGCGCAACCTGCCTGCGGCCTGACACAGATGGACGAAGACCTGAAGGCGCTGCGCGCGCGTATTGACGGCATCGATGACGCCATCCTCAAACTGGTGTCGGAGCGTGCGGGCATTGCCCAGCAGGTTGGCCGCACCAAGAATGGCGAGAAAATCTATCGCCCGGAGCGCGAAGCACAGATTGTGCGCCGCCTGCGTGAGTCCAATCCAGGCCCTTTGTCGGCCGAGGTGGTTGAACGCCTGATACGCGAAATTATTTCGGCCTGCCGCGCGCTGGAACAAATCACCCGCATTGCGTATCTCGGCCCTGCCGGCACTTTTAGCCAGCAGGCCGTGCACAAGCATTTCGGGCATGAGGCCGAAGCTATCGCCGAGATCGACATTGACACCTGTTTTCACGCGGTGGAAACCGGCCGCGCCGATTTTGCCGTGGTGCCGGTGGAGAATTCAACTGAAGGATCGGTGGGACGCACGCTCGACCTGATCGTGTCCAGTTCGCTCAAGATTTGCAGTGAAGTGATGCTGCCGATTCACCAAACCCTGATGCGCGCCAGGTTGACACATTCACGCGCCAGCCTGGATGGGATTGTTCGTGTCTATGGCCATGCGCAATCGCTCGCGCAATGCCAGCAGTGGCTCAATCGTCATCTTCCCCACGCAGAACGTGTCAGCGTGGTGAGTAATAGCGAAGGCGCACGATTGGCCGCGGCTGAACCGGATGCTGCGACGCTGGGCTCTGAAACTGCCGCCGAGTTGTATGGCCTCGTTGTGGTGGAAGCGCGCGTCGAGGATGAGGTCAGCAATACCACGCGTTTTCTGGTGCTGGGACAGACCGATGCGGCACCGTCCGGATGCGATAAAACCTCGTTGGTGATGGGTGCGCAGAATCAGCCGGGCTCGGTGGTCAAGCTGCTGCAACCCTTTTCCGATGCCGGCATTTCGATGAGTAAGCTCGAATCACGTCCTGCGCGGGGAAGCAACTGGGAATACCTGTTCTTCGTTGTCTGTAACGCGCACCGCCAGGACCCCAAAATGGTTGCTGCGCTGGCCGAGGTCGAAGCACGCGCCGCGTTCCTCAAAGTACTCGGTTCATACCCTGCCGCTTCAGCATGAATGGGTGCGACTTGACTTGTGTTGCCCTGGCCCCAGCCAACGTGCGTGCCATTGCCCCTTATCAACCCGGTAAGCCTATTTCAGAATTGGCGCGCGAACTGGGCTTGAACGAGGCCGACATCATCAAGCTGGCATCGAACGAAAATCCACTTGGCCCCAGCCCCATGGCGCTGGCAGCGGCACAGGATGCGCTGCACGACATGGCCTTGTACCCGGATGGCGCCGGCTTTGCGCTGAAGGCCCGGCTGTCGGACAAGTTGGGGGTGGCGGCGAATCAGATCGTATTGGGTAACGGCTCGAACGATGTATTGGACATGGCTGCCCGCGCTTTCCTCACCGCAGGCACGTCCTCTATTTATGCGCAGCATGCCTTTGCGGTGTATCCCATTGCCACACAAACTGCGGGCGCGTTGGGCATCGCAGTGGCAGCGAAGGATTACGGTCATGACCTGGCCGCGATGCGCGCAGCGATTCGCGACGATACCCGCGTACTGTGGATTGCCAACCCCAATAATCCGACCGGAACCTTCCTGCCGTGGGCCGAAATCGAGGCCTTCCTCGAAACCGTGCCACCGCAGGTGCTGGTGGTGCTGGACGAAGCCTATGGCGAGTATCTGCCGCCTGCCGAGCGGTGCGACACCGCGGCCTGGCTGGGTCGGTTTCCCAATCTGTTGATCAGCCGTACCTTTTCCAAGGCGTATGGACTGGCCGGATTGCGAGTCGGCTATGGGATCGGGAGCGTCGATGTCATTGATCTACTGAATCGTGTGCGTCATCCCTTCAACGTCAACGCGCCCGCGCTCGTCGCTGCCGAGGCTGCGCTCAACGATGTTGAATTCCTCGAGCGCAGTTATGCCCTGAATAGCGCAGGCATGGCACAACTGGTAGCGGGGCTGAACGCGGTCGGAATTGCAACGGTGCCGTCAAAAGGCAATTTCCTGCTGGCCAAAGTGGGCGATGCCGCACGGATGAATACCGAGTTGCTCAAGCGCGGCGTGATCGTGCGCCCGGTCGCCAATTACGGCCTGCCGGAATTTCTGCGGGTGTCAGTCGGCCTGGCTGGGCAGAACGCCCGTTTTCTCGAAGCCTTGGAAGCCAGCCTGTGATTATCGAAAAACTCGCCATCGTCGGCACCGGTCTCATCGGGGGTTCATTCGCCCTGGCCTTGAAACAGGCGGGGGCCGTGGGTGAGGTGCTGGGTGTCGGGCGCAACGCTTCCAGCCTCGCCCATGCCCGGCAGCTCGGCCTGATCGATCGCGCCGTGGACTGGGCTGCTGCCGGACAGGCCGACTGCATCCTGCTGGCGATCCCCGTGGGTGATACCGAAGCGGTGTTGATGCAGTTGCTGCCGCATTTGAAACCCGGCGCCATCATTACCGATGCAGGCAGCACCAAGGGCAATGTCATTGCGGCGGCGCGTGCGGCCATGAATGCGCGTTTTGGCGATTTTGTGCCTGGCCACCCGATTGCCGGATCCGAGCAGAGTGGGCCACTTGCTGCGCGCGCCGACCTGTATCAAGCCAGGAAAGTGGTCTTGACCCCAGAACCTGATACCCATGCGTCTGCACTGGCAAAGGTGCAGGCGTTGTGGGTGGCAACTGGCGCACAGGTGGAAATCCTGGATGCTGTTTTGCACGACCGCATCTTTGCTGCGGTAAGCCATTTGCCGCATCTGGCGGCGTTTGCACTGGTGGACGAGCTGGCATGCCGTGCGGATAGCGATGCCTTCTTTGGCTTTGCCGCCAGCGGTTTCCGCGATTTCACCCGCATTGCCGGCAGCAACCCCGCGATGTGGCGCGATATCGCGGTGGCAAATCGGGAGGCGCTGCTGGTCGAGCTGGATGCCTACCTGATGGCTTTGCAAGCATTGCGTCAGTCGGTGGCGGTGGGTGATGCCGACGCATTACTGGAAATGTTTTCGCGCGCCCGTGCTGCCCGTGAAAACTGGATGAAGACACAGGACGTTTAATGGATTTTCTCGATTTACCCGGTTGCAGTCAGGCCAGTGGAACGGTGCGACTGCCAGGCTCCAAAAGTATTTCCAATCGTGTGCTGTTGCTGGCAGCGCTGGCAGAGGGCGTAACCGACGTACACGATCTGCTCGATTCCGACGACACCCAGCACATGCTGGCGGCCCTGCGTGCGTTGGGTGTCGGGGTGGAAGACTGCGGCGGCAATCACTGGCGAATACGGGGTATTGATGGCGTTTTTCCGGCCAGGCAGGCCGACTTGTTTTTGGGTAACGCCGGTACCGCGTTCCGCCCGCTCACCGCTACGCTGGCGCTGTCCGGCGGCGAATACTTGCTGAAAGGCGTGGGGCGGATGCACGAGCGGCCGATCGGCGATCTGGTCGAAGCGCTCAGGCAGCTCGGTGCGCAGATCGATTATCTGGGCAAGCCGGGGTTCCCGCCGTTGCAACTTCATCCACCCGTCCAGGCCGGCGACTGTGCGCAAGTGCGTGGCAATGTGTCGAGCCAGTTTTTGACAGGGCTGCTGATGGCCCTTCCACTGCGTCAAAAAGCCACCACGATCGAAGTGATCGGCGAGCTGATTTCCAAGCCCTATATCGGCATTACGCTGGCGATGCTGCGTCGTTTTGGTGTTGAGGTAGAACAGGACGGCTGGCAAAAATTTACAGTAACGGCCGACGCGCGTTATCGCAGCCCGGGCGACATTTATGTCGAAGGTGACGCGTCATCGGCGTCCTATTTCCTGGCAGCAGGGGCCATTGGCGGCGGCCCGGTGCGGGTTGAAGGCGTGGGGCAAGACAGTGTCCAGGGCGATGTGCGTTTTGCCGACGCGCTGGCATTGATGGGCGCGCAGATCGAGATGGGACCGAACTGGATCGAGGCGCGCGCGCCCAAGTCGGGGCGGCTTAAAGCCATCGACCTGGATTGCAACCACATCCCCGATGCGGCGATGACGCTGGCGGTGGCGGCACTGTTTGCCGATGGCGTGACCACGCTCAGCAATATCGCCAGCTGGCGCGTCAAGGAAACCGACCGCATCGCGGCGATGGCAACCGAACTGCGCAAAGTCGGCGCGATAGTGGAAGAAGGTGCGGATTTCATCCGCATCACCCCGCCGCCACAACTTACCCCCAATGCCGTGATCGATACCTATGACGATCACCGGATGGCGATGTGTCTGTCGCTGGTGACGCTTGGCGGGGTACCGGTTCGCATCAATGAACCGGGCTGCGTGGCGAAAACTTTTCCGGATTATTTCCAGCGTTTTGCGGGTATTGTGCAATGAGCATTCCGGTACTCTCCATCGACGGCCCCTCGGCCTCAGGCAAAGGCACGGTGGCGGAACGCGTGGCGGCGATCCTGGGTTTCCATTTCCTCGACAGCGGGGCACTTTACCGGCTGACGGCGCTGTCGGCGATGAAGCACGGCGTGGCGCTGGATGACGAAGCACATGTGGCGGCACTGGCGGCAGAATTGCCCGCGACTTTCCGTGACAGCGCTGTGTGGCTGGCGGGCGAAGACGTGACCGGGGCGATTCGCGCTGAAGATGTGGGCGAGGGCGCATCGAAAGTGGCGGCACTGCCGGCGGTGCGGGCGGCTTTGCTCGACCGCCAGCGTGCCTATCGGCAGGCCCCGGGATTGGTGGCGGATGGCCGCGACATGGGGACGGTAGTGTTTGCCGACGCCGTGGCCAAGGTCTTTCTTACTGCCAGTGCCGAGGCGCGCGCCGAGCGGCGCTATAAGCAGTTGATCGGGAAGGGGAACTCTGCTAATCTCACCGACCTTGTCGCTGATATGCAGGCGCGCGATGCGCGCGACACGGCCCGCGCCGTGGCGCCACTCAAACCTGCTGCCGATGCGCTGTTGCTCGATACGACCCATATGGGCATCGAGCCAGCGGTGCAGGCGGTGCTGGCGCACTATGATTTATGCAAGGCCCGCAACAAGTAAGTTTTACCCCGTGTCAGCCTGTGCCCTGCAGGCTGGTGATGTGCAACTAACCCCGTCCTCACCGACGGACTGAAGGTTTTAAATGTCTACTGCAACCGCTACTTCTGCCCCTGAATCCATGGAAAGTTTTGCTGCGTTATTTGAGGAATCCCTCGAACACCAGGAAATGCGTCAGGGTGAAGTAATCACCGCTGAAATCGTCGGCATTGACGGCAACTTTGTAACAGTGAATGCAGGCCTCAAATCCGAGAGCCTGATTCCGATTGAAGAATTCAAGAACGATCTGGGCGAAATCGAAGCCGCGATCGGTGATTTTGTGTCGGTGGCCATCGAGTCGATCGAAGACGGCTTCGGCGCGACCAAGCTGTCACGCGAGCGTGCCAAGAAGCTGGCTGCATGGCTGGATCTGGAAGCAGCAATGAACGAAGGCCGGATCGTGACCGGCATGGTTCAGGGCAAGGTCAAGGGTGGTTTGACGGTATTGGTGGGCGGTCTGCGTGCCTTCCTGCCGGGTTCGCTGGTCGACATGCGTCCGGTCAAGGACACCACGCCCTTCGAATACAAGGAAATGGAATTCAAGGTCATCAAGCTCGACCGCAAGCGCAACAACGTCGTGGTGTCACGCCGTGCTGTGCTGGAAGAGACCATGG
>JASJPF010000099.1:0-37516 GCA_031426835.1 Thiobacillus sp.
CCTGGACGTTCTGAACCAGTCGGGAGACAGCATTGAAGTCGCCCTGGCCAAGCAGCTGCTTGCTTGATCACGTACTGCAGCCACCCTTCGGGGTGGTTTTTTTTGTATCAAACCCTTGTCAACAATGCAGTTGTGAGACTTCCAACACTCCAGAACGTAGATGGAGCTTGTCGCTATCGTGGCTCACGTCATGAGCCACTCGCTCCATACAATGGTTTCATCAGTCTTTTCCTGGATATCTGCCATGTCATCCGCATCCCCCGACAAGCTTGTTATTGCCATTTCATCGCGGGCGCTGTTCGACTTGGACGATAGCCACCGGGTATTCGTTGAGCATGGCGTCGACGCTTACTGCCGCTACCAGATCGAACACGAGGAGGATGTCCTGGAACCGGGCATTGCCTTCCCCCTGGTGAAGAAACTCCTTGCTCTGAATGATGCCGATACTGGTGTCGCGCGGGTGGAGGTGATCCTGCTGTCGCGCAACAGCGCTGACACCGGGCTTCGGGTGTTCAACTCGATCCGCCACCACGGCCTCAGCATCACCCGGGCTGCTTTCACCCGGGGCGAGAGCACCTACCGCTACATCAACGCCTTCGGTGCCCACCTGTTCCTGTCAGCAAGCCAGGAAGATGTGCGCAAGGGGCTGGAGGCGGGATGCGCCGCCGCGACGATTCTTCCGTCGAACGTGAGCCGCAATGTATCCGACCAGCTGCGGATTGCCTTTGATGGGGATGCCGTGCTGTTCTCCGATGAATCCGAGCAGAAATTCAAGCGGGACGGGCTGGGGGCGTTCGAGCAGAACGAGCGGGACGCCGCTCGCGAACCACTCACTGGCGGTCCGTTCAAGAAATTCCTGGCGGCATTGCACCAGATTCAGTCCTGGTATCCCAGCGAGGGGGCGCCCATCCGAACTGCACTGATCACCGCACGTGCGGCGCCGGCTCACGAGCGCGTCATCCGCACCCTGCGCGCATGGAACATCCGCATCGACGAGGCCCTATTCCTGGGAGGCATGAACAAGGGGGAATTCCTCAAGGCTTTTGGCGCGGACATCTTCTTTGACGACCAGCAGGGCCACTGCGAGTCGGCCCGCCAGCACGTGGCGACCGGTCATGTACCCTATGGGGTAGCAAACGGCCAGATGCTCAGCCTGGTCGGCAAAGCCGCATAGAGGATCCCATTCATGAACATGCTTTCCAGCCCCACTGGCGCTTTGTGGAAACTGCCAGATGAAGAAAAGGACCGCATCCGCGCCCGGTTTCGTGGCTGTCTGCTCGGCGGCGCCGTGGGCGATGCGCTGGGTGCTCCGGTCGAGTTCATGAGTGTCAGTGAGATCCGGGAAGCGTTTGGACGCCAGGGCATCCGCGATTTCATTCCCGCATACGGCAGGCTGGGCGCAATCACCGACGATACGCAGATGACCCTGTTCACAGCGGAAGGGCTCATACGGGGTTGGCTGAGAGGGGCGACCCATGGAATCACCACCTACCAGGGGGTGACTGCCCACGCCTACCTGCGCTGGCTGAAGACCCAGGGGGGGACATCCGGATGCGAACTCATCCCCGACAGCGAAGGCTGGCTTTATGGCCACCAGGAATTGCATCATGCAAGGGCGCCTGGTGCGACCTGCATCAAGGCGCTGCGCGACATGAAACGCCTGGGCGATCCGGCTGTGAATAATAGCAAGGGGTGTGGCGGCGTCATGCGCGTTGCGCCCGTCGGGCTATTCGCGTGGCATATAAGCCATGCCGAAGATTCCGCTTCAAGGGCTTTCGAACTGGCCAATGATCTGTCGGCCCTCACCCACGGCCACCCGACGGGCCTGCTTGCGGCAGGGGCGTTTGCCGTCCTCGTCCACGGGCTGGTTTCCGGAACCACACTGGATGAAGCGCTGGACGTGGCGATCCATTGCCTGAAAAGCAGGCCGAACCATGAGGAAACCCTGCAGGCCCTGGAGCAAGCCAGATCCCTGGCCGATTTCAGGCTGCCGGTCGCCGAGGCCATCGCCGAACTCGGTGAAGGCTGGATTGCTGAGGAGGCGCTGGCCATCGCAGTCTATTGCAGCCTTGTGGCGAAAACCTTCGAGGAAGGCGTGGTCTATGCCGTCAACCACAGCGGGGACTCCGACTCGACCGGCGCAATGACCGGCAACCTGCTGGGTGCGCTGCACGGCTTGGATGCGATCCCCGAACGGTGGCTAAGGCCACTCGAGTTGAGGGAGGTCATTTCCGAGGTGGCCGACGACCTGCTCGATCTCACCGAATGGGATATAGACGAGGATGGGGGCGGCGAGGGTGCCGAAAGCCTCCTCAGGAAATATCCGCCAATTTAGGCGGCCGGGCCCATCGTGCCGATGGTCGGAGCGGGGTGCATGTCAATTCTGCCTCGCGTGCAACCAGTCATGACAGAAGGAGGTAACGGATGAACCCTTTCAAGTATTTGTTCCGGGGCGCCCTGGCCGGTTCCGTGGTTTTGATCCTGCTATACCTGCTTCTCGCATGGATTTATGTGTGACGGGCATATCATTTCCAAACCCAATATTGACTCAAGACATGAGCAACAAGTACCAACTCCTCAGCCTGTTTCTTCTGGCTGTGCCTGAAGACACCATGGAATGCACCTTGGGTTTTTCTGACATCGAGAAACTGACCGGCCAGGCGCTGCCCTCGTCTGCCCTGAATCATCGAGCCTGGTGGGCAAACCAGACCAGGCTGGACAATCGGCCCCAGGCCAGAGCATGGGAAAGCGCCGGTTTCAAGGTCGATGCCGTTAATCAGGGCGAAGGTGGCTGGGTTAGATTCAAGCGCTCAACGACCGGCGCAGCCCCACCTGCCCGGACAAACGATCAGAAACAGATGAGTGTTGTTGAGCGATCAGGCCGTCTTGAAGTTTGCAAAGACACACAGGAACCGGTCCGCTACGACGCAGGGGCCATAGCCCTGGTTTCCTGCGTTGCGACCAAGCGCCCTGGCAAGGGTGCAGCGCGCGATCTTTATGCTTCCGCGTGGTTCAAGAAGGTTCGGCAGCACGTAGAGACAGCCGAGCTAAGCTGGTACATCCTGTCTGCCAAGTACGGCTTGCTGCATCCGGATCAGCAGATCGAGCCCTACGAAATGACCCTCAACAACATGGGCGTCGGAGAGCGACAGGCGTGGGCCCAAAGCGTCATGCGCCAGATAGGTGATCAGTTGCAGGGCAGGGATAAGTTTGTCTTGTTTGCAGGCCTTCGCTACCGGGAGTTTCTACAGCCGCTTCTGGAGTCTGAAGGGGCGAAGATTCGGGTGCCTATGGCCGGTTTGACCCAAGGCCGGCAACTCAACTGGCTCGACACCCATCAGGCAAATGTCCAGGCTTGACGACCTTGTCCTCTTTTACGCGCTGCTGGATCGCCTTGAGCGCAAACTCGGCGGGATCCGGCAACTCGCAGGCTGTACCGGCCGTATGGGATGGCCCAAGCGTGGCGTGTATTTCTTCTTCGAGGACGGGGAGCGCCGCCACGAATCAGGTCAGGGCCCAAGAATCGTGCGTGTTGGAACCCATGCGCTGATAGATGGCTCGAAAAGTACGCTCTGGGGCCGTCTCTCCCAGCATCGGGGCCATGCCGCCAGCGGTCAGGGCAACCACAGAGGTTCCATTTACCGCTTGCTCGTGGGTGCCTCTATCAAGGCATGTCACGGCTCGGATGAACCCAGATCCTGGGGCATGGGGGCGGACCCGGGACAGGCTGCTGCACATCTGGGCTGGTCTCGCGAGGAGGTCAAAAAAGGCGAGATCGAGTTGGAATCGGCAGTTGGCAAGGTGATTGGCCAGATGCCATTTCTCTGGCTCGATATCGATGATGCACCCGGCCAGACCAGTCTGCGAGGCAGAATCGAACGCAATGCCATCGCGCTCCTCAGCAATCAGAACAAGCCCGCCCTCGATCCCCCGTCTTCGAACTGGCTTGGCCATCACAGCGACCGGGGAAAAGTCCGTCTTTCTGGATTGTGGAACAACAATCACGTGGACGAGGACTACGACCCGCTTTTCCTGAGGGACCTGGAAGATCTGGTCGTTAGATGATTAAGAGGCTCACAGAATGAGCCTGATTGTCCAGGCTGACATAGAATCGGGCCATTTATTCCCGGAGCCCCGAATGGACCGCACCGAACGCTTTTACAAGATCGACCAACTCATCAGCGAGCGCAAGCTGGTGTCGTTCGCCGAATTGCAGGAAGTGCTGGAAGTGTCGCCCGCCACGCTCAAGCGTGACATCCAGTACCTGCGAGACCGCCTCAACTGTCCACTGATCTGGGACCGCGAGGCGGGCGGCTACCGCTACGAGAGCAATGCCGCGCACCCCGGCAGCCAGTTTGAATTGCCGGGTCTGTGGTTCAACGCTTCGGAAATTCATGCCTTGCTGACCATGCAGCACTTGATGGCCAACCTCGACAAGGGTGGATTGCTGTCACCCCATATCCAGCCCCTGATGGCCAGGCTGAACGGTCTGCTGGGAACGGCCGATAACACCGCCGAGGAGGTGAGGAAACGGGTGCGAATCATTGGCGCGGCCGCGCGCCGCATGCACCTGTCCAATTTCGAGACTGTCGGCTCGGCCCTCTTGCGGCGAAAACGTCTGATGATCACCTACCATGCGCGCGGCACCGATGAGGTGACCGAGCGCGAAGTCTCACCGCAACGCCTGGTTTTCTATCGGGAGAATTGGTATCTCGATGCCTGGTGCCATCTGCGCAAGGGTCTGCGCAACTTCTCGGTCGATGCCATCCAGAAGGCCGAGATCCTGGAACGGTCCGCCCGCGATGTCTCGGAGAAGACCACTGACGAAGTGCTGGGTGCCGGTTATGGCATTTTTGGGGGCAGCAAGGTGCAGTCGGCCAAACTGCGCTTCACTCCGGAGCGTGCGCGTTGGGTGGCGCACGAGCAATGGCACCCAAGGCAAAAGGACACACTGGAAGCCGATGGCAGTTATCTGCTGGAGATCCCCTATGCCGACGACCGCGAGCTGATGATGGACATCCTCAAGTACGGCCCGGATGTCGAGGTAGTGGGGCCGGCCAGCCTGCGCGAGCGTGTGCAGGATCTTCTCAGCCAGGCCCGCCAGCGTTACCCTTAACGAACGCACTTCTTCCAAGCTGGCTCACGCCATGAGCCACCACCCCCATTAACCTGCGAGCCTGGACATCACACAGGCTCGAATCTCTCCTCCGGACCTGCAGGTGGTGCTCTTTTTTAACGGGAGCAGACATGCAGAACAGCCTGATCGAACAACATCTTGGTCAACTCACCGTAGGTGGTGCCCAGTGGACCCACAACCTGTCCGTCTATCCGCTGCTGGTCGACGAAGAAAGCTTGCCCGGCTACCTTACTCTGGACCAGGCCCTCAACGACAAACAGGCCCGCATCACCGAAGTCTCGGAAGGGGGGCTTGTGCCAGAACTTGCTTTCGAGAACCTGACCGACCAGCCCATCTTGTTGCTGGACGGAGAGGAACTGGTGGGAGCAAAACAGAACCGTGTGCTTAATGTCACCCTGTTGGCGCTGGGCGGTAGCAAGCTGGTGATTCCGGTCTCCTGTGTGGAAATGGGGCGCTGGTCACATACCAGTGATGAATTTAGCTCGGGTGGTCGAGCGCTTTATTCGCGGGCCCGTGCCGGCAAAATGGCGCAGGTGAGCGAAAGCCTGCGCCGGTCAGGATCGCGCCAGTCCGATCAGGGTGCGATCTGGGACGACATCGCGTCCAAGATGAATGAGCGAGGCGAATCTTCCAGCACCCAGGCGATGGCTGATATTTACGAGGGCGCCGAAGGAAAACTGTCTGATTACGAGCAGGCTTTCCGTCCCATCCCCAAGCAAGTCGGCGCAGTCTTCGCCATCAATGGCCAGATCGCCGGCATGGAGCTGTTCGACGCGCCAGCCGCCTTGGCCGCCTATCTGCCCAAACTGGTGAAAAGCTATGCACTCGATGCGATCGATGCGATCGATGCCCAACATGATGTGTCGCTGCTTGTTGAGGCCGAGTCCATCCGGCAATTCCTGAAACAGCTAGGGGCCGCAACACAGGAACGCTATCCGGCCAGTGGGGCAGGGGAGGACGTGCGCATGGAAGGGGAAGTGATCACCGGTGGTGCGCTGGAACATGGGGGCAAACTGGTTCACCTCGCGGCCTACCGTACTTCACCCAAGAACCGGGCAAATATTGGGGAGCATGTCTCGCCGATGGCGCGATCTTCTTACCGGAGGCGTCTGCATTGAATTTGAAACATATGCCCAAAACCGAATGCACTGACCCGTTAGCTGCAGGAAATAGCTAACCGCTTCAGTTAAACTCGGCTTAAAGATAAAAACATAAAAGACAGAATTATCTAATGATGATAAAGAAAAGCGCCTCATTCGATGTCTATTCAAAGCATAAATGTTCGAATGAACGGCAAGCTTGTACAACTTTAGGGGGGAGGGCGCATGCGCTTCATTCACTGCGCTGATATTCATATCGATAGTCCACTGCGTGGCCTTGAACTCTATGATGGCGCGCCAGCCGAGGAGATGCGGCAGGCAACGCGCCGAGCTTTCGCAAATGTCATCGACCTTGCCATCGATCGCGCAGCCGACTTTGTGTTGATTGCCGGTGACATCTTTGATGGTGACTGGCCAGATTTCAACACTGGACTCTATTTTGCGGCGCAGCTACGTCGGCTTGCCGAAGCTGATATTCGTGTCTTCCTGACTTATGGCAACCATGACGCTATCAGCAAATTGACGAAGTCGGTGCCGCTCCCTAAAAACGTCTTTAGTTTTCCCGCGAGTCGCCCGGCCACCGAAGTAATCGAATCGCTTGGTGTGGCGATCCATGGTCAGAGCTTTGCTTCAGAGGCCGTGACGGCTGACCTTTCTGCAGCTTATCCGGCGCCGATAAGTGGACTGTTGAATATCGGTGTTCTGCATACCGCCTTGTCAGGACGCGAAGGTCACCAACCCTATGCGCCAACAACGGCCGATCGGCTGACCGACAAGGGATATGACTACTGGGCGCTCGGCCACGTCCACACTCGGGAAGTCGTACGAGAGAATCCCTGGATTGTCTTCCCCGGAAACACACAGGGCCGTCATGCACGTGAAACGGGTCCGAAAGGCTGTATGGTTGTCGAGGCAGAGCCCGGCACTGGGATTCGCTCGGTCGAATTCGTGCCGACGGACGTCGCCCGCTGGCATCACATCAGCATCGACATCGCCGACCTAACGACCGAGGATGGACTCTATGCAGCTGTGCAGGAAGAAGTACGTTCTGCACAATCGGCGGCCGAAGACCGCACTCTTGCCCTGCGATTAACTCTGACGGGGCGTGGTCCGCTTCATCACGCCATCGTGTCGAATCGAGAGTCGATCCGATTTCAGTTTTTTGCCTCCATCGGAGAGGCATCTTCCGGTATGGCATGGCTTGAAAAGGTAAGAATCAAGGTAGCTGCACCACTGGATCTGCCTCGCCTGGCAGAGCGCGATGACCCGATTGGGTTGCTGATCCGTACGCTTGAATCTCTGGAAGCTGACCCAGTCGCTCTCAAGGAACTAGCCGAGTCCGTGCTGACCGACCTCGGGCAAAAGCTTCCTGTGGAATTGCGCGGGCCCGAAAGCGTCTGGGCACTTGACTCCCCCGAAGCTCTTGCCGACGCGCTCGCCAATACCCAGGAACGTCTGCTTGCGGAAATTGCGCCTGAGGTCACCCCATGAAAATCGATCAGATCGATCTCAAAGCATACGGCCATTTCACAAACCGGTCTTTGGGACTTAATGGGAACGCTAATTTTCACATCATATGCGGGCCGAACGAGGCGGGGAAAACCACACTCTGGCGAGCAATCAACGGCGCGTTGTTCGGGATCCCTGATCGCTCACAAGATACCTTTCTGCATGACAAACATCTGAGAATTGGGCTTGCCTTAACTGCACAGTCAGGGAAATGTCTGAACATTATGCGTCGCAAGGGGAGGAAGAATACGCTGCTTAAGTACGACCCGGCGACAGGCCAGGAGCTTGCGGACACAGTCTCGGAAGATACTCTGCGCGACTGGCTGGGCGGACTTAGTCAGGGTCTATTCCTTGCCATGTTCAGCCTCGACCACGATGCTTTGGTTCGCGGCGGTGAAGCGCTTGCGCAAGGCGGGAGGGAGGCTGGTGAAAGCCTTTTCGAGGCAGGTGCCGGGCTCGATTCGATCCATGCTTTGCGCGCAAAGCTTAGTCGCGAAGCAGAAACCCTGTTCAAACCACGTGCTTCGACATCGACTATCTATAAAGCATTGTCTGAATATGATTCAGCAAAAAAGCTGGCGAAGGAAGCCGCTGTGCGACCAGCGGAATGGACGTCAGCGAAGAACACGATGGAAGCGGCGGGAAAGGAATATGAAGCCGCCAAGGAAGAACAGTCACAACTTCAAAAGGAAGCCCGTAGATTGGATCGGCTGGCCGCAATTCTTCCGGATGTGGCCGCACTGGATTACGCAATGCAGGGCACCGCAGAGCTTGCTAGCGTGCCCATTCTGGCCCCGTCAGTGTCTTCCGAGCGAGTCGCTGCTGTTACTAAAATGAATGAAGCTGCTGTAACTGAGGGAAGTGCGACGCAACGCTTACAGCATCGTCAGAAAGAACTGGCGGCCATTCAGCTTAACGAAGCCGTGCTGGCCAATGCCGAATCCATTGAAGCAATTCACCACGCGACCACCGCCTACCGTGAAGCCAGGATTCAAGCTGCTAGGGCAGGGGCCAGCATTGAGGGTGCGCAAAGCGACTTCGATGCAGTCCTGAATCAGATCGCTGGCGACGAAAAGCCAGACGATCCCCTGAAATGGCTCCCGGATCCAACCCGGGTGGCAAAGATTCGCGCCTTAATCACTGCGGGCGCAACACTCAAGGCCACTCATCTGGCGTGTGCCAAAACACTTGGCGAGAAAAAGCTTGAAATTGATCAACTGGACTCAGAAATCCTGAGCCTTGGGCAGGAAGAATTTTCCGGGGATTTGGGGGCTTACCTTGATTCGATCGCCGACCTCGGCGATCCCGAAGTGCGGGCGCAACAACTCGAGGATGAGGCTGCCGTATCAGAAACAAAGCTCAATACGGAAGCGCCAGCCCTGAAAATGCCATCGGCGGAATCCGTCGCCAAGACGACGGTCCCGCTTGATGCCGAAGTCCAGTCGTACAAAGCGGATGAGGAGGAATTGCGCCGCCGTACCCATTCGATCCGAGAGTCGATTGAAAACATTGAAGATGATCTTGCCAAGTTGCAAGCCGAGATCAAGGGTTTAGAAGTACGTGGTGAAGTGCCAACCAAGGAAGCTGTCACCGGCGCACGCGAAAAACGCGACACACTCTGGCTTGGAATTCGCCAGCATTTCATGCCGAAACCGGGTGAATCCGTGCCGGCGGAATCACCTCCAACAGCCGAGGGCTTTGAACATACCGTTACCAGCGCTGACAGCGCCGCTGACGGATTGTTTGCCGATGCCGAGCGAGCCACTCGTTACGCCGAATTCCGGGTGCGCGAGTCACAGATGCAACGTGCCCTCGAATTGGAAACAGCACGCGCAGCATCGGCCGGAAAGGAACACGAAGAACTCGATCGGCGCTGGGCCGAACTTCTAACAACGCACGGCCTGCCATCCTTCAAGATCGCCGAAGCCCCGCAGTGGATTTCAAAGCGGGAAGCATTCCTGCAGCGCTTTTATGCCAACCAGGCTAAGCGACAGGAAGCCGAGCAGAACCGCGCTCGCGTACTGGATATCCAAACCAGGCTTACCGAAATCTATCGTGTAATGAACTTGCCCGGCCTGGCGCCAACCGAGCGGCTCTCTGAAACGATGTCGCGGGCACGTAGTATCGCTAAGCGGAACGCCGAGCAGCTTACCGAGCGGCAACTGAAAAAGACACACCGCTCGAATTCCGAGGCCGCGCTGAAGCATGCTGAGGCTGCCGAATCAGCCAGCCGCGCTCAGTTAGATGCCTGGAATACAAACTGGTTCGAAGTCATGGCGGTGATTCGACTCACAGGCGATGCCAGTGACGAAGAGGCAACCGCCCGACTGGAACAATTTTCAGAGCTCAAGCAGGCTCACGACGCACTGGAACGATTCAAGGCGGAACAACGCAATGCCCAGATTCAGATCGATGACTATCAATCCCGTCTGACAGAAACATGGCAGCGTGTATACAACCAGTCGGTCCCAAGTGATGGACGCAGCCACGATGCTCTCTCCGGAGAGATCTATCGAGAACTGACGTTAACCCGTGCACAGCAGGAAAAAAAGAACACGCTTACCGAGCAGGTCACCGATGACCAGATAGTTGTCGAGGAAGCGCGCCAAGCTGCCAAGGACGCAACAGTGATCATCGACAAACTCTTGCACCAGGCTGGCTGCATTACCCTAGATAGTCTCGAGCTGATCGAAGGAAAAAGCGCACAACGGACTGCACTGGAGGCGGAAGTTCGCAACATCGAATCCCGGCTTGTAAAGTCATCAGGCTTGCCACTCGCGGAAGCTCTCAAGCAGGCCGAGGGCCAGGACCCCGATGCCATTGCTGACGCGCTCAGTCAGAACGCGCAAAACAACGAACAGAATGCAGCCTTAGTGCAGGAGTGTCATGAGGCTTTCCTTGCTGCTCGGCAGTCCTTCGAGAAGATGGACGGTTCCGCAGCGGCCGCTGACGCACAGCAAAAGATAGCTCAGCAGGCCGCGCGGATAGCAGAACTCAGTTCCAACTACGCGGCATCACGAATTGCGTCTGCTGTGCTTTCCCAGGTCATCGATGCCTACCAGAAGCGCAATCAGGGTCCACTCATTGAGTGGGCGTCGAAGCGATTTGCCGTCATTACCGGTGGCCGCTACACCAGAGTTGTGATCGACTATGACGAAGAGCGGCAAATTCTCAAGGCCGTACGCGCCGACGGTGAACGCCTGAGTATGGAACAATTAAGCACCGGTCGCCGCGATCAGCTCTTCCTCGCCTTGCGGTTGGCCGCCATCGAAGGACATCTCGACAACGGTGAGCCCTTGCCGGTAATTGTCGATGACATCTTGATCCAGTTTGACGATGAAGCCGCAGCGGCCACCTTCAAGGTGCTGGCTGATTTATCTCAGCGTACCCAGGTACTATTTCTGACGCACCACGAGCATTTGCTGGATGTTGCTCAAACCGCCATAGGTGGTGATGCTTATAAGCCACACCGGCTGGGAGCATGACATACCAGATGGAGCGGTTGTGGGCAGAAAACCAAATGACTGAACAAGGTATGATCAGGCGGCTAATAATTAATAAGGGAGAGATAGCAATGAGCGGATGGAATCCTGATGTTGCTGCAGATGCACTATCGAAGCGTGATTACCAGTGTCATTACCGTAAAACGAAAACCGCCAATTTCCGTTTCAAAGGCCCGCAGTCACGAGAAATTTCGATTGCATTGGGACGCTTGAATGGAGTGACGGCCTATGTGAACCTCCAATCAACAGGGGGGTTGCCATTTCCTGAAAATGGCATTGAAGGCATCGAAATCGTCCAGAAATACTCTCGGGGGTATGAAGGCATCAATGGTAATCCTGGGATTTCCGTTTCAGTCGCCCGTACCAATCCATCGCTTGATCCAGCGAGCAACGATGTACTGAGGATTCATGTGAGAGACGACGCAAGCCTTGATCGCCTCCTCGCATGGTATGCAGGGAAGTAAACTTTTCGCTTCGTGAACACTGACAAACCTGTCTCCCATGCGACATAAAACCTGCCGCATCCTTGTTGATGGAAAAACGACTGTGAATTTCCAACACCATATAAAAAGCCTACGGGCTACTGGGTGGCAGGCTTGGCAGGGGAAGGCTAAATACAGGGTGTGAAGCTGCTTCCAGATCTGCCTCTCCAACTCTCTTACCGTACCGGTCGTGACGACATGGTGCAGGACTTCTTCGTCCCGTGCATGGAGGCATCTGACCTCTATCGCCGTGCCGCGGGCTATTTCACCAGTTGGGGTTTAGCGCTTGCAGCCAGGGGAGTAGCCAATCTGGCCTCTCGGGGTGGGAAGATGAAACTCGTGGTTTCACCCCACCTGAACCCGGATGATGTAGAGGCGCTGCAAGCAGCCGCGGAGTCCCCCGCGGATGCCCTTCGGGCCATTGCTGCCAAGAGCTTGGCTGACATCGAAGATGCGCTGATTAAAGACCGCCTCAATGCGCTGGCATGGTTAGCGGCGGCTGGGTTGTTAGAGATCAAACTGGCTTTGCGACTTGACCCGCAAGGCAAATTCTCGCGGGGGATCTTCCATGAGAAGGCTGGCATCTTTTCTGACGGTGCAGGTAACCATGTAACCTTTTCGGGTTCCTCCAACGAAACCGCCGGTGGCCTGTTGGAGAACTTCGAGAGCATCAAGGTTTTCTGCTCCTGGAAAGACGCAGAAGGGCGGGTGCAAGAGGAGATCGACAACTTTGAGGCCCTGTGGAATGACGCCACGCCTGGGCTTCGAGTCTTGAACTTCAGTGCGGCGGGACGTGATCTGCTCGAGCGCTACCGTAATCCCGACAACCCGCCACCAGGATTGCCGAAATACAACGTCACAGAACCAGGCCCTTCTGCCGAGTTTCGCGCCCCACGTGGATTCGATCTGCGTCCCTATCAGGCCGATGCAATCCGTGCCTGGAGTAAGGCTGGCGGTAAAGGCATCTTGGCCATGGCGACGGGTTCAGGAAAAACGCTCACTGCATTGACCCTTGCCAGCAAAGTGGCCGAGAAGAACCAGCCCATGGTGTTGCTCGTCGTCTGCCCCTACATCAACCTGTGCCGCCAATGGATCCGCGAGATCGCTGCTTTTGGTGTGCAATCCATCGCATGCTTTGAAGGGCGCGATCGCTGGCAAGCCCAGCTCGAAGAGGGCTATCAGCAGTTGGCCGTTGGCATGTCCAAAGTTATGGCCATAGTCACCACCAATGCCACCTTCATGAGCGACGCCTTCCAGTCACGTTTGCGCCCAAGAGTGGCGTCCGGTGCAGCCCATCATCTTCTCATCGCTGACGAAGTCCACAACCTGGGCGCCGAGCGCATCAAGGACGCGCTCCTCGACGGCATTACCATGCGGCTCGGGCTATCAGCCACCCCCGAGCGACACCATGACCCAGTTGGCACCGCTGTTGTGCTTAATTATTTCGGCGGCATTGTCTACGAATACTCTCTGGCCCAAGCCATCGCCGACGGCCGGCTCTGCAATTACCGCTATCACCCGGTGCCGGTTGAACTCACAGATGATGAGACGGAAATCTACGAGGAAATCACCGCCAAGCTCGCCAAGTTCTTTCCCGGTCGTGACATGGACGACGACATCCAGCAAGCTGCGATGAGCCTGCTCATCAAGCGCGCCCGTTTGCTGGGAGGCGCGGTCAACAAGCTGGAAGCGCTCGACCGGATTATTACAGCAATGCCAGAAAAGCCCACCAAGGCAATCTTCTATTGCGGCGATGGACGGACCACCGATGCAATTACCAATGATGAGGTACGGCAGATCCAGGCTGTATCCAGGCTGCTGGGAGAAAAGCACGGTCTGCGGGTGCGCAACTTCACCTTCCGGGAAACCCCGCAGGAGCGAGAAGAAATATTGCGTGATCTAAGCAGCGGGTTTCTGGATGGCGTCGTGGCCATCCGTTGTCTGGACGAGGGCATCGACCTGCCAGAGCTGCGCATGGGTTTTCTTCTCGCCAGCTCCACCAATCCACGCCAATTCATTCAGCGGCGGGGTCGCCTGCTACGTAACTCCCCGGGGAAGAATCGCGCCATCATTTATGATTTCTTTGTCAGCCCACCAGACTTGGGCGGTAAGCTGGACGACTCTGGCTTTAATATGGAGCGCAGTTTCTTCCAGAAAGAGTTGAGTCGCATCGTAGAATTTTGCCGGATGGCTGAGAATGGTCCAGAGGCCCTGCACGACCTTCACGCATTGAGACTTAAGTACAACTTGTTATCAACGTAAGTGAGTATGACTACCAAGCAAAATGATCAGGAGCAGAATCTAGAACACATAATGCCGCGCACACCTACAAAAAAATTCTGGCCCAATATTTCCATTCAAAAAGAATCAGGCCCTGAAATGTTCAGGGAATATCTATGGCGGATTGGTAATCTATTGCCACTGCCTGAATCAATAAATAAATAACTAAAAAACAAAGATATTAGTTTCAAAATATCCAATGGCAGTGGAAACGAATACACCGCTCAGTCATTAACACTGGTGTCACCAAAAGAGGTTTCAAACTCTCTTGATAATGGTGAGTGGACATATAAGAGTATCGAGAATCGCCAAATTTATCTCGTACACAAATACGCAGTCAAAGCCTGGGCCCTATAAGGGAAGAAAACATGTCTCAACCTGATCAAAAACTGACACGCGCCCAAGAAATATTCAAAAGCGCCAAGCCTGAATATCAGACGCTCATACGCGACATCCTAAAAGAAGAGCGCGATGTTATGTACCTCAAGCGGCGCCATGAAATCCATCAGCGCCTTTACGACCACATCAAGCGGATTATCAAATGATTCTTGAACGGTTGGTTATCGAAAACTTCCGCCAGTTCAAAGGACGGCAGGAAATTGTTTTTTCTGATCTGCGGGATCGGAACGTCACCATCGTTCATGCGGAGAATGGGTTTGGTAAGACTACCTTGCTCAAGGCCCTGCTTTGGGTGATGTATGGCAAGGATGGGCTCAAGGAGGACTTTGAAAAGCCTGACAGCATCCTGCATGAAGGCTTGGCCTATCGTGCTAAGGACCCTAACGCAGTTGCTGCCATGGTTGAACTTGCGTTCAAGCATGACAACGACCGCTACATCCTCACCCGGAAACTCTCTCTCTCGCAGCAGCGATTGGACGCTGGCAAGACCACGCTCACGCTTGAAGTGATGCGAGATGGTCAGACCTTTGCACTGGATCGACCACAGCAGCGGATCCAGGCCATTGTGCCGGATGGCATCAGTGGGTTTCTTTTCTTTAATGGTGAACGCATTAACTACCTTGCCGAGGAGCGCAACAGCGCCCAGGTCACCGAAGCCATTCATCAGATGCTGGGTCTTAAGTTGTTGCGCACCACGATCGACGACCTGCGCCATCAGAATGTCCGGGGCAAGCTGCGCAGTGAGCAAAAGGAAACCACCAGCGAAGAAAAGCGGGAATTAATTGACCGGCTCGCCGGTATGGAAACCGAGGCAAAAGATCTTGCAGAGAAGCGCACCCAGTCACTTTCCAATCTCACGGCAATTGCTTCAGAGCTGGATACCGTGGACGCCAAGCTCGCTGCTAACCAGAAGGCTCACGAACTTCAGACCAGGCGTATTCGCCTCATGAACGAGCGACAGCAGTTGGGTGAGCGGCGTGATGAAATTGCCCGGCGTTTGGGTAAGCTCATCTCCGAAGATGGTTACACCCTGTTTACTTCGGGGCTCATCAAGCGCGGCCAGGAGATTGTCGCGCGTCTTCGCAGTGAGGGAAAAATTCCCGCGCGTGTGCTCAATACTTTTCTGCAGGAACTGATCGATAACGGCACCTGCATTTGCAAACGGCACCTTGGCGTAGGCACGCCGGAACGAGAGGCAGTCGAAGGTCTGCTGACCATTGCCGGCGATCAGGACTTCAATAATGCAGTGGGTGCCCTGGACCACGCGATTGGTCTGATCGAAGGTGTGGCCAACCAGACCCAGACCCAACTGCGGCAACTGAACACCGAGCGTCTGGAACTGCTCCGAGACATCCGGGAGCGCGATGAGGAAATCGAAGAAATCCATCAACTCCTGGGTGGTAAGGATGACGAAGAAGTCCAGCAGCTGGAAGAAAAGCGCAAGACGCTTCAGCTGGATCGGGACGCGCAAAATTCGACGCTCGGTCGCATCGACGGCCAAATTGAAGCCACCAAAGAAGCGATAGCCGGACTCGAAAACCAGATTCGCCAGATAGCGGACAAGGAAGAGGCGGCTGCCAAAGCGCAACGCCGCGTGGATGCGGTGGAAGACTGTACGGATATCCTCGAAAGCATTCTTAAAGCCGAGACCGAAGATCTGCGGCCGTTGCTTAACGATGAAATCGACAGCCACTTCCGCAAAATCATGGCCAAGGATTATTGGGCCGAGCTTACTGAGAATTACACCTTGCGTATTCGCAAGCGGATTACCGGCGGCGATGGGGACGAAACCGAGATTGATGCCGCCTTGAGTACCGGTGAGCGTACCGTCACCTCGCTGGTTTTCATTGCCAGTCTGGTGGCTCTAGCCAAGCGGCGTTCCGAAATCCCGACCATTCTCAGAGACCTGGCCGGTTCGGCTTACCCAGTGGCAATTGATTCACCCTTTGGTTCGCTCAGCATCTTCAGGGACGGGGTGGCACGGAACATTCCGGAACTCGCCCCCCAGGTGCTGTTACTGGTCAGCCCCGAACAATACAACGGGCAAGTTGAACGTGCTCTAAATGAAACGGGCCGTGTGGGTAAACGCTATTACCTGGCCTATCACGGCCCGGCTATGCCGGAACGATCCAATCCTGAACTGGTGGTGAATGGGCTGGCGATTCAACAATACTTCCCCGATAAAAATGAGGAGTACACGACAATCAAGGAGTTGGAGCTATGAGGCGGATTCAGCGTGATGTGTGCCATGAAGACTTTATAAAGAGCCTCACTTCTTCTGATAGTGCCATTTTTAAAGAAATATGGCGTGTCCTTCTCTTTGCGGCAGCGCTGGGAATCAAGGATGGAAAACGTCGCCCACTTGAAAAAACTGATAGTGGAAAAGCGATGCCGGAAACCTATTTCAGCAGCCCGGGCTGGCGTGGATTCCTCTACTTAATCGGGGTTTCCGATAGTGGGGATAGCGCATGTCTAAGAGGCACAGATGAAGCACAGGATGGGTTGGTAACCACTTTTGAGGAATATGCAAATTACGGTTTACATACGCTGGCCGACCGAATGAGCTCCTCGGTATCGCCCTTGGATGAGCTGATTTCCTTGCTTCTAGAAGCGTCGAAAACAGAAACTCTGGAACCCGTCATTGACGATTTGATTTAACGCCATGACTACGACCTCACATTTCCTGAGCAGGCTCGATCAAATATTGGTTTACAAGAAAGGGGATCAGCGTGCCCCGCATAAACCACTTTATCTGCTCTTGTGTATTGCCTCTCTTCAGCATGGTCTACCCAGACTGCGAGGGTTTGATGAGATCTCTCATATTTTGGGTGAGGCGCTCCGGCGCTTTGGCCCAAGAGTGGCAACCGTACATCCCGAATACCCTTTTTGGAGGCTTCAGCACGATGATCTCGCGGTGGTTGAGAAAGATGGCCCCCTTGAAATAAGGTCAAGCAACAATGACCCGACGGTGGGCTCACTTAGAAAGCAGAATGCACGTGGGGGGTTAAGTCAGGCTGATTACAGCCTCTTGTTGGGTGACCTCGAACTTCAATCGATTGCGGTACACAAACTGCTCGATGGGCATTTTCCAGCCAGTATCCACGATGAAATCGTTCGCTTCTTTAATCTGATACTCAGTGACCCGCACTCTAAGGATGTGGCTACGGAACGAGACTTCCGGGAGTCTGTATTGGCTGCTTATGCTAATTCTTGTGCACTGACAGGTTACTCGTTGAATTATGGTGGTATCTACCTAGGTCTTGAGGCTGCTCACCTATGCTGGCCGCAGGTTGGGGGTAATGACACAGTCGCAAACGGTTTAGCTATGACAACCCTTCATAGAAAGTTATTTCATCTGGGCCTTTTTACAATCAATGGCAACTATGAAATTCAAGTCTCAAGCCAATTGCATGAGAAAGGGAAAGCACCTTTTAGCCTTGGAAGGTTGCATGGAAGGAAGATGACTCTCCCTGATAATCCGAAAGATTATCCAAGCCAAAGAAACTTGAAGTGGCATTCGAAGTGGGTTTTTCGGGGATAGGTCATCCTCCAAACCCCAGCCATCTTGTGGCTAGGTCCGAAAGCGTTCTTGTTTCTTTGCCAGAGGCTAAGTAGGAAAGACCGCGGTGAAGATGGGCGCGGAGGCAGGCGGTCGCGCCGTCAGCCCCATCAGGGAACCCATCCTTAGTGGCCCGCAGCCAACATAGCGCCGAATAAATATCGCCATGCTCACCTGAAAACACTTTCCAGGTCATTTCAACGCCACCGTCCAGCTTCTCTGTTGTCTGTAAAGGTGGGGTCTTCTCACGCAAAGAAACGCAGAATGCCCATCGGCACAGTATGTTCCAGTGCTCAATGCCGGTCTGTCTGCGTAGCTTGATGAGCTGTTCTCTGCCTTGGCGGCTGATTCTGATCGTTTCGACGGGCGGTCTCATTTGTGAAAATACCCCGGTTCAATAGTGGTTTGCCCCGCTTGCTCATTGTGAGCGAGGAGGTATGTACGGGTGGTGTACGGTTTGATGGACTCGTAGTACTTGCCCACGATTTCTTCATCTGTCGAGAGCAGCAATACTTGATGTGACGCATTGGGGAAGTAGCGCTCCACCAAATGCTTACGGTGGGATGAATCCAGCCTACCCAATGGCGTATCGATGATGGTTGGGATCGGGCGGCCAGATGCGCGGGCCAAGCCCCAGAGCATGGAGGTGGCCAACAGCTGTCGTTCACCAGCCGAGAGACGTTCGATTGGAAGCACCTTGCCGTCGCGGCCGGTCAGGGTCGGTTCAAAAGTCTCCGGGTTGATACTCAGACCTGTTACCAGTTCATTTTTGCGCAGGAGTTCCTGGAAGGACTCCAGCATGAGGGCTTCCATGCGGGTGATGTGGTTGTGGATGACACGCGTTCTGAATTGGCCGAGCGTGTCACGCACCTTGCTTGAATGCTTGAGCATGCGTTGACGGTCGTCTTCGGCGAAGCGAGCATCCAAATCATGTTCGCTGAGCTTTTCCAGTTTTGATTCGACCACTTCCCGCTGCTTTGTCAGCGCCTGAATGCTTACCCGCACTGCTTCCAATTCAGCAAGCTTCGCCTCATGGGCAAGCCTCGCCTGGTCTAACGATGTTTGAAGGGTGGCGATTCGGTCTTCCGTGGGCACCCGTTCGATCTCGCTCTCCAGGCGCGCAATCCTTTCTTCCATGCCGGCGAGTTGATTCACAAATGTCCGGGCTTGTTCTTCTGCTGTGGGTAGAACCGTCGCGCGTAGGTGGGCAATATGCAGGGCTAAGCTTTCCTCGGCATCCAGGAGCAATTCCTCCTTGGCGAGGCCGATGCGGTTTGCTCGATCTGCCATCAAAGTCTGGTCGATCTTCTTGAGCAGTGCCGGGGTAACGGCTTCCTGGCGCAAGGTGGCAACGAGTTCGTGGTCGCGTTCTTCAAGCGCGCCCATCAGCATGCGCGCGCGGCGAACATCATTTTCATGGCGAGATTGTTGTTCTGCTTTGTCCAACAGGCCATCTACCATCAAGAAAGGCAGGGGGCCTGCTACAAGCTCGCGAAACTGGGATTCAAGTCCGTTTTTCTCCGTTTTCAGTTTGGCGAGACTATCGTCCATTTCCTTGCGGCGCAAAAACAGCTCACCTCCCTCCGCACGAAACAGGTCTTCTGTTGCTCGCAGCTCCTTACCCAGGCGGCCCGCCTCGTTAACCAGGGCGCCTTCCGCCATGAGAGCCTGTTCTTGGGCAACATCTATATGATGAATTTCGCCTCGTACCTGGTTCAGTTTATGTGCGGTTTCAGGATCCAATCCCTCTGCCTTCTTGCGACGCTCAAAACCCTTGAGGTCAGTTTCAAGTCTGTCGACGAGGTCTAGCCCGAGGAGGGAGTGAACCGCTGTCCCGAGAATTTCAGCGGCATGTCCGCCTTCAGCCAGTTCCTTGACTTGCTCACCATCGAAGAAGAATAGGTGTGAAATTCCGCTGGGCAGATAAGCTTCGATGGCTTCCTCCCAATGTTCGGTAAAGACATCATCCAACTTGCCGTCGCGCCATACCCGTACGCTTTCCTCAATCCCCTTGACCCCTTCGCGCCAGATCCGCTGCAGTTCAAATTGCCGGGCTTCGCCTTCCATCATGCGTCGAAAGCGTAGCGTGATGCCCGCCCCTTCACTTGGATCGCTGCCCCGATGAATGCATTCGCGGAGATAGTCCCGATAGCCTAGGCGATTGCGGTTGGATAGCCGGGCCTTAGGGCCATAAAAAGCCAGTTGAACTGCATCAAGCAGGGTGGTTTTGCCACCACCGTTCATGCCGCCGAACAGGATGATGGGCTTGCCCTCTTCTGGGGTGAGGATGGCTTCCTGGCGTCCGCCATAGGCACCAAAGTTTTCAATTGCTATGGAGTCCAGAATCATCCTGGCATCTCCATACCATCGGGTGAGGCTGCCCCGGGCGAAGTGGGGATGCGGCCATCGCGCTCATCGCTTCGGCGCTTCCGCTCATCAACCATGCCTTGGGCGCGAGCCAATGCGTCGTCTCGGTCGTCATAGAAATGGCGAGTGAGGGCTTTTTCCAGCTTCTCGTTAAGTTTCGCGCGGCGTCCGGAAGAGCGCTGTTGCAAGGTTAGGCTCAGCAGTTCGCGTGTGAGCTCGTAATGCAACCGGTCACCTTCGCATAGGCTGGCCAGTTCGCGCATTTCTGCTTCGCCTAAGACTAGATTGTCATCCAGCGGACGGCCTGGATAAGGTTCGCCCGTGGCTTCCTGGTATATGCGCGGCAAGGTGTCTTCAAGCTCATGCTTGTCCATCACCCAGATCCGGCGGATTTCCTGTAACTCATCCAGAGTGATGAGTTTTATTTTTTGTACATCGGGTGGCCCATTACGTCGTATATAAGCTTGGGCACCGAGTAACTTGGACAGCCAGTTTCCGCGAGACTCTTGGGTATAGGGTCCGGGAACCGGCTTGCCAGCCGACATGACCTGAACCGCACCAGTCATTCGGCGAAAATCGCGCAGATGGTGATCGGAGTACTCCTCACCATCAATAGTGTTATTTCGGAAGTCCAGTTCGTTGCGTAAATCTAACAACGGCATCATCCAATCCTTCTCAGCGTCGTTCTGGATCATGGCCGTCATGGACTTATCTTTTTCAACAAGAGTACAAACCCAGCAACCGAAGCGGGAGTCTCCGCAACTTGGTGTTGAGTTATCAACTACCAGTGGACACTCGCCGTCCGGTGATGCCCCGGCATACATACCCATCAACTCTTTATTGCTGGCACCCCATGGATTCTTAACATTATTTAGATAAAACCAGATGTCATCACTGGTCCAGTTTTCGACAGGCGTATATATCATGCAGCCTGCAAGCGTGGCGCTCGGGCTGAGACGATCCCTTACACGGAAGCGAGTGTTTTTTTCCAGCACCTTTGCCCGTGCAATGCTTTCATCTTTTCTCGCACCAATACAAAGTATGGCTTCACCGTTCTCGGTAACGACTTGGCCGATAAACCTATTGGATGGTCGAATTTTCAAGCGCTCAGTACACCAGCGAAATTTCGGCCTTGGTGCAGGGTAACCACGGCCGATTAAGTTAACCCAGAACGACTCTGCGACTTGGGGGTAAAGTAGACGCGGTTTGATTGGGATATCAAGTTTTTCCGCAGACTGGGTCATGACATCCATTGACCTACTAACCCATGTTGCAACAATAGGGTTCTCAACCATAGTGTCGGTCGAGATGACATGTACCGATTTGTGACGTTGCTCTGCTGGTAGGCCAGCAACGGCGGACCAGACGAGTTGGAGGGTGGCGGTTGAGTCCTTGCCTCCGGAGTAGCCGATAATCCAAGGCACATCATCCGCTAAGTAGAGAGAACGTATTTCCTCTTCTAGTTGCGAAATGGTGGCCTGGAACCCGAGTTCGTTGAATGCTGATGCGCGGCGCGGCGGATTCTGGACTTGGGTTTTCGTATTTGCGCTTTCTTTGACTAGAGAACCCTCTGCGGCTTGCGGGGCGGTCGGCTGAGCAGGTTTTTTACGGGTGGCCATGATCTGCTTTCAATGGATGTTGCGTGGGATTAATCTGGGCACTAGCGCGATTTTTTGCTGTGCGCGGTTTCGACTTTTTTCTGCTCATCACTCAGGGGGAGCGATAGTGCTTTCTTGATGACGTTCGTGGTCAGGATAACGTTGGTGGTGACTTTCGAGACCTTGCCACCGATCAAGGCACGCCCCTCCCAGACTCTGGCGTTGTTGCGGGACCAGTCTATTTTTTTCAGTCCATGCAGATGTTTCTGCCAGTCATCCGGGTGGCTTTTGAGCAAGGTGTTCCCGGCTAGTCCCAGTGCCTGGAGAGCGATTCCATGGGAGTGGATGTAGCCTTCGCGCACTTCACTGGCCGGCAGACGTCCTTCGCGCACCTGTTTCCATGCGGGAAACTGCTCGGCCACGGCTTCCCAATAAGTACGTGCCAGGTTGGCGTCTTGTGTCAGGTCGCCGGTGGCTAACCCGTTGATCAGGTCTGCGCAGGCGTTATAGAAGGCAGATAAGGTGAAAAGCTTGCGGGAGCGCTTGGCGAGGGAAGACTTCTCCATGTCCACGATGTCCCGAAAGACGTCGGACTTCATGATGACCAGTTTGGCCAAGCCGGCTTTGTCGTTGCGGTGGTCGTAGAGCAAGCCCAGCGACCGGCTGGGACGAATCGCGTGCCGATTGAGGTCGGCAAACATTTGCTGGCAGCGCTCCAGTCCGATATCCAGGAAGAAGACGACGGCAATGGTTTCATGACCCAGCTCGGGGCGTTGTTCCAGGGCCTCGATGATGGCGGCCCGGCGATGCTGACCGTCGTTGATGATGAAGCGGGCGTCCATGGGGACGCGCAGCAGCCCAAGTTTGTCCTGGCCGGGGAGGGGCTCAAACCCAACTTCGGAGTCGATGGACACGGTGAGTGCCGAAAAAACGTAGTCATCCGGATTGTCGATGATGTAGCCGGCGATCTCGGGAATACGTGCCTTGTTGAGTGTGCGCTGGGCGCGTAACTCGGGCGGCAGCTCATCTTCGTCAAAGATGGAGATCTGCCGCAGCATGCGCAGAGACCACATGGCAACGTAGTACTCGCGCCGTGCTTGAAGTCCGCGGATGACGGGAAATGTGAGCGTTGGTTGGGTTTCCATATTTCGCTTATTAGTGTTCAATACGGGAAAGTTGTTAAATTGTTTTTTGCATGGAAGCATCAAGTACGTTAATAATATAACGTACAAACGTTTTTATCTAGAGAAATTTTGAAACCTGCTTACTTAGACTGTAATGCCACCACGCCGCTCGAGGCTGAGGTGCGCGAAGTGCTGCTGCATTACCTGACGGAGGAATTCGGCAACGAGGGAAGCCGTACCCACGAGTATGGTGCACGAGCCAAGCAAGCCGTGCAGAAGGCACGTGACCAGGTCGCTGCGGTTGTGAATGCCAAACGCGACGAAGTGATCTTCACCAGCGGCGCGACCGAGAGTAACAACTTGGCCATCCTGGGGCTGAAGCAGGCCGGGGTTCAGCAGAACAAGCGGCATATCATCACCACGGCCATCGAGCACAAGGCGGTTTTGGAGCCATGTGCTGCTCTGGAAGGCGAGGGCTTCGAGGTGACTTATTTGCCGGTTACTGCTGGTGGGATAGTCGATCCGGATGCGGTACTGAATGCGCTTCGGCCGGATACGCTACTGATCTCTGTCTTGCAGGTCAACAACGAGACGGGCGTTAGGCAGCCTCTAGGCGCAATCGCTCAGGCACTCGCCGGGCATTCCGCTTACCTTCATACCGATGCGGCGCAAGGGTTCGGCAAGGACCTGGATACGCTGCGCAATCCACGTATTGATCTGATCAGCGTGAGTGGCCACAAGGTCTACGCACCCAAGGGCATCGGTGCATTGATCATGCGTCGGCGTGGTTATGAGCGACCGCCATTGAGTCCGCTTTTCTTTGGCGGGGGGCAGGAGCGGGGATTGCGGCCGGGGACACTGCCTGTGGCATTGGTTGCTGCATTGGGGGCCGCGGCTGGAACCGCTGTCCGTGACCATGCCAGGCGACAGCAGGCGTGCAACCGATTCAAGGAACAGGTGATGAGTGCAATGTTGCCCTTGAATCCGCGCCTTACCGGTGATCAGGATTTAGTCATGCCGCACGTGTTGAATCTAGCGTTCCCAGGGCTGGATTCTGAAGCTCTGATCGTGGCACTGAAGGATCTGATCGCCATCTCCAACGGCTCGGCCTGTACGTCGAGTAGCTACACCCCCAGCCATGTATTGAAGGCGATGGGTATGAGCGATGACGAAGCCAATGAGTGTGTGCGCATCAGTTGGTGCCATATGACACCCGAGGTAGATTGGGGCGCGGTGGTTGAACGTATCGCCTCGATGCGATGAATCCGGGGCGTTTCGCTTCACCGGCCCTTTCGTCCCAACTGCCTAGATGCGCAATTCTTCCTCTTCGAGAGCCGCTGCGAGACGGGGCTGTATCGCAAGCGCACGCTGGATTTCAGTCTTGATGACTGCTTGCCCGGAGGAGTCTGCGGAGCGGGACATGGCACCACGCAGATACTCGAAGCCGCCTGCTGCATAACGCTCGAATTTGCGTATCAGTTCATCTTCTCGCTCCGGTCGCAGGAGCTCAACGTCGCCCGTGCCAATCAGCGGGATCAAGAACAGATAAGAGGCGAGGGTCGCATTTCCAAAACGGTGCGCTTCGAACGTATCAGTACTGATTTCCTGGCGTTGCGGGCCGACCTCCTTTTCCCGCTGATGGGTCAGGCCGAGTATGGCGGCGAGAACGATGGGGCCTGTGTTGTAGCGATACAGCGCGGCAAAAGCCGCACTGCCATGGGCATCTTGGCCTTTAAGCATATTGACGAGATCGGCATATTCACCGGGCCAATATACCGAGCGGCTTGCTTCGAATAAACTTTGTTGTGCCATGGTCTAAATCTCCAGTACAACCGACTCGTCACGTTCGGTTTCGTATTTATTCAGGGGAATGGTCTTGCCGTTGAGCTTCATCGTTTTGATGGGCTTATTCCCGCGAGGTCCAGCTTGATGTGAAATGAGGACGTATCGCCGACCGATGTGTGGACTGAGGGCCTTCTCCACTGAATCCCCCCAAGCCGCAGAAGACAACAGAAGGATGAGCTGACTGGACTGGTTGGCAAGGTTTTCTGCCACCGAACTTTGATATTCCGGATCCAGGGCGGAGAAGGGGGCGTCCAGCATTAAGGGCGCGATTGTCGGCTCCGCCATGAAATCGATTTTTTCCTGGGTTTTGCGCCCAGCCAGCGCAACCACAGTGGTGATGAAGGCGAATTTTAGAACCTGCCCCTCTCCGGTACTTCTTCCAACCTGACGCCCCTGTGCATCTAGCATCTCAACCTCATAGGTTTTGGCATTGATTCGGGCTTGAAAGTGCTTGGTGAGATATCGCGCCAGAATGAGGTTCAGTTCGATCTGAAGAAGCTGCAGCGCACGGTGTTCCTGCTTCTGGAGTGTTTTGGCAATGTAATCTGACAGGCGTTTGATCTTGTCAATTTCCTTGCGAACGGTATCGCCATGGCCAAGACGCTTCGACGTGTTTTCATAGCGCAGGCGAAGATCCTTAAGCTTCGACTCGTTGTTGGTGATGTTGCTTTGCAGAACGCTGATTTGGCTGACCAGCTCTCTGGACTTGGTGCGAAAAATATTGCGCTCGTTTTCTAGCTTGCGGATTGATTCCTCATCGATCTGTTCGAGCTGTTGCTTGATTTCTTTGAGTTCATCATCGATATCAGCAATCTCTGTGTCTGTCTCTGTGAGACGGCGTTGTAGGACGGCCAAACCAGTGGAAAAGCCCTCGCGCGCAGCCTGGATGTCCTTCAAGAGATATTGGATGCTTCTGATGCGGTTGTTGAAAGCTGACGTTGAAGCATTACGCAGCAGGCTGCGAATTTTTACTTCCTCACATGAGTCATGCACGACTTCACGGCCGCAGACACACACGCCTTCATGGAGAATATCTTCAACGAGCTGCTCGCTGTAAGGAGCAGGCAGCCTTCCCGTGTTTTCCTTGATGTAAAGCTGGTCCTCGAATGGGGAGGCAAGTGGAGCCATCAAGACGGCGGGGGCCGATTCACCGGTGAAGCGGGCGATTTGCTCCTGAAGTTCCTTGCGGGTGGCGACACGAGTTTTCCGTCGCGTATCCAATTTGGAGCGCTGCTCCTGAAGGGGGCGACTCTTAGGGAGTTGCTGAAGCTCACGTTCAATCCGCGACACATTTGCGTCGGCTTCCTGGAGGAGCTTTTCCAGCTCTTCGGCTTTGGCCCGCTGGCTGGGTAATACGTGCTCGATGTTTTCGATATTGCTCTGAATTTGATCGAGTTCTTTTGAGTTAACTGCAGCGACAAGATTGCGCTGCTTCTTGCTTAGACACCTTTCCAGATCGTCGACAAGGGCGTCGACAAGCTCGAAGCCCAATACTCTTCTCAGTTCACGTTTGAATTGCTCACTACCGGATAGCTCCAGTTCGCCGATCGCCTCAGCGTCAAAGAAGAACCATCGAGAAAGGCCCTTCGGAATAATCCGCTCCATAAACAGCTGGGGTTTGGGTACTAGTTTTGGTGTGTCGTCTTCGATATGAAACAACTCGAGGTTGGATTCGCCGCGTCTGATGACGGAACGGCGGAGGAGGTATTCGCGATCCTCGTGAGAAAAATTGATCTCTACGAGGCACTCGGCCTCTTTATCCTCATCACGCGCTGCTTTGTTTACTAGCATCTCTGGATTGGACAGCCGCGGCGTGAAAAGGCCTGTCAGGCACCAGAATACGGCATTAAGCAGGTTGGTTTTGCCTGCTCCATTTTCACCATGAATGATGGTGACGGGCTTATCCGACACAGGGGCAAACTCGACGACCTGTTCGCCGTAGAAGCCACGAAAATTGACGATGCGAAGCCTTTGGAGAAACATCAGAAATTCTCCTTCGCAATCGCTTCAAGAATGCGATCAATACGTTGATCAGTTGAGGGCGTTTCGCCCGGCGCACGCAAGTCGCGTTCAAGAAGTAAGAGCTTTTGCGCGATCGCGTGAAATGTCTTCTCTTCAGGTGTCATTGCTCGTTCTTTTTCTGATACGAGCTCCCCTGCGAGCTCGCCAAGCAGATCCTTGATTTGCATCTATTCCCCTAACTATTTGCGGTCGATTTTTTTTGAACTTTAAGGGTTGGGTGGCTCATGGCATGAGCTTCAAGAAATTTTCAATCGATACGGTTTTTGGTACCAATCGATCAGGGACTTTGCCATGTGCCATCAACGTTATCTGTGAAGTCATCCCAGGTCCGTAACTGATATGTATCGGTAGTTCTGGGCCATAAATGTAGAGCCTGTCGAAGGAAATATTTACAGCTATCCATTGCCCGACTTCGATCATGTTTTCGTCTTCAATGTAGAAATCCACGGCTGCGCCAAGACGATCGCAAACAGGTTTTCCTAAACGATTCAATTCGTGAGACGCATGCTGATCCAGCTTGGGCGCAATTCTTCCTCTGATGTGCTTGGTGAGATCGGGTGAGGCAAATCCATAGGTCAGCTGGATCATGCCAAAGTAGTCGATGACTGGATCCAACACATGGATTGCCAAGTCTAGGAGCGCTGTATAGCTATCGGCTTGTTGGGGAAGATTGGGAATCCCCTTGAGGGCCCGCGTTTCACCGCATTCAATGAGATCACGGTATTTCAGGTATTGCCCACAGGGTGCATCCAGATCCGGGATGGATTTGCTGCGGACGAGTTGAAATCCATCAACCTGACAGCGGCGTTTTTCGAGCAACTCGTCAAATGTATCAGGATCCGGGCCATAGCCGCTGAAGTCAGGTAGGTTCAGTGCATCGAGTGACTCTTCGAGGGTGATCTGCTCAGCGTAGTAAGGGAATTCTTCATTGATGAATCGTGACTTTTGATAGAGATAGGGTGGCGTGTATGGGCCGCTGTAATCGAAAACATCCAGGTCTTGCTTGCGCAGGTTGATCTTTATTCTTTGGGTCATTCTGGGCAATGGCTTGCCAATGAAGTCATCGAACGTCATCAGGGTTAACTTGCCTGACCGGATGTGAATCTTGATCAAGTCAGCACTGGAAACATCACCGTAAAGTACGGTGCCACAATTGATGTAGGCACGGAGAATGGCTGGCAATTGCTCCACTAGGCTGGTATGCAATTGCAGGGACTCGCTATCGACCAACCAGCCAATGCCATGCTCGGCTGCGGTATGGCAGGCTTGGCCGATGGCTTCAATATTGGCAAGACTGAATAAGAGTTGCCGTCCATCGGCTACCGCAGAGTTGTAGTCGCCAAAGAAAGTCCGGATGTCACGCTGTAGGCGTTCTTCCAGATGGCGGTAGGGCTTACGTTTTTCGAATTGGAGCTGGGCAAAGTACACCCGCAAGTCGTCGACCCGGGAGGCGCTTGCGGTTTCTAGAATGGTCTCAGCGTTTTCTTTGCGGGACTTAATGAAGCGCAATGCTGCTGCCAGGGAGCCAAACGCTGAGGTGATCTCAGCCAGACCGGGCAGTTCGCTGCGGTCTGGATCACGGCCCAGCATAAGGCAGATTTCCCAAAGCGATTCCAGCAGATCTCGATGCGCTTCGTATTTAATTTGTGCCCGGTCGAGGCGATCTGGTTTCTGGCGGCGGGAAAGGCGGGTCAGCCGGAGGATGTTGCGTCGGCTTTCCAAGCGCCCATACATGAAGCGCTGCTCGGCATCCTTGTCCTTGAATACATAGAAGATGCCAGGCCCGACTGGAATGGGCTCTTCATGTAATGTCTCGGCAATGAACTGACGTAGCTCCCCTTGGGTGTAGTACTTTTGAAAAGTGTTCCGCGATGTAAGCACCCCGTCGCCGTAGGGCGTGCCTTTTACTGCATCCTGATTGGCAAGCATGGCGGAGACCACCAACAGTTCGTCAGCAAGCGCGTACGCGCCACGCAGTGCTTCCATACGTTCTTCCAAGTCTTCAATGACGTTGATGACAAAGCCCAGGTTTACCAGCTGGGCCTTGTATTTCGGGTTGTCTGAGATGTAATGAGGGTCCCAACCACTCGCCTGGACATTGTTTTCAAGCAGGCCGCGAAGATCGTCGCCCCTGCCACAGCCATAATCGAAGACCGTCTTACCGCCATCCAGAAAGCCAAAGCGCGCCAATGTTTGGATGGGGGCAGAAAAACCGTATCGGGTCAGCGCGGTGAGGTGCCTTGCTACGCCGGTAAACTCATACTGGAATGGGGCTTCTTGAAGGGATTCGTCGTTACCGAGAGGGATCAGCTGATGGCCAACGACCCGATAGCCTTTCTGGGACAGCAGTGTGTCCCAAGGGCGCTGGAAGCCAATACGAACAGGATCGTCAAACAAACCGATTTGCTCGGCGGCTAGAGTCAATTCCTTGTAAGCGCTCTGGCTTGGGTGATCTGAAGGAAGCAGGAGTTCCTTGCGGTGCAGAATCGGAGGGTTCGAGGAGTCTTCGTAGGTTCGGTGGCGGCAGGTACTCTGCCCAAGATCAACCGTCCAAAAACGTCTTAGAATTGGGAAGGCCACATCGAAGAAATCGGAGTAGTCGAGCAAAGTGACTTGCGCCGTGTCGGTGACAAGTTTCACTACATTGAAGTGCTCGTCAGGTGTGACTTGGGCTACGCGAATTGCCTCCCCGACCTGTTTCCTGTCTTCAAGGCTCAAGTGTGGGAGCAGTTGGGTGTGGAAGTATCGGTGCTGGCCGACAACCTTGCCTGTTGCTGTCATTTCTCTTTAGATGATGCGCGCCAGAATTGTCTTGGCCGCACGCTCCGATACCACCATCACGAGCTTCATCGTCGCTCGCGTCATCCCCACGAACAGCTTTCTCAGTGCCGCCTCGTCGAGTTCCTCGAAGTCGATCTCGGTAAAGACGATGCAGGGCGCGGCCTGGCCTTTGAAGCGGTGGACCGAGTCGACGAAGAGCTCGCCCTCGGAATAGACCGGACTGCCCAGGAGGTCGTACTGGCCGGTGAAGGCTTTGAGGGCATGCGGCCCCAGCGTGTCGAGTGGGCTGAAGCTGGAGTGCTCGCGGCCGCGGTAGGTGACCACCGCAATCATGTCCTTCTTAAAGCCGGCGCCAAGACCGCGGGTGATTGCGGTCTTGGTCTTGTCCATCAGGTCGGCGTGGTTGGTGTAGGTGAGGATTTCCACGTCGGAGCCGTCGAGTGGACTGCCGCACTCGATGAGCTGTTCCGGCCCTACCAAACGTTGCAGGTAGCCGAGGATGTCGCGCGGGGTGCGGTAGTTGGTCTGCGCGCGTAGCACGACCCAGCCGGGCAACTCGACCGGCGGCCGGCCGTAGAGGTTCTGCATCGGGTCTTCGAGCCACCAGGCGCGTCCATTCGGATTTAACAGCCTAAGCAGGTTGTCCCGCCAGGCAGGCTGGAAGTCCTGACCTTCGTCGAAGACAATCTCGTCGAACTGCCAGGCGGGTTCTGGCGCGTAATCCGACATGAAGCTCTCCAGTATCTGGAAGGCCCCGGGCTGGGTAAAGTCTGGCACCTGGCCGGTTGAGCGCAGGATGCGATCGCACAACTGATGATAGGTGGCGACGGTGGTGCCGGGTGGGGAGATTAGCGAGACGTGATCGGCCAGCGGTCGGTTGTAGCAGACGTAGAGCGGGCGCCGGCCTGCAGCCACCGCATCCTGCAACACGTTGAGCGCGAGCTGAGTTTTGCCAGAGCCAGCGGTACCGATGACGCGCAGTCTAAAGGGTTCACACTCGATGCAGCGCGCCCATTCGGTTAACCCGCCGGACAACTGGGTGTAGAGCGTGCGCGCTTGGCCAGCCATGGTTGAGACGTCTGCCACCAGTCGTAATTCGTTTCGCAGAAAGCGGTGCACTTCCTCAGAAACCGGAGTGGCGGGCGCATCCTCTGGCAGCAGAGTGCCGATGATGTGCACCAGATGTTCGCGCTTGCTGGCATCGACGATGCGCTCGGGATCAATACCAGCAGTACCAGGCTGCTTGACTCGATAGTCGGGACAGTAGAGCAGGCTGTCCAGCAGGGGTTTGTCTGCTGGGCAGTATTTGTGGAGGCGGGCTCGAAGGGCTTCGACCGAGCGAGTCATCTGCGCGGGAACGAGCTTTTCCTTCTTGTCGTATTGCTTGGCCAGCCCTTCTGGCGTTTCGCTGAGGTAGCCAGACTTCTGTTCAATCAGCAGCAGGTTGCCCGCCGGGTTGACGATGGCGAAGTCGATCTCACCCACTAGGGCGTGGCTCTGGTTGATGCGCGTCCAGTGCACGCCGTGATAGACAGTATAGGCATCGGGCAGGCCCTGCGCGAGCAGCGCCAGCGTCTCGATCTCGCGCAGCAATGCGCCAGTAGCTTCCAGCGCCTGCCAGCCTTCCGGGATGATGTGTGCCATGTATGCGGGTGCGATTTGAACACACCGGATTGTACAGACGGCTATTGCTGTGACCCCGCCGATGCCAGAAACCTGGCCAGGCAAACCAGTGCGAGGGTATCCAGCTTGCAGTATTCGCGCAGCTCGGCTTCCAGTTGTTGTTTGCGTTCGCTCTCCGTGCCGGGATCAATCAGCTCCAGATAAGCGAACTGGGCCGAGGTGCCATCTTGCACTTCGCCCAGGCTGGCGTAATCAAGATCGGGTGCCACGGTTGGTAGCACCGCCTTGATCGACCAGCTGCCTTTCATGGCCGGGTGGTAGTAGTGCTGCTTGGTGATGGGATGGAGATCGACCAAGCGTTCGACCAGCGCTTTCAAATCTGACCCTAGATCAGGATAGGTTTGAGCCAGCTCGTTGATGATGCGCTTTTCATAGGGGCTGTAGACCAGGATGGGGCCGCTGCTGCCTAGCGTTTCGATCAGGCTTTCGGCAAAGCGGCGCATCGGCGGCTCACCGCTGATGTCGAGAAATTCACGATGAACGATTTCACCGGTATTGCTTTCCCCATGGCAAGACCATTGGAACGGCAGGGCCTGGAACGGCCGGGTACCTGGCCAGATGGGCACGGTGAAGGCGATGGTCTCGAAGTCGAGGTAGTAACGCGGCCAGGACAGTGCGTCGATGCGCGCTGCAGCGTCGGCATTGATTTCGGCATGACCTGATACGGTCACCCGGTGCACGCGTTGCAGGGCTGGGGTGGGCATGCGATCGGCAGGCACCTCGCGCAGGTCTTCATATCCTTCTGACATCAACTGCCGGGCCAACTGCTTGCCAGCTTTGTCGGGCAGCAGTTCGAGCGGGTATTCTGGCGGGGCAGGGCTGCAATAGGCCAGGAACGGGCATTCGAATGGATCAGTGCACTGTGCCCCGGCTTCTATGTCGGGCTCACCGCCGGCCAGGGTATCGCGTGCGCCTGCCACCCACTGCGGGATCTCAGCGAACAAGGGCTCGATGTGTTCGGAGATGGGCGACTTGGTGATCAGTCCGCGGTAGTCGCCGTTGCCGGGGTAGACGAAGCTCGTGTCCAGATGGCCGATGCAGACCTCGTCCACCGCAAGGCCTGCTTTGTCCGCCACCCAGACCTGAATCGCGGCATCTGCGATATGGTATTCCTTGACCGAGCCGGTGGATTTCACCTCAACCAGCTGATAGTACCTGCCTTGCGGAACCAGCAGGTCGATCCGCACCAGCAGGCCATCATGTTGGAACGCCGGCTCGAATAGGGGACGATTGGGGTATTGGGCGAGCGCTTCGCGGGTTGCCTGCAGTGCAGCAGTCAGATTGGTTGCGTGCTCGATGAGCAGGCCGTTGTCCTCAAGATTCTGGGCGATGGCACCCACTTGGTGCCCGACCTGAAAACGTTGCTCCATGCACGGAGTGAAAACCTTGAGATCGGGGCGATTGACTTCAAGCCACAGCCGCTTGGGGCATTGCCGCCAGGCGATAAGGCGGGATTTGGAAAGGCCTTTGTTCACTCTTGGAGGAGGGTATTCACGAAGCGGTCGGGCCTAGTGAAGGCTCTGCTTTTCCGATTCCGGAAGCAGCCCCACGAAGCGCCCCTCCACCCCGTCCATGAACTGCAGTTCCACCGGCCCGAAGGTGCGCTTCTTCTTGGAATAGCCCTTGGGCTTGAGCGGTACCTGCGCGCCCCACACGCCATAACGGGTCTCGACGACGAATGCGGCGGTGTCAATCTTGTACGGACTTGCGCCGACCGAGCCGTACTTGTCGAGGATTTCCTGGTAGCGTGGCATTTTGTCGCGCGGCAAGCCCCAGGCTTCCATTACGGTGAAGATGAAGTCGGCCTGGGTTTGGTCAGCAGCGGCTTTGATGAGCAGGGCCGAGCGGTCCTTGGATTCGGCGGTCTGGGTGTCGATCATCACGGGCAGCATTTCGCCAGTGGCGGCGCTACCTACAAAGGCGAAGGGTTGCAGGGATTCGCCGTTTTCGAGGAACCCTCTGGCCTTGTCGATCAGCGGCAGAACGAGCTTCAGGTAAGACTCGGGTAGGGCGCTCATAGCTTGTTCTCACGCATGGCCTTGGCCACCTCGTATTCCTTGTCCAGGCCTGTTGCAGTGTCGGCGTTTGGATCGAAGCTCCGAACCCCAACATGCATCAGGCATAGCAGGTTGAGGGCACTGAATTCCCCTTCCATGCTGCGCAGGGTGTAGCGCGTGTCGGGGTCGTTGATGCGCAGACCTTGCTTTCCCAACAGGGCGACCTCCATCGTGGTCTGGCCGACGTCAGCCTTGCTCATGCCGGCAAAACGGTCGAGTGCATCCATCATGTAGAACACCGCGTCCATGCGCACGCCGCCATCGGCATTATCGCGGAAGCTGTCCTGGGCCATCTGGGTGAGCGCTTGGCGAGCCATTTCTGCACCGGGGCTGTCGGGGAAGCGCTTGATGAGATCGGAATAGACTTGATCGGCTTCCTTGCGGTGCTCGCCTCCCAGGCCTTGCAGGCACTGGCCAAGCCCGAAGGCGGCGGCGGGATCATTTGGTGTTTGGGCCACTGCCTGGCGGAAGTGGGGCAGGGCATCATCGTGCTTGCCTTCCTTGGACAGCAGGGCACCCAGGTTGCGCTGGGCGAAAGGGTTCTGGGGTTGCAGCTCCACCGCCTTCTTCAGCGCCCGCATGGCTTCGGTATTGCGGCCGAGCCGGGTGTAAGCCACGCCGAGTCCGACCCAGGCGTTGGTGTAGTCGGGGGCAAGGCGGGTACAGCGCTCAAGCGGTTCAACCGATTCCACGGTCTGCCCCAGCTCGGAGAAGCAGATGCCGAGGTTGTAGGCGATGTCGGCGTCATCGATCATGCCGTCCAGCGCTTGCAGAATGGGCAGGGCATCCTCCAGAAAGCCATTCTGCAGCAGGCCCTGCACATAGTCCTTGGGGTCCATGCCTTGCTGCGGGATGGCGAGCACGCGCACGAAGCCGTCGTTCACCGTCACCATCGCGTGCCAACCCTTAGCTGCGTAGCGCAGGGCGTAGTGCATGATCACCGCCTGCTCGAACTCGGGGGTGCCGGGTTTTGTGCCGGGTGGCACGATGGCGGCGTCGAGTTGGTCGAGCGGGATCTGGAAGATTTCGGGAGCGGCGACGGGCTTCGTCATGAACTGGGGCTTCTCGGTCGGTGGCTTGCTTCTGCGAGCCTTCATTTGCGCCAAGTTTAACATTCGGCGGCCTGCGGGATTATTCCTCATCCACTCCAGCAGGTTGGCGCGTCCTACTCCTTCATGGCTGGGATTTTTCTGTTGCACTCAACCCGACGAGAAAAGACCACCAAGGCCACCTCATCAAGGATCCATTGACCGGAACCTGGTGCGCAGGTTATCGCCTGCCTCAAATCCAGCCTTGTCCTCGTTTCTCGGGTGGAACCTGGAATGCAGCGCAACCAACCGCTTGGTCGCAACGAATGTGTATATCTGGGTTGTACTGATGCACGCATGCCCCAAGAGCTCCTGGATCACCCGCAAATCGGCACCAGCATCCAATAAGTGCGTGGCAAAGGCGTGGCGGAGGCTATGAGTACTGAGGGGTCTTTCGATCCCTTTGTTTGAGGCGTGCTTCTTCACCACCAGGCGGAGTACGCCCGTGCTTATTTTCTTCCCGCGAACCGAGAGGAACACATGATTGCAAAGGTAGTCCCGTCTCAGGGCGGGTCTTGACCTGCTCAGATACAGATCGAGCCAGAATGAAGCCTCTTCACCATAAACCACCAGCCGCTCCTTGTTTCCTTTTCCACAAACCCGAATCACGCGGTTTTTGAAATCAAAGTCTTCGACCTTGAGATCGGATAGCTCGGTGGCTCGTATCCCGGTCGCATAGAGCAATTCGAGCATGGCCTTGTCACGCAGGCCTTGGTGAGAATTGAGATCAGTAATATCAAGCAGTGACGCCACCTCATCCTGCGTCGGCGTGTTCGGGAGGCGGTGGGGTATTTTGATCTTGCCAAGCCGCATGGTCGGGTCTTGCGCAACCTGCCCATTGGTCATGAGATATTGGTAAAACCGACGAAGCGAAGTGGTATAGCGAGCCACGCTCCGAGCGCTGACCTTTCTCTCCAGCAGGCTTGCCAGCCACGCCTCAATGTCCTGATTCTGGACCTGGAGTAGCGTCTTCCCATTATGCTGGGTCAGCCACGATCCGAAATTGATCAGATCCGCCCGATAGGCGTCGATGGTCCTGTCGGCGAGACTATGAACAAGCCATAACTCATTGGTGAACTGCTCCACGGATGGGAGCAGGGAATGTGATTTTGCGGAACCCATTTATTTTGCCTTTCTTGGTTTAACCCCTTCGGCTCCGCAACTGCAGGGGTAAATTTTCAGCTTATTATTTTCGCCGCCACTCCCATGACGGTATTGCATTCAAGTTAGCTCATCCCGTGTGCATTCCTGAATCGTTTTCCGATCGTGCCTGGAGGCACGATCCACAACAGACTTCAAATTTTAATATTTCATGACGTGCCATGCCACCCCCAGCTTGATGAGCAGGTTGGTTTAAGACTCTTCGTGTTTTCTGACGTGTAATCTCAAGGGCTGTTGTCATTTAAGGCAAGGTGGCAGGCTTCTTCTGCCGACTTGCCTTCCTGTTTGTTCGATCATTCCTGGCCTTACCGATGTCCGATATATGTATACAATTAACGGACATGGAGCCAGTCATCAAATCGCAGGTGGTGCAACGCATCAACCAGGCCCCGGCAGCCAAAGTGTGGACGCCGGTGGATTTTCTCGACCTGGGTAGCCGCGACGCGGTGGATAAAACGCTCCAGCGCATGGTCGCCAGCAATGATCTGCGTCGCATCGACCGAGGACTATACGACAAGCCTTGGATGAATTCCCTCACCGGCCAGCTGACCGCCCCTGATTATCGCAGCGTGATGGATGCAGTCGGTCGTCGCGACCAGGTGCGCGTACTGATTGACGGGATGATCGCCGCCAACGATCTGGGCCTGACCAATGCGGTACCGGGGCAGGTCATCGTACATACGGATGGTAGGCTGCGGCCGATCCAGTTGGGCAAATTGACCCTCCAGTTCAAACTGACGGCGCCAAGCAAGCTCTACTGGGCCGGCCGTCCGGCCATGCGGGTGGTGCAAGCCCTGTACTGGCTCCGCGATGGTCTGAAGGGTGGTGCCCAGATCGATCAGGATGCGATTCAAGCCAAGCTCATTCGGCTACTGCAGGACTCCAGCCAGGGAAGCGCGATTCGTGATGATCTGCGATCCGGTTTACACACTGTGCCGTCGTGGATGCAACAGTGGATCCGCGATCTGCTTGCCAGGTCCGAGCAGGCGAGCACCAAGGCCTCACCGTGAGCGCCGGCTTTCTTCGCATCATCGCCAGCCTCCCCCGAGGATCGTCGCGGCCTGTTTCTGGCGACCGCCAACCGGCTCGGCACACTGATCCAGAATGTGGAGAAGGATTTCTGGGTATCCGGGTTCAGCGTTCTATCGTCTGCCAGAGTCCAACATAATTGGCATGGTCATTCAGCTGCCCCTGCTGCCCGGTTGTGTTTCTATTTTCAGGCTGTCATCCAGTAGCAGAAACAGCATCTCGTCGTCCGTCGACGTGTATATGCTGGTGGTTGCCACGCTGGCGTGTCCGAGCAGGCGCTGAATCATGTTGACCGGCATCGTCTCTGCAGAATGCGCGCCGCGCGTGTGTCTCAGCCAGTGCGTCGAGGCTTTCGCCATCTTTTTGGCATCATCATGATGCCCCTGCGTGGCAAGCGCAGCAGCCGCTTCCCTGAAGAACGTCTTCAAGGCCTTGTACAGCGTCGTGGGATCCAGGGTGCCTGTATCCTGCCCCAGCCGCAGCCGGGCAATCAGGGGAATATCTCCAGGGTTGTCCAGAGGGTCGGCATTCAAACCACGCCAGGCCAGGTAATCGCGTAATGCATCCATCACCATGCCGGGCATCGGGACTGCCCGCCATTTGCCACCCTTGCCGAGCACTTTCAGCATCCAGCGGACACCCAGGTCATGCTTGAACGGGACCGAATAGAGTCTTTCCAGGCGGGCATCCACCAATTCAGCCAGGCGCAGTCCCGTGGCATAAGCGAAGGGGAACACGAAGCGTAAGCGCCGAATGGATTCTTCCAAAGGCTGTCGATGCAGGTATTCCATG
>JASJPF010000100.1:0-3625 GCA_031426835.1 Thiobacillus sp.
TCAATGACTTACATAGAGCTTCCCAGCCAATTTCGGCTTAAGTAAGTGCCATTCGTATCTGAGCCCATTTATTTTTCCATTTGCTTTGTGGTACTCAACGTCCATAAAGCTCTGTCAGCAGTGCCTGAAACGCAGACTGCCGCTCCGGCGGTGTGGCGCGGATGATGCCTTCGCGTTGAAATACGTTGATGAGTTTGTATGGCGTGACACCGGATTCACCAACAATTTCGACGTGCCCGGCGGCAACTTCGACATCGGTGGTGCGGGGTGTTGGGGTGGCAGGTGGATACCGTTGCTCGCCGAGGCTGAAAATATAGTCGTCTTCAATGCATTGGCCGGAATCGTTGCGACGTCGGCACGTGCCGCGCTCGTCCGTCGCTATCTTGAGATGGCTGCGCACCTGAGGGATCAGCGTGCCCGGATTCCGGATAAAACCTGAGGCGGGTGTGATCTCGTACCAGTTATCGCCACTGACAAGCCAGCAGACCAGATCATTCAGGCCGAGGGTGGCAACCCGTAACGCCGGCGCTGCGCACATTCGCGACGCCGCAATTCCGGAAAAAGGTGCCGAGACCGTGACCAGACTCAAGTCGACCTGGTTGTTGCGCGACGGATTGGGGTGGCTATCGATCAGCGCCTTGCGTGCAACGAGGCCGCCCATGCTGTGGCCTATTACCGTGATTTGCGGCGTCTTCATATCCTGCGCAAGCGTGTCGACAGCACGAGCCAGCTGGCCGGAACTCACCATGAGGCTATCGCGATCATCGTATTCGAAACAGGCGGTTTGCTGGCCATGAAACGCGAGCACTTGCGCCAGCGTACGAAATCTTCCGGTGGAGCCGTTACAGCCATGAACCAGTATGTTGATAGGCTGGCCCGGGTCAATTTGCAGTGTGCGCTCAGGACCATCGTTGCAAGGACGAAGCCCGGCAACACTCACCTCGCGCTGCGCGGTAGGCAGTCGTCCTGGATCGATTGTGTCGAGCGCATTCGGCAGCGGACGGATGGCGCAACCACTCAGGGTCACAGCCAGCAGCAAAATTGCATGAATCGGGCTCATGGACTTCAATCCTGTTAAGTATCAAACGGGGCCGGCTAACCAATTCTGAAAGCAAGCAAAACCGCGCGGGCCATAAGCCTCAGTTAAATGGGAAAGCGAGTGTCCACATAGTAGATATAGGCAAGATCCAAACTCGTTGTTTCTGTTTCCAAATTCAAGAGTGTCGACTTCATTTATCTACGTCTGCACAGCATGCAGTAGCGTATGAGTCAGCATGGCTGGGAAAAAGCGCTAGGGTTCAATGATGAAAGAGTTTTCTTCCGTCATTTTGCCGACAAAATAATTCAGAAGCAGCTTGTGCTCCCGGGATAAATTCTCGAAAGACAAGCCGATCTTGCGCCCTTCATTGTCCGTGTGGTTACTGTGGCGAAGCTTGGCCACGATGTTGAGATTGGAGTGAACGTCATCAAATTTGATTGGAAACACCAGGTCGAATAGACCGCCTATCACCCCCAGGGAACGTGGCGACAAAATCATCGCGCCGGCTACGCTCAAATCGACGATTGAAACCTCAGTCGGATTACCCTGACCAGCGGGCGAGATGGTTGCGGGCAAAGCGGTTTTCAGGCGCATCGATTTGCGCACCTGCTTTGCTTTTGCCGAAGCCGGGTAAGCAAAGAGCACATGGGCAAAGGGTGCCTTAAAGACATTCAAGGCCGGCGCGGTAAAGGAGAAATCGGTCTGGCCCGTAAAGCCTTGGATCAAATATTCGTCGCCAAGGATGATTTCCGTCTTCAGGCTATCCATGCCGCTGGGCGTCAACATCACGCCTTTGCCTTCGATGGCCGCGATAAATTGCGCCTCGTGCACCGGTGCGCCCTCGCGCATTCTCTGAATATTCAGAAAAAGACCCGGGCGCAATCGTAATGTTTTCAAGCCGACTTCAAGCAACTCACCGCCATTCAAATCATCAGGCATCAGACACCTCTTTAAACGCTGTTAAACGGGAGCCATGCATCACCTACGCACCCTGTCTTTGATTTTTCCGCCATGCGACTCCCCGTTGCATCGTGCGATCCAACGGCTTGCCTGATCTCCGTCAAGGCATAGCCAAAGAACCAGGGGCCAGACGCCATTTTCCGCCGCGCCAGGAATTAATCGTGCCGATCCCATTTGTTCCGCGTTTGAATACTGCAGAAGCAAACAGTAACGGCTCGAATCAATCAGAATTTAGGGTATGCCGGCAAACCGACAGGTCGTGGAGCTGAATGAGATCAGATTCCTGTGTTCTTCATCTAGTGCTGGCAAACTGCCTTTAACGTCAACGATGCCGCATAAGGCAAGACCAGACCCCCAGTTTTCGCCATGAAAGTTTTATATCAATAGCTGGATTTTCGTACTAACGTACTTAGAGGTGCCTACGCATGGGGACACGGCCATAGCTTCAATCAGGTTGGCCATGCTTCATTCCATCCATGGAGGGCGGCCATTCACCGGTTCAAAATTAAAGGGGTCATATGATGAGAATTCACTTTGTGGCTGGTTCGCTTTCCATTTTGATGCTTGTCCCGGTCTTATTGGGGGTAAGTGGTTCGCCGCCGTTGAGGGACGTACGATTTGCTGTGACCGGGGTCACCATTTCCGGGCCTGCAACCATTTCGAATGGTTCCAGCGCCAATTACACGGTAACGGCGAATATTCAGCGCGACGGCATTGCCCAGAACGCCATGATCGATCGCGTCCGACTTTCGATCTACTCCGGGAACACCCAGCTTGTCGTTTTTGACACCAACATTCCTCCGAACACCAACACGATAAGCGCCAACATGCCCCTCTCCTGCACGAACAACGAGGTGCGGGGCACCAAGGCTGGAAGCGGGCACGGGGGACGAGGCCAGTTCCTGTGGTGGAGCTGGGATGATCCTGCGGAGGTTAAGGGCCACATGAACGAGAAAGAATCGGCGCTGATCCGGATCCAGTGCAGGCAAGGCTAGCAAAAAGAAGGGGGCAGCCCGGTCTGTCCCCCACACATCCACATCCGGTGGTCAGATACCGCCTTTTGACCCCGGGCCTTCGTGCAGGCTAGCTCAGGGTGCCCCCATTTATTGCCCCTGAATACCCTACTTATTTTGTGTCTTGTTCCACAATTCCATAAACTGTCCTGCGTCAAAACCCATCATTTTTTCCGCACCCACAGTGATGACCGGCACGCCACGCCCACCTAGCTGCTTGAATTTGGTTTCACCATAATCCGACTTTTCCACATCCCATTCACGGAATGGAATCCCGTTCTGCTTAAAGAATGCCTTGGCGCGTTTGCACACCCCGCACCACTCGGTCGTGTAAATCGTAACCCCGCTATCCGCGCCGATTGCCTGACTGACCTGGACCGGTCCCGTAAAGCTTTGCAACTTGAGTTGCGTGGACTTTGCCGCAGGGGACGGCGTATCGCTGTACTGGATACGGCCTTGCGCATCCGTCCATTTATAAACGCCGGCAGCTGCGGGGAATGCAAGCAGCAAGGCAAGCAGAATCAGGTGTGGTTTCATGTTTAGTATTAAGGCGTCTGCCCCGAATGGCACTTACTTAAGCTTTTTCGGGTGCCCATGGAGTCGAACGTCAGCC
>JASJPF010000101.1:0-15261 GCA_031426835.1 Thiobacillus sp.
GACCGCTACTTCGCGCGCTATCCCGGCGTGGCCGACTACATGCAGCGCACCCGCGAAACGGCGCGCCAACAAGGCTATGTTGAGACCGTGTTCGGCCGCCGCCTGTATCTGCCCGAGATCAACGCCAAGAATCCGCAGCGCCGTCAGGGCGCCGAGCGCGCCGCCATCAACGCGCCGATGCAGGGCACCGCCGCCGACCTCATCAAGCTGGCGATGATCGCCGTGCAGGGCTGGCTCGACCGCGAGAAGCTGGCCAGCCGCCTGCTGCTGCAGGTGCACGACGAACTGATCCTCGAAGTGCCCGAGCAGGAACTCGACCGCGTACGCGCCGAACTGCCGGGATTGATGTGCAACGTCGCCGAACTCAAGGTGCCGTTGCGTGTGGGCATGGGAGAAGGCAAAAACTGGGAAGCTGCGCACTAGCCCGCAAAAAAAGCGGGCATCTCTGCCCGCTCTTCTTTCATGCATGAAACCGGCAACCGGTTTCGCCAGGATGCAAGTCCTTATTTTTTCAGGCTGTCACGAATCTCACGCAACAGAACCACGTCTTCCGGCGTAGCGGCGGGTGCGGCGGGCGGTGCTTCTTTCTTCAAGCGATTGAGCTGCTTGACGAGCATGAAGACGATGAACGCCAAGATCAGGAAGTTGATCAGGATGGTCAGGAAATTGCCATAGGCGAATACCGGCACACCTGCTTCCTTAACCGCATCCAGCGTATTGGCCACGCCTTCAGGCACGTCGCTCAGCGCAATGAACAGGTTGGAGAAATCGAAGCCGCCAAACACGGCGCCCACAACCGGCATGATTAAATCCTTGACGATGGAATCGACGATTTTCCCAAACGCAGCACCGATGATGACCCCCACCGCCAGATCCATCGCATTGCCCTTGACCGCAAATTCCTTGAATTCGGTGACAAAACTCATGCTTTTCCCCTGTTTATTGATGAAGTACAGCGACCTTCATACTAGTCGGCTGAATGACTTGCTTCAATAAAGAAATGTAAAGTCTGATCAGCTTGGTCGAGGCTCGCGACAGGGGTAAAATGCCAACGCTTATGCGCATCGGCAACCACCTCCTCAAGAATCGCCTGATTGTTGCCCCCATGGCTGGGGTAACCGACCGGCCTTTCCGTCAGCTTTGCAAAAAGCTGGGCGCGGGTATGGCTGTTTCCGAGATGGTGACCTCGAACTCGCTGTTGTACGGCTCGGCCAAAACCGCACGTCGGGCCAACCACGAAGGCGAGGTCGATCCGATCAGCGTGCAGATCGCTGGCGCCGACCCCGCCATGATGGCCGAAGCCGCGCGTCACAACGTCGACCGCGGCGCGCAAATCATCGATATCAACATGGGCTGCCCGGCCAAGAAAATCTGCAACGTGATGGCGGGTTCGGCGCTGCTGCAAGACGAAACGCTGGTCGCGCGGATTCTGGACGCAGTTGTAAAAGCCGTTCCAGAAGTCCCCGTCACGCTGAAAATTCGCACCGGCTGGGACCGCGAGCATCGCAACGCATTAAGCATTCTCAGCATTGCCGAAAATGCCGGTGTGCAAGCGCTGGCGATGCATGGCCGCACCCGCGCCTGCGCCTATACCGGTGACGCTGAATATGACACGATCCGCGCAGTCAAAGCGGCGGCGCGCATACCGATCATTGCCAACGGCGACATCACCACCCCGGGAAAAGCCCAGTTTGTGCTGGCCTACACCGGCGCGGATGCGGTGATGATCGGCCGCGCCGCACAGGGCCGGCCGTGGATATTTCGTGAAATTGAACACTTCCTGAATACCGGCACGCACCTGCCGCAACCCGAAGTGTCGGAAATCCACGCCGTGCTGCTCGAACACATCCACGATCTGCACGCCTTTTATGGCGACGTGGCCGGGGTGCGTGTGGCACGCAAACACATCTCCTGGTACACACGTGGATTGGTGGGGAGCAGTGCTTTCCGCCACACCATGAACCGGCTCGATTCGGTGTCTGATCAACTCAATGTTGTAAACGAATATTTTGCTTTGGCAGCACGGGCGGACAACCGGTTACGCTACGAAAACAACGACGAAAACAACAATACGCAAGACCTGTCGGCGGCCTCACGGCTAGCGGCATAACTTGCGGTAACAAGGGGAACTTCAATGATAGAAGAAAACGAGATCGCCGCCTGCATGCGGCGATCACTCAATCGCTATTTCAAGGATCTCGACGGGGAAACGCCGAGCGAAATCTATGGCATGGTCTTGAGTGCAGTGGAAAAGCCCCTGCTCGCCTATATCCTGGACCGCGCGGAAGGCAACCAGACGCGCGCTGCCGATATGCTCGGCATCAACCGCAACACCCTGCGCAAAAAAATGCGCGAACACGGACTCTCTGATTAAAGCCAACATGACACCTGCTGCCACCCCAAAAATACAGCGCGCCCTGCTTTCTGTTTCGGACAAAACCGGCCTGGTCGATTTCGCCCGGGCACTGGCCAACGCAGGCGTCGAACTGTTGTCCACCGGAGGCACTTCCAAAGCACTGCGGGATGCGGGCCTGACCGTCATCGATGTCAGCGAGTACACCGGCTTCCCCGAAATGCTCGACGGCCGGGTCAAGACGTTGCATCCCAAGGTGCACGGCGGCATCCTGGCGCGGCGCGACCTGCCTGAGCATGTCGCCACCATGGCCAAGCACGACATGCCCTACATCGATCTGGTGTGCGTCAACCTGTACCCGTTTGTGGCCACCGTTGCCAAGCCGCATACGCTGGATGAAGCGATCGAAAACATCGACATTGGCGGCCCGGCGATGGTGCGTTCGTCAGCCAAGAACTACCGCCACGTTGCCATCGTCACCGACCCCGCCGACTACCCGGCACTGGTGTCTGAAATGCAGGCCAACGCCGGCGCACTCAGCGACGCCACCCGCTTTGGTCTGGCGAAAAAAGCCTTCACCCACACCGCCCAATACGACGGCCACATCAGCAATTACCTTACCGCGCTGAACGATGCCGGCGAACGTGAAACCTTCAGCGAACAATTGTCGCTGCAGTTTTCCCGCGCGCAAATCTGTCGCTATGGCGAAAACCCGCATCAGGCCGGCGCCTTTTACGTTGAAGCCCATGCGCCCGCTGGCACCATCGCGACGTCGCACCAACTGCAAGGCAAGGAACTCTCCTACAACAACATCGCCGACACCGACGCCGCGCTGGAGTGCGTCAAGCTGTTCGACACGGCGCCCGCCTGCGTCATCGTCAAGCATGCCAACCCGTGCGGCGTGGCCTACGGCACCAGCCTGCTGGACGCCTACAACCGCGCTTACCAGACCGATCCCGAATCCGCCTTCGGTGGCATCATCGCCTTCAACGGCAGGCTCGACGGCGAAACCGCGCAGGCCATCGTCGAACGTCAGTTCGTCGAAGTCATCATTGCGCCCGAAGTCAGCCCCGAAGCGGTGGCCGCGGTGGCCGCCAAAAAGAACGTGCGCCTGCTTCAATGCGGCGCCTGGTCGGGCGCAGTCGCCCAGCTGGACATGAAGCGCGTGGCCGGCGGTTTGCTGGTGCAGGACGCCGACGTGCTGCTGCACGGTGAGTTGAAGACCGTTACCAGCCGCACGCCCACGCCGCAGGAAATGGACGATCTGCTGTTCGCCTGGCGCGTCGCCAAGTTCGTCAAATCCAACGCCATTGTCTACGCTAAAGACCGCATGACAGTCGGTGTCGGCGCCGGTCAGATGAGCCGCATCAACTCCGCCCGCATTGCCGCCATCAAGGCCGAACACGCTGGCCTGCCGGTACCCGGTTCGGTGATGGCCTCCGATGCCTTCTTCCCTTTCCGCGACGGTATCGACCAGGCGGCTGCGGCGGGCATCAAGGCCGTGATCCAGCCCGGCGGCTCGATGCGCGACGACGAAGTGATTGCGGCGGCCAACGAACATGGCATCGCCATGGTGTTCACCGGCACCCGACATTTCCGACATTAATCAGCAGGTGATCCGCGCGCAGCCATGCCATTTTTTCTGCGTTCGCCCTGCCTCTAACTGCATACGGTTTAGTTCTCTATGAAAATCCTTGTCATCGGCTCTGGCGGACGCGAACACGCACTGGCGTGGAAGCTCGCACAATCCCCTCGCGTTTCACAGGTATTTGTTGCGCCCGGCAATGGCGGCACGGCGAACCAGGACGGTCTGATCAATGTGCCGTTGACATCCATCCCGTCGTTGATTGAGTTTGTGCGCCACGATAACGACATCGCATTCACGGTGGTGGGGCCCGAAGCGCCGTTGGCCGCGGGTATTGTCGACACGTTCCGTGCGGCCGGACTCAAAATATTCGGCCCGACCCAGGCCGCAGCCCAGCTCGAAAGTTCAAAGGATTTCGCCAAGCAGTTCATGGCGCGTCATGGCATCCCGACGGCTGCGTTCGGCACCTTCACCGACGCCGTCTCCGCGCACGCCTACATCGATCACCACGGCGCCCCCATCGTGGTGAAAGCCGACGGCCTGGCTGCGGGCAAGGGTGTGGTCGTTGCAGCGACTGCCGAAGAAGCCCACGCGGCAGTGGATGCCATGCTCGCCGGAAACAGCATGGGCGAAGCCGGTAACCGCGTGGTGATTGAAGAATGCCTGTTGGGCGAGGAAGCCAGCTTTATCGTATTGGTTGACGGCGAACATGTGCTGGCACTGGCGTCCAGCCAGGACCACAAACGCCTGCAGGATGGCGATCAGGGTCCCAACACCGGCGGCATGGGTGCCTATTCGCCCGCCCCCGTCGTCACCCCGGGGCTGCATGCACGCATCATGCGCGAGGTGATCCAGCCTACAGTGGAAGGCATGGCGGCCGACGGCATTCGTTTCACCGGATTTTTGTATGCCGGAATCATGATCGGGTCCGATGGCGCACCCAAGGTGCTCGAGTTCAACTGCCGCATGGGCGACCCGGAAACCCAGCCGATCATGATTCGCCTGAAAACCGATCTCGTCACCATTCTTGAAGCCGCCATCAATGGCAATCTGGATCAGGTGGAAGCGGAATGGGACCGCCGCACCGCGCTCGCCGTGGTGTTGGCCGCAGCGGGTTATCCCGATGCGCCGCAAAAAGGCGCGGTTGTCAGTGCACTCCCGGCCGCGACCGATGACCTGCACGTATTCCATGCTGGCACCACCACCGAGAACGGGCAGACTACCGTAAGCGGCGGCCGTGTACTCGCTGTCACCGCACTTGGCGACAGCGTACGCATGGCGCAAAAGCGTGCTTACGACGCGATTGCCAGCATCCATTTTGACGGCATGCAATACCGTCGCGACATTGGCTGGCGTGCGCTTGACCGGAAAAAATAAGCTTTCGCTGCTACGCCTTGGAATGAATGCATATCCACAACGTGGAGATGCCCGCACCCCCCACGATTCACTTCGCAACCGGATCACATCTTTGAGCCTGATACCCGCCCAAACCCCTGATACAACCCCCTTTGATTCGAGTGCAGTCAAAACCTGGCTACTCGGATTGCAGTCGCGTATTGTCACTGCGCTTGAAACCGTCGACGGCCTGCCATTTCGCACCGATAGCTGGGAACGCCCTGAAGGCGGCGGCGGCATCTCGCGGCTGATCGAAGAAGGCCAGGTACTGGAACGCGGCGGGGTGAACTTCTCGCATGTGCTGGGCAGCCAGTTGCCGCCCTCCGCCAGCGCGCATCGCCCTGAACTTGCCGGGCGCCGCTGGGAGGCGATGGGGGTGTCGCTGGTGCTGCATCCGCGCAACCCCTACGCGCCGACCGTGCACATGAACGTACGCTGCTTTGTCGCGATGAAAGACGGCGAAGAACCGGTGTGGTGGTTCGGTGGCGGCATGGATCTCACGCCTTACTATGGTTTCGAGGACGACGCGCGGCATTTTCACGCCACCTGTAAAGATTCACTCGACCCCTTCGGCCCCGACCTGCACCCGCGTTTCAAGGAATGGTGCGACCGCTACTTCTTTCTCAAACATCGCAACGAACCGCGCGGAATCGGTGGCGTGTTTTTCGACGATTTTTCCGAAGGCGGTTTCGATCATGCGTTTGGCATGACAAAAAGCCTGGGCGATGCCTTTCTCACCGCCTACCTGCCGTTGCTGGAACGCCGAAAAGACGTGCCCTATGGTGAACGCGAGCGTGATTTCCAGGCCTATCGGCGCGGCCGCTATGTCGAGTTCAACCTGGTCTACGACCGTGGCACGCTGTTCGGTCTGCAATCGGGCGGGCGCACCGAATCCATCCTGATGTCGCTGCCGCCCATTGTAAAATGGCGCTACGATTGGCACCCCGAACCGGACACACCCGAAGCCATGCTCTACAGCGATTTTCTGACCGGCCGCGACTGGGTCTGAACCATGCGTAAAATCCCGCGCCGCATCCTCATCGGCCTTGGTGTCCTGCTGCTCATCATCGGGCTGGTCGGTCTCATCGCCTGGGAATTGGTGTCATCGGCATTCGAAGCAAAATACCTCGCCAAAACCGCGCAGAAAATGACCTGGCAAATGCGACCCGGACCCTCCAGCCGGATTCGCTATCCGGGCAACGGGCCCTATGACGTCCGACTGGGCTACACCAAGCTGCCCGAGTATCTGACCCGGCTTGACAAGGCCGGCTGGCAAATCGACCAGCAAGCCAAGATCAGCATCCAGATGGAACGGATTCACGATCTTGGCCTGTTCCTGCCCTATCACGAGAAAGACCAGGCCGGCCTCAGCCTGACCGACAGCGACGGCGCCCTGCTCTATCAAGGTCAGCATCCGGGGCGGATCTACAGCCGCTTTGAAGATATCCCCGACGTGCTGGTCGATGCCCTGCTTTACATCGAAAACCGCGAGTTGCTGACCGAGCAGTTCCCCACCCGCAATCCGGCAGTGGAATGGGACCGGCTCGCCCAGGCACTGCTGGAAAAAGCCATCAGCTTTATCGACACCAATCGCAACGTGCCCGGCGGCAGCACGCTGCCGACGCAAATCGAAAAGTATCGCCATTCGCCGGAAGGCCTGACCAGCAGCATGGGCGACAAACTGCGTCAGATGACCACGGCCAGCCTGCGCGCCTATCTGGATGGCGTGAACACCTTGCCAATGCGGCGCAAAACCGTGATGGCCTATCTCAATACCGTGCCGTTGGCAGCAGCACCACGCATCGGCGAGGTCAACGGCGTTGGAGATGGCCTGTGGGCCTGGTATGGGCTGGATTTTGCCGAAACAAACCGTACGCTTTCAATCAAGCCGACTTCGCGCAACCTTGAGTATGCCAGCGCGCTGAAACACGTACTGTCGCTGATCGTGGCGGAGCGCCGTCCATCGTATTACCTGGCGTCCAATCGCAAGGCACTGGATGCCCTGACTGACGACCATCTCGACCTGCTGGCCAGTGCCAACGTCATCACATTTGAACTCGCCAGCCTCGCAAAAAAGGTCAAGTTGCGCGGCACCGACCAGCGTATCGCCCCCCCCGCACCGCGCTTTGTCGACCAGAAGGCGACCAATGCGCAACGCATCCAGATAGCCGGCTTGTTGGGTGAGCCGCGCCTGTATGACCTTGACCGGCTGGACCTGCAGGTCGATACCACCATCAATCATCCAGCGCAAAAAATCGTCAGCCAATATTTGCAGAGCCTGGCCAAGCCTGAAGCGGCGGCCGCATCGGGCTTGATTGGCCATCGCTTGTTGCAGCCCAATAATCCGCTCGGCGAGGTCATCTACAGCTTCACCCTGTATGAAAAAAACGCGCGCGGCAATGTGCTGCGCATCCAGGCCGACAACCTCAATCAGCCGTTCGACATCAACAGCCAGACACGGCTGGACCTCGGGTCCACCGCCAAGCTACGCACGCTGGTGACCTATCTTGAAATCGTTGCGCGCCTGTACAACGAATACCGCACCTTCAATACCGAAGCCCTCACCCAGAAAGCGCAGCCGCAACGCAATGTGCTGTCGCAATGGGTTGCGGCCACCCTGCTCGACCAGCCCAAGATTCCATTGGATGCGCTGCTCAATGCGGCGATGGACCGCAGGTACTCCGCCTCGCCCGAAACCTTCTTCACCGGCGGCGGTTTGCACAACTTCGCCAACTTCGACCCCAAGGACAACAGCCGCTCCATGAGCGTGTGGGAGGCGACCCAGAACTCGGTCAACCTCGTCTATATCCGCATCATGCGCGACATCGTGCGGCACTACGCCAGCGCCACACCGGGTGCGGCGGCACGCATTCTGGACGATGCCGGCAACCCGCTGCGTGAAACCTATTTGATGCGCTTTGTCGACCAGGAAGGCCGCGTCTTCATCAATCGCTTTTACCAGCGCCACAAGAAGAATCCACCCGCGCAAATGGCAGAAGACCTCTATGCCCGCGTGCGGGGCAATCCACGCCGGTTTACTTCGGTGTTCCGTTATCTGGAACCGCGAGCGACCTACGAGGCTTATGTCGAGGCTCTGCACAAGCAGATTCCTGCCAGCGTCGGGCTCAGCCCGAAAACCCTCGAATCCCTGTATAAAACGCATACGCTGAATGCTTACGACCTGGCCGATCGCGGCTATGTCACGCAGATCCATCCACTTGAACTGTGGGTGGTGAAGAGCTTGCGTAGCGCGCCAAAAATCGGGCTACAGGCGTTATATGACCAAGGCGCCGACGCCCGCATCGAAGTCTATAACTGGCTGTTCAAGACCAGCCGCAAGAACGCGCAGGACATCCGCATCCAGAGCCTGCTCGAAGTCGAAGCCTTTGACGGCCTGCTGACCGACTGGAAGCGCCTGGGCTATCCGTTCGATAACATCACCCCCTCCTACGCTACCGCCATCGGCAGTTCGGGTGACCGGCCCGCCGCGTTGGCCGAACTGATGAGCATTCTGGTCAACGACGGCGTACGCGCGCCCATGGTGAGCCTCACCGGCCTGCGCTTTGCCGCCAACACACCCTATGACACGCAGCTGTCGCTCAAGCCGGCCAAAGGCGTACGCCTGATGCCCGCCGAAGTCGCCCAGACCGTGCGCCACGCGCTGTTGCGCGTGGTGGAAAGCGGAACGGCCGCACGACTTGCCGGCGCCCTCAAGGACGCCTCTGGCAATCCGATCACCCTGGGCGGGAAAACGGGTACCGGCGATCACCGCTTCGAGCGCTATGGCAAGGGCGGACAATTGCTTGAATCTCGCGTGGTCAACCGCACCGCTACCTTCGTGTTCTACCTGGGTGACCACCACTTCGGCACGCTGACCGCCCTGGTGCCAGGCGAGCAGGCCGGCCAGTTCGGTTTCACCAGTTCACTCACTGCGCAGATCCTGAAAACCCTGCTGCCCCAGCTGCAACCGTATTTGTTCTCACAACCGCCGACACCGCCAAAGCCCGCGCCCGAGACGGCAGCCGCGGCGGCAGCGCCTGAGCCGTCGGCCCCCGTTGTGCCGCGCGTGCCCGTCAAAGAAAAACCCGACGGCGCCACCAGCCAGGCTGCACCGCCCGCCAAGGAACCGCCGACTCGCGGGGGATTCCCGGAGGACCTCGAACCCAGCGTGGTAGTGCCGGTACCGGTCAAACCGCCTGTCGTTCCGGCGAGCCCCACCACCCCGGCAGCCATGCCGGCACCGGCCAAACCCGCTGCCGTACAAACCACGCCGCCTGCACCTGTAACACCCGCGCCATGAAGCCGGGCTTGGGATCGAAGATAAATCGGATATGCTGAAAGCGCCCACTTCAATACCGTGCCATGAGTGACAACATCCACCCGCTGATCCAGCACCCGCCCGCCAACGCCGGAGACGTCAGCATACCGGCGTTGCGGATCCTGTCGGAAATCACGACCAGCCTGTCCACCGACGCCAACGTCGAACAGTTGCTGGGGCGCTTTCTGTCGACCATGATTCGACTGGCGGGTGCACAGGCGGGCGCGGTTCGCGTCATAACCGATGACCGAACCCACTTGCGATTGATCGGTTCGGTGGGACTGCCGGCCCATCTGGTCGAACATGAAAACCTGGTCAGCGTGGATTGCGGCGTGTGCGGCAAGGCCGCGCGCGAGATGACCGTTAGCAGCTGGAACAACGTCGCCTTCTGCAAGAAGCAGGCCAATGACGCCTATTTCAGCGACACCTGCAACACCGTGGTGGCGGTGCCGTTGATGCACAAGAACCAGGTCATGGGTGTCTACAACCTGTTCATGGAAGAAGGCAAAACCGTCCCCGAGGACGTACGCCTGCTGTTTCGTTCGATCAGCGAGCACCTCGGCATCGCGCTGGAGAACGCCCGCCTGACGCGCGAAAACATGCGCATCTCGCTGATGAACGAACGCCAGATGCTGGCCAACCAGATTCACGATTCGTTGGCGCAGACACTGGCCTACGCCAAGATGCGGCTCACCGTATTGTCCGATTCGATGCGTCATGAGGACTACCCCAAGGCCAACCGCTATCTGGTCGACGTCGAGGAAGCCGTCGACCTCGCCTACGCCGACCTGCGCGACCTCATCACCCAGTATCGCGACCGCATCAATCCGCGCGGGCTGGTGCCGGCAATTCAGGAACTGGCCAAAGGCTTTCGCAAGAAAGCCAATGCCGACGTCGATTTTCTCAATCTGGTGCAGGATGTTTCACTCTCGCCCGACGAGGAAATCCAGGTCTTCCACATCATCCAGGAATCGCTCTACAACATCGCCAAGCACGCGCGTGCGCGCCATGTCGTCATCACGTTTGACCTGGTAGACGGCCAGTATCTCGTCAACGTCGCGGATGATGGCGTGGGCGTACAAAAGAAGAATGACGAATCGTCCACCATGGGAAAAAGCTTCGGACTCACCATCATGCGCGAGCGCGCCGCCAAGTTGAACGGTAAACTCAGCGTGGAAAGCCGCCCGGCCGGCGGCACCGTGATCCGTCTGGTCTTCCCGCAACACAAATCCGAGCATGCCGCATGAGCCTTACACGCATCATTCTCGTCGACGACCACACCCTGTTCCGAAAGGGCTTGGCCGAATTGCTGGAACAAAGCGGCAGCATCGAGGTGACCGCCTTTACCGGCACCCCTGACGACGTTGCCATGCTGTTGAAGGCACACCGCCCCGACGTGCTGATTCTCGATCTCAACATGCCGGGCACCGATGGCATCACCCTGATGCAGCAATTACGCGCGGATGGCTACAAGCTGCCCGTGCTCATTCTCACGCTTTCCGAGGCGGAGGATGATCTGGCACGCGCACTGCGCGCCGGTGCCAACGGCTATCTGCTGAAAAGCATGGAACCCGACGAAGTGGTCGACGCCATCTTGCGCGCCCAGCGCGGTGAAACCGTCGTCGCCCCGGCCATGACAGCCAAGCTTGTCAAGCTCTACGATAAAAAAGGACAGGATGCCGGTTCCCTGCTCGATGCCCTGACCCCGCGCGAACGCGAAATCCTCACCCACCTGTCACGTGGCGAAAGCAACAAGGCCATCGCCCGTACTCTCGATATCAGCCACGACACCGTCAAGCTTCACGTGCGCCATATTCTGGCCAAGCTGAACCTGTCGTCGCGGGTGGAAGCAGCAGTGTTTGCGGTGGAAAACCGGGTAGCGCCGGGCGGGCGGGGTGAGGGGCGGTAGAAGAGGAGTGATGAATATCGTGTCCGACCCTGAGGTTTCCCCACGAATCACACAGCCATAGCGCGATTGATTGCGGCGCTCGCCTGACTTCGCAACACGTGTCGGAACGGCCACGGGTTTTTGAGATTTCGTAGCAGCGTGGGCGATTCGATCACCCGTTTTGCCAGCATCATCACCGACAGTTCTGCCCGATCACGACGGCATATGCTCATCAATTGCAGGTGCAGTTGAGCATGCTTTGCAGCCTCGCCGATCAGCCGTTTGGCATTGCGCGGTATAGACGCCTTCGCGTACGGCCTCTTCTTGCGCCAGTACGCTGAGCTTGAGCCGGGCAGGCTGCCCCCATGCCTCAGCACCGGCTGAATATGCGACCCGGTCTGCCATTGCACAAGCACCTACGTGTTGATTTCTGCGCGGCTGCCCAAATCGGAACGCGCTGTTTTCATCAGTCTGTCAGCGCAGGTGATCCGGCGTTTCGAGCGGGGTGCGGTGCGCCTGCTCGCTATGCAGTTCGGGCTGATACCAGCCGAGTTTTTCGCGCAGTTTAACCACATTGCCCACGATGATGAGGGTGGGTGCCTTGAGTCCGGCTTCTTCCGCCAACGCAGGCAAGGTATTGAGGTCGCCCGTGATGACACGCTGACTCGGCAGGGTGCCATGTTGAATAATGGCTGCCGGCGTTTCGGCAGTGAGGCCATGCTTGATCAGCGCCTCGCATAGCATCGGCAAGCCCTTCAAACCCATGTAGATAACAATCGTCTGGTCTTGCCGCGCGATGCCTTCCCAGTTGAGGTTGAAGGTGTTGTCTTTCAAATGCCCGGTAACGAAGGTCACCGACTGCGCATAGTCGCGATGCGTCAGCGGAATGCCCGCATACGACGCCACACCGGCCGCAGCCGTGATGCCGGGCACCACCTGGAACGATACGCCGTGCTCGACCAGGGTTTCGATCTCTTCGCCGCCACGGCCGAAGATGAAAGGGTCGCCGCCTTTCAGGCGCAGCGTGCGTTTGCCTTCCTTGGCCAGACGTACCAGCATGAGGTTGATTTCTTCTTGCGGTACCGCATGGTCGTCGCGTTCCTTGCCCACATACACACGCTCGGCATCGCGCCGGCACATGTCGAGTATGGGCTGCGAAACCAGACGATCATAGACGATCACATCGGCCTGCTGCATCAGGCGCAGGGCGCGGAATGTCAGCAGATCGGGATTGCCCGGGCCGGCCCCCACCAGATAGACCTCGCCACGTGTAATTGCATTTGCGGCGCTGTCCTTGATCATCGCGTTGAGTTCGGCTTCCGCTTCGACATCGCGTCCGGAAAACACCATCTCGGCCACTGGCGAAAGAAATACTTTCTCCCAGAAGGCTCGGCGCTGTTCCGGTTTGATCGCCTCACGCACACGCGTCTTGTAACGCGATGCGAGTGCACTCAGACGGCCATATGCAGCAGGAATCATGGTTTCCAGCCGGGCGCGCAACATACGCGCCAGCACCGGAGATTCCCCCCCACTGGATACCGCCACCATGATGGGGGAACGGTCGATAATCGACGGCAGGATGAAACTGCACAACGCCGGCTTGTCTGCCACATTCACCGGGATGTGGCGCGCACGCGCAGCATCTGCAACCCGCTTGGCTGCTTCTACATCTTCCTCGACCACAATGACAGCGTCCTTGCCATCAAGCAGTTCATCACTGAAGACATCAGCAACACGACTCAGGTGCTCAGCGTGTGGCAAATGTTTAAAGCAATCATGCAACGCAGGCGCGGCCACCTCGACTCGCGCACCGGCACGCAGCAGCAACTCAGCCTTGCGGGCTGCGGTTTCCGACCCGCCTACCAGCAGGCAGGTACGGTCACGCAGGTCGAGGAATATAGGCAGGTAATCCATGGCATTTACTCAGCGGCGGTTTCAGGTCCGTCACCGGATTTCGTGCCTGCATCAGGCTCGTTCTCCGGATCGGCAGCGTCTTCGGCAGAAAACGGCGGGATAAAAATAAAGCGCAGGTCGCCGGGACCCATTTCAACAAAATCCAGTGTAACGCCTTGCAGGTAAGGCGTGCTGGAAGAGGCAATCAGTATCTCGACTTTGTTGCAAATCAGTTGTTCATCAGCCTCACGTTCGTGATCGAAGCCCATCGCGTAGTTCACACTGCCATCGTCTTCCTGATAGGCGGCGACGCGCAATATCATGCCAAAAACGTCCGGGTTGTTGGCAACAGCGCGAATTTGCTCGGCAGCAGCGTCGGTAATTTTGATCATGGGATATTCCTCGTAATTTAAGCGGCTGCGCGCGCCTTGTGCGCGCGCACCTGATTCAAAAATGGCGTGATCCAGCCCTGGGCACCGGTTCCACGACGGTGTACATACCCTGCCAGCAGGTTATGCAGTTGATAGCCGTCATGCTGGCCATCAATACCATGGCCGCGTTTGACCTGATAAGCGTATATGGAGTCGGTTGGCAGATTTTCCAGACTGGAATAATGAAATTCATGCGCGGGTATGGTGTTCGCTTCCTGCCAGCGATCATCGCCGGTGGGCTGCAGGTAGGCATAGCCACGCCCCACCGGCCGATCATGCATACGGGTATCGCCAGGCACCACCCCGACCATTTCACACGTTTTGCCCTGCCAGTCCAGGCTGCGCGACAAATACATCAGGCCGCCACATTCTGCATAGGTTGGAAGCCCGGATTCGATGGCACCGCGGATACTTTGGCGCAACGATTGATTGGCTTCAAGTGCATGCATAAAGACTTCCGGAAATCCGCCACCGATGATCAGTCCATCCAGCTGAGGCAGGGTAGGCGCGTGCAAGGTGTCAAGCTCAACCAGTTCAACGTTTGCTGCACGTAGTGTGTCGAGATCTTCACTGTAGTAAAAACCGAAAGCCTGATCATGCGCAATGCCAATATGGATGGTCTTAGCCGAAGTGACCACCGGTGCCGGCGCTGCCATAGCCAGATCCGGTGCGCTGTCGGCGATAGCCAGCAAGCGTTCGAGGTCGACCTGCGCAGCGACGCGTTCACCTACATGCCGAATGCGTGCCAATGCCGCTTGTTGTTCGTTGGCAGGCACCAAACCCAGATGCCGTTCAGAGATCTGCAAACTGGTGTCATGCTGCACGGCGCCAATCACCTCAACATCGGTGTAGTGCTCGATCACCGCGCGCAATTTCGACTCGTGTCGGCTCCCACCAAGATTATTCAGGATCACACCGGCAATACGAATATCCGGATCAAACGCCTGATAGCCCAGAATCAAAGGCGCTACCCCACGCGTCATGCCGCGCGCATCAATCACCAACACAACCGGTGCACCGAGCAATTTGGCCAATGCCGCGTTACTGTTGCTGCCATCAAGATCCAGCCCGTCAAACAGGCCTTTGTTGCCTTCGATCAGGCTGATCCGTGCATCGGCAGCGGCCCGTGCAAACTGCTGCTCGATTTCACCACGTTGCATCATGTGGAAATCGAGGTTGTAACAGGAACGCTGGGCGGCCATCCCGATCCACATCGGATCGATGTAGTCGGGACCTTTCTTGAAACCCTGAACGGCATGACCGCGAGCATGCAAAGCCGCACACAAGCCGAGCGTCAAAGTGGTTTTTCCTGAGGATTTATGGGCCGCGGAAATAAAGACGCGGGGCATACGATCTTTCATGAGGTTTTAACCTCATAGAAAGTCGGAGTCCTCTTGC
>JASJPF010000102.1:0-3940 GCA_031426835.1 Thiobacillus sp.
TCTGCCCGATCGAAACGCCGGAAGGTCCGAACATCGGCCTGATCAACTCGCTGGCCTTGTTTGCGCGCACCAACTGGTATGGTTTCATCGAAACCCCGTACCGCAAGGTGGTCAACAACAAGGTGACTGACGATATTGAGTATCTGTCGGCCATTGAAGAGAGCAAGTATGTGATCGCGCAGGCTAACGCCGAGCTCGATGGCAAAAACAAGTTTACCGATGACCTGGTGTCGTGCCGTTTCAAGAATGAGTTCACGCTGTCGACACCCGATCGCATTGAATTCATGGACGTTGCTCCGGCACAGATTGTGTCGGTGGCAGCTTCGCTGATTCCCTTCCTCGAGCACGACGACGCCAACCGCGCACTGATGGGCTCCAACATGCAGCGCCAGGCAGTGCCGTGTTTGCGTCCGGAAAAGCCGTTTGTGGGTACGGGTATTGAACGTACTGCTGCAGTTGACTCCGGAACGGTGGTGACCGCACATCGCGGCGGCCTGGTTGATTACATCGACGCTAGCCGGATCGTGATTCGTGTGCACGACGAAGAAGCGCGTGCGGGGGAAGTCGGCGTGGATATCTACTCGCTGATCAAGTACACCCGCTCCAACCAGAACACCAACATCAACCAGCGTCCGCTGGTCAAAGTGGGTGACGTGATTGCCCGTGGCGACGTGATTGCCGATGGTGCCTCGACCGATATGGGCGAGTTGGCGCTGGGGCAGAACATGCTGGTTGCCTTCATGCCGTGGAACGGTTTCAATTTCGAAGACTCGATTCTGATCAACGAAAAGGTGGTGGCTGAAGATCGTTACACCTCGATCCATATCGAAGAGCTGTCCGTTGTTGCGCGTGACACCAAACTTGGGCCGGAGGAAATCACCCGTGATATTTCCAACCTGGCTGAACGTCAGTTGGGACGTCTGGACGAGTCCGGCATCATCGCCATCGGCGCAGAAGTCGAAGCTGGCGATGTGCTGGTCGGCAAGGTCACGCCGAAGGGCGAGACCCAGCTGACCCCGGAAGAAAAGCTGTTGCGTGCGATTTTCGGCGAAAAAGCATCAGACGTAAAAGACACCAGCCTCAAGGTGCCGTCGGGCATGTCGGGTGTGGTGATCGATGTGCAGGTGTTCACCCGTGAAGGCATTGAGCGCGACATACGTGCGCAGGCCATCATCGACACGCAGCTGGCCGAATACAAGAAAGATGTGACCGACCGCATGCGTATCGTCGAGGGCGATACTTTTGCGCGTCTGGAAAAACTGTTGCATCTCAAGGTGGCCAACGGCGGTCCGAAGAAACTCGCCAAAGGCAGCAAGGTCACCAAGGACTATCTGGAATCGGTCAACCGTCACGACTGGTTCGATATCCGTCTGGCCGATGATGAAGCCAGCCGCGGAGTTGAATCGCTGCGTGACAGCCTGACGCAGAAGCGCATCGAATTCGAAGCGATGTTCGAAGAGAAAAAGAAGAAACTCACCGCTGGCGACGAACTGCCGCCCGGCGTGCAGAAGATGGTCAAGGTCTATCTGGCGGTCAAGCGTCGCCTGCAGCCTGGCGACAAGATGGCCGGCCGTCACGGTAACAAGGGTGTGGTGTCGAAAATCGCACCGGTCGAAGACATGCCCTTCATGGCAGACGGTCGCCCGGTCGATATCGTGCTCAACCCGCTCGGTGTGCCGTCACGGATGAACGTGGGTCAGATTCTGGAGACCCATCTGGGTTGGGCCGCCAAAGGCTTGGGCGAGAAAATCGGCCAGATGCTGGCAGCGCAGACCAAGTCGATGGTGAAGGACATGCGTAATTTCCTCAAGGAAATCTACAACCAGTCCGGCAAGATTGAAGATATCGACGGCTTCAATGATGAAGAAATCATAGAGTTGGCGCGCAATCTGCAAAAAGGGGTGCCATTCGCTTCCCCGGTGTTCGATGGCGCCAATGAAGAAGAAATTCGTCGCATGCTGACGCTGGCTGGCCTGCCCGAAGGCGGTCAGGTCACGTTGTATGACGGCCGTACCGGTGAAGCGTTTGATCGCCAGGTTACGGTGGGCTACAAGCATGTACTGAAGCTGCATCACCTGGTCGACGACAAGATGCACGCGCGCTCCACTGGCCCGTACTCGCTGGTTACGCAGCAACCGCTGGGTGGTAAAGCCCAGTTTGGTGGACAGCGTTTCGGTGAAATGGAAGTGTGGGCACTGGAAGCGTATGGCGCCTCCTACGTGCTGCAGGAAATGCTGACGGTGAAGTCGGACGATGTGAATGGCCGGACCAAGGTCTACGAGAACATTGTCAAAGGCGACCACAAAATCGAAGCCGGCATGCCGGAATCCTTCAATGTGCTGGTGAAAGAAATTCGTTCGCTGGGCATCGACATCGATCTTGAACGTTATTAATTTAAGGGTGAGGACACAGCCATGAAAGCACTGTTAGATCTATTCAAGCAGGCCACCCACGAGGAAGAATTCGACGTCATCAAGATTGGCCTGGCGTCGCCGGAGAAAATCCGTTCCTGGTCGTACGGCGAAGTGAAGAAGCCGGAAACCATTAACTACCGGACATTCAAGCCGGAACGCGACGGCCTGTTCTGCGCCAAGATTTTTGGCCCGGTCAAGGACTACGAGTGCCTGTGCGGCAAGTACAAGCGTCTCAAGCATCGCGGTGTGATCTGCGAAAAATGCGGCGTTGAAGTCACCTTGTCGAAGGTTCGCCGTGAGCGCATGGCGCACATCGAACTGGCCTCGCCGGTTGCGCACATCTGGTTCCTGAAGTCGCTGCCCAGCCGTCTTGGCATGGTGCTTGACATGACGTTGCGCGACATCGAGCGCGTGCTGTACTTCGAAGGCTTCATGGTGACCGAGCCCGGCATGACGCCGCTCAACCGTGGCCAGTTGCTGACCGAAGAAGACTACATCTCGAAGGTGGAAGAGTACGGCGATGAATTCAAGGCGCTGATGGGTGCGGAAGCGGTGCGTGAACTGCTGCGCTCGCTCGATCTGCGCACCGAAGTTGAAACGCTGCATTCGGAAATCGGTAAAACCGGTTCCGACACCAAGCTGAAGAAGCTGTCCAAGCGCTTGAAGATTCTCGAGGGCTTCCAGAAATCCGGCATCAAGCCCGAGTGGATGATTCTCGAAGTGCTGCCGGTGCTGCCGCCTGAATTGCGTCCGCTGGTTCCGCTTGATGGCGGCCGATTCGCCACGTCAGATCTGAACGATCTGTACCGCCGCGTCATCAACCGCAACAACCGCCTGAAGCGCTTGCTGGAACTGAAGGCGCCTGAAATTATTGTGCGCAACGAAAAGCGCATGTTGCAGGAATCGGTTGACTCGCTGCTCGACAACGGTCGTCGCGGCAAGGCCATGACCGGTGCCAACAAGCGTCCGCTGAAGTCGCTGGCCGACATGATCAAGGGCAAGAGCGGTCGTTTCCGTCAAAACTTGTTGGGCAAACGCGTCGACTATTCCGGTCGTTCCGTCATCGTGGTGGGCCCGGCGCTGAAGCTGCATCAGTGCGGTCTGCCGAAGAAAATGGCACTCGAGCTGTTCAAGCCTTTCATTTTCAACCGCCTCGAAGTACTGGGGTTAGCGACCACGATCAAGGCCGCCAAGAAAATGGTGGAAGACGAAGAGCCGATCGTGTGGGATTTGCTGGAAGAAGTCATCCGCGAGCATCCGGTGATGCTGAACCGCGCACCGACGCTGCACCGCCTGGGTATTCAGGCGTTCGAGCCGGTGCTGATCGAAGGCAAGGCAATCCAGCTGCATCCGCTGGTGTGTGCCGCGTTCAACGCCGACTTTGACGGCGACCAGATGGCCGTCCACGTGCCGCTGTCGCTGGAAGCACAAACCGAAGCCCGCACCCTGATGCTGGCGTCGAACAACGTACTGTCGCCCGCCAACGGCGAGCCGATCATCGTGCCGTCGCAGGATATCGTGCTGGG
>JASJPF010000103.1:0-12494 GCA_031426835.1 Thiobacillus sp.
GCGCAGTTGGATCCGGTCGGCGCGAAACCGGGTCAGGGCGTATTCGAGCGGGGTACCATCCCGTTCGCCTACATTGACACTTTTGACTCGCAGCACAGGCTGGTTCTGGGCCATGCCCAGCAGCGAGGCATCGTCCCCTTGCGGGAGCGCCGCGCTGACCAGGCTTTCAATCCGCCGCAGCTTCAACCCGTAACGGACGCCGAGATGTTCGTGCAGCGATCCCCCGTGGTAGTCCACCAGCAATTCGGGGAAAACCTGCTTAGGTAGAAAATGGGAAATCACACAGATGGGCCGGTCATCGGCCAGACGCAGGGATTCGATCCAGACGACGGGATCGTTTTCGGTCAGGCGCAGGCGGGTGGCAACGCCGCCCCGCGCCGGGACGACCAGCTTGCGCAGGATGCGGCTGCTGGCGGTCTTGCCGAGCGATTCGAAGGTTTCGGTGAAGCGCGTACCGCTGCCCAGCACGTAGTCGGCGGGCGCATCAAGCACGAAGGTACCCTTGCCGTGGCGGCGCTCCAACAGGCCGGCCGCGATCAGGTCCTCGACCGCGCGCCGGACCGTGTGACGATTGACGCCGAAGCGCTCCGCCAGTTCGTTTTCAGAAGGCAGGCAGGCGCCCGGCGCCAGGAACGATGCGATTTCTTCCTTGAGCAATTTCGCGATCTGGCTATAGATCGCTTCGCCGCCATTTCGGTGCAGTGCTACCAAGCTCATCTAGACATCCCTACATTAAGTTGTAGGGAATGTACTCAGGCAATGTGACAGGATGATGAAGTCGATCGTCCGGGTGACGATCGGAACGAGCTACCGTGTGCCGCCTTGAATCAGGCCTTGTCGCCGGTCGCCAGCAACAGACCGCCCCACGGCAGCGCACCGGGAATGCGGAGTTCCAGCGCCTGTGCCAGGCGGGTGCCGGAAGGCAGGTAAATCGCCGAGTGCAGCGTGAGATTGCGCACCGGCAAATGATCGAATAGTGCGCGCACTTCATCAACGGTTCGCCAGCGGGCGCCGCGATACGCATCACTGCCACCGTGCCGGCCCTTTTGCCAATACAGCAGACTGCGCCGGTTGAGCCAACTGATCGACACGCGCTTGCGTGCAACCCGCACGCACTCAGCGACGGCCTGCCGTTCGTCGTCCACAAAACAGAGTGCGGCGATGGACAGGATGTGATCGAAACTGTTAGTGGCAAACGGCAGCGCGCGTGCGTCGCCTTCGACCCATTTCAGTTCCGGATTGCTGTGCGCACGCGCGTAATCCAGCCAGACGGGATTGGGATCGAGTCCGGTTGCGATCAATCCATCCATCGCGGCGCGACGCGTGAACCAGCCGGTGCCGCAGCCGACGTCGAGCAGGCTGTCGCCGGCTTGGGCCTCCAGGTGACGGGCGGCCAGCGCGTATTCGGTTTCGCCGACCCAGCGCCCGCGCGCGGTGGCGTACCAGGCTTCGTAGTCGGCGGGGGTCATGTCGCCGGCGCCATCCGGCGCAGGCGGCGCTCGATGCCGAGGGTCGCAATCAACGCGGCGATCAGCAGCGGCACCACGGCGAGGTTCAACGTAACCCAGCCGAAGCGGTCGTAGAGCCAGCCCGCCGAGAGGGTGGCCAGCGCCACCACGCCAAAGACGGAGAATTCGTTGACGGCCTGCACCCGCAACTGTTCGGCGGGGCGGTAGGTCTGGGTCAGCAGCGTGGTGCCGCCGATGAAGGCAAAATTCCAGCCGACGCCAAGCAGCACCAGCGCCGACAGAAAATGCAGGAACTCGACGCCGGACAAGGCCAGCACGACCTGGCCGAGCAGCAGGACGAAGCCGGTCTGCATGATGCGCGGCGCGCCGTAACGCTTGATCAGGGCGCCGGTGAAAAACGAGGGGGCGAACATCCCCACCACGTGCCACTGGATGACCGGCGTCACGTCCGACTGCGGCAGGCCGCAGCCGAGGATCACCAGCGGCGTCGCGGTCATCACCATGATCATGACGGCATAGCCGATGGCCGCGCCGAAGATCGCCACCCGCAGACCGGGATGGCTCAGGATTTCACCCAGCGGGCGCGGAATGCCGACCTGCACGGCCACCACTTTGGGCAGCCGAAGACGCAACAGCAGAAGCAGCGCAATGAGACTCAGCCCGCCCTGCGCCAGATAGGAGCCGACGAATATCTGGCCGCCGATCCAGTCGCGTCCCCACTGGCCGAGCTGGGGGCCGAGAAAAGCCGCGACCACGCCGCCGGCCACCACCAGCGAAATCGCGCGGCTCGCATGCCCCGGACCGGCGGCCTCGACCGCAGCGAAGCGATAGTAATTGGCAAAGCCCTGATAACTGCCGAGCAGAAAATGACCGATGACGAAGGGGACAAAGAGGCTTTGGTGGAGCGCGTACGCGCACACCAGACTGCCGCCGATGCCCAGCAGGGCACCGATCAGAAAGCCCGGACGGCGCCCGAAGCGGCGCATGAGCCTGGCCGCCGGCAGCGAGGCGATGGCGGTGCCGATCACCATGGCCGCGAGGGGAAGCGTTGCGAGGCCCTTGTCGGGCGCGAGCATGCTGCCGAGGATGGCGGCGAGCGCCATCGACAGGACAATGGCGGACAGCATCAAGGCCTGGCTCAGCGCCAGGATCAGCACGTTGCCACGCGATGATGCCCCCATCATGCCCGGGTCATGCTCGTCTCCTGGAACCACTTATCTAGAACCACTTATCAAACCAATATTTTTCGTAGGCCATCTTGCCCCAATGCAGCAGGTGCCCGGCTTGCTTCAGCTTCGTCTGCGGCGCGGGTTCGGCGTAGAAGTTGCCGCCGCCGAGTATCAATACGGTTTTGCCCTGTGCCATAGCTGCCTCCGAGATTCGACGCGACTACAAACCCACCATGGTGGCCACCGCATCCCACTCGCGCACGGTCTCCAGCAGTTGCCCCGCGTGGGCCGCCTCCGGATCGTACGCCACGGTCAGCATATGGGGATGCGTGGGGCTGAAGGTTGCCGCGACCACCCCCTTGCTCGCGATCAACGCGTCCTCGATTTTTGCGCGTTGCTCGGTGCTCAATTCCGGGTGCACATGAATCATGATGTCTGTGATGTCCATAGCGATCTCCTTTGCCAATTGAACGGCGAGGTTGTAAAAAACGGTCTCGAAAACCGAGATCGCGGTTCTGCTCAAATGCCTTCGCGCAACGTTCCGCCAGAATCAGCCATGCGCGCGCCTGCCTACATCACCCGCCAGCCATCAAACCTAAAAAGTCAGCACCCGGTCGCTTTCGCGGGTGAGCCGATACAGATCCTGCAGGGTGGACAGGGCGCACACCTCGCCCGCCTCGGCGTTGCGCAGCGTGAGGCAGGTGCCGCAGGCGTCGATCTTGCCGCCGCCGTCGACCAGATCCTGCATCGCCTGCGTCACGGCGAAATCTTTCGTGTCCAGCGATTCGCTTTCGACGCCTTTGCCGAGCAGGAACACATTGACCGCATCGCCCTGCCCAAGCGCGAATTTACCCAGACGAAAAGCATTCCATACCGTTTCCGGATCGTTCGAACTGATGACGATGCCCAGTTTCATAGTAGCCTCCGTTGACGAATGTTTTATCGGATTCCGGACAGAATCTTGAACGTCATGCGACCGGCGATGCTGCCAAGGGTTTCGCCGGGATCGGGATCGCCCACCCGAAACCACATGCCCTCTGTTTCGCCCTTGGCGTAAGGCGTGCCATTTTCCAGCATGCCGGTTTCAACGATGTGCACTCGCGTCGTCGCCAGGATATCGATCCGATAGCCCGCAGCATGCGCTGCCACCGCGTAGCCTTGCTTGATGGCGGAGATGTCTTCGCGGCTCAGCTTGCACGCCTTGCACACTTCAATATGAAGCGCAGGGAGCGGTCCGGCCTGGGCCGACAATTCGCAGCGCGCAGCTTGCTCTTGCTGCTGCATTCCAGGTTCCAGGGGCCGGGCGGCCGTCACATTCGCCAGGGCGAGCAGCGACGTCAGCGCAAGAACAGTGGCAACGGTACGTATTGGGGTCATGGCGATTCCTTTTATTCGGTCGGACTGAGCGGACGGGCGAAGATGCTGTACTCCGGCGCGCCTGCCCCGATCCTGAGCGGCATGCCGGCGCTCTCGGCATAGGGCGCCGTCAAAAAATTGAGCGGGCCGCCCGCCGCCGGGGGCACGAGCTGGAAATCGCGGGCATGGTTGTAAGCGACCCAGTTGGCCTCGGCGCTGCCCAGCAGATAAGCATTGACCTCGCGTTGCAGCGCGTCGGGTACGCCTTCGTCGGCGAGCTTCAAGGCGTCAGCGGGGTCGGCCGGCACCCAGCCGACGCCGCTCAGATACACCTCGGCGCGGGTATGCAGGGCCTGGGTGACGTCGCCCGTGGCGCCCAGCGCGGGCGCGATGCCTGACGCCGCGACGCGGATGCCGAGCACGGTGCGCGCCGGCAGCCCGGCGGCGCGGCACAGGGCCACCAGCAGCGAATTGATGTCGACGCATTTGCCGCAGAATTCTTCGGCCGCCAGCATCGCCGGCACATCGCCCAGGCCGCACCAGGCGACATCGAAGCGGCGCTGGGCATGCGCCAGCACCCAGTCGTAGAGCGCGCGCAGCTTGTCCGCCGGCGCCGTCAGCCCCGCTGTGATCGATTCGGCGCGGGTGCGGATTCCACCTTCTGCCGGCAGGTGCATGCTTGCCTCCAGATAGCGGCGCACGTCATCGGACAAGGGCGCGTCCGCGTCTGCCAGCGCGAGATCGCAGTTCACTGCCTGCGTCTCCACCCGCGTGGTGACGCTCAACTGCGGATCGTCCTGCTCGCCCGGCCAGCGCACGAACAACATCGGCGCGCCATGCAGCGGGTCGTGGTGAAGCGCAAGCTCGGCAAAGTTGCCGCTGCTTTCGAGCGCAAGCCGGCGCTGCTGCGGGGTGTCCTGCGGCACCGGCAGCCACAGGGCGAGATCGCGGAAGCGGCCCGCAAGCGCCAGCCGGAAAGTCAGATCGGTTTGCACGGTGGATGCCATCTCAATGTCCTGCCGGCCGGCTGGCACGCGCGTGGGCGTCAAAGCCGCCCTTGGCTTTCCAGCCTTCGATGCCGTCCTGCAGCACCTTGACGTTTTCGTAGCCGAGGAGGCGCAGCGCGAATACCGCCTGGGCGGAGAGCGAGCCCGAGTTGCAATACATCACCACCATGCGGTCTTGCGGCAACTCGGCGCGCCGCGCCACCGCCTGACGCCAGTCGATATTGATCGCGCCGGGAATGTGTTCCTTCGCATACTGGGCGTCGTCACGCGCATCGACGATGAAGACCTTTTTCCAGTCTTCTTTCGGGATTTGCTCGGGCCAGATCAGGCTGCTGCCGTATTCGGCGAAGTCCATGTAGCCGGACAGCGCATCGACCACGACGGGGTTGTCCTGCGCCCGGGCCGGCGCGACCAGCACGACGAAGCTGGCGAGTGCAAGCATGTGAAGGATTTTGCTCATGCGTCTTCCTTTGCCGGGTTAAGGCGCGGATGCGTTTCCTCGCACACCAGCAAGACGATCAGACCGGAAACAAACATGGCGCCGGCGGTGAACCAGAATCCCGCCTCGATGCCGCCGAACAGCGCCGCCACCGCGCCCAGCAACAGCGCACCGATGCCGTAGCCGAGGTCGCGCCAAAAGCGGTAAATACCTATCGCCGAGCCGCGCCAGTTGGGGTGCGCGATGTCGGACACGGCAGCGGACAGGGTCGGGTACAGCAGCGCCATGCCGAAGCCCATTACCGCAGCTGCAAACGACCACCACAGTTCACCTTCGCCCAGCAACACCATCGCCACGCCCGCGCCGCACAACCACATGCCCCAGACGATGGGCTTCTTGCGTCCAACGCGGTCGGACCAATGGCCGGTCACGAATTGCGAGATGCCCCAGACGAAGCCGTACACGCCCACCACCCAACCGATGCCGGCGAGCGAAAGACCGTGTTGATAGAGATAAACCGGGAAGAACACCCACACCAGCGCGTCGACGAATTTTTCCACCAGGCCGGCCTGGCTGACCGATGCCAGACGCTTGTCGCGCCACGACATCAGGGTGAAGACTTCCCAGGTGCTGGGCTTGGCAGAGATGTTGGTGGGATAGCGCGGCGTCGGGCCGGTCATCAACCCGGCGGCGTGTTTTTTACCTTCGGCAAGCGCCCACGGCAAGGTGTCTTTCACCCACAACAGAGTAAACAAGCCTGCCAGGGCCACCACCACCAAACCAAAAATCATCAGCCCTTCGCGTGGTCCATAGGCAGTGGCCAGATAGCCGGTGATCACTCCAGCCACTGCGACGCCAAAGTACCCGGAGAACTCGTTGATGCCGATAGTGAGCCCACGCTGATCGGCGGTGGTGAGATCAAGTTTGGAGGTTTGCGTCATCGACCACGCCAACCCCTGATTCACGCCCAGCAGCACCGTCGCCGCCACAATCCAGCCCCAGCTCGGCGCATACATGATCATGAACGGGATCGGCACGGCGGCCAGCCAGCCAATGAACAGCACCCTCTTGCGGCCGATCCGTTCGGACAGGCGCCCGGCGACGAAGTTAAGCGTGCCCTTGACGAAGCCAAAGGCTGTGACAAACGCCATCAGCATCATGAATGAGCCTTTGGCGACGCCGAATTCGGTTTCGGCGAGCGCCGGCACCACGGTACGGAACATGCCGATGGTGAGGCCGACAAAAAACACCTGGATCAGCTGATGCGAAAACTGCGCCAGGTTGTTGCGGATGCCGTAGCGATAGTCCGTTATGTTTTGTGCGAGCGACATCTTCAATTACCGAGGTTGAATGCAACCATGCGGTCCATTTCCGCCGGGCGCGGCGGAATCGAACCGGTGAGTTCGGTAATGAAAGCGTCCTTGTTCATGGACAGCATCGGGCTCCAGCGTTTTTCGAAACCGATGGTCGACATCGGCTTGCCCGACATGCCTGCACCGCAGGCGCTGCCGGAAGTGTGACCGGGATACAGCTCGACCTCGGGTGCCAGCGTCAGCAGCCGCTGATGCACCGTGTCATAAAGCAGGCCGGCCATCTCGACTTCCTTGCCCGCCAGGTCGGGGCGCCCTGCACTGCCGACAAACAGCGTGTCGCCGGTGAGCACGAACCACGGCGCCGCATCGGCGGCCGTGGCGCGGCGTTTGTCGGCCACCGTCAAACTGATGGAGTCGGGCGTATGGCCGGGCGTGTGCAGCACCTCGACGACGACATTGCCGACGTCGATACGCTGGCCATCCTTCAGCGGCTCGAAAGGAAATTTCACGCGGCTGCTGTTGGACTCGTGCAGGCAATACAGCGCACCGGTTTTTTCCGCCAGCGCGCGGCCGCCGGAAAAGTGGTCGGCATGCACATGGGTGTCGATGACATGGGTGATTTTCACATCCTGCCTGGCGGCTTCGTCGATGAACCACTGCTCGTCGCCCAGCACCGGATCGACGGCCACGCCGACATGGCAGGAACCGCAACCGAAGAAGTAGGACAGGGTGGCGTCTTTGGCCAGAAGTTGACGGAAAAACATGGAGGTCTCCTTGGTATGTAATGAAATGAAAACAGGATCAGGACGTGGTCAGCGGCAAACCCGCCGCCTGCCATTCCGCCGTGCCGTCGGCGATCTTCTGCGCGCGGAAGCCGTGTTCCTGTAGCAGCGCCACCGCCTCGGCCGACATCATGCAAAATGGTCCGCGGCAGTAGGCAACAATGTCCTTGTCAGCGGGCAACTCCTTGAGGCGCTGACGAATTTCATCCAGCGGCATCGAGCGCGCAAACGGCAGATGGCCGTTTTCGTATTCCGCCGTGGGGCGCACGTCGATCACCACTACGTCGCCGCGACGCGCCTTGCTCATCAGCGAACGCCGCGTTTCGGCGTCGAGCTTTTCCGGCGCGGAAAAAATGCCGTCCATCGCCACTTTGAGTTCGACCAGGTGTTCTTCTGCCACGGTGCGCAGATTGACCCACAGCGCGCTGACGTCTTCACCCGACAGGCGATAGGCAATAAAGCGCCCATCGCGCTCCGCCACCACCAGCCGCGCCGCCTTCAGCACCTTGAGGTGCGCGCTCGCCAGCTTGATGTCGATGCTGGCTTCAACCGCCAGCGCGTCGACGGTTTTTTCGCCCTGCGCCAGAATCTCCAGCAACTCCAGCCGCTTGGGGCTGGAAACCGCCTTGCCGATGCGGGCGACTTCTTCGTAGAGCAGGTCTTTGGTTTTTCGCTTATCCATGAAACGTATATTCTAACGATTATTAGAATATAGCAAGCGCTATTTGCGTGGCGAGGTTAAAAAGGCTTGCGGGAAATTGGGATGCGCCGCAAAACGCGTGACGCCATGAGGTCGCATTTTCGGCCAAAGCGGCCTTCCATGCAGGTCGCCGCCTCAGCCCGCTAACGACCCCAAACGGTCGGTCAAGGGAGGTATCAATTCCCCCGACGTTCTTTGGCACTTCAATTCAAACCAACTACGCTTGCGTGAAAAAAATTGAACCCACCCCAATATTTCTCGTGATCTTAGGCTCGATGTGCGATAAGTCGGCAATCGCGCCGCTGCTGTGCGGCTTGTGCCAAGTGGCATATTATGCGTGTCATTCCTTATGGGGCACCCTTGTGTGAAAAATGAATCTGCCATTGCTCGCCGAGCTCGTGCAGACCATCGCAAGCAACAACTTTTAACCTGATGGGTGAGGCAATGCAGATCTACTTCAAGGACGAGTATGGGCGATGTGATGAGTACACAACAAGAGCCTGACTCTGGCGGGTCATGGAACCTTAAACCACTCACCCCTAAGTTTCTACCAGGGGAGCACGGCCCGTACGTCACGGCCATCATGGCGGCACTTGCGGACAAACAGATCCACAACATTGCGCTTTCCGGAAACTTTGGCGTCGGCAAGAGCAGCATATTGCAGGAAATCGCTCTACAAAATAAAAAGCACGTTCTTGAGCTTTCGTTGTCGACGCTTGCACCAATTGAAGAATCCAAGCTCGATGAGTCGGTGCCTATCCAGGCAACGACGCCAACCAACCGTATTCAGCAGGAGATCGTCAAGCAGTTGCTCTATTGCGGAGATCCCACTAAGACTCCGGCATCCCGGTTTCGGAGGATCGAGTGCTTTCGATGGTGGCGAGAGTTCGGGTCTTCGGTACTACTGGGTTTTACCATCACAATCATCTTCCTCCTGAGCGGCTGGACAGGAAAGCTTGCCGATGCTCTCCCATTCTTTGGCAGTACGGGCGTTTGGCGACACCTAATCATCTTGGGGACAGCGACCGCTATGGCGCTGTTGGTGCGCTGGTTGTTTTATGGGAAGCTCTACATCAAGCAATTCTCAGCAGGTTCTGCGACGGTCAGCCTCAACGAGACTTCTGTATCGTATTTCGATCAGTATCTCGACGAGATTGTTTATTTTTTTGAAGTGTCAGATCGGGACATCGTTATCTTCGAGGACATTGACCGATTCAACGACTCGCACATCTTCGAGACGCTTCGGGCGCTGAACACGCTGCTGAACGCGTCACGCCCCCAGACCAAAAACCCAATCCGCTTCATCTACGCGATCAAGGACAGCATCTTTGATCGTATCGGCTTGGCAGCGGAAGGCCGCAAACTTGATTCTGACGTGGTCGCGATAGATGACCCGGCACAAGCCGAAATCGTACGCGCTAACCGTACTAAGTTCTTTGACCTTGTCATCCCGGTGGTTCCCTTCATCACGCACCGGAGTGCTCGCAATCTGGCGATACAGCTACTTGCCGATATTAAGCACGAAGTAGCGCCGGAACTGCTTGATCTGGCGGCGAAGCATGTACCGGACATGCGGCTGCTCAAGAACGTTCGCAACGAGTTCATCGTCTTCCGCGACCGAATTTTCTCCGGCGACGGCAAACAGCTCAAACTGAGCGAAACTGACTTGTTTGCCATGATGCTCTACAAAAGCACGCACCTGACAGACTTCGAGACGATCCGGCTCGGTAATAGCAAGTTGGACGTTCTCTACGAAGTCAGTCGTAAATTGGTGACCGCAAACATCAAGAAGCTTGAGGACGAACTCCGTGAGCTTCGTCAGCGGCTTGCGCGGATCGACGGGGCGGCCACACGGAGCACACAATTAGGCGAACGCCTTATCGAGCACGTGCAGCGGACGGCCCAGGCTGCGCAGTTCTCTATCAATAATATGCCGTTCACATTCGCAAATGTTCAGAGGCCTCTTGATGATCTCCAAGGAGCGAAATTCTGGAAAGACTTCGTCACGTCTAGCGGAAACCCGGATCTACAGTTTCACACCAACCAAGGTAGAAATTTGATTTTCACTTGTGACAGTCTGCGTGCAGCGCTCGGCGACCCGCTGGATGCTGAAAGCTGGGACGAAGCGGATCGTGAAGCTCTGGACGAGCAGGTAGACGAGAAGGCTGACGACATCAAGTTTCTCCGTGGAGCCGACCTCAGCGACTTGGTCGGTCGACCCAAGTTCCTCGTCAAGTACAAGGATGCCGATCAGTCCTTAGAAGCAATCGCACAAGCGATCCTGAAGCCAGGACTAGCTTATCAGCTCGTTCGTGCCGGGTACATCAATCGCAACTTCACGCTCTACACGTCAACATTCCATGGTGGTCGCGTGGGCTCTGCTGCGACGAACTTCATCATTCATCATGTTGAGCGAAACTTGATGGATGAGCATTTTGAGCTTGCCCCGAATGACGTGGACGCCGTTGTCCGCGAGCGAGACAAGAATGCGCTGAAGGAACCTGCGCTATACAACATCGCCATCCTTGACCACCTCCTGACAAACGATGTCGAGGCAGCGGACATCATGGTGCATTCTCTGGTTAGCTTCGGGGAGCGTCAGACAAGGTTTATGCAAGCGTACCTTGCTGCCGGAGAACAGCGCCTGCGGTTCATTGAACGATTCGCAGCCGTTTCCGAGCGAGTGCTCAACTATCTTGTGAACCAAGCTGATCTGGACGACGCCTCACGATTGGAATTAGTGAATGGCGTTCTTGCTAGTGTTTCCGCTCAGAAACAAAAGGTAGATGCTGCGGTTTCGGAGTACCTGTCGGCACACTACACCGAGTTTGCAGAACTCACGTCTGACGCAACTGAGCAGGCCCTGGCTGAACGTATCGGGGCGCTCTTCGCAGATGCGAACATCACCGTGCCCCGTTTGGCGCCGCTGGGTCTGCAGGTTCTTCCGTCGTTTGTGTCTCGCAACCTGTTTGAGATCACACACGAGAATCTCGCGATTGCCATCAACAATAGGGAAACCTTAGCGCTCGACGTTATCCGTGCAGCCAACGAGATGGTGTACGGCTATGTCCTCAAGCACCTGAGCACATACCTAGATGCTATCGATGGCGAGTCCGCAACTGTGGATTCGAGCAAGAACTTCATTGCTGTGATCGAAGATGTCCTCGAACGGGCGGCGCCTCATCTTAATAAGGTAGTCGAATGCTCTGCGCCGGATTGTAAGGTAGCGAATCTAGAGGAGGTGTCTGAGGGGGCGTGGCCGGCATTAGCCGAACATAGGCGCTTCCCGGCAACGTTCAACAATGTCAGCCGCTACGACATAAGTTTCGAATCGGTCGACGAGCCCCTGGCAAATATCTTGACCGCCGCTGGCGTGATCACTGAGATCGACGCCGCTGACGAAGACTCGAAGACTAAATTGGCGATAGCGATCCTGGCAGCGAAGACACAACTCCCTTCCGCAGCGCTGCGCGCAGAGCTGATCAAAAGCTTGGATCTGAAACACTATCTCGACATGGACAACGTCGCGGCGGAAGTAGGCGACCTCTTTGCACTGCTGCTGAAGCACAACATCATTGCGGATGCCGCAGAGACCTATGAGCACCTTGCAGAGATGGATTGGCCGACGCGCAAGTCATTCATCTGCGTGTCGACGAAATTCTCGATCTACATGACTCCTCAACTGCTGCAGCCGGATCTGGCGGCACTCCTGACAAGCGATGAGATCAGCACGGAAATTAAGGGGTTGATTGTCGATCAGACAGCAGCATACGCAGAGGTGGCCGACTCTAGTGGCCTAAACGCGCTGGCACAATTCGCCTCTCGACACGGACACACTCTCGCGCCAGACATTGTGCAGAAAATGGCGCAAACCGGTGTCGGTTCGCAGCAGATTGTGATGTTGCTTGAACCACTCCTGGCGTCAATCAGCCGGGAACAGCTCTTCACGATCCTGCAAGAGCTAGACGGTGACTACCCAAGTCTGACTGAGGTTGGCCAGGACAAGCCGGAAATCCCGAACACTCCCGCTAACCACGCATTACTCCAACATCTCAAGCAAGAAGACATAGTCAGCATGTATGACGAGCACGAGTCGACGATCAAGGTGCATAAGAGGTACACGGAGTAACGACCGTCCGCGTCTTGCCGCGAACCGCCGAAATTCCAAGTTTCGAAAATCAAAGGCAAATCAAAGGGGCCAGGTTCTGAGGTTTCCCCCCGAATATTCATTGCAGATCAATTGGTTAAAGAGTAGTTTC
>JASJPF010000104.1:0-1584 GCA_031426835.1 Thiobacillus sp.
TTAATGCTGCTGTCACGACGCAAAAACACCTAACTTGGCAATCTGGACTTTGCCGACAAACGAGTGCGCTACTTTGAGGACCGAGTCGAAAGTTTGCCAAACTCCCAACGTCTCTTGGCTTTGGGAGCTTTCACGCTGAGTGACCTGGAGTCTCGACACCAAGACTTGCTGAACCGTCTGGCTGGATCGTATGGGGTAAAACCATGACATTTCGGCGAATGCGTGAGGATGACATCATCGCTCGTTTATTGGCAACCGAATGCCTGCCGGCAACCATTAAGGCGTGCTTAATGGTTCGGGCCACGGACTGATTCGCATGGCAACGAAGAAAACCACCAAAGCCACGCCCAGTTGGAGCGACGTCAAAACCAAGCTGGCCGATTTCGACCGCGCCGGTTTGCTGGGGCTGGTGCAAGACCTGTACGCCGCCAGCAAGGACAACAAGGCGTTTTTGCACGCTCGTTTTGGGCTGGGCGACGACCCGCTGGAGCCCTTCAAGGATGTAATCATCCGATGGATCAACCCGCCTGACTTTCGCAACCCGATCTCGGTCAGCAAGGCCAAGAAGGCCATCAGCGATTACAAGAAGGCACTGGGCCAGCCAGAGGGATTGGCCGAACTCACGGTGTTTTACTGCGAGGAAGTGTTCGATTTTCTGGCCGGTTGCGGCATGGACGACGAAGGCTTTTATGACGCCCTGGTTCGAATGTTCGAGCAGGCGCTGAAATATGTGCTGGCACTTCCCAAGGGGCAGCAGGCGGCATTTCTTGGGCGGCTGGATCGGGTGCGTCAGTTGGGGCAAAACGTCGGTTGGGGTGTGGGCGATGGTTTCGACCATTTCTGGTCGGAAGCCGGCTTAGCGGGGGGATAAAAGAGTATGAGCAAGCTCCCGATCAATCTCCATGATCTGCTGCGCCAACGCACGGTCGAGGGTGAGCGCATCGAGTACAAGGCCGGGTGGAATCCGGACGCGATCATCCGCACCCTGTGCGCCTTTGCCAACGACTTCGAAAACCTCGGCGGCGGTTATGTTGTGATCGGGCAGGATTGTGATGCCAACGTCGAGGGTTGCAAGCTGATCGTGCTGTGGGCGCCCGGCGGTCAGAACCGACCTTACAAGGCACCGGAAGCCGTCACCGCCAACAAGAAAACATGGCGTTATTACATCCGGCGCTACAGCAGCACTGTCGAGGCCAAGGGCGAGGCCGAGCAGGAGTTACTGAGCCTGGCCGCCAGGGTGCCATTCGATGACCGATACAACCAGTCGGCACGGATCGATGATCTGTCCAAGCCGTTGATGCAGGCCTTTTTGCAGGAGGTGGGCAGCACGCTGGCAGAGGATGCGCCCGGGCTGTCGGTCGAGGCCTTGGCCCGGCAGATGAATGTGGCGGGCGGACCCACCGAATCACCGTGGCCCAAGAACGTGGGCTTGCTTTTTTTCAATGAAACACCGGAGCGCTTCTTCCCGGGTGTGCAAATCGATGTTGTCTGGTTTCCTGAAGGCGCGGGCGGGGATCGCTTTGAGGAAAAGATATTCAAAGGCCCGCTGGCGCGGATGACGCGCGAGGCTTTGAGCTACATCCA
>JASJPF010000105.1:0-7259 GCA_031426835.1 Thiobacillus sp.
TCGAATACGCCCTGACCCGGTTTCGCGCCGACCGGATCCAACTGCGCATCAATCCTTGACCTATCTATTGATCAATCTTACGGGAGCAATCGCAATGTATTTTAAATCTACCCTCACGGCAAGCGCGCTGGCGCTGGCGCTTTCCATGGCCACCGTCTCCGCGCAGGCACGCGACATCGTTATGGGTCTGGTCCCAGCCGAAAACAACGAGGAGATGCTCGCCAAGTTCGAACCCATGCGCGCCCATCTCGAGAAAAAGCTGGGGCAGAAGGTCAAGGTCATCCTCGCCACCGATTATTCCGGCGTGATTGAGGCGATGAGGAAGAAACGCGTGGATATCGCCTGGTTCGGCGCGCTGTCCTACTACCTCGCCGAGCGCGAAGCGGGGGCTGAGGCCTTCGCAGTCGGCATCGGCTCTTCGGGCAAGCCGACCTACTGGAGCTACCTGCTGGTTCCGGCGGATTCCCCCGCGAAGTCGCTGACCGACCTGCGCGGCAAGGCGGCAGCTTTCGTCGATCCGGCCTCCGGTTCCGGCGGTCTGGGGCCAACCTACATGGTGAAGAAGGCCAGCGGGATGATGCCGGAGCAGTTCTTCGGCAAGTTCACCTGGGCCGGCACGCACGACGCTTCGATCATGGCGGTCAAGAATGGGACTGTGGATGTGTCGGCGGCGGCGGATGCCACCTACGAGCGCATGCTCAAGGCCGGCCTTATCAATAGCGACACCCTGCGCATCGTTGCCCGTCTGGAGTTGCCGGGACCGCCGCTGACCTATCGCAAGGACCTGCCCGTCGCCCTCAAGAAAAAAATCCAGGACGCCATCGTCAACGCCCATAACGAGGGCGTGAAGGTGTCCGGCTTCGGTACCGTCGTCCGTTACGATGCGATCACGCCGGCGGACTACCAGTCGGTCCGCGACATGGTGGCGGAACTCGGTCTCAAGAAAGAGCAGATGCTCAAGTAACCCGGACGGGGTGGGCGACAAACGTTGTCCGCCCCGTCTCATCAGGAGAAAGTCATGTCTACCATTTCGATTGAATCCGTGACCAAGCGTTTCCCGAACGGCTTCGAGGCGCTCAAGGGCATCAGCACCGAAATCGCCGCGGGGAGTTTCACTGTAATTTTGGGGCCGAGCGGCGCCGGAAAGTCCACTTTGCTGCGGCTGCTGAACGGTTTGGAAACGCCCAGCGGCGGAAGCGTCCGGGTTGCCGGAGAAAAGCTGGAAAAGGCGACCTTGCGCAAGCTGCGTTCCAGCGTCGCCATGGTGTTTCAGCAGTTCAACCTGGTCGAGCGCCTGTCGGTGGTCACCAACGTTCTGACCGGGCGTCTTGCGCACCGGTCCTGGGTCGGTAGCGTGTTTTATCTGTTTCGCACCGAGGACATGGCAGTCGCCCAGGAAGCCCTGGCGCGCGTCGGACTCACCGACAAGGCCTGGAGCCGGGCCGATAAACTCTCCGGCGGACAGCAGCAGCGCGTCGGCATCGCCCGCGCACTGGCGCAGCGACCGAAAGTGATCCTGGCCGACGAACCGGTCGCCAGTCTCGACCCGGTCTCCAGCGAGGAGATCATGGGCCTGCTGCGCGAAATCTGCGACCGCGATGGCATCACCGTCGTCGTCAACCTGCATCAGGTAGAGCTGGCCAGGCGTTTTGCCGATCGCATCATCGGCATGAACAACGGCCGCGTGGTGTTCGACGGCCCGCCCGCCGAATTGTCCGCGCAGGCCCTGCGCACCATTTACCAACGCGAAGGCATGGAACATGACAACAGTCTCGATCTTGCGCTGGCCTACGCCTAACGGCCTGCCGCCGCTGCCGCTCGTTGCGGCGCTATGCGCGGTGCTGGGCGCGCTGTGGCTGACCGCGTCGCTGGTGGAGGTGGATTTCGTTCGCCTTGCCGGCTCGCTGGGAAAAATGGCGACCTTCGCCGGCCACTTCCTGGTGATGCCGGACTGGGCCTACCTGCCGCAATTGCTGGAGAAAATGCTGGAAACCATCGAGATGACGGTGCTGGCGACGGCGATTGCGATCGTGGTGAGTCTGCCGCTGGGCGTGCTGGCCGCGCGCAATGCCACACCCCACATCGCGGTGTATCGCGTGGTGCGGGATCTGCTGAGCCTGATGCGCGCACTGCCGGAACTGGTGTGGGCGCTGGTATTCGTCTCGGCCGTCGGGCTGGGGCCGTTGCCCGGCGTGATGGCGCTGGCGTTGGTGACAGTCGGCTTCATGGGCAAGTTCTTCGCTGAGTCCATTGAGGTGGTTGACCACAAACCGGTGGAAGGGGTGCGGGCGCACGGCGCCGGATGGCTGCAGGTGCGCGTGTTCGCCATGCTGCCGCAGGCGCTGCCCGACTTCGTCGGCACGGTGATGTACATCCTCGACCATAACCTGCGTGCCGCCACCATCCTCGGCCTGGTCGGCGCGGGCGGCATCGGCTACGACCTGGTGATGTCGATGCGCCTGTTCCAGTACGACCGGTTGATCCTGATCGCGCTGGCTATCTACCTGGTGGTGACATTGCTGGACCGCCTTTCCGATCAATTACGCAGCCGCATCATTCATGGAGAGCGGACATGAGCAATATCAGCAGGTTACAACCTGCCTCCCCGACACCCACTCTGCCGCCCCGGCCGCGCAACCTGTTCCCGGTATGGCTGGCGGCACTGCTGGCGGTGCTGTGGCTGATCGTGCGCGATCTGGAAATTTCGTTCGAGACGCTGGCCTATGGCGTGGCGGACATAGGTGAATATTTCAGCCGCTACCGCGAGCCCGATTTTTCCGGCTTGTCTAGATATCTGGAGCTGATGGGGGTCACGTTGGCCACCGCCCTGTGGGGCACGATGTTCGCATTGGTGGTGGCGTTTTTCATGGCACCGCTGGCGGCGCGCAACCTGTCGCCGCATCCGGCGGTCTATCGCGCGGCGCGCGAGGCGCTGAACTTCATGCGCGCCATGCCCGACCTGCTGCTGGCCCTGATCTTCGTCGCCGCCCTCGGGCTGGGGCCGCTGCCGGGGGCGCTGGCGCTGGGGGTGCATACCGCAGGCTTCCTCGGCAAGTTCTTTGCCGAAAGCCTGGAGCGCGTCGATCAGGGGGTCTATGAAGGCGTGACGTCGACCGGCGCGAATTTTCCGCAGCTCGTCATGTACGCCGGCTGGCCGTCGATCCTGCGCGAGGCACTGGGCTATGTGCTCTATATCCTCGACCGCAACGTGCGCATGGCCTCAGTGCTCGGCCTGGTCGGCGCCGGCGGTATCGGACTGGCGCTGCACGACACGCTGAGAATGTTCGATTACGGCCAGTCGGCGGCGCTGATCCTGGTCATTCTGGCCACCATTCTGATCATCGACTATGCCTCGGCGTGGCTGCGCAGGAGGCTGGGTTGATGGTGACGGAACGCAACAACTGGATCCGGGCGCTCACCGCCCATCCCGTGCCTGATTTGCATGCGCTGGCCGAGCGGCTGGCGGCCGGCTGCGAAGTCCGGCTCAGCCGCCTGCCGCAGGCGGGGCTTGGCTTGCTTCAGCTTGCCGACGGCGCCTTTCACGAAGCCTATTATCTGGGCGAGTTTCCGCTGTCCACGTGCAGCCTTGAACTGACGCTGGCGGATGGACGCAGGGCCGAGGGCGGCGCGCAGGTCATGGCCGACGACGCGGCGCTCGCCCGCTCGCTGGCGATTCTCGACGCCGTGTTGGCGGCCCGGCTGCCGGGTTGGGAAACGGTATCCGGCCAGGTGCAATCCGGCGCCGCGCTGCGCGACGAGGAAGACAGCCGCCGCTGCGCGATGCTCGCCGCCACCCGGGTCGATTTCGCCCTGCTGGGCAACGCCGGGGAGGACGATGATGAAGACTGAGCGAATTTGGCAAGCCGACACCCAGCAGCGCGTGTTCCGCGAACTGGTCGAGGCGTTTTCGCGGCCGGGCACGGTGCACGATCTGACGGACTGGCTCGCGGGCAGCCCCGCGCAACGCGCCGTGCTGGCCTCGCTGATGGATGGGGAGACCACGCTCGCCGACCCCCACGCACGGCTCGGCGCCGCGGAATGGTCCCTGCTCCAGGCCCGGCGGGGCACGACGGAGAGCGCCCGCTATGTCGTCGCCGATGGCAGCCGGGCGCCCGGCTTCCAGCCGGCACTGGGCACGCTGGACAGCCCGGAATCCGGCGCGACCCTGCTGATCGAGGTGGCGGCTGTGGGTAGCGGCACGCTGATGCTGGAATTAGCCGGACCCGGTATCGACGGCCGGGGTGAACTGCGCCTGGACGGCCTGCATCCCGGCTGGCTGCTCTGTCGCGCGGACTGGAGCGCCGGTTTTCCGCTCGGTGTCGACATCCTGCTTACCGATGCGACGCGCATCGTCGCCCTGCCGCGCACCACGCGCGTGACAATTACTGGGAACCCATTGACATGAGTTACGTTGCCATCAAGGGCGGCGGCCACGCCATCGCCGGCGCCGCCGCCGTCACCGAATACCTGCGTACCGAGGAAGGGCTGGACAATCCCGCCGCCGCGCCGCTCGCCATCGACGCCATCCTGCATCAGCTGCGCCATCTGGTGGATCGCGTCGTTTCCGAAGGCGGGGTGTACCACCCGCAATTCGCTGCGCTCGCCATCAAACAGAGCCTCGGCGACACGCTGGAAGCCGCGTTCGCGCTGCGCGCCTGGCGCTCCACCCGGCCGCGGCTGTCGGCCACGCCGCCGCTCGACACCTCGCGCATGCGCCTGATCCGCCGCATCTCGTCAGCCTTCAAGGACATCCCCGGCGGCCAGATGCTGGGGCCGACGCCGGACTACGCCCTGCGCCTGCTGCGCCTGGAGTTGATGGACGAATCGCCGGAGGCCTTCCGCGCCGTGGCCCGCGACTGGCTGGAAAGCTGCCCCGAGGCGCAGTTGCCCGACAGTTTTCCCAAGGTGCTCGATGCCCTGCGCGCGGAAGGCCTGCTGCCGCCACTTGGCGCAGCGCGGGACGAAACCCCCTTCGATATCACCCGCGAACCGCTAGTGTTTCCGGTGCCGCGTTCGGCGGCGCTGTCCACCCTGGCGCGGGCGGAAACCGGCTCGCTGCTGGCCATCGCCTATTCCAACATGCGCGGCTACGGCGACGTGCACCCCACGGTGGCGGAACTGCGGGTCGGCTATCTGCCGGTTTTGCTGCCGCATCCGGTGACCGGCGAACTCACCGAAGCCGGCGAGGTGCTGATGACCGAGTGCGAGGTGGTGGCAATGTATGCGGCTGACGAGGCCGGCGGCAAGCCCATGTTCACCGTCGGCTACGGCGCCTGTTTCGGCCACAACGAGGTCAAGGCGATTTCCATGGCCATACTCGATCGCGCGCTGCAGAAGGGCATGCAGGACGGCCCGGAAAACCCGTCCGAAGACCCGGAGTTCGTGTTGCTGCACGTCGACGGCGTTGATTCCATGGGCTTCGCTTCGCATTACAAGATGCCGCATTACGTCACCTTCCAGTCCGATCTGGACCGCCTGCGCACCACGCAGAAAAAGTCGGGGGAGCCCGCATGAACGCCATGCCCCACACCACCAGTGGCAACGCCTACAACTTCGGCTTTCTCGACGAATACGCCAAGAAGGAAATCCGCCGCGCCGTCCTCAAGGCGATCGCTATTCCCGGCTACCAGGTGCCCTACGCCTCGCGCGAAATGCCCATGGGTCGCGGTTTCGGCACCGGTGGCCTGCAACTGACGCTGGCGCTGATCGGCCCCGATGAGGTCGTCAAGGTCATCGACCAGGGCTCCGACGATTCGGTGAATGCGGTCAATCTGCGCCAGTTCATCGAGATGACCTGCCCCGGCATTGCCACCACCACAAAAACGGCGGAGAGCAGCCTGATCCAGTCGCGCCACCGTATTCCCGAACGGCCGCTGACATCGACGCAGATCCTCGTCCTGCAGGTGCCTTATCCCGACCCGCTGGTGGTGGTTGAACCGTCCGAGGACAAGCGCAAGACCATGCATGGCGAAGCCGATTACTCACGTCTGCTGGTGAAGTTGTACGAGGACATCGTCCAGTTCGACGAGATCACCATCTCGCACCGTTATCCGACGCGCATCAATGGCCATTACGTTATCGACCCGTCGCCGATTCCGCGCTGGGACGTGCCAAAGCTCAACGATTCGGCGGCTCTGGTGCTGTTCGGCGCCGGGCGCGAGAAAAAAATCTATGCCGTGCCGCCGCACACGCGGGCGGAGCCGCTGGCCTTTTCAGACGTACCGTTCCGGATCGAGGATTTCCGCGACGCGGCGGGGCAGCGCCGTGTCTGCGCCCGCTGCGGCTGTACACATTCCTTTCTTGACGAATTCGTCGGCGATGCGGGTGGCAAGACGTATCAGTGCTCGGACAGCGACTGGTGCGACACGCAGTTGCTCCGCAAGATCAAGAGCGAGGAGGCAACGGCATGAACAAGATTCTCGAAGTGCGTGGCCTCTCCAGAATCTACGGTCCCGGCTGCCCGCATTGCGTCGACTCCACCGGCCCGGAGGCAGACACCAATCTCTGCCCGCATTGCGGCAGCATCGTCGCCATCCATGACGTGTCATTCGACCTGTTCGAGGGTGAAATCCTGGGCGTCATGGGCGAATCGGGCAGCGGCAAATCGACCGTGGTGAAAACCCTGTATTTCGATCAGGCACCCACCGGCGGCGAAGCGATCTTTTTCGACGGCGACACGCAGCACGAACTGTTCGCCCTCAACGCCGCGCGGCAGCGCTGGCTGCGCAACCATCGCTTCGGCATGGTTTATCAGAATCCGAATCTGGGTCTGAATTTCAACATCAGTGCCGGCGGCAACATCGCCGAGCGCCTGCTGATGAGCGATTTGATGGACTACGGCGCCATCCGCGAACGGGCCAAGGCCTTGCTGGCGCGCACCGAAGTGTTGCTCTCCCGCGTCGACGACTTGCCGAAGCACTTCTCCGGCGGCATGCAACAACGGGTGCAGATCGCCAAGGCGCTCGCCACCCAGCCGCCGCTGCTGTTTCTCGACGAGGTGACCACCGGGCTCGATCTGTCGGTGCAGGCGCGGATTCTGGATCTGATCCTGGAAATCCAGCAGGAGCTGAAGACCGCGATGATCGTCGTCACCCACGACCTCGGCGTGATCCGATTGTTGACCGGCCGCGCCATCGTCATGAAATACGGTCGCGTCATCGAGACGGGACTGACCGATCAAATTCTCGAAGACCCCCAGCACGCTTATACCCAGCGGCTGGTGGCGTCCGCCTTGTGAGGAACGCAACATGACCCCACCG
>JASJPF010000106.1:0-8217 GCA_031426835.1 Thiobacillus sp.
AGTACTTGGCTACGAACCAAGGGGTCAGGAGTTCGAATCTCTTCCGGCGCACCACATATCAAAGGGTTAGCGATTGTTTGGTCGCTAACCCTTTTTCTATTTCCGACAGATTTCCGACATCGTTCCTGTTCCGCCTCACGACGGTCAGGGTTAGAGTCTGAGCAATGCCACGGTCTGCGATCCTTCCCACGGCTTCGAGCAATTCCTCAAGCTCAGCCGCCGAGTAGTGGGTCGTAATGTCACCGTTGGCATGACCCAGAAGCGCTTTTCGGGTCTCCAGGGAGACCCTTGCGCTCCGGAGCCGCCGCCCGAAGGTATGGCGCAGGTTATGCACCCCCCTCAGGATGCCGCTTTCCATCGGCAAACCCGATTCCTTCCAGGCCCGTTGCCACGCCGAGTTGTGAAGCTTGCCGATAGAATGTCCCCGGTAGGTGAATACATAATCCGGATCGATCCCACGCCTTGCCTCAATCACACGGCGGGCCACCGCGTTGAGCACCACCACCCGCTCGGTGCTGGTCTTGGTGATGGACTCGGGCAGGATGAAGACCGAAGTCTCCAATTCCGGCACGTCCACTTCCCATGCCCAGCGGAGCTGGCAGATTTCCTGTTCCCGGCATCCGGTGTTGACGGCATACAGCGCCGCATCTCCCAGATGCTTAGGTAACAGCCTGAACAGCCTGTCCTGTTCATCCCACGACAGCGGGTAGGGCTTTTTCTGCTGTCCCTTGGTCGTAAGACGGCTCAAGCGTGGCGGGGTCTGACGAAGCCAGGGTGAACCATCCTCGCTTCGCCAGACCCTTGCCGCCCTGTTTAGAACCGCCGCGACAACGCCTAAGGCGTTGTTGATCGACTTCGGGGCTATGCCCCGCGCCGACTCATGATCCACGAAGGCTTTCAAGCTGCCATCGTGGACCTGCTCCAGCGCGTTCTGACCGATGAACGGGATGAGCTGGCTGATGTCGCTGACATGACCCGCTGGCCAACACATTGCGCGAGGTCGCCACATCTGACGGTATGCACCAGACCGGAGTGCGCGTCCACACCGATGTGCGCCTCCATGCCGAAGTACCACTGGTTGCCGCATCAGCTCTGGTGCATGTCGGGGTCGCGTTCGCCCACTTTATTTTTGGTCGAGGGTGGTGCGGCAGTTAAATTACCCCCGGCAAAGCCGGGGGCTTATCGGGTGAGCCCCTCAAAGGGGCCGATAAAACCGTGAGCCGCCTGAAGGCGGCTGAGTTACTCCTTCCCCTTCAGGGGGAAGGTTGGGATGGGGGTGGGGTGTACTTTGCGCATCTTCCCTGCCACTCAAACCCATCCCCACCCCAGCCCTCCCCTTGAAGGGGAGGGGGCTACAGCAGCCATCGCCAGGTTCGCATGACCGCCGCATAAGTCTAACTTTTTGAGTCCCCCGGCAAAGCCGGGGGTTTACTTCACGGAATTAGCGTGGCGTCAACAATCGTGCCTTCGCGCAGGAATAAGCCTTTCTCGGCCAAGTGGGCGTTGATGGCGTTGAAGATGGATCCGGTGAGCTGATGGCGTTCGAGCAGGTGGCGGAAGTGCAGCAGGGTGGTGGCGTCAGGCACGGCGTCGCGGGCAAGATCAATGCCGATGAAACGGCGGATTGCCTGACTATCGTAGATGGCGTCTTCCGTGCCTTCGTCGGAGAAACCGAAACATTGCTGTGCGATGTACATCCGCAACATCCGGGTCAATCCTTTGGGCGGGCGACCGGGGCCGCCGTCGCTCGGGTAGAAAGGGGCGATGCACTGTTCGAGTGCAGTCCAAGGTGTGACGGCTTCGAGTTCGGCAAGAAAACGATCACGCCGGGTCTGTTTCTTCTTGGTGGCGTATTCCAGTTCGGAGAAGCTCGTTTGCATCGCAAAATCACCCGTGAGAAGGACAATTGAATTCTGACAGACACCACTCAAATTTAGGCACAGCGTGGGGAATAAATCAGTGTTTCCTTAGAGAGGTACTTGCCCAGGTATTTGACGATGGCGAGTCTACGGTTCAATGCCAAGCCCACTGACGACTTCATTGCTGACCAACAGCGTGTGTTGACGCATTGACCAAAGAGCCAGCCCTCCCCGACTACAACTAAAGTTGTATATCAATTTCATGAAATCCGATCTAAGTTGGCTTCAACAACCCCGATCAGAACCACAGCTTTATGAATAACTGTTAGGTATTTCAGTTTCCCCAAGGGGGAGGGGGAAGCTGAGTCTCTTTATTCTCCCCAATTAAACCATTGGAGAAAAACATGAGCTTTAAACCCAACTCAATGACTTTTGCGAAAGGCATCCAGCGGCTTGAACATGCTTGTAAAGATTCTGGATTAGATATAAACAAATCCATCATCACATCTCGTGATTCTGTGGCTCAGAAAGCTGTCAAAGCTCTAGAAGTCACAAATATACCCAGCGGGTTTGTGAAGTTTCAACTTCCCATCCATTTTGAAGGCCCAACCCAAACATACATGTCCTTTGGTGCGCCAAGGACAAAGGTGCCTGTTCATTCCCATGACGAAGGGAGTGGAGTCCGCGTAATCATGTTTGGATCAATTATCTACAAGGGGCATGAACTTACGGCTGGGGATTGGATGTATATCCCTAAAGGCAAAAGTTACGAGTTTGAGGTTGGCGCTATGGGTGTTGGGGTTTTCTATTGCTATGAGTGCTGCTGCGCCTAAACAATGCGTACGAAAGGGGGGGGGCGCCAAAATCGGCATGCCCCCCTCAACATTGTTCAGCTGATCGTCAATATAGTTATCAAAGATCAATGCAACATTCCCAATGCCCAGATTCATCCTCTCGGGCGCACCAAATATCAAAAGCCTGGTCATCCGACCAGGCTTTTTCTATTTACGCTTGACGCAGAATCTGGTGGGTCTGCAGGGGCACGCCCCTGTTCGGCACGGCATCATGAGCGAATCGGGTTTCGACGCTGCCCGCCTGGTGTTTGACGACGCTCAATGGGGTGCCGCCTGCCACGCAAACCAAAACCATTCTTGTTGCATGAGTCATGGGTAGGCGCGTTGGTGTGATTTAAGCAGCTTTTGTACACACTTACCCGCTTCTGCCGAGCGCTTTTTGTTTGCCCCTTGCAGTGGCGTCTTGAGGCAATCGAAAAATTATGAAAACTCTGTGGGCAAAGCCTTCCGCAATTGCCCACTAATCTCTTAGTATCCCCCGTCACAGTGGCGTCCGGCGGGCTCGGCAAGCTAAAGGTTTCAGGCCTCAAACCGTTATTGAGCTTATCGATTACATCATTTCTGGGCTGCGAGGCGACTTTGCCGTGGATTTATCTTGAATATTGAATCAGTGCTCCCCGACGATCCCGGCGTGGTCAACGCACCCCCAAGTCCTTCAGACGCATCGGCAGGCCCTGCCAGGGGGCCTGACACCCTGCTTGAATGCCTGCTTGTGGTGGTCCGTGCGCACGGTGGCACGCTCAGCCACCAGGCAGCCATCGACGGGTTGCCGCTGGTCAACAATCGCCTGACCCCTTCCCTGTTTCAGCGCGCAGCCAAGCGGGCCGGTTTCTCCAGCAAGCTGATTCAAAAGCCGCTGGATGACATCAACCCCGCCCTGTTCCCTGCGGTATTGCTGCTCAACAACGAGGAAGCCTGCATCCTGTTAGGCTGGAAAGACGAGGGCCGGACGGCCCGTTTGATTTTTCCCGAACTGGGTGAAGCCGAGGCGTCGTTGCCGCGCGAGGACCTGGCTGCCCGCTATGCCGGCTACACCATCCTGGCCCGACCCGAATTCCGTTTTGATGCGCGTACGCCCGAAGTCGGACGCGTCAAGCATCGCCACTGGTTCTGGGGCACGCTGGCTGAAAATTCCCCGCTGTATCGGGACGTGCTGTTGGCGGCATTCATGATCAATGTGTTCGCCATTGCCCTGCCCTTGTTCACCATGAACGTGTACGACCGCGTGGTGCCCAATCATGCGATTGAAACACTATGGATGCTGGCGGCGGGCGTAGGCATTGTGCTGATAGCCGATCTGGTACTGCGCACCATGCGCGGTTACTTCCTCGACCTGGCCAGCAGCCGCGTCGATGTCAGACTGTCCGCCTACATCATGGAGCGCGTGCTGGGTCTGCGCATGGAGAACCGGCCGCTGTCAGCAGGCTCCTTTGCCGCCAACCTGCGGTCATTCGAAACGATTCGTGATTTCATCACCTCGGCCACGGTAACCGCCTTTATCGACGTACCGTTTGCGCTGATTTTCCTGGTGGTGATCGGCTGGATTGCCTGGCCACTGGTTCTCCCCATACTGTTCGGCATGCTGCTGGTGGTGGCCTATGCCCTGACTGTCCATAGCAAAATGCACGAACTATCCGAAACGACCTACCGTGCCAGCGCCATGCGCAATGCAACCCTGGTGGAAAGTCTGGTCGGACTCGAAACCATCAAGGCGCTCGGCGCCGAGAGCGTGATGCAGCGGAAATGGGAGCTGAGTGCAAACTTCCTGTCACGCGTCGGTGCGCAGCTTCGGCTATTGTCGTCGTCCACCATCAACGGCGCGATGTGGGCTCAGCAATTTGTCAGCGTGATGGTTATCGTGGTCGGCGTGTACCTGATTGCCGACGGTAACCTGACGCTGGGCGGCCTGATTGCCTCCACCATGCTGTCTTCGCGGGCGATGGCGCCAATCGGACAGGTGGCCGGCCTGCTTACCCAATATCACAACGCAGCGACCGCCTTGAAGTCGCTGGACACCATTTTGCAGCAGCCCGTCGAGCGGCCGGCCGATTCAAATTTTGTGGCCCGCCAGCATTTCACCGGCGACATCGAGTTCAAGGATGTCGACTTCAACTATCCCGAGCAGGATATGGCGGCATTGCGCAACGTTTCGCTGAAAATCCGCGCCGGTGAGCATGTCGCCATACTCGGGCGTGTAGGCTCGGGCAAGACCACACTGGAAAAGCTCATTCTGGGCTTATACCAACCCACCTCAGGCGCGGTGCTGGTGGATGGCATCGACCTGCGCCAGCTGGATCCCGCCGAACTGCGCCGCAACGTTGGCTATGTACCGCAGGATGTCACGCTGTTCTATGGCAGCCTGCGTGAAAACCTGACCATTGCCGCCACCGCGGCAGATGATGCCGCCGTTCTGCGCGCAGCGCAGGTCGGTGGCATCATCGAATTCGTCAACAATCATCCCAAGGGCTTCGACATGACTGTGGGTGAACGCGGTGAGTCGCTTTCCGGCGGGCAACGCCAGGCGGTGGCCATCTCGCGTGCAGTCATCAACGACCCGCCCATCCTGCTGATGGATGAGCCGACGGGATCGATGGACCACTCCAGCGAAGAAGAAATCAAGCAACAGCTCAGCACCTACGCTGCAGGCAAAACCATGATCATCATCACGCACCGCACCTCGCTGCTCGATCTGGTCGAACGCATTATCGTGATCGATGCCGGCAAGATCATGGCAGACGGTCCCAAGGCACAAGTGGTCGAAGCGCTGCGCCAGGGCCGCATCGGAAAGGCATCATGAAATCCGGTTTGTTTTCCCTCATTTCCCGGGCAGCAGACAGTTCAACCGGGCTGTCCAAGCATTCGCGGCCAGTGCTCGACCGCCTGTTCGCCCGCTGGATCCCTCCACGCCCTGAAGAGTCGCAAGGCTGGGCCGCCGATGCCAGTTGGGCGCGACTCGATCAGGAGCCACTACGTGCACGTTACCTATTGCGCTCCATCGTGGTCATTTTGATTGCCTTGGTGCTATGGGCGGCCTTTGCGACAGTGGACGAAGTGACGCGCGGGTCGGGCAAGGTCATCCCCACGCGCCAGATACAGATCGTGCAAGCGGTAGACGGTGGCGTGGTGGCAAAAATCCTGGTGCGGGAAGGTCAGTCGGTCGAAAAAGGGGAATCGCTTTTTCTGATTGATAAAACCCGCTTTGTTTCTTCGCTGCGGGAGAACCGTGTGCAGTATCTGGCGCTGCTGACAAAAGCGGCACGTTTGCGTGCGCTAGCCGAAAACACGCCCTTCCAGCTACCAGACGAAATCGTGAAGGAAGACCCCGGCCTGGTTGAAGAAGAACGCAATATGTATGACGCGCGGCGCCGCGAGCTGGAAGCCCAGCTCAGTATCGCGCGCCAGCAACTGGAGCAGCGCAACCAGGAACTGGTTGAAATACGATCACGCCGGGCTCAGGCAGCGCAGAGCTACGACCTCACCGCCAGAGAATTGGCCATGACCAAGCCACTCGCAGCTTCCGGTGCGGTTTCAGACGTGGAACTGCTGCGGCTCGAGCGCGACGTCGGCCGCTATCGGGGCGAGCGGGACCAAGCCTCAGCACAGACCGTGCGTCTGCAATCGGCCATCATAGAAGCCACGCGCAAGGTTCAGGAACAGGAAATTTCGTTCCGCAATGAAATGCGCAACGAACTCGGCGAAACCGTAGCCAAGCTGAACAGTCTGTCCGAAGGCAGCACCGCTTTAAGCGACCGCGTCGAGCACGCCAACATCAAGTCGCCGGTCAAGGGCACCATCAATCGTCTGCTGATCACCACCGTGGGCGGCGTATTGCAGCCCGGCAAGGAAATCGTGGAAATCGTGCCGTCCGACGACGCGCTCCTGCTGGAAGCACGCATCTCGCCCAAGGACATCGCATTCCTGCGACCCGGCCTCCCCGCCATGGTGCGTTTCACCGCCTATGACTTCGCCATCTACGGCGGTCTGGATGCCGTAATCGACCACATTGCAGCCGACACCATCACCGACCCGGATGGCAATGCCTTCTATCTGGTGCGTGTCAGAACCCTGAAATCGTCCTTGGGGAAATCCATGCCGATCCTTCCCGGCATGGTCGCAGAAGTCGACATCATGACCGGCAAGAAAAGCATCCTCTCCTATCTGCTCAAGCCGGTAACCCGCGCCAAGGCACATGCCTTTACGGAGCGCTAGCGGCATGAAGCATCACGTATTCATCACTGCCCGCCCACAGCCGATCCCGCGTTGGCGGGAAGCATTTCCGGATGCGCTACTGCTGTGTGGCCAGCCCACAACCCAGACCGACCCGGCCGCGTTGTCGAATGCTTCGGTGATCTGGTTGCATGTGGCTGAGGAAGGTTTGACAGGAGCAGACTGGGTGCGAGAAGTCCGCGCCATGGCAAAGCATGTCCCCATCGTGGTGCTCTCGAACGTACCCGAAGACGAGCAAGGCATGGCGGTCCTGGCCGCTGGCGCAACCGGATACAGCAGCGCACTGACCCTTCCAGAAGTGCTACACCAGGTTGCCAACATCGTCGAACACGGTGGCTTGTGGGTGGGCCCACAACTGATGCGCCGTTTCATGCAAGGTCTCGCGGCACGCAATACCGGTTCCACTCTGCCGGCCCTGAACCAGCTCAGCCAGCGCGAACGACAAGTCGCAGAAGCCGCTTCACGCGGTTCGAGCAATAAAGAGATAGCTCGCGTAATGGGTATTACCGAACGCACGGTGAAAGCACATTTGAGCGCCGCCTTTGAAAAACTCGGCGTGCGCGACCGCATGCAACTCGCCCTCCTCGTCAACGGTGTCGGAGACTCGACACAGCTCCCCCAAAAAATCCACGCCTGACTGTACTTCGGTCCAATACGGAAATCGGATTCCGGGCCGTTAACGTAAGTAGATGGGCCCAAATGGGCCACCCAACTTACTTTTAAAAAGATCAGCCCCCATGGATACCAGCGTTTCCACCCCCCAGGCAGTCGCCACCGTTATCTCAGTTGATGGTCAGGCTTTCGCCCGTGACCCTGCTGGCCAAATGCGAGCCCTCAAGGCCGGTGATGTATTGCTTGAAGGTGACACTGTCGTCACCATGCCCGGTGGGCAGGTTCAGTTGGCTTTTCTGGATGGGCACATGCTCACCCTCCTCCCCAAAGAAACGTTCAAATTCACTGCTGAAACATCACCCACTTCCCGCCCCGATGTGGCCGAAGCCTCACTCGCCGCGGGCGATGCCGAGCGCGTTATCCAGGCTTTGGAACGTGGGGAGAACATCGACGACCTTTTCGACCCAACCGCAGCCGGTCTCGACGGTGACGGCAGCAATGCTGGCAACGATTTCGTGCGGCTGCTGCGGGTTGTTGAAGAAGTTTCGTCGCAGGCTTTCCTGTTTAGAGACGGCGCATCCCGCGCGGGATTGTTGCAGCAGGTCGTCGACAGCGACGGCGTCAACTCGCCGACCGCGCAGACGGTCAGCCTGTCGGTCAACAAC
>JASJPF010000106.1:8317-29488 GCA_031426835.1 Thiobacillus sp.
GAGCTACAGCTTCACCGTTCTGGCCAGCGACGGCGTCAACTCGCCGACCGCGCAGACGGTCAGCCTGTCGGTCAACAACCTCGATGAGGTGGCGCCGACCATCACTTCCGGCGACACCGCCGCCGCCCTCAACGAGAACAGCGGCGCCGGCCAGGTGGTCTACACCGCCACCGCCACCGACTCCGCCGACATCAGCGCCGGGGTCTCCTTCAGCCTCGGCGGCACCGACGCCGCGCTTTTCAGCATCAACAGCAGCACCGGTGTCGTCACCCTGAACGGCAACCCCGATCACGAGACCCAGTCGAGCTACAGCTTCACCGTTCTGGCCAGCGACGGCGTCAACTCGCCGACCGCGCAGGCCATCAGCCTCGCCGTCAACAACCTCAACGAGGCACCGGTCAACACCGTACCCGTCGCCCAGACCACGGCCGAGGACACCAGCAAGGCCATCACCGGCTTGTCCATCAGCGATGTCGATGCTGGAAGTTCGAGCATGACGGTGACGCTGGCCATGACCAACGGCACCCTCATCGTCAGCGGCGGCACCGCCACCATCACAAACAGCGGCACCAGCACGGTGACGCTGACCGGTACGGTCGCCCAGATCAACGCCACCCTGGCCGCGACGGTCAACTATGTGCCGACCGCCAATTTCAATGGCTCAGCTACGCTGACGATGACCACCAGCGACAACGGCAACACCGGCACGGGCGGTACGCTTACCGATGTCGATACCGTCACCATCACCGTCACCGCCGTCAACGACGCACCCTCATTCGGCACCGCCAGCAAGACGGCCAGCGTCTCCGAAGAAGGCCTCCCCAACGGAGTGCCCGATACGACTGGATCGCCGGCCGACACGACCAACAAGGTCATTGCGAGCGGAACGTTCGCCATTGCCGACATCGACAGCCCGAGTGTTTCCGTCACGCTCACGGCCCCCACGATATCGTTGACTTCGAACGGCGTGCCGGTCACCTGGAGCGGCAGCGGCACTTCGACGCTGACCGCCAGCGCCGGTGGCAACCCGGTGATGACGATCAACATCACGAATACCGGCGCCTATTCCGTCACCCTGCATAAGGCCATCGATCACGCAACCGCCGGCGTCGAGGACATCCTGTCACTCGGCATCCTCGTCACCGCCAGCGACGGCGAAGCGAGCTCGACCGGTCTGCTGACCGTGAACATCGAGGACGACGCCCCGGTCGCCGTGAATGATTTCGCCACGCTCATGATCGGCGAGAGCACCGCTGGCAACGTGCTCGCGAACGATCTCGGCGCCGATTTGCCCGGCAGGGTCCAAAGCGTTGTCTATGAAGGCACTACGTACACCGCCACCGATGGCGTCATCACCATCGACACCGGCAAGGGTATCCTGCTGATGAACGAGGACGGTTCCTACACCTACGAGTCGACCCTCTACACCACGGCCGGCGGCAGCAACGGCCTCGCCGACTGGACCGACGTCAGCATCACCGCTTTCAACGGCGCCCGCAACGTCGCCAGCCAGAATGAATTTTTGATCGACCCGGTGAGTTTTGCGCCGCTTGCGACAAACATCCTTTCGATCAGCGGTACGGGCGTGCTGACCGTTGTCGATGCGGCCTTGCCGGATGGCACGGACGGCCTCGGCATCGCTGGCGGCTCCGGCAGTGCCACCTACCTGAACGGCCACCCGTCCAGTCCGGAAGCCATCATGGTGAATCTCGGCCATGAAGCGTACGCGCTCAATGCCAATTTCTATTCCGGAACGGCTTCCGGCGTGCCTTTCTACTGGGCGACGTTCGATGCCAGTGGCAACCTGATGGAAACCGGCAGCGGCGCGGTCAACAAGCCGGGCTTCACGCTGAATGTCGAAAACAGCTCGGGCGATCCCTTCCAGTACGTGGTGTTTTATGGCGTCGACACCAGCGCCAGCAGCAAGATCCTGCTGGTGGGCCTCGACAGCATCCAGTTCAGCGACACCGGGCCGGATGAATTTACCTACAACATGGTCGATGCCGATGGCGACACGAGTTCGGCACGCCTGGCCATTTCGCAGACGGCTCCCAGCAATACCGCGCCCGTCGCCGCCGACGACAACTACACCACCGCCGAAGACACGGCCCTGACGCTCAATGTGCTCGGCAACGACAGCGATCCCGACGGTGACTCGCTCCTGCTCTGGGGCTACACGCAAGCCGCCAATGGAACCGTAACGACCGACGTAAACGGCGATCTGGTCTATACGCCAAATGCGGACTGGAGCGGAACCGATACCTTCACCTATACCATCCGCGACAGCAACGGTGGCATCGATACCGCAAGCGTAAGCGTGAACGTGACGCCGGTGGCCGATGCACCCACGCTTACGCCGATTGCGAGCCAGTTCATCCTCAACCCCGGCAGCACGGCTATCTCCACCGGCGGGACCGATACCGTGGTCACCCAGGCAGCACTGAATACAGGCGACGGCGTGAGCCAGGCCAATCTGGAAGCCGAGCTTGGGCTGCCTGCGGGCTACCTGGACAACCGCTTCGATCCCACCGGGGCCAATGTCAACGACTCTGACGACGTCAACGTCGTCGACGGCAAGGTCACCGAGGCGCACTATTCCATGACTGCCGGCACAACGGCGACCTGGAGTTACGCCTTCAGCAATGGCGAAAATCTCCAGAGCGAAGTTGCCAACGGATACAACGATCTGGTCGTGCTCATCGTCACCGACCCGCTGGGCAACCGTCAAGCCATCCTGGTCGATTCGTCGGAGAGCAAGTTCCCGAATTTCACCTCGAACGGCTCCTACAGTTACACGGCCACCCAAAGTGGCGCCCACACTTTCAACTGGCTGGTACTGAATGGCCGCGATGCCTTGAAGGATTCTTCGCTTGCGCTGAATAGTGTGAGGTTCTCCGTATCGGGCGATACAGGACGTTATGGCGCCCCTGTGGTGCTGCCGCCGCTTGCGGCGTCGCTTAGCGACACTGACGGATCGGAAACGCTGACGGTCCGGATTTCTGGCCTGCCGGCTGGCGCACGCTTCACCAGCGGCGTCAACAACGGCGACGGCAGCTGGACCTTCAGTGCCGCGCAGCTTTCCAGCATCACCCTGCTGCCACCGGAAAACTATACCGGTACGCTCAATCTCACGGTGACCGCGATCGCGACGGAAGCAGCCAACGGATCCACCGCAAGCACCAGCGAAACGTTGAGCATCACGGTCGACCAGACGGACACCACATACACGACGAGCACGCAGTCGAGCCAGACCTTGAACGGAACGAGCGGGGACGACCTGATTCGCGGCTATGCCGGCACCGACACCATCAATGGAAACGACGGCGACGACCTGATCTACGGTGGCGCAGGCAACGACACGCTCAACGGCGGCAACGGCAACGACTGGCTCTACGGGGGCATCGGCACTGACGCTCTTAATGGCGGCGCCGGCAACGATGTCCTGATCGGCGGTGCAGGCACCGACACCCTGACCGGCGGGCTGGGGGCCGATGTGTTCAAGTGGGAACTCACTGATCGCGGCACCACGGCTTCGCCCGCCATCGACACCATTACCGACTTCGATAACGACAGCGACAAGCTCGACTTGCGCGACTTGCTGGTGGGCGAGTCACATTCGGGCAACCTGTCCAGCTACCTTAACTTTACCTACGACTCAGGCACGAACACGACCACGCTTTCGGTCAAAACGAGCAGCAGCCTGACTGCCCCCGATCAGGTCATCCTGCTCGAAGGCGTCAACCTGGTGGGCTCATTCGGCACCCAGGATGCGATTATTGCGGACCTGTTCAGCCGCGGCAAATTGATTACGGACTGATCGTCAGTCGATACCCAGGAACAAGTTATGCCTTATGTGAAACGTGACGAACAGGGCCGCATCCATGCGGTCAACCTGGAGCCTGGCGAGGGGATGGAGGAAATTCCCCCTCATTCGCCCGAGTTGCTGGAGTTCATGCGCCAGATGGGATTGGAGCAAGGCTCGCTGCAGGAATCCGACATGCGGCTGGTGCGGGTGCTGGAAGATCTGATCGATCTGCTGATCGATCGTGACGTGATTCGCTTTACCGACCTGCCGTTGCCGGCGCAGGAAAAGCTGATGGAACGCCGCTCGCTGCGCCAGACGCTTGGTGCACTTAATCTGCTTGGCGAGTCCAACGAAACGATATAAGGCGGGCTGCAGCCGCCACGGCCGCAGCCCAACGCCTCACTCAACTTAGCTTGATGCCCGGACCGGTCATGCCCTTGAATCCCAAGTCTTTCAAACACACCGCTTCCTGCTGATTCAGCACGCCTTCGGCGATGGTCATCATGCCCATGGTGTGGGCAATGGTGCACAGGCCACGCAGGAAGGTTTGATTGCCCAGGTTTTGATCGATATCGCGAATGATGGCGCTGTCGATCTTCAGGTAATCGAGCCCAACGTCATAGAGCTCACCCATGCGGCAGATATGGTTGCCGACGTGTTCCAGGCCGATTTTGCAGCCTAGTGGCTTCAGCGTTTCACAGAAAACACGGAATTCCCGTGCGTGACGGTAGGCCACAAATTCCGGGATATCGATCCAGAGCTTTTGCGCAATACCTGGCTTGCGTTTGAGTGCCTTGAAATAGCGCGCTGTCAGCATGGGGTCACACACAGACTGCGCTGAAACGTTGACACAGACTGGACCTTCGTTGGACTCCAGCCAGGCTAATGCATGATCGAACACGGCCTCATCGATGCGCTGAGTCAGTCCTAGCCGGCTGGCCCAGGGCATGAACTCCTGCGCGGACATCCAGAGCGAACTCTGAATAACCTGCATCCGTGCAGGCGCCTCGTAATGGATCAGCGCACCCTGCCCGTTCAACACCGGGTAGGTTGCGAACTGGACCCGATGCAGGTTCAAGGCTGCCTCAATCAGCATTTGCCAAGCGGCAACAAGACTCGTAGGCGGCTTCCATTCAACATGGGCATTATCCATTTCAACAACGCTTCCGCCTTCGCGTTCGGCGCGCCCCAGTGCCATGTCGGCGCGCGACAACATCTGCGACACCGAGTCGCCATGGCGATAAACGGCCGCGCCCAACAGCAAGGTCTGTTCGGTTGGCGAGCTGGGATCATTGATCGACAACATGGTGCGTGCAAAAATCTGGCGAGCCAGTTCATCCGCCGAATCCACGTCAGGTGCAAGCACGGCGAAATCAGAGCCATTCAGCCGGCCAATCAGCCAGGCTTCATCCGGGCAGGACTCCTGTAGTGCGCTGGCTACCTGCTTTAACAGGGTGTCGGTTGTTGCTCGCCCTAACTCCTTGTTCAGCGTAATCAGGTCGGGGAAACGCAAAATCAACAGTGCGCCAGTCGGGGCGGCATTCTCACCTTCCAGGGCATATTGAATTTTGCTGAGGAAATGCTCACGATTGAGCAATCCAGTCAGCGCATCATGCTGCGCGTCGCGGCGCAATCGATCCAGGCGCGCGGACTCTTCGTCGAGCATGCCCCTCACCTGGCCAGAAAGCGCATTCATGGCGCGCACCACGCTGCGGAATTCCCGCGTGCGAGGCTCTTCGATGGTGATGAATCGTCGCGCGCCAATGGCTTCTGCCTGTTTGACCACCTCGCCCAGCGGACGTAAGATCGCCCGCAAAATAAAGGTGCCCACGACGCCACACAAAAGTGCACCGAGCAAAAACCAGATCAGTAGCCGGAGATTGCCCTGCCACAAGGCCAGGTAAGCAAAACGATTGTCACTGATGACCGTCAACGTGCCGTATTGGCGCCAGCCATCCTGCACCAGCGCAACACCGGGTTCGGTAACCAGAGGGATCAGGCTGACGAACCAGACGGGAACCTTGTCATTCACCGCCTCACTCACCCGCTCGACCATCACCTTGCCAGTCGGCGACACCAGCTTGATTTGTTTGTAGTGGCCGATATCGAACTGGGCAGAAATCAGCAGTTCAAACAGAACCGGGTCCTTGTCCATTTGCGACATCGACAACGCCAGTGAGTTGGCGTTGTCGGCGTTTTTTAATCGCAACTGATCTTCGAGATAGCTTTTGGCTGACCAGGCACTGGCCAGAAAGCTGATCCCAAAAGCGATGGTCATGATTGCCGCAACGGCAAGCCAGAGTTGCTTGGTGAGTGTCATGATATTTCCCTGAGCACGTGGTGTTTCATTCAATTCCATCTTCCCGCATTTTGCGTAACACGGTTTGCCATTTCGACAGCCGCTGTGCGGAAGCACCGGCACGCGGCGTCGCGCCCCCGACCCACAACCCTTCGGCATTAAAGCCAAAGACCGTGGTCAGGTCAGGGCGGCGAGAGGCAGGTCGAATGTCCGATATCAGATTATCCAGAATCACCGGCTCGCTTTCTGGGGCTGGATAATAGCTCAGGACCATATGGGCCTGAGTGATGCTGCTTTGTGGTCCGCCGAGGCGCGCCCTGACGTAGGTCAGCCGCATTTTCCCGGAAGGAACGCCCATCAGCTTCAAGGTGATGTATTTGGAAATCGCAAAATCCTCGCAATCTCCTTCAGATCGGCCCAGGACTTCAAGCGGGGTTGCCCAGTAGTCTTCCATGCCCCAGATGTCCCGGTCTTCGCCGAAACGGATTCGACGATTGAAAAAGTCATTCACCCGTTTCAGTTTGGAAACTTCATTCTGCCCGCTCGAACTGGTCAGCAAATCACGCCAGGCCATCACCGAAGCCGCGCCAGAATCGCCATATCGCTGACTGGCGAGCAGCAACATACGATCCAGCTCAACATCAGCAAAAACGAAACCCATGCCAAAGACCAGCACGCTGGCGGCTTTCCAGAGGACCACTTTTCCGACGACGCGTTGAGTTTTCAACAGGATGCGCTTAAACAACACGTAAATTACGCCCGCAAACCGCTCCGGACAGACGCTGAAGAATGTCTCGTGCACGACCTGAAGACGACGACCTCCCGCCCTCTGACGCGCTATTCATGGTGGATTGCGCGTGGTTTCTCAAACGATGTCCCGGTTCCAAGTGAGAAGATGACACAAGGTAAAATTCTGTTGCTTTCAGGAGCTAGTATGGGTGTTGCGTACAATTATGCGTCGTAGCACCCTACATAAGATATCGGATCCAATCCGGGAGGCTGAAGGAATGTCAGGAAGAAATATCGCACTGTTCTTGATCATGATGGGCATCATGTCGGCACCCGCCGCCGCACAAGCACCCATCAGCTTACAGGACACGGTTAAAAACGCGATCGTGAGCAACCCTGAGGTTCAGGCGCGCTGGCATGCATTTCAATCCTCTCTTCATGAACAGGATGTCGCTCGGGGCGGTTATTTGCCTCGCGTCGATCTCAGCACCGGGGTTGGCCGTGAGCGCTTGAATCCACCTTCACTTCCAACTACCAACTTGACCCGCCGGGGTGCAACGCTGTCGCTCAGCCAGATGATTTTCGACGGCTTTGCCACCCGCGATGAAGTCGCCCGGCTTGGTTATTCCAAGCTGGTGCGCTATTACGAATTTCTCGACACGTCGGAGAACATTGCACTCGAAGCGTCCCGCGCCTTTCTCGATGTGCTGCGTTACCGCGAACTTTCGAGGCTGGCGCAGGAAAATTTCGCTCAGCACGATCAGGTTTTCAACCAGATTCAGCAGCGCGTCCAGGCCGGCGTCGGTCGACGGGTCGATTTCGAGCAGGCAGGCGGCCGTCTGGCACTGGCCCAGTCGAATATGCTCACCGAAGCCAGCAACCTGCATGATGTCATCGCACGCTACCAGCGCATCGTGGGTGAGCTTCCACCGGGCGAAATGATCGCGCCCGGTCTGCTGAAGCAAGGCATCCCGGCCAATATTGAAGAAGCCCTGAAACAGGCTTATCAAGGCAGTCCGTCGTTCAATGCCGCAATTGAGAATGTCCGTGCCGCGCAGGCCGAAGTGCACAGTCGCCAAGCCAACTTTCTGCCACGCGTTGACCTGCGTGCCAGTAATGGCATTGCCTTCAATGAAAATGGCGTAACGGGTCGACGCGATGAACAGGTCATCGAACTCGTCCTGAACTACAACCTGTTCAAGGGCGGCTCCGATCAGGCACTTTCTCGCCAGTACGTCGAGCGACTGAAACAATCGAAGGATTTGCGCGACAAAACCTGCCGCGACATCCGCCAGACGCTCAACATTGCCTACAATGACATTCAGAGCCTGACCCGCCAATTGGGCTTTCTGGATCAGCATCAACTTTCAATTGAAAAAGCGCGCGAAGCCTACCGCAAGCAATACGATATCGGCCAGCGCACTTTGCTCGACTTGCTGGATACCGAAAACGAATACTTCCAGGCTCGACGCGCATACACCAATGCCACCTATGAGCATGCCATTGCCTACGTCCGTACGCAGGCAGGCCTGGGCAATCTGTTGACCTCACTCCAGGTGGGCCGCGAAGGTCTGCCCACCGCCAGAGAACTGGGGCAGGATCGCCTGGAGGTCGACGCCGATAGCCAGTGTCCGGCAGTGGCGCCGCTCATCCCGACCATCGGCCAGACACCACGCATGTCGGCCGTGACGCCGACGCTGCCCACTCCACCTGCCAAACCGGCCCCGCTAGCGGTGCCCTCCGAATCGCTCAGCCAGCAATTGCTGGGATGGGCGGCCGCCTGGTCGGCCAAGGATCTTGCGCGCTACCAGTCTTACTACGCCAAAAGCTTTACGCCGGAAAAAGGGCGTTCAATAGACCAGTGGATGAGTGAATCTCAAGCGCGCCTCAGCAAGCCGGGCGAAATCAAGCTAATCATCAGCGAGTTTAAAACAAGCCCCCTCGATGCCGACAAAACCACAACCGAATTCAAACAAACGTATAACCGCGGCAAATATCATGACGTGGAGATAAAGCGTCTGGAATGGGTCCGCGAAGGCAGTCGCTGGAAAATTCAGCGCGAGCAGGTCCTGACCACGATCGAGGCTGTTTACACGTAACTTCTCCAGACCGGCACGCCGAACGTGTTGGATTTTCCTTTATCCCGATCAATCCAGTTGGGAAAACGCCGCAGCGCTTGTCAGCAGCACGGCAAGCTGCCGGAAATAGCTTAAAATGACGGCCTGCTTCATCTCTGCATGCTCGTCCCAATGGAATTAACATCACCCCCTCCGGCACTCACCGGCGACCCCTCTTTGGTTCGCGACGTTAAAAAACGCCGCACCTTTGCCATCATCTCGCACCCCGATGCGGGTAAAACCACGCTGACCGAAAAACTGCTGCTGTTCGGCGGCGCGATCCAAATGGCGGGCACGGTCAAGGCGCGCAAAAGCGGCCGCTACGCCACCTCCGACTGGATGGAGGTCGAGCGCGAGCGCGGCATTTCGGTGGCAAGCTCAGTGATGCAGTTCAGCCATGGCGACTGCGTGTTCAACCTGCTCGACACCCCGGGCCACAAGGACTTTTCCGAAGACACCTACCGCGTGCTGACCGCAGTGGACGCTGCGATCATGGTGGTCGACGCTGCAAAAGGCGTGGAAGAACAGACGATCAAGCTGCTGGAAGTCTGTCGCCTGCGCGATACGCCCATCATCACCTTCATCAACAAGATGGACCGCGAAGTGCGCGAGCCGCTGGAACTCCTGGACGAGATTGAATCGGTCCTGAAAATTCACTGCGCGCCGGTGACCTGGCCGATCGGCATGGGCAAGCGTTTTCAGGGTGTATATCACCTCCTGAATAACGAAATCCTACGCTTCAAGGCGGGTGAAGAAAACGCCAACCAGCAGTTCGAGTCGCTGCAAGGGCTGGGCGAAGCCGCCTTGAAGGAGCGCTTCCCGCTGGAAGCCGACACCCTGCTGTCCGAAATTGAACTGGTACGCGGCGCCGGCGACAGTTTCGACCTCGATGCGTTTTTGCAAGGCAAACAATCACCCGTGTTTTTCGGATCCGGCATCAACAACTTCGGCGTGCGCGAGGTGCTGCATGCACTGGCCGACTGGGCGCCGCCGCCGCAGCCGCGCGAGGCGGTCGAGCGCGTGGTCGACCCCACCGAGCCCAAGTTCACTGGTTTCGTGTTCAAGATTCAGGCCAACATGGACCCGCAGCACCGCGACCGCATTGCATTTTTCCGCGTGTGTTCCGGACGCTACAGCCCCAATATGAAAGTGCGCCACCGCCGCACCGGAAAGGACATGAAAATCGCCAACGCGGTGGTTTTCATGGCCAACGAGCGCACCCGCATGGACGACGCGGTGGCGGGCGACATCATCGGCATCCACAACCACGGCCAGCTGCACATCGGCGACACCCTCACCGAAGGCGAAGCGCTGCAATTCAAGGGCATCCCCTACTTCGCCCCTGAACTATTCAGCCGCCCGCGTCTGCGCGATCCGCTGCGTGCCAAGCAATTGAACAAGGGGCTGCTTGAACTGGGTGAAGAAGGCGCGGTGCAGGTATTCGAACCCTTCACCGACAACACGTTGCTGATCGGCGCAGTGGGGCAGTTGCAGTTCGAAGTCGTGGCCCACCGCCTGAAAACCGAATACGGCGTTGACGCCAGTTTCGAGAACGCTGGCATCTACACAGCACGCTGGGTCACCTGTCCCGATGCTCAACACCTCGCCGAATTCACCAAGTCCAACTCGCTCAAGTTGGCCAAGGATGTCGACGGCAACCTGGTCTATCTGGCTGACACACGTGTGAATCTGATGCTGGCGCAGGAACGCTGGCCCAAGGTCGCGTTCCACGACACCCGTGAGCACGGGCAAGTGATGGCCTAGCAAGACTAAGCCTAACGACTTTCCCCGAAAAAAGATGTCGGCACACGGGTAAACAGTTTGTTCGAAAGCCAGTTGGTGCCCGCATGTAACCACGTAAAAACAGCAGCAGTCGCCACCAAGAGTGGAAAGCTTAAGGATGCTGCTTTGATAGGGTCAATAAGCATTGCGAACGCAACGGCCAGAGCGATCGCCAGCCAAGCTGCTTCCACGCTCAAGTAACGTGCAATAACCCGGTATGTGATGGGCAAAGCCAGGATAAGCAATAATATCAACAGTGGAATAACAAACTTAAACGCCACTATCAGCAATATCCAACCCCACCAGGCACGGGGTCGCAAGGTTTCCCAAGGGTTGCGAAAATAACGCATGACTTGCTCGTGGTACTGGGAATAAACCCAGCCCCCCAAACCAATCCAGGCAGTGGCCGCGCCCATTGCAACGATCCAGTCGAGCCCTTCAGTGTTGGTGAGGCTGGTTAGCGCAAAGCTAAACGCTCCAAGCATGGGAAAGACTATCTGTCTTTCGTCCCGACTTCCTGGTTGAATCAACAATGCTGCGATGCAAACGAGTACGGCGACACCAACCAGTGCCTTGTCCGGAAAAACTGATTGAAGAAAGGTAAGTGCAACGTCATCCCGCACCATCAATGCAACGACGAGTGATAATGCTATGGCAGCCACATGCCTACTCATGTCAGTGTGCAACCAATTCAGTTCCGACAAGACTCGGCTCATTTCATCTCCTGCTGCAGGGAGACTTCTACCGAGACCCCATGCTGCGAACCAATAGGCGCCACTGAAAAACAAGGGCCATCCAACCCAATTGAGCAAACCCTGTTCGGGCTTGATCAACAAATACGCTACAGGAATCACGCAGGCCAGTACAAGGAGAAGCTGGAAAAGCAGCGCGCGTGACGCTAACGCGCTCATACCTTGCCAGCGCACAAATGACATATCCAATGCTCTATGTTCGTTATCGTACGTCTCAGTCAACTGTTGCCTGATCCGTGAGCGGGATAGGAACGCATAAAGTTGGCCTTGCAATATTCCCTTTTCCTTCACCACCCAATCCAGCCTGAGAAGTTCTAGCTTTCTTTCGATCAATTGTGCGTCACGCAATACAGTAGGGTCCGCTTGTGCCAACCGCTCTCTAAGCTGAGTCAGCCTTGCCACGCCTAACTGCTCGATCTCTCGATAATCCCGGCCCCACTGGAAATACTGCCCCAAAAGCGGCAACCAAGCAGACACTATCGCTTCATTATGCAAGACAAAATCTGCGAAAATTTCGGAGCCGGCCGCTTGTTCACTCAGCGGTAGTTGATCAAGCTCTTTCCGTAGCTCTGACCAATTATTTTCCAGGCTGTTGAAGTCCTGATCGAGTAAGCGCTGCGTCCAACGTTCCAACAGCTCAGATGCATGGTCGGTCTCAATAACCTCGTCGCCACCGCCATCATCACGCCCGTCACACTCCAACAAAATGCTCGACGCGTTCTCTAGAGGTGATCGCCACGACTCTTCTGCTTCTTCTGAACCAAAATTCTGACCAATCCTCGCATCCGAGTGTTGTATCCACTCTGCCTCGCGCATTGCCCATTCATAAGCATGGCGAAGCGCTTGATATGCCTCCGGGGCATCATCTGGACGGTTTTGCTTGAGTTGTTTGGCATAGGCACGCTTGATGACCAATGCATCGCCAGTTGGATCCAGATTAAGCAGCGCCCAATTATCGTTCATGACAAATTCACAGTACAAAACCAGTGTCGATACCTTCAAGCCCATCACGAATAACTTGGCGTGCAACCGCTATGTTGCGCTCCTCCTGGCTTTCAAGTGCAAGGGAAAAGGCATTGATATGCTGCTGGATATATAACCGTTGATCACCCAGAGCATCTTCGTACAAGCGCTTGGCCCGCTCCAGCAAGTAAAGATTTTCCTGGTGATGACGCGGGTGAATTTTTATTTTTTCAAGCCTTCTAAGTGCAGCTTCAATGTCCTGTTCGCTCATGGCATTACCCGCTTGACGAACAACAGAACTGACTTTTTTGCCCAGTGCGTTTTCCACATCCACCACCAGCACGCCACTCACGTCATAACTCATACGTACATTGACTTCAGCCTGTCCTGCCGGAAGCGATGGCACTTCAATTTCCAACTCGCCCAATTTCAGATTTTCGCTACCCACTGGCGACTCGCCCTGACGGATATCCAGCAATATTCGGGTCTGATTGTCAGCTCGCGTGCAGTAATCAGACACACGCGAAACAGGCACTGGCGTATTGCGCTCAATAATGGGAGAAAACTGGTCACCCAACACACGGCCATTCAAATCCGTCGAAATCACAACGCCCAGAGAATACGGCATGACATCTGTTAGAACCACGTCTTCTAGCGCGGCATGGCGTGCAACCAGCGCCGCCTGCAAGGCGGCACCATGTACGATGGTTTCATCCGGGTTAATTGTTCGCAAAGGCAAACGCTGAAACAGCCGGGCAACGGTTTGCCGAATCATTGGCATCCGCGTCGCGCCCCCCACAAGGATAACTTCGCTCAGTTCACCCGGGGCTAATCTCGCATCCTGCAACGCGCACTGGATCGGGCGCCTCAATTTTTCCAGTAAACCCTGACTTGCCGCTTCGAATGACTGTCGGGTGACGGTATGCTCAAGTTGACGCTCACCATATAAAAAACGCATGGTGACTTGCTCTTCATCGCTCAAATCCCGCTTGGCCTGCTCGGCAGGCCGCCACAAAGCATGCGATGCCAGCAGCTGCTCTCGTTCTGTTTGTGACAAATCCGTGCATGCCTGAAGAAACAGCGTTTCAAGCACAGCCACAAAATCCTCGCCACCCAGACGTGTATCGCCCGCGCTCGCCCGCACCTGCATCACACCGTCAAAGTATTCCAGGATGGACACATCAAATGTTCCACCACCCAAATCAAACACGAGGAATACATTGTGCTCAGTCCGCTCCTGTAAGCCATACGCCATACCTGCAGCAGTTGGCTCGTTAAGGAGGCGCTCAACCTTTAAGCCCGCCAACTCTGCAGCATGTTGTGTCGCTCGTCGCTGAGCATTGTTGAAATAAGCTGGAACGGTAATAACCGCCGAATCGACCGGGTGCCCCAAATAAACTTCGACATCCTGTTTGAGCGATTTCAACACAAACGCGGACAACTCCTCGGCACGGAAAGATTTCCCCCCCAACTTGACCACCCTATCGGTTCCCATCCAGCGTTTGAATGCAGTAGCGGTAGCATGGGGGCGGGTGCTCATGGATTCGCGGGCAGCCAGACCGGTCAAAACTGTTCCGTCATCCTGAACGCTCACCACGGATGGCGTGAGCAGGTGACCTAATGCGTTGGGAATGATCTCGATCTTGCCGTCACGGAATAGTGCGGCAAGGCTATTAGTCGTCCCAAGATCAATGCCTAGATACATGATGATGTGTAAGAAATTTCAATCGGAAGAATCCTATCACGGCAGTAATGGCTATTCTCTGAAGCGTTGAATTGCCTCGTCCAGCCGCTGCACGGCATGAATCTCCATCCCTGCAATCTTGTGCTTGGGTTGGTTGGCAGCAGGGACGATAGCCTGGGTGAAACCCAGCTTGGCGGCTTCCTTGAGTCGTTCCTGACCCCGCTGCACCGGACGGATTTCTCCCGCCAGTCCCACTTCGCCGAACATCACCAGCTTGTCGGGCAGCGGCTGGCTGCGTAACGAAGAAACGATGGCGGCGAGTACGGCCAGGTCGGCAGCGGGTTCGGTAATCTTGACACCACCTACCGCGTTGACGAACACGTCCTGATCGAAGCAGGCAATACCGGCGTGACGATGCAGTACGGCCAGCAGCATGGCGAGTCGATTCTGTTCCAGACCAACCGATAAACGACGTGGGCTCGGCGCATGGCTGGAGTCAACCAGTGCCTGGATTTCAACCAGCAAGGGTCGTGTGCCTTCCTGCGTTACCAGCACGCATGAGCCGGGTACCGGCTCGCTATGACGTGAGAGAAAAATCGCAGACGGATTGGACACGCCCTTGAGCCCTTTCTCGGTCATCGCGAACACGCCAATTTCGTTGACTGCGCCGAAACGGTTTTTAAATGCGCGGACCAGCCTGAACGACGAACCTGTATCGCCCTCGAAATACAGCACGGTGTCAACAATGTGTTCCAGCACGCGAGGACCTGCGATCGCACCCTCTTTGGTCACATGCCCCACCAGGATGATGACGGTGCCGGTTTGTTTGGCGTAACGAGTCAACTGCGCCGCGCATTCGCGCACTTGCGCGACGGACCCCGGAGCCGACGTCAAGGCCTCGGAGTAGACGGTCTGAATCGAATCAATGACTGCGACTTCGGGCTTGAGTTCAGCCAGCTGCGCCAGAATCGCTTCAAGGCGGATTTCCGGGAGAACAGGCATGTTGGCATCAGGCAGGTCCAGCCGTCGTGCACGCATCGCCACCTGGCGCGCCGATTCCTCGCCGCTGACATAAAGCGTTTTGCGTTGCGCTGAAAGACCTGCCAGCGCCTGCAGCAATAAGGTCGACTTGCCGATGCCAGGATCGCCGCCGATGAGCACGACACCGCCCGGCACCAGCCCGCCTCCCAGCACGCGGTCGAGTTCGCCAATTTCAGTTGGAATACGGCTTTCTTCGGATGCTTCAACGTCGTGCAAATATTGCACCGCGCTGTTTGCCGCCAGTGACTGGTAGCGCGGCTTTGCCGACTCGGCTATCGTTTCGACCAGCGTATTCCAGGCGTTGCAATGCGGGCACTGGCCCTGCCACTTGGGCAGCGAACCGCCGCATTCAGTGCAGGTATAAATGGTTTTGGTTTTGGCCACTACGTAGTCAGCGTTGCGTGATCAGGCGGGGAAAACGCCGGTAGACAGATAGCGGTCACCGCGGTCGCAGACGATGGAAACGATGACGGCATTTTCAACTTCTTTCGACAACTGCAAGGCTGCCCACAATGCACCTCCCGACGAAATGCCCGCAAAAATGCCTTCTTCGCGTGCCAGGCGTCGGGTGGTTTCCTCGGCGTCTTGCTGGCTGACGTAGATCATGCGGTCAACGCGGCTGGGGTCGCATATTTTCGGCACATATTCTTCCGGCCATTTACGAATTCCGGGAATTTGTGCCCCTTCAGTGGGCTGCACCCCGACAATCTGAATCGCCGGGTTCTGTTCTTTCAGATATCGCGAACACCCCATGATGGTGCCGGTTGTCCCCATGCTGGAAACAAAATGGGTAATTTCACCCTGCGTATCGCGCCAGATTTCAGGACCGGTAGTGCGATAGTGCGACGCAGGATTATCCGGATTCGAGAACTGATCGAGGATTTTGCCAATGCCTTGCTTCTCCATCGAAATCGCCAGGTCGCGCGCACCTTCCATGCCCATTTCTTTAGTGACCAATTGCAACTCGGCACCGAATGCCCGCATGGTCTGCCGCCGCTCAATCGATAGGTGCTCAGGCATGATGAGTATCAATTTGTAACCCCGCATGGCAGCGGCCATGGCGAGCGCGATCCCTGTGTTACCACTGGTGGCCTCGATCAGGGTGTCGCCGGGCTTGATATCGCCCCGATCCTGCGCCGCGTCGATCATCGCCAATGCCGGTCGGTCTTTGACCGAACCTGCCGGGTTGTTGCCCTCCAGCTTGACCAAAACGGTATTCGTCGTCGTGCCGGGCATCCGCTTCAAACGGACCAAGGGTGTGTTGCCGACGCAATCTTCGATCGTTTTATAGTGACTCATGCCTGTAATAACCCATTCATCCCGGATGTCATGCCGGCTTCCAAGCTGACCCACTGCGCTTCATTAAAGTCATCACAGTCGGCCAATCGGTAAATACTCAAAGCCCATGTCCCGCATCGCTTGCGGTTCATACAAATTGCGCCCATCGAAAACCAGTGGTGTTTTCAACAGCGCTTTCATGGTGTCGAAATTGGGGCTGCGGAATACTTTCCACTCGGTCACAATCAACAGGGCATCTGCACCGTTCAAAGCATCCATCGGGCTGTCTGCCAAAATCAGATCAGAGCGCTCACCGTAAATGCGATGGGTTTCTTCCATCGCTGCCGGGTCATACGCAGACACACTGGCGCCCATCGTCCACAAGGCTTCAAGCATGCTGCGGCTGGGTGCTGCACGCATGTCGTCGGTATTGGGCTTGAACGCCAGGCCCCACATGGCGAAACGCTTGCCCTTGAGGTCGCGTCCCAGTTTTGCAGTCAATTTATCGACCAGAATCTGCTTCTGCGCTTCGTTGGCCTCTTCCACCGCATCGAGCACACGTAACTGAACACCGTTTTCCTGACCGGTACGGCGCAATGCCTGCACGTCCTTCGGAAAACACGACCCGCCATAGCCGCAGCCGGCGTACAAAAACTGATAGCCAATGCGGGGATCGGAGCCAATACCGTGACGCACCTGTTCGATATCCGCGCCGAGTTTTTCAGCCAGTACGGCCAGTTCGTTCATGAAGGAAATACGCGTCGCCAGCATGGCATTGGCTGCATATTTGGTGAGTTCGGCGCTGCGCACATCCATCACGGTCAGGCGGTCGCGATTACGCTGAAACGGCGCATACAACTGGCGCAGAATGGCCGTGGCCTGCTCGCTGTCGGTGCCAATCACGATGCGGTCCGGCTTCATGAAGTCCTCGACTGCCGCCCCTTCCTTCAAAAACTCAGGGTTGGAGGCGACATTGAACTCAAGTGTGACACCGCGCTTGGCAAGTTCTTCCTGCAACGCGGCTTTCACCTTGTCGGCGGTGCCCACAGGAACGGTCGACTTATCAACCACCAGCTTGTAACCGTTCATGTGGCGGCCAATGTTGCGTGCCGCTGCAACGACATACTGCAGGTCCGCCGAACCGTCCTCGTCTGGCGGGGTACCTACCGCGATGAACTGGATCTCGCCAAACGCCACGGAGGCCTCAACATCGGTCGTGAAGGACAGTCGCCCCGCCTCGACGTTGCGCTTCACCATGTCTTCCAGCCCTGGCTCATAGATCGGAATACCGCCAGCCTTCAGGGTCTCAATTTTTTTCAGGTCGAGATCGAGGCACAGCACCTCGTTGCCCACTTCTGCAAGGCAGGTCCCCGTTACCAGTCCCACATAACCTGTACCGATTACGGTGATTTTCAAAATAAGCTCCCTATGCGTTCAAAATGTCGGATTGAATATGCTTAAGTGCGGCAAGTGGATCGGCCGCACCGGTAATCGGGCGTCCAATCACCAGGTCGGTCGCGCCTGCACGCAAGGCTTCCACCGGCGTCATCACACGCCGCTGATCACCCACCTCGGCACCTGTCGGGCGGATACCCGGCGTCACCAAAAGAAAATCAGCACCCAGTTCAGCACGCAGCATGGAAGCCTCCTGTGCTGAGCAGACGACGCCATCGAGCTTGCACTGCTGTGACAATCGCGCCAGCCGCAACACCTGGTCGGATGGCATATCGACCACGCCGACTTCGCTCAAATCCTCGGCATTCATGCTGGTTAACACGGTCACGGCAATCAGCAGCGGGGGGTGCGGCAATGCACCCAGCGCTTCCTGTGCCGCCGTCATCATGCGGCGCCCACCCGAGGCATGGACGTTCATCATCCACACCCCCAGCCCCGCCGCCGCACGGCATGCTGCCGCTACGGTGTTGGGAATATCGTGAAATTTAAGATCCAGGAAAACATCAAATCCGCGCGCCACCAGCGTTCGCACCAACTCCGGTCCGGCCACGGTGAACAGCTCCTTGCCCACTTTCAAACGACACAACGCGGGGTCGAGCCGTTCCACCAGCGTCAACGCCGATGCCGCATCAGAAAAATCCAGTGCGACAATAATTTTTGATGAGTTCACCACGACCTTTGCATCTTGATAATGACCATTCGAATCAACCCTCGCCTTCACTGCGCTCGGGATCAAAACTATCCCAGCGTCCACATGCCGGACAGCGCCAGAAAAACTGCTTGGCCTTGAAGCCGCAACTGCCGCACTGATAGCGCATCATGCGTTGGCTGTGAGAGGCCACCAGACTTTTCTCGATCTGCAGCAATTCGCGCGCATCCGGTTCCGCGTTGACAAGCTCGGCCTCCAGTAACCGGTCCAGTGTTCTCAGGCTGGGATTGCGACGCAATTCCTCGCGCGCGAGTTGGCGAGCCGCCGCTGCGCCATCGGATTCGGACACAGCAAGATACAGCGCGCCAAAAACATCATGCGATGGCTGCCGGGCGTACAACGCACGCAACCATTGCACGCCTTCATTCAGCCGCCCCAACTGACGATAACTGCCCAGCACGCGATCAACCACCAGCGCCATGTGAACGGCACTCTGGGTTTCAACCAGGCGCCAGTCAGCAATCGCCGCCTCGTGCCTCCCTGCAGCTGCGTCAAGATCGCCGGCCATCAGATTGGCCCGGACTGACTGGCGGTTACTTGATAACGCTTGCTGCAAATGCGACGCCGCCACATCGGGATTGCCCCGGGCTGCTTCCAGCAACGCCAGTTCACAATAAAAATGGGCAATATCTGCATTCAGCGGTTTGCTGGTGTCTTTCTCCAAAAGATGCGCCGCGTCGATGGCTTTCTGCCAGTCTTTTTCCTGCACGAATATTTCCAGCAAATAGGTGCGTGCCTGCCCATGCTGTGGGGTTTCAAGCAGTTTTGAAAACACCGCTTCCGCACGATCAAGCAAGCCTGCCTTCAAATAGTCCTGCCCCAGTTCGCTCATTGCGCGGAGCCGCTGGTCTTCAACCAGTCCTTCGCGTTCGAGCAGACTTTCATGCATGCGAATGGCGCGATCGAGTTCACCTCGACGGCGAAACAAACCGCCCAGCGCAAAGTGCAGGTCTATGGTTTCGGGTTCGAGTTTGACGACTTCGAGAAAAGCTTCAATCGCCTTGTCTGGCTGCTCGTTGAGCAGAAAATTCAGGCCACGAAAATAAGAATTGGGGAGTGCGCGTGATTCGGTCACCACTTGTCGAATATCGACCCGCGCAGCCAGCCAGCCCAGCACAAAGAACAGAGGGAAAGCCAGCAACCACCAAATCTCGAATTCCATGTGCTTTACAGGATGGTTATATCAGTTTGCGTCATCGTGTCAGTCACGACTTCCGGGGACTTGCGCGCATTATCACGCCTGAGGCGGAACAATGTGGGCAACAACGCCAGCACGCCCGTCAGCGCACCCAGCACAAAAGCCAATCCCATCATGACAATCAGGGGCGCCTGCCACACGTAGTCCAGATAGGAATAAAAAATGGTGGTGTGGCTATTTTTCAGTGCAAAACCCAACACCAGCAGGAATACCAGCAGTTTGAACAGCAGCCCCAGATAACGTGAGAAAGTTTTCATGAATACTCGCATGTAATGTGCGGCCATTCTACCTTTGCTGGCTGACTTCAAAAAGTGCAGCAGAAAAAGAAAACGGCGCTATACGCGCCGTTTTCACCTACCTATACGTCTATCTCCACCCGCAAGGGGCAGGCCGTGGTTGTAAAGACGCTAAAGCGTCAACAACCACGCTCAGAGCGGAAAATCCACCCGGTCGCGCAATTCCTTGCCGGCCTTGAAGTGCGGCACATATTTCGCCGGCACCTGTACGCGCTCACCGGATTTCGGATTGCGCCCAAGGCGGGCTGGGCGAAAGCTCAGGCTAAAACTGCCAAAGCCGCGAATTTCGATACGCTCGCCGCGCGACAAGTTTTTTGCCAGCGCGTCGAGGATCGTTTTCACCGCCATTTCAATATCCGCAACCGAAAATTGCGAGTGTCGCGCAGCCAGTTGGGCAATCAGCTCCGACTTGGTCATGATTACTCGGCGTTCTTGTTGTCGAGTTTGGCCTTCAACAACGCGCCGAGATTGGTCGAACCGCTGGCAGCCGCAGAGGTATCGGCTGCGATTTTCTTCATCGCCGAATCCTGCTCAGTCATGTCCTTGGCCTTGATCGACAGGTTGATGACGCGATTTTTGCGGTCAACGTTGATGATCATGGCTTCGATTTCGTCGCCGTCCTTGTAGTGGGTGCGCATGTCTTCGACACGGTCACGCGAAACTTCTGATGCGCGCAGATAACCTTCCATGTCGCTGTCGAGTTGCACGGTGGCACCCTTGGCTTCAACGGTTTTGATGGTGCCCTTGACGATGCTGCCCTTCTCATGGCCGGTTGCATAGCTGGTCAGCGGATCGCCTTCAAGCTGCTTGATGCCAAGCGAAATACGCTCGCGCTCAAGATCAATGCCCAGTACCACGGCTTCCACATCCTGACCCTTGCGGAAGTTGCGTACGGCCTCTTCGCCCGGCAGGCTCCACGACAGGTCGGACAGGTGAACCAGACCATCGATACCACCCGGCAGACCGATGAACACGCCGAAGTCGGTGATCGACTTGATCGCGCCTTCAACCTTGTCGCCCTTCTTGTGGTTCATCGAGAAATCTTCCCACGGATTGGACTTGC
>JASJPF010000107.1:0-21477 GCA_031426835.1 Thiobacillus sp.
CATGGAAGGCACCGCCAAGCCGGAATACGGCACCTGCGTCGACATGCTGACCAAGTCCGCGATCAAGGAAATGATCGTACCGTCGCTGCTGCCGGTTGCCGTACCTGTGATCGTCGGCCTTACGCTGGGTCCAGTCGCATTGGGCGGCGTACTGGTCGGCACCATCGTGACCGGCATCTTTGTCGCCATCTCCATGACCACCGGCGGCGGTGCATGGGATAACGCCAAAAAATACATCGAAGAAGGCAACTTCGGCGGCAAGGGCTCGGAAGCGCACAAGGCTGCCGTCACCGGCGACACCGTGGGCGATCCCTACAAGGATACCGCCGGCCCGGCAGTCAACCCGCTGATCAAGATCATCAACATCGTGGCACTGCTGATCGTGCCGATTTTGCCGATGGTGAGCTGAGTCACCGGCTTGGCGTCGCCGTGACTGGGCGGTGCTGAGACTGGATTATTTAAACAGGCCGTACCCACGGCCTGTTTTTTTATGGGCCGTTTTTCTGATTCAGGCGTGGCGCTCAAATCAACACGCTTCACCGTTTGCCGCGCGGACGCTATAGTTCATGGCGGTTTTAATGGGGGGCGGGAACCTCGCACAGTTTTGGTTGCCTGACAAGCAGTTCCCTTTTTTGGAGAAGTATTCTTGAAACAGTTCAAACAGTTCATTGTGGCTTGTTCACTGGCGCTGCCGCTAATGGCTCACGCCGGTGGTGTCGATCGCTTGAAGGCCTTTATTGCCGGTGCTAAAACCGCCGAAGCCGATTTCAGCCAAACCGTCGTCGATAAATCGGGACGGGTTTCCCAACAGGCCAGCGGAAAAATGGCTTTTTCCCGCCCCGGAAAATTTCGCTGGGATTATGCCAAGCCGTATGAACAGATCATCGTGGGCGATGGCGTCAAGCTGTGGCTGCACGACATCGACCTCGATCAGGTCACCGTCAAGCCGCTGGGCGAGGTCATCGCTGGCACCCCGGCAGCTTTGCTGGCGGGCGACAACTCCATCGAAAAATACTTCAATCTGAAGGACGCCGCCGCCAGCGACGGCCTCGAATGGCTGGAAGCCACCCCCAAAAATCGCGACACCACCTTCGAGCGTATCCGCATGGGTTTCAAGGGCGATGACCTGGCGCAAATGGAGTTGTACGATTTCTTTGGCCAGCGCACCACACTCAAGTTGACACACTTTGTCCGCAACCCAAGCATTCCGGCGTCGCGCTTTAAATTCACGCCGCCCAAGGGTATCGACATCATTGGTGACTGACGACCTGTTTCAGACCGCCGCACCCGCGCCCGCGCTAGATGCGCACGCGCCGCTGGCCGAGCGCCTACGCCCGCACACGCTGTCCGACGTCGTCGGGCAAACGCATTTGCTGGGGCCGGGCAAGCCGCTGCGGCTGGCGTTCGATTCCGGCAAGCTGCATTCGATGATTCTGTGGGGGCCGCCTGGCGTGGGCAAGACCACGCTGGCGCGGCTGACAGCCGAGGCGTTCGGTGCCGACTTCATTGCCATCTCCGCGGTGCTGTCCGGGGTCAAGGACATCCGCGAAGCGGTCGAGCGCGCGCGCATGAACAAGTCGATGGCCCGCACCACCATTCTGTTCGTCGATGAAGTGCATCGCTTCAACAAGTCGCAGCAGGATGCGTTTTTGCCGCACGTTGAATCCGGCCTTTTCACCTTCATCGGCGCCACCACTGAAAATCCTTCGTTCGAAGTCGTCGGCGCGCTACTGTCGCGCGCCCAGGTCTATGTGCTGAAATCACTGACGCCCGACGAACTCGGTCAATTGATGGAGCGCGCTCTGCAGGAGCTGCCACAGTTAAACCTGATGGAAGGCGTCGGCCCCATGCTGGCCGCCTACGCCGATGGCGACGCCCGCAAGTTGCTCAACCTGCTGGAACAACTCGACACCGCCGCCCGCACGGCGCAGGTTGAAACAATCGACACCAGCTTTGTCGAAAATGCGCTGGCGCAATCGCTGCGCCGCTTCGATAAGGGCGGCGAAGCCTTCTACGATCAGATTTCCGCGCTGCACAAAAGCGTGCGCGGCAGCGATCCCGATGCCTCGCTGTATTGGCTGGTGCGCATGCTCGATGGCGGCGCCGACCCGCGCTACCTCGGCCGCCGGCTCATCCGTATGGCCAGCGAGGACATCGGCCTGGCCGATCCGCGCGCGCTGGGCATCACGCTCGACGCCGTCGCAACCTACGAACGCCTCGGCAGCCCCGAAGGCGAACTGGCGCTGGCCGAGGCTTGTTTATATCTGGCGTGCGCACCCAAGAGCAACGCCGCCTACATGGCCTACAACGCCGCGCGCGCCTTCGTCCAGACCAACCCTTCAAACGACGTTCCCATCCACCTGCGCAACGCCCCCACCAAGCTGATGAAGGAACTCGGCTACGGCCGCGCCTACCGCTACGCCCATGACGAACCCGAAGCCTACGCTGCCGGCGAACGCTACTTCCCCGATGACATCCAGAAACAAAACTTTTACCAGCCCACCCCGCGCGGATTGGAAGGCAAGATCGCCGAGAAGCTGGCGCATCTGCGCAAACTGGATGAAGAGGCGGGGGAAGGTTGAGCGACTTTTTGGTTGCGGAATGTACGTCGCGAATCGGCCAACGGACTAAATCGCTCGCACGGCAAGAGGCAATCCGACACCGCTGAGGGATCGTGTCCCTGAGGTTTGATCCGGTGTATCGCGCCTGATCAATTTACGGAGGCTGGCTGATGCAAGTAATCAAGCGAAAAACGGCGTGGAATAATCCACGCCGTTTTTATGCCGGCGAAGGCGTAAAAAGTGCTGGGATATTGTGGGTTAGAGGATATCAAGACGAAACCCCGGTCAGGCGATGAGGAGCCATAACATAGTGATAAGCAGACTAACGAGAAGAATTGTCTGGCCATATAACCAAGCTTTTCCGTTGCGCCTATCGATGACAATCAATTTATCTTCGAGGCGCCGTTCATCGCGCTGACGGTACAGACTTTTCGCCATATCACTTCCTTTCCATAAACCCGCAAGATTAAGAGTATGGAGGCGTGCGCGGGAGACCACACTTCCTCACAATCATTCACCCGCCCCTGGGCGTAACGCGTGAAAGCAACAACCACAAAGCAATAACCACGCCTGCAAGAACAATGACAATTAATTCATCATGCTTGTCAAAATTGGAACCTGCCCGAGTTGGCAAAAGTGTGATGATTTTCGACAGAATCGTCGATTATCTGAACGGCAGAGATGGCCGACCAACTGACCCACAACTGATTTCATCGGTCCGCTACATCCAGCGGTTGAATCTGCAGCCATAAGCTGTCACTGGTGGAGGGGGGATTGGTAATTGGGCGGCCGATGTAGGTCAGTAAGCGGTCGACCGTGGTATCAGCACGTACTTCTGTAGAGTCCACCTAAGCTACCGCTAGGGATTTAGCCGATTACTTTCGTATATGGATTCGTTTCCGGCAATAGCTCAGAAACGCTCACTGAACAATAACTTTCTGATGCCCTCTGCGGCAGGGCATCGCGCCGATGCTGCTGGTTGCGCATAAACAGACAAAGCGCCGAAGCAGGATCCATGTGGGTGCTACTGTGATTACGCTTTCCTGCGGCGGTCAAAGCTGGGTACCCTCTGCCGGATGAGGCTCTCCGCTTTTAACAGCAGGAGTCGAAAGTTGTTGCGTGTACTGCGTTTGAGGTTATAAGACCAACCGCGCATAAATATTTTTAAAGGGCTCATACCGGTTCTCCTTACAGGTTTGTGCGAAGCGAGCCGAGGTGACTATCGGCTTACTGGTCTGACATATTGGCTTTATTGCAAATAACAGCAAGGAATGCGCCACTTGATGGTATTGATTAAAAATCAATGTGTTATGGATGAATGGTGCTAACCGTTGCTTAATGTCTTGTGCAATATGTAAGAAATTTCGACGCTTTCTGCTGTCTTTGCATAGGCCTAAATTAAACGGGGTGTGTGAATTGACATGCACATCAATTCGCTCCTGTCGGTTGCCTGGCTCGCATGGTCTATGCACTTAAGCATCCTGACTAACAGTCATCGACCGACAAGCGGACGGTCATCGCACTCCAGCTATCCGTATGCTAGGGGTCGCCAGCAACCAACAGACGACAACATCAGCGCTAGCTGGAAAAGCAATCCAGGCTCGGCCAACCGCTTGTTCACTCCCCACGCAAGGCAGCCTTGAACTCCCGGCGCCGCCGGTGCAGGGTCGGCTCGGTGTAGCCGTTGGGCACGCGCCGGCCGTGGAAGATCATGTCTTGCGCGGCCTGGAAGGCGAGGCTGATGTAGTGCGGCGCCAGGTTGATGTAGTTGGGGTCGCCGGCGTTCTGCTGGTCCACCAGCCGGGCCATGCGCTTCAAGCTTTCCATCACCTGGGTTTCGTTGACCACGCCATGATGCAGCCAGTTGGCGATGTGCTGGCTGGCGATGCGCAGGGTGGCGCGGTCTTCCATCAGGCCGATGTGCTGGATGTCCGGCACCTTGGATGCGCCCATGCCCTGGTCGACCCAGCGCACCACATAGCCGAGCAGGCCCTGGATGTTGTTGTCGAGTTCGTTCTGGATGGCTTCCGGCGTCCATTGGGGGACGGCAACGACGGGCAGGGTCAGCAGGTCGTCGAGCGAGGCGCGCGTGCGTGTGCGCAAGGCCTGCTGGCGGGCGAAGACGTCGACGCGGTGGTAGTGAATCGCATGCAGCGTGGCGGCGGTGGGCGAGGGCACCCAGGCGCAGTTGGCGCCGGCCTCGGGGTGGGCCTGCTTGCTTGCCATCATCGCGTTCATCAGGTCCGGCATGGTCCACATGCCCTTGCCGATCTGCGCCCGTCCCGACAAGCCGCAGGCCAGCCCCACGTCCACATTCCAGTCTTCGTAGGCCTTCAACCAGATGGCGGTTTTCATCTCGCCCTTGCGCAGCACCGGTCCGGCTTCCATCGAGGTGTGGATCTCGTCGCCGGTGCGGTCGAGGAAACCGGTGTTGATGAAAATCAGTCGCTCGCGCGCGGCGCGGATGCAGGCCTTGAGGTTGAGCGTGGTACGCCGTTCCTCGTCCATGATGCCGATCTTGAGCGTGTTCTTCGGCAGTTCCAGTACGTCCTCGATGCGGGCGAACAGGTCCACCGTGAACGCCACTTCGTCGGGGCCGTGCTGCTTGGGCTTGACGATGTAGATGCTGCCGGCGCGGCTGTTGCGGAGGGAGCTGGTGTTTTTAATATCGTGTAGCGCGCAGTAGCTGGTGATGAATCCATCGAGCAGGCCTTCGAATACCTCGTTGCCGTGTTCGTCCAGCACCGCGTCGGTGGTCATCAGGTGGCCGACGGTGCGCACCAGCATCAGGCTGCGGCCGGGGATGTCGAAATAGCGGCCATCGGGTGCGAGGTAGCGCCGGTCCGGGTTGAGGCTGCGGGTCTGGGGCTTGCCGCCTTTGTCGAAACTGCTGGCGAGCGTGCCTTGCATCAAGCCGAGCCAGTTGCGATAGAGCTTGACCTTGTCGCCGGCATCCACTGCGGCGACCGAGTCTTCGCAATCCATGATGGTGGTGATCGCCGCTTCCAGGTAGATGTCGCGAATGCCGGTGGCGTGCAGTTCGTGGATGGGGTGGTCGGTGTTGAAATGGATTTCGATGTGCAGCCCATGGTGCAGCAGGAGCAGCGAACTGATGCCGCCGGGTTTTTCCTGATAGCCCCGGAACTGGGCGGGGTCGCGTAGGCCGGTGCGCATGCCGCTGGAGAGAGTGACCGCAAGTTGCCCCGATTTCACCGAATAGACAATGGCATCGAGGTAGCTGCCTTCGACCAGCGGCGCGGCCTCGTCAAGGAAAGCCTTGGCAAAGGCAATAACCTTGGCGCCGCGCAGCGGGTTGAAAGCCCCTTGCTTGCCGGCGCCATCTTCGTCGGAAATGACATCGGTGCCGTAGAGCGCGTCGAACAGGCTGCCCCAACGCGCATTGGCGGCGTTCAGCGCATAGCGCGCGTTGCTGAGCGGCACCACCAGTTGCGGGCCGGCGATGCGGGCGATCTCGTCGTCGACGTGTTCGGTGCCGATGGAAAAATCGTCGCCTTCGGGGAGCAGGTAGCCGATGTCGATCAGGTATTGCTTGTAGGCCGCGGCATCGTGCGGCTGGCCTTTGCGTTCCAGGTGCCAGGCGTCGATGCGCGCCTGCAATTCGTCGCGTCGCGCCAGCAGCGCGCGGTTACGCGGGGTCAGCTCGCGCACGAGGTCGGCGAAACCCTGCCAGGCAGTGTCGCTGGAAATGCCGGTGCCTGGGGCGATTGCGTCGCGCACCAGGTCGACCAGCGGCTGGGCGATCTGCAGTCCGGCTATGGTGACGCGTGCATTCATTGCCCGATCCTCTCCGCTTCTCAGGTCACGACGTTGCAGGGGCTGCCGGCAACGAAGGCCTCGATGTTGTCGATCAGCTGGTCGGCGAGAAACTGCATGGCTTCGCGGCTGGACCATGAAATGTGCGGGGTGAGGATGAAGTTGGGCAGGTCGAGGTCGAGCAGCGGGTTGCCTTCGCGCGGCGGTTCTGCTGACAGCACGTCGAATCCCGCGCCGGCGATGCGCCCTGACTTGAGCGCATCGGCCAGCGCGGCTTCGTCGACCAGATTGCCGCGCGCGGTGTTGATGAGGATCGCGCTGGATTTCATCAGGTCAAATTCGCGCGTCGAGATCATGTGGCGCGTCTCGGGTGTCAGCGGCGCGTGCAGCGAGATCACATCGGCTTCGCGCATCACCGTGTCGAAATCGGTGTGGCCGGCGCGTGGGGTCGTGGCGTTTTTGTGCTCGGCAATCAGCACCTTCATGCCAAACGCCTCAGCCATTTTTTGCATGCCGTGTCCAAGCGAACCATAGCCCACCAGCCCCAGCGTGCTGCCAAACAGATCGTTGACCGGACGGGTGAACAGGCAGAACTGTTCGGCCTGCTGCCACAAGCCTGCCTGCACATCCTGCCGCCAGCCCAGCAGATTGCGCCGCAGCGCCAGCATCATCATGAAGGCGTGTTCGGGCACTGCATGCACCGCGTAGTTGCGGATATTGGAAACGACGATGCCGTGGGCCTTGCAGTAGGCGAGATCGATGTTGTCGGTGCCGGTGGCTGCAGCTGCGATCATCTTCACGCTTGGCGCGGTGGCGAGCAACTCTCCGGAGAGTTTGACCTTGTTGCTGATCAGCACGTGGGCGTCGCGGATGCGCGCGGCCGTTTCGCCAGCGAGTGTTTGTTCGTATTCGACCCATTCATGGGCAAAGGCCGGCGCGCGCAGCGTGGCGATCAAACTCTTGCGGTCGAGAAAAACGATCTTGTGTGTCATCGGGAAAATCCTTTTATCCACGAAGGACACGAAGGGTCACGAATAAAACCCTATCACTTTCCCTTCGTGTTTCTTCGTGTCCTTCGTGGTAAAAATGCTTTTTATCGTTCCATGCCCGACAGGTTTTCAACCACCTTCATCACCGCGGCCGAATCGAGTTCCGCATCGCCGGCATTCATCAGCACGTCCAGATGCTCGGTCACCAGCGCGGCGGCCGGCAAATCGAGCCCCAGCTCATGTGCCGTTTGCATCACGATGTTCATATCCTTTCTGTGCAGTCTGGTTTTAAAACCGGGTGGGTAGGCGTTGTCGAGCATGCGCTTGCCCTGCACTTCGAGGATGCGGCTGCCGGCAAAGCCGCCCATCAATGCGTCGCGCACCTTGGCCGGGTCGATGCCGTTCTTGCGGGCAAACGTCAGCGCCTCGGCCACGCCCTCGATGGTCACCGCCACCACGATCTGGTTGCAGGCCTTGGCCACCTGGCCGGCGCCGTTGTCGCCAACCAATACGATGTTCTTGCCCAGCGCTTCGAACACCGGCTTCACCCGTTCGAACACCTCGGGCTTGCCGCCCACCATGATCGACAGCGTGGCGTTGATCGCGCCGACGTCGCCGCCCGACACCGGCGCATCCAGCATCTCGATGCCGCGTGCGCGCAGGTCGTCGGCAAAGCGCCGCGTGGCGGTGGGCGAGATGGTGCTCATGTCGACCACCACCGAACCGGGTTTGGCGCCGTGGATCACGCCGTCGTCGCCGAAGATGACCTGCTCGACATCCGGCGTGTCGGACACCATGACGATGATGATGTCGGCTTTTGACGCCGCCTCCGTCGGCGTCGGGCAGGCGGTGCAGCCGGCCTCGCTCAGCGGCGTCATCGACTCTGATCGTCGTCCATGCACGAATACCGTGTGGCCCGCCTGGTGCAGATTGAGCGCCATGGGTTTGCCCATGATGCCCAGGCCAATGAATGCGACGTTCATCGTGTGTCCTCCCTTGAATGCATTTCCAAACCCACGCCTATTTGTACATCACCGACGGCAGCCACATCCCGATCTGCGGCCACGTATAGAGCAGGAACATGGCCAGCACCTGGATCGCCATGAAGGGCAGCATCCCGGCGAAGATCTGGTTCAGCGTCACATGCGGCGGCGACACGCCTTTCAGATAAAACGCCGCCATCGCCACCGGCGGCGAGAGGAAGGCGGTCTGCAGGTTCAGCGCCACCATCAGGCCGAAGAACAGCGGATCGACGTGGAAATGCGGCAACAGGGGAATGAAAATCGGCATGAAGATGACGATGATCTCGGTCCATTCCAGCGGCCAGCCGAGGATAAAGATGATGGCCTGCGACAACAGCATGAACTGAATCGGCGTGAGGTTCATCGACAGCACCCATTGCTCGACCAGTCCCTGCCCGCCCAGCAGTGCGAAGGCGGCCGAAAAAATGCTCGATCCCACGAACAGCCAGCACACCATGGCCGTGGTCTTGGCGGTGAGATACGCGGACTCCCGCACCGTCGGCAGCATCTTCACCTGGCGCACGGCCAGCACGCTCCAGATGCCGAGGGCCACCATCGACAGCCAGCCGAGCCAGTCAGGCGGTGCGGTTGGGAGCATGCCAGCCTTGAACAGCAGGAACCACACGATGGATGCGCCAAAAACCAGCCACAAGGGCATCCACGTTGTTCGCAGCGTGCGCCTTTCTTCCGCGCTTCTTCGCATCGCCATGTACATCGCCGCCAGAATGAAGCCTCCGAATGAACCCACTGCAGCCGCTTCCGTCGGCGTGGCCAGGCCGAACACGATGGTGCCGAGCACGGCGAGGATCATCACCGCCAGCGGGAAGAACGAGGTCAGCAGCATCTTGAAGATTTCCAGCCGCACAAAGCTGAACACGGCATATACCGCCGCCAGGATCGCCATGCCGCCAGCCAGCACCATCCAGTATGAAGAGGGGGTGGGCAGACGCTCCACCGCAGCAGGCGCGGGCGGCGTTTCAAGCGGCGGGATCTCGGCTTGCATCGCAGGCGCGGACGGCTCCTGCAGCGCTTCGGTGACAGGTTCAGACGGCGGCTCCTGGATGCCCTCGGCCACCGGTTCAAGCGGCGGCTCCTGCACGCCTTCCGCTTGCGGCGCGTTCAAATCGGACGCTTCCGTCGCATCACCGCTGGCCAGCCCCATCTCCTGCAAACTGGAGGTGTCGGTCACGCTGTCGGGCCGGGTGAGGCTGTTCCAGGCGAGTCCCATGATGAGGGCGAACACGATGGCCGGCAGCAGCGTGGTGAGGAGCTCGCGCGCGATGCGCGCCTTGCTCGCACCGGCGCCGTCCCCTGTCAGCACGTCGCGAGTTAACAGGGCGCGCAACAGCGCGGGCAGCGCCCGCTTGCCAAAGCGCGTTGCCACGCTGGCGTTGTGCGCGGGCAGCGTCACCTTGCGCTCGCTCTCCGGCAGCGGCGGCGCCCATTCCGGCTTCAATTTCGCCACGATCATCACATAGCCCACATAAAGCAGCGCGAGCATCAGGCCGGGGAAGAACGCGCCGGCGTAGAGCTTTACCACTGACACGCCGGCGGTGGCGCCATACACGATGAGCAGCACCGAGGGCGGAATGAGAATGCCGAGGCAGCCGCCGGCGGTGATGACGCCGGCCGAGAGCTTGACGTTGTAGCCGGCGCGCAGCATGGCCGGCAGCGCCAGCAGGCCCATCAGCGTGACCACCGCGCCGACGATGCCGGTGGCGGTGGCGAAGATGGCGCAGGTCACCAGGGTGGCCACGGCCAGCGAACCCGGGATGCGCGCCAGCGCCAGATGCAGCGACTTGAACAGTTTTTCGATCAGGTTGGCGCGCTCGACCAGATAGCCCATGAACACAAACAGCGGAATCGAAATCAGCACGTCGTTGGTCATCACGCCGTAGGCGCGTTGCACCATCAGGTCCAGCGTTTGTTGCACCGCGAGCTCAGGGCTGCTGCTGCGATAGGCAAACCACGCGAAGATCATGCCCATGCCCATCAGCGTGAAAGCGGTGGGAAAGCCCAGCATGATCGCCACTACCACCAGCGTCAGCATGAGCAGACCGAGGTGGCCGCTGGTGAGGTTTCCCCACGGCATGAAGATGGCGATGGCGGCGAGCATGATCGCCATCAGCGCAAAGCCGAAGCGCAACTCCTTCTTCATGGCTTCGCCTCCTGCCGCACCACATACTGGTCGAGCCGGGCGATGTCTTCGTCCTTCACGTGGACCATTTCCTTGAGCTTGTCGACATCCACTTCTGCCACGTCAGCAACGCGCGAAGGCCACGCGCCGACGCGCAGGCAGATCACGCAGCGCATGATTTCAATCACGCCCTGCAGCAGCAGAAAGAAGCCCGTGACGGGGATGACGAATTTGAAGGGGTACAACGGCAGCGGATCGGGGCTGAAGGTTTTTTCGGCTATCGCCAGAGATTCGTTGGCATAGGTCCAGCCGGCGTAGGTCAAGGCGAAAATGCCCGGCAGAAAAAACACGATGTAGAGCACCAGGTCGATGCTGGCCTGGGTGCGCGGCTCGAAAAACCCGTAGAGCACATCGCCGCGGACATGGCCGCCATGGGCCAGCGTGTAGCCGCCGGCGAACATGAACAGGATGCCGTAGAGCATGATCTGCACATCCTGCGCCCAGGCGTGGGGGGTGTTGAGCACGTAGCGCGAGAACACTTCCCATGAAATCAGAAAAGTCAGCGCAACGATGGACCAGGAAAAAAAGCGGCCGACGAACGTGCTCACCTTGTCGACAAAAAGCAGCAGCTTCTGCATGAGAGCAACCTTTGCAAAGACACAAAAATGGCCGTCCGGATCACACCGGACGGCCATGGGTTCACGTCGGGTTCAACCCTTCTTCTTGCCGAAGAAATGGTTGTAGGCCATCTTGTAATCGACGTTGGTGTCGTTCTGCCAGCGAACGGCGCGGACGGCAAACGCGCGCATCGATTCCAGTACCTGCTTGAAGGCAGGATTCTCCGCGCTCTTGATTGCCACGATCTTGTCCCACGCCGCCAGCTGCTTGCGCAGTATCGAATCCGGCGTCTTGTAGAACTTCACGCCTTTTTTGGTGCTCATCTCGATGTAGTCCTTGGAGTAGCGGTCGATCGCTTTCCACGACATATCGGCGGAGGAGGCCTCGATGGCGTACTTGATGATGGACTTGAGTTCATTGTCCAGGGAGTCATACTTTTTCTTGTTGAACAGAATCTCGAACTGCTCGCTGCACTGGTGAAAACTTTGCAGCATGCACACCTTGGCCACATCGGGGAAACCGAGCGTGTTGTCGCTGGAAGCGTTGTTGAATTCGGCCGCATCCAGCAGGCCGCGATCCATCGCCGGCACGATTTCGCCGCTGGGCAGCGGGCTCACCGCCGCGCCCAGGTCCTTGTATATATCCACGGCCAGCCCCACGGTGCGGAACTTGACGCCCTGCATGTCTTCCGCCTTGGTGACCGGCTTCTTGAACCAGCCGAAAGGCTGGGTTGGCATCGGGCCGGTCAGCATTGACACCACGTCCATGTTCATGCCCTTGTAGATGTCGGCCAGCAGTTCCTTGCCGCCACCGTAGTAGTGCCAGGCCAGCACCATATTGGCATCCATGCCGAAGGCCGGGCCGGACCCCCACAGCGCCACCGCCGAGTTCTTGCCGTACCAGTAGGCGATCACGCCATGCCCGCCATCCAGCGTGCCCTTGCTCACCGCGTCGAGCAGATCGAATGCCTTGACCACGGCACCCGCCGGCAGCACCTCGATCCGCAGCTGCTTGTCGGACATCTCGTTGACCTTCTTGGCGAAGTCCAGCGCGTATTCGTGAAAAATATCCTTGGCCGGCCAGGTACTTTGAAAACGCAGGGTAATGGGGGATGAAGCCTTGGCTATCGATGGAAAGCCCATTGACGCCGCGCCTGCCGCCGTGGCGCCGGCTACGCCCAGGAATTTGCGTCGTGATGGTTTTTCAGAAGTGGGGGGGGATTTCGGGTCTGCTTTGTTGCTCATTGCTGTCTCCTCGAATTGGTATTGAATTAGGACAAGCACAACTGAACGATCAGCATCGCTATATGCGATTTTTAATATGAATCTCCAAGGAAGGAGAGCGGAAATCCTAACCCTCCTGGGCATTGCGTAGCAAGCTGATTGGCGCGTTGCGTTTACTGAGCATAGCCAACCCGCGGCTGAACTGGCGTCTTTTACTCGGTTACACTGGTTGGGTGCTGATGCCCGCAATCCTTTATCCGTAAGGGATCAGCCGTAGTGCCGACTACCTAAACTGACTTGTAAAAACCTACCCTCATCAGGAGCGCCAATATGATCAAGCACATTCTCATTGCAGCCACCCTTGCATTCAGCCTGCCCGCCATCGCCGCCAGCAACGCCCCCTGGGGCGGGTCCAAAGTGCTGGACATCACCTATTCAAAACAGAAAGTGGTGTATGACACAGCGGTCAAAACGGTTGAGGCATTAACCAGTGTGATGGATCGGGCCAGCTACCTGAGCGCGATCAATGGCGCCGATCCCTTTGACAACAAGATCATGATCGTTTTGCACGGCGGTGAAATCGACTATTTCGCCGTCAAGAACTATCCCAAATACAAGGCCCTGATGGATCGCGCGCAAAGCCTCACCGTGGGTGGCATCATCGAATTCAGAATGTGCAAGATCGCCGCCGAAGGCCACGGTTACCAGCCCGAAGACATCCACGGCTTTGTGCACATGGTGCCCATGGGCGATGCCGAAATCGTGCGCCTGCAGCACGAAGGCTACGGCTACATGCGCTAACCCCAGCCGGTAGCCAGACTGCGCCACCCTCATTAAATCGCTCCTGCTGCCGATTCAGCCTTTGCGGCCGTATTGGCGTAATCAGGCAAGGAGCAGGGCGTGGGGGGAATTGTCACAAAATTGGCGCATGGAACAGCCCGGCTGGCCTTTTGGCGCAAGCCGGTTGAAGCGAGCCCGGACGCCGCCGCGCCTGTAGCAGCAAGCGCTTCGATTGCCCCTGCAGCGGCCGATGCCCCCAAGCCAAGCTGGTTTGCGCGTGTGAAACAAAAACTGCGACGGGGCGAAGCACCCATTGTTTCGGCGCCCGCAGCTGCACCCGTTTTGGCTGGGGTGGCCACACCTGCAGCAGCAGTCGCCACCCCGGCCGCGCCACCAGTCGTAGCGCCACCTCCGCTCGTTCCGCAAGCGCTGGAAGAAATGCTGGAACTATCCGACCCCGTCGCCCCAGCCGCGCCTGCCGATATGCTGTTTGGCGACGCCGCCCCGGAAGAACGGGTACAAGCGCTTGCCGGCAGCGAAGTTGTGCAAGCCACTCCGGTTGTTGCTGACAGCCTTGCCGCTGAAATGGATGCGCCCGAAACAGCGCAAGCACAAGACCCCCTGGCAGGCCTGCCTCAACCCAAAGCCGCCGCTGTTACAGCGCCGCCCTCAGCCGAAGCCGCCGCGGCAGAGGGCGATGAACCCCACAAACCCAAACTGGTCAGCCGCCTGCTGGGCATCCTGTCCAAAAAACGGGTGTGGATACCCAGCGTGAGCGTGGCCATGCTCGCGGTGATGGGCACACTGTCATTCATGCTCATGCAGTCGAAACAGGCCACCCATGAACTCCAGGCCGAACTGGCCAACGCCAAAAAGCAGCTCAAGCAAGCATCTGTCAAGCCCCAGGTGATCCCGCCATTACTGGTGGCACATCAGGATGTGGCCCCGCACGATGTTGACCCCGCAGCAGCGTCACCCCAAGCCGTTTCCCACGAAGAAGCCTCCCAGCAAGCCGCCGCAGGCAGTTCGTCCAGCCCAAACGCCGACATAGATTGCGACATATCAGACAAGGTCAGCGTGGGCAAAAACCTGAGAAACTGCATCGAAGCGTTTAACCAGGCTACAGCGCGCTAACGGAATTCGCTCGGGCTACCTTCAGCCCGGCAGCGGGCCGCGTTGTCATTCACGCGCCGATTTCTCGGCGTGGATCTGCATCCATCAACCCACGCGTTCAGCACTCTTGCGGCATCGGGCCAACATTTCCCCCATATTGCCAAAAGTCCATAAATGGACTATGTTTGCAGTATCAGTACAAAACGACACTGTCGTGGAGACCCGATGCCAAACACCGCCCAAGCCATCAAAACGCAGAGCAAACCCAGCAGTCGTGAAATATCGGCCGCCGGTTTGCGCGCGTTCTTCAACATCGCGCGCGACTGGCAGCTCAACACCGACGAACAAATGGTGCTGCTGGGCGGGCCGGGGCGTTCCACTTTTTTCAAGTGGAAATCAGCACCCAACAGCGCCGACCTCAAGCGCGACACCCTGGAGCGTTTGTCTTACCTGCTGGGCATCTACAAGGCGCTGCAGATTTTGTTGCCGGCCAACACAGCGGCCGATGCCTGGGTGAAAAAGCTCAACACCGCGCCGCTGTTTGGCGGCAAAAGCGCGCTCGACCGCATGCTCGGCGGCAACGTCGCCGACCTGCTGGCCGTGCGCCAGTATCTGGATGCCCGCCGTGGTGGCTGGGCCTAGAGGCTGGGATTGAGCTATCCCACCACGCGGCTGAAGTGGAACCCGGCCTACCGCGTCATCCCCAGCCGCTTTCCCTCCGTCGGCCTGTTCGAGCGCGTCGCCAATGCCGAAGACTTCGATGCCCTCTACGCGCTGGAAGCGATGACCAACGACCGCATCCGCGACGAAGTCGGCGAGATCAGCCTGGTCCCGGCCGACGAGCGGCTGTTCGGCCCCGGCAGCACCTGCATCATGGCCGCCTTCACGCATCTCAACCCGCAGGGCAGCCGCTTTAGCGACGGCCGCTACGGCGTGTTTTATTGCGCCCGCAAGCGCGACACCGCCATCGCCGAAACCCAATACCACGCCGCCCTGTTCATGGCCGCCACCGCCGAGCCACCGATGCGCCTGCAAATGCGCCTCCACACCGTGGCCGCCAACGGCAAGGTCACCGACCTGCGCCAGGCCAGCCAGGCCGAGCCGCGCATCGTCGACCCCAACGACTACGCCTACCCGCAATCGATCGGTCGCACCCTGCGGGCCGAAGGCGCGGCCGGCATCCTCTATCCATCGGTGCGCCATGCCGGCGGGCAATGTCTGGCCGCCTTGCGCACCGGGCTGCTGAAAAACTGCGCCCACGCCGCCTACCTGGAATACCACTGGAACGGGCAGGGCATTGATGCGGTGTTTGAGGTGAATGGTGTTTGAGGTGAATCAGGTGTTGTAAGGCATGCCGCGCCCCTCTACGCTATTGTTTAATACTAGTTGTAGTGCTTAAATGAGTACCTAATAAGGTATTGGAGTTGAGCATGAACATTGTCCCCGCCCAGGAAATCAAACGCCGTGGCATCGCTGCGGTGGACGAAGCGCTGGCCCAAGGCCCCGTGCATATCGTCAAGAACAACCGTGCGCAATACGTTGTGCTCACCGAGGCGCGCTACCAGGAATTGCTCGAAATGCAGGAAGAAGCCCTCCTCGCCCGCGTCAAGGCCTCGCTGGAAGACGCCAAGGCCGGCCGCACCACTCGGCACCGCAGCGTGGATGCGCTCCTGGCGCACCTGGACAAGCCCGCTGAATGAGCTGGACGCTCGTCACCACCGCCAGCTTCGACCGCCGCGCTCGCAAATTCCTCACCCGGCACCCCGACCTGCGGCCCCGGCTTGCCGAGACCCTTGAAAAACTGCGCACCGATCCCTTCGAGCCCGGCCTGCGCCTGCATCCCCTCACCGGCAAGCGCCAGGGCATGCAGGCCGTCAGCCTGACCTACAGCTACCGCATCACACTTACCCTGCAAATCACCGAGCACGAAATCCTGCTGCTCGATATCGGCAGCCACGATGAGGTGTATGGATGAGGCGTAAGTGAACAGTATTGGGATATGTCGATTAAATCGATTTTTATCGACCTGTTTCGTTGACGTGTCGATGCCATCGACCTAAAGTAAGGAATCCTTACATTTGCAGATTGCCCCGACCATGCTCGCCAAGATGACCGCCAAAAACCAGCTCACCCTGCCCAAAAGCGTGACCAATGCGCTGGGGCAGGTGGAATACTTCGACGTGCAATCCAGGGATGGCCAAATCATCCTGACCCCCGTGCGCATCCAGCGTGCCGATGCAGTGCGCGCCAAGCTGGCCGAGCTCGACCTCAACGAGCAGGACATTGCCGACGCCGTCACCTGGGCGCGTCAATCTGCGGGCAAGCGTAAAAAATGAGCCGCCCGCCACGGGTGGTGCTCGATACCAATCTGGTGCTTTCCGCCCTGGTTTTTGCCAACGGCCGGCTCGCGGAGTTGCGCCACGCCTGGCAGAGTGGCAAGTGCGTGCCGCTCGTCTCCAAGCCCACCACGGCCGAGCTGATCCGCGTGCTGGCTTATCCAAAATTCAAGCTCAGTGATGAAGAACAACAGGAATTGCTGGCCGATTACCTGCCTTGGTGTGCCACTGTGCGCATCCCTGATCCGCCACCTGTTACACCCGACTGTCGCGATCCATTCGATCAGCCATTTCTGCAACTCGCCGTTGCAGGCAAAGCCGAGTGCCTCGTCAGCGGCGACAACGATTTGCTGAGCCTGCACGATCAATTCGTTTGCCCGATCATGAAGGCAGAGCAATTTCTCGTAGCGCTCGGCCCGTGAGCCGTATGCTGTAATTGGGCGAAGATAAGGCTGGGACGAGGCCGGTACTGCTTCGCTCATCCGGCCGGATGTGGACCGGAAACCGTGGTTTGTAACCAGTTGTTTCGTTTGAGCTGTATCGATAATTCAACCTTCGCGTTGCCAGAAAACGTACCCGTGCATCATGGCCGCCTTGCGCACCGTGCTGTTGAAAAACTGCGCCCACGCCGCCTACCTGGCATACCACTGGAACGGGCAGGGCATCGATGCCGTGTTTGAAGTGCCGTGTTTAAAGTGCCGTGTTTGAATTTAACCAGGTGGCGTGAGGGCAGGGGCCTTATCGTTGGCGTGCCGGCAACGCTAGGGAAACACTGATTAATTCGTCATTGCGAGGAGCGAAGCGACGCGGCAATCCAGAAATTCCTGCTTAATTAATGCACTTGGATTGCCGCGCTTCGCTCGCAATGACGGCTATATCGAATTAATCAGCATTTCCCTAAACAAGCGAGAACTCAGCCCACAGCGGATAGTGGTCCGACACGCGGTAAGAAATCGACGACTTGCTCAGGTTCTGGTCGGTGTAAACAAACGGTAAAAAGTCGACAAAGCCCGCATTGAGATAAGGCATCGAAAGCTGCTTGACCCCCGAGCTCGTTTCAAACCAGGCAATCTGGTCATAGAACTTGTTCGTTTCCGGCTTGGCCGGGTCGGAGAAGATCGTTCGCGGGGCATCGTTGAGCGCCTGGGGGGTGGTCAGCCCGGTTGAGGTGAACGCTTGCCAAAGCGGATCGCCCTGGCGGTCGATATTGAAATCGCCCAGCGCGATGAGGTTGTGCGACCAGGCCGTTTCCCGGTTGGCCCAGTCGCGCATCCAGCGCGCAATGCCCGCCAGTTCCGGCACCCGATCCGCTGCCTTGTTGCCATAGGTCACATGCAGCGTGGCCAGGATAAAGGTTGTGTTGCCAGCCAGAAAACTCACCGCATACGGCGTGCGGGCAAACTGGCGCTGCAGCGCGCCTTGCCCCACCTCATCCAGCCATTCTTGCGGCACCACCAGCTCGCACGCCAGGCCCGAAGGCTTGAGCCGCGTGGTGTCAAACAAGAACGCCATGCGCTCGTCATTGCCGGCCGCCCCGAGCGTGATGTCCGTCATCAAAAAAGCCCAGTCCTCGCCCAGCCAGCGCAGCATGTCGCGCAACGCGCGCAGATCGCCTTTCACCTCCTGAATTGCCACCACATCAAAGCGCCGAACGATTTCGCCTATCGCACGCAGCCCGCGCAGGTCCCGCTTGGGGTTGTCTTTGGCGCCTGCCGTCCATTCCCGGGTGAGCGAAGCAAACGCACGCAGGTTCCAGGTGGCAATCAACAGATTGGCCCCGGCCTGCTTGCGTGGCACAGCCTGGTCAAGATGCGCAGCCAGCGCGCGAACATCCCTGGCCACCTTGGCCGGCGGGGCATCGGTGATAGTGGGCATGGCGCACCTCCTTAACTGACGAATCCAAAACCAGTATAGGAATCGCCCGGAAAAGCGTATGGCCCATGCCAGCCTGGGCAACGTGCTGGCGCCGGGTGGGGGGGGCGGGTTGGCAAGTGGGGTTGATCAGCACGCCTAGCCATAGGCGAGCGTGCCGCATGGCCGCACGCCCCGGATCAACAGGCTATTGCGGCACCACCCGCGCGGATTCGCCGCTGCCTTCGACTTTGACGTTCATCCCGCTTTTGAGCCGGGCATCCACCGGCTGCACGATCGTGACATTGCCGCCGGTACTCATCTTCACCGTCACGCGCTGCGCGTCCTGCTTCTTTATCTTGCTTTCGACCGCGGTGCCTGCGACCGCGCCTGCCGCCGCACCGAGCACCGCACCCAGCGTGGAACCGTCACCTTTGCCGATTTGCGAGCCGAGCAGGCCGCCGGCCACCGCGCCCACCGCCGTGCCCACGCCAAACTTGTATTTCTCATCCACCTGCACGATTTCGAGCGCCGTGATCTTGCCGTTGCGCTCGCTCTGGCTCGCCACAGCACCTGAGGTATCACCATATGTCGGGCCGCCCCCCAGCTTGGGCATGTCGTTACAGCCCGCTGCCACCATCGCAAACAGGACTGCCGGTACAAGTACGCGTGTCTTCATCTTGATCCCCTCGATTCGGTGTGGCGCCACAACCCGGCGAACCATTCGTCGGTCAGCCCCGCATTTCAATCTAGTCCCCGGGTTGCCCGGCCGCAAGCCAGGGGCTCGGGCGCGCAGGAAAGCGTCTACAAAGAAAGAGGCACTGAATAAGGCGCAGATGGGTGGCATGCCCGGTTGCACAAGGTGTTGCAGCCGGGGTGGGGCGACGCCCACGTGCGCCCGCCACGGCATCAGGGAACAGGCCACCGCCAGCGGGCCATACAAGCCGCCATTACAACCCAGGGGAATCCCCACTCATGATCAACAGTTACGCATCGCAATACGCCCTGTTTCTGGCCGAAGCCGCCACCCTCGTGCTGGCCGTCATTGCCCTGGTCGCCGGCCTGATCGCTTTATCGCGTCGCAAGAACAAGCATGTGGATGAAATCCAGGTCACCGACATCAACCGCCAGCTTGAAGCCGCCGGCGACAAGATCGATGCGCTGCGCCTGCCCAAAAAAGCGCTCAAGGATCTGCACAAGCAGCGCAAGGCCGAACACAAAGCCCGGCAGCAGCGGGCGGCAGCGGAACCCTGCAGCTACCTGCTCGACTTCAAGGGCGACATCCGCGCCTCGGCCTTCGTCGCGCTGCGCGAGGAAATCAGCGCCATCCTGCAGGTGGCCAAGCCGAGCGACACCGTGCTGCTGCGGCTGGACAGCCCGGGCGGCATGGTCAACCGCTACGGCCTCGCCGCCGCCCAGCTGCTGCGGCTGCGCGACGCCAAGCTGCCGCTCACCGTAATGATCGACAGCGTGGCCGCCAGCGGCGGCTACCTCATGGCCGCCACCGCCGACCGCATCGTCGCCTCGCCGTTTGCGCTCGTCGGTTCCATCGGCGTCATCGCGCAGATACCCAACTTTCACCGCTGGCTGCAGGCGCGCGACATCGACTGGGAACAATTCACCGCCGGCAAATTCAAGCGCACCGTGAGCCTGTTCGGCGAAAACACCGAAGCCGGCCGCGCCAAACTGCGCGAGGAACTGGAAGAAATCCACGCGCGTTTTCGCACCTTTGTGCAGGGCCGCCGCGCCCAGCTCGACATGGACAAGGTCGCCACCGGCGAAGCCTGGCTCGGCAGCCAGGCGCTGGAACTGGGCCTGGTGGACGAACTTGCCACCAGCGACGAAATCATCCGCAACGCCTGCCAGCAGGGCAGGGTGCTGCAGGTGAGCTATCAGCGCAAACTCACCCTGCCCGAGCGTGTGCGCGTCTCGGCGCTATCCGCATGGGATGAGATCTGGCAGCCGCCGGGGCCGCTGGGGTGAGCCAGGCATCGTCTATGACGGCAGCGCGCACGCTGACAAAAGTGCGCTACTATATGACCAACAGCATGACCAACTGGAGGCCACATGCGCACCGTAACGCTGGCAGAAGCCAAGACCCATCTGAGCCACCTGCTTGACCAGGTCGAAGCTGGGCAAGAAGTCGTTATCACCCGCCGCGGCCAGGCGATTGCCCGTATCACGCCGGTCGAGAAACCCAAACAACCCGTCAAATCCCTGGCCGAATTTCGCAGCCGCATGCCTCACTGGCGCAAGTCCAGCGCAGAACTGCTGAGTGACATGCGGGACGAGGATCTTTGATGCTGTATTTCGACACCAGCTTTCTGGCGCCGCTCATCCTCGAAGAATCCACCAGCACGAAAATCGAGGCTTTCTTTGCCAGGCTCCCGGTGGGCGAACTCTACGTCAGCCATTGGACCCGGGTCGAGTTTGCAAGCCTGATCGCGCGCGAAGTCAGAATGGGCGGCCTCACAGAGCCCGATGCGCTGCTGGTCATCGGCCAGTTCGACGAACTGGTGGCCGAGTCATTCCAGGTCCTGGTCCCTGCCGTTGCGGACTACGCGCTAGCCAAATCCTACATCCAGCACTTTGCTACCAAGCTGCGGGCCGGCGATGCGCTGCACCTGGCCATTGCCAGCAACCACGGCGCCAAAACGCTCTATACCCTGGACGCGGGCTTGCTGAATGCAGCCAAGCTGCTGAAGGTTCACGCCAGTCGAGGCATCAAGGTTTGAACAGACCACGCTAAACAACCATAAGGCGGACCAGTCGAAAACCTCGCTCGTTGTGCGAAGATTCGGCAGATAACAAAACAAGGAGGCGTTTTGGCACCACAGCCGGAACAACAAGCAAGGGGGAATATCGATCGGCTGCTGGAGGCGGCAGGCTGGCACGTCTGCGACGCCGCCGCTGCCAACATCCACGCTGCGCGTGGCGTCGCCATCCGTGAATTCCCGCTTAAATCGGGCCATGGTTTTGCCGCCTATCTGTTAACAACGCGCGTTTTGCTTGTTTTAACTGGCGGATTCAACCCTGAAGTGCAACGACGTTTTGATGTGATTGTAACTGCGCC
>JASJPF010000108.1:0-1419 GCA_031426835.1 Thiobacillus sp.
CCGAAGCAGTGGGAAAAATACATCGAGAACCAGAGCTTCTTCGCGCACCACTGGCCGGATAATCAGAAGTACATGCGCTTCGCCAACAAGGACTATCTGGATGTGGCGGCGGAAGTCGGTTTTGTCGGCAAGGTCGAGCCGATCATCATGCAGTTCTATTCCGAGCCGCTGCAGAAATTCCGCCTGGCGGGACAGGGTTTGTATGACGGCCCGCAGCCCAACAACCAGGTCGACCGCGAGCGACTGGTGAAGTACTTTGATCCGCTGCCGATGTGGTACGAGCCGCTGGAGCAGCAGCGTGTGGACAAGGACGAGTATCCCTTCTTCGCGCTGACCCAGCGTCCCATGTTCATGTACCACTCGTGGGATTCGCAGAACGTGTGGCTGCGTCAGATCATGGCGCAGAACTATATGTACATGAACGCGCGCAAAGCACAGGAAATGGGTATCAAGGACTTTGACTGGATCTGGGTTGAATCGCACAACGGCAAAATCCGTTGCCAGGTCAAGACCATGGAAGGCACCCAGGAAGATACCGTCTGGACCTGGAACGCTATCGGCAAGCAGAAGGGCGCATGGGGGTTGAAGGACAATGCGTCCGAAGCGACCAAAGGCTTCCTGCTCAACCACCTGATTTCGGAATTGCTGCCGGAAAAAGCGGGCGAGCGGCGCGTCACCAATTCTGATCCGGTGACGGGTCAGGCTGCATGGTTCGATTTGAAAGTGAAGATTACGAAGGCCGCGCCAGGTGAAACCGGTTCGTGGCCGCAGTTTGATGCGTTGAAGAAATTGCCGGGCGATAACTATGAACGCCCGGATGTGTTGCGTTATGACTCGCGCGATCACGAGAAGAACTGAGCAGCACCTAAAAAATTAAGCGAGCAAAACTATGAGACTTGGATTAGTCGTCGACCTCGACGTATGTGTAGGCTGTCATGCCTGCGCCATCGCCTGCAAGGAATGGAATGCTTCCGGCACCATCGGCCCCTTGACCGACTATCAGCCCTATGGCGCTGAGCCGTCGGGCGTGTGGTTCAATCGGATTCGCAGCTATGAAATGGACGTGTATCCGAACAACAAGACAGTCAATTTCCCGATGTCTTGCATGCACTGCGAAGACGCTGCGTGCGTCACCGTGTGTCCGACCGGCGCGTCGTACAAGCGCCCGGAAGACGGCATTGTGCTGATTGATCAGGACAAGTGCATGGGCTGTAACTACTGCTCGTGGGCCTGTCCATACGGCGCACGCGAGCTCGACCGTTCCAGCGGCACCATGAAGAAGTGCACGCTGTGTGTAGACCGTATTTACGATCAGGAACTTCCCGTAGAAGAGCGTCAGCCCGCGTGTGTGCTGACCTGCCCGGCACATGCCCGCATGTTCGGCGATTTCGACGACCCCGATTCAGCGGTGTCGCGCAC
>JASJPF010000108.1:1519-37251 GCA_031426835.1 Thiobacillus sp.
GCATCGGGCGCGGGCTTCGGCTTGTTCTCGCTGTTGTTTATTGCCGATGTGTTCAAACTCGGCGGCGGCTTCAGTCGTGAAGAGTTGGCCATCGGCGGTTTCATCGCCCTGGGTTTGATCATTTTCGGTCTGCTGTCATCCACCTTTCACCTGGCCAACCCGAAAAATGCCTGGCGTGCGTTCAACCGGTTCCGCACCTCGTGGTTGTCGCGCGAAGGCGTGTTTGCCGTGATGTTCATGCCGCTGGCACTGATCTATCTGGCCAGCATCTGGTTCGAAGCCCCCACCTGGCTGCGTGACACCAGTGGTTTCCTGGCCGCCATTCTGGCCTGGATCACCGTGTTTTCCACCGGCATGATCTACGCTTGCCTGAAAACCATCCGTCAGTGGAACACGCCGCTGGTCCCCGCCAACTACCTGGCGCTGGGTTATGCCAGCGGCAGCCTGCTGCTGCTGCTGGGCGCTGTGGTATCGGGTCTCGACACGCTGCCCTATATCGCAATGTCGGCGCTGATCATGTCCATCGCAGCCGTGCTGAAAGCCATCTACTACTTCTGGATTGGCAGCCCGGGCCTTTCGCCGACGATCAACACGGCGACCGGACTGACCCGCGCCAAGGTCAAGCTTCTGGACACGGGCCATACCCACGGCACCTTTCTGACCCAGGAATTCGGGTTTCAGATTGCGCGGCAGAAAGCGGGCCTGCTTAAGGTTGTGGTTTTCGTGCTGGGTTTTGCTTTGCCGGGCTTGATGCTGGTATGGGTGTTTAATCAGCATGGTGGGCAGATGGCGGCTATCGTCGCAGTCGTCGCAGGTCTGGTCGGTGCCTCAGTCGAGCGCTGGCTGTTCTTCGCAGAAGCGCGCCATGTGGTCAACCTGTATCACGGCGCCCAGCGCTGTTAAGGCGGCGCGGGGGTGAACTTGGTTAATCCCCCGCTTCGGGGTATATTAGCAGATACTAATTTCTCCATTACGGGGGTGTAACATCTATGTTTGGATTATCCGGTTTCAAAGAAATCGATCCCAGCTACGTAGAGGCGCTTGCCGCCAAAGGTGCGCATCTCATCGATGTACGTACCGAGGCTGAAGTGGCACAGGGTGTGATTAATGGCGCAATCCATATCCCCTTGCATCTGTTGCCTTTACGTGCTGCCGATATACCGCAGGACAGGCCTGTCGTGATTTATTGTCGCTCGGGTGCACGCTCCGCTCAGGCCTGCGCGTTCATGGCCTCGAAAGGGTTTGAAAACATGCACAATCTGGCGGGTGGGATCATGGCTTGGGCGCGTTCAGGCAATGCGCTGATCCAGCCGAACTGACGTCAGGGTTAAGACACGTCAAGAAATGCCGACACTTCCTGAGTTGCGCTTGAATTTCGATTGCAATGGTGAAGCTTCTGGTTTATGGTACCGCAGCTTTTTTTAGTACATTAATGTAAGGAGAATAGTATGGAATTTTCTAAAGAACTTGATGCTCGTGGCCTGAATTGTCCCCTACCCATTTTGCGTGCCAAAAAAGCGCTGGGTGAAGTCGAAAGTGGTCAAGTGCTGAAGATCCTGTCCACCGATCCGGGTTCGGTCAAGGATTTTGCCGCGTTTGCCAAGCAGACCGGTAACGAACTGCTTTCAACTGCTGAAGCCGGCGGTGAATTTACTTTTTTCATGAAGAAAAAGTAATTCAAGCAAGTGAAACCAGCGCCGTCCGCTCTTGGACTATTTAACCAGGAGCCTACGGCGCTGTTTTTTTAACAAAACAGGAGAACGAGCATGGATACTAAAAAAATGGCCATTATCGCCACCAAAGGCACGCTGGACTGGGCTTACCCCCCGTTTATTCTGGCTTCCACGGCGGCAGCGTTGGGTTATGAAACCCAGATTTTCTTCACCTTCTATGGTCTCCAGCTCGTTCGTAAAGACCTGTCCGTGCTCAAGGTCAGCCCGCTTGGCAACCCCGGCATGCCGATGAAGATGCCGTTTGGCCCCAAGTGGTTCAAAAGCATCAACTGGAACATGCCGAATGCGATTCAGTCTCTGGTGCCTGGCTATGAAAACGTGGCCACCACGCTGATGAAGCAAACCATTAAAAATACTGGCGTCGCAAGCATTCCCGAGCTGCGCGAACTGTGTCAGGAAGCCGAAGTCAAGTTCATCGCCTGCCAGATGACGGTTGAGCTGTTCGGTTTCGAGCATTCCGACTTCATCGACGGACTCGAATACGGCGGCGCAGCCACCTTCTTCGAATTTGCCGGTGAGACTGATATTTGCCTGTTTATCTGAACAAGAGCAGTCGTATCCAGGCAAAATGGCCGAATGATTTCGGCCATTTTGTTATTTACGTACCACGTAATTGTGACATTTGTACCACACGGGTTTCTTGGCGCTGATGTTTTTTTCCTGCGCTTTCTTGTCTGAACTCGAGGGTTCGCGTAGCCTTCCGAACAGGTCATATAAAAAAAGACTTAAGCGAAGTTATTTTGCCCTTCGGAGGAGAAACAATGAAATTCACACAAGTATTCGCATTCATGGCACTGGCCGGTCTGGCTGGCAGCGCCTACGCAACCAACGGTTATTTTGGACATGGCTATGGCATGAAAGCCAAGGGCATGGCCGGCGCTTCAACCGCTAGCTCGGATAGCGCATTCGGTGGCGCTAACAATCCAGCCTCAATGGCATTTGCAGGTGATCGTTTTGATCTGGGTGTGGATTTGTTCAGCCCGATTCGTGAAGCGTCTAACACGGGTGGTGCTTTTGGGCCAGGGACCGTTAAGTCCGAAAGTGATTCCGACTATTTTCTTGTCCCCGAGCTTGGGTACAACAAGATGATTAATCCCAATCTGGCGCTGGGCGTTACGGTGTACGGAAACGGTGGCATGAATACCAACTACAAACCTGTTCCTAATACTGGTGGCACGAACCTGCTGGGAGGCAATGGGCGGCTGGGTGTTGATCTGATGCAATTGGTCATTGCCCCGACGGCGGCTTTCAAGATTGCGCCCAACCATTCGCTTGGTGTCTCGCCGCTGCTGGGCTATCAGCGTTTCAGGGCTGAAGGTTTGCAGGGTTTTGGCGTTGATAGCAATGGCGCAGCTGCAGGCGGCAACAATCTGGGTTATGACGACTCATTCGGCTACGGCGTGCGCGTCGGCTACCTCGGCAAGATCACGCCGACTGTGACGATCGGCGCGGCCTACGCTTCCAAAATGCGATTCGATGAATTCGACAAGTATTCGGGCCTGTTTGCCGAGCAGGGCGGCTTCGATATCCCGTCCAACTACAATTTGGGTGTGGTGTGGCAGGCAACGCCGGCCGTCAAACTGGCACTCGATTATCAGCGCATTAACTATAGCGACATCAATTCCATCAGCAATCCTTCAGCTTCGCCCAATCCAATGGGCTCTGACAATGGCCCCGGCTTTGGCTGGGACGATGCCAAGGTTTGGAAACTCGGTATGGAATACAAGCATTCGCCGAAGATGACATTTCGCGCCGGGTACAGCCATACTAATAGCCCAATCAAGGGCGATCCGACCTGTACGACGTCAAATTGTGCAGAGGTAACGTTCAATATTTTGGCTCCTGCCGTGATCGAGGATCATGTTACGTTGGGATTCACGCATACGCTGGCATCGGGAAATGAGGTCACGGTGGCCTATATGCATGCATTTAAAAACGAAGTGAGTGGCGTACGTCCTCCGTTATTTGGCGGTGGTACCGACAAAATCCAGATGTATCAGAACTCGCTGGGTATCCAGTACAGCTGGAAGATGTAATTTTCAGCATCAGTCAGGCTGAATAAAAGCCGGGGTCATATGACCCCGGCTTTTTTATTGTGTGTTAACTCGGTTTGTCAGCCTAGTCGGGTATGTTGGGCTTCCAGTTTTTCCAGCATGGCTGCAAAGTCAGCTCGCGCAAAAACACAGGGTCAGGCCTTGTCTTTTGCCCAAAACACAGGGTCAAAAACACAGGGTCAGGCCTTGTCTTTTGCCAATCTGCCATTAGCATTCCTCGCTGCCACTTGGACCCCAAAGCAGGGGGCTGCCTGTGTAGCCCAACACCTCCCCCGCATGACTACGCTACCGGCAAGCGCAGATCGCGGGCGGCACGTGGTTGAAACGGGGGACGCTGCTAACGATCAGTCCAGCCGCGCGTGCTGCGCTTCCAACTTCTGCAGCATGGCGGCAAAATCGGCCAGCCGCGCCTGTTCCTGCTGCACCACGGCGGCGGGGGCGCGGTCGACGAAGCTGGCATTGGCCAGTTTGCTTTGCGCTTTGGCGATTTCGTTGCTGATTCGGGCGATTTCCTTGGCGAGGCGGGCGCGTTCTTCGTCCTTGTTGATTTCCACCACCATCATCAGCCGCATGTCGCCGACCAGGGCGACCGGGGCGTCGGCGTCGGCAAGCGTGGTGACGGCGCTGACGTCGGAGAGCCTGCCGAGTGCGCTGATGTAGGGCGCCAGCGCGTTGATCACAGCGGCATCGCCTTCGATGACCAGCGGCACGCGTTGGGCGGGCGACAGGCTCATTTCGCTGCGCAGGGTGCGGCAGGCGTTGACCAGTTCTTTCAGGGTCTGAATGCGCGCGACGCTGTCGGAATGGTGTTGCGCTGCATCGGCCTGCGGATAGGCCGCGAGCATGATGCTGTCGCCGCCATCGCCGGAGGGCGATGCCATTGAAACAGCGCCGGCGAGCGGCGCGACCTTCTGCCATAGCTCTTCAGTGATGAAGGGAATGATGGGGTGGGCCAGGCGCAGGGTGGTTTCGAGCACGCTGGCGAGCGTGCGGCGGGTGGCGCGCTGCTGCTCGGGGGTGCCGCTGTTCAGCTGCACCTTGGCCAGTTCCAGGTACCAGTCGCAGTACTCGTCCCACACGAATTCGTAGACGGCGCGCGCGGCCTGGTCGAAGCGGTAGGCCTTGAATGCCGCATGTACTTCGGTGGTGGCTTGCTGCAAACGCGAAGCAATCCAGCGGTCGGCGTCGGAAAAATCCATTGGCTGACTGGCATCCTGCCCGCAATCTTGGCCTTCCAGGTTCATCAGCGCAAAGCGGGTGGCGTTCCACAGCTTGTTGCAGAAGTTGCGGTAGCCTTCGGCGCGCTGCAGGTCGAACTTGATGTCGCGGCCGTGGGTAGCGAGGCTGGCGAAGGTGAAGCGCAGCGCATCGGTGCCGAACGCGGCGATGCCTTCGGGGAACTCCTTGCGGGTGCGTTTCTCGATGCTGGGCGCTTTCCTGGGGTCCATCAGGCCCGTGGTGCGCTTGGCGACGAGATCGTCCGCCGCGATGCCGTCGATGAGGTCGATCGGGTCGAGCACGTTGCCCTTGGACTTGCTCATCTTCTGGCCTTCGGAGTCGCGCACCAGGCCAGTGACATAGACCTCGTGGAACGGGATCTTGCCGGTGAGGTGCTTGGACATCATCACCATGCGCGCAACCCAGAAGAAGATGATGTCGAAGCCGGTGACCAGCACCGAGGTCGGCAGGTAGCGTTCGAGTTCGGGTGTCTGCTCGGGCCAGCCCAAGGTGGAAAACGGCCACAGTGCGGACGAGAACCAGGTGTCGAGCACGTCTTCATCTTGTGTAAGCTCACGTCCGCCGGCCTGCTTGCGGGCTTCGGCCTCATCGTAGGCCACGTAGTAGTTGCCGTCGGCGTCGTACCAGGCCGGGATGCGGTGGCCCCACCACAGTTGCCGCGACAAGCACCAGTCCTGGATGTTTTCCAGCCATTGGCGATAGGTGGTGGTCCAGTTCTCCGGCACGAACTTGAGTTCGCCGCTATCGACCGCCTCCAGCCCCTGTTTGGCCATGCCTTCCATGCTCATGAACCACTGGTCGGTGAGCATCGGCTCGATTGCGGCGTGGGTGCGGTCGCCGCGCGGGATCATCAGCTTGTGCGGCTTGGCGGAGACGAGTTGGCCGCTTTCCTGCAGGGCGTCGAGCAGTTTTTGCCGCGCTTCGTAACGATCCAGCCCCTGATATTCGGTGGGGCAGAGTTCGTTCATTTTGGCGTCGAGCGTGAGCACGCTGATCGCCACCAGCTTGTGGCGCTGCCCTACCTGCCAGTCATTGAAGTCGTGCGCCGGGGTGATCTTCACAACGCCGGTGCCGAACTCACGGTCGACGTAGTCGTCGGCGATGATCGGGATGCTGCGCTCGGCGATTGGCAGGCGAACGTGCTTGCCGATCAGATGCTTGTAGCGCTCGTCTTCCGGATGCACTGCGACGGCGCTGTCGCCGAGCAGGGTTTCCGGGCGCGTGGTGGCGACGGTCAAAAATCCGGAGCCATCTTCAAGCGGATAGTTGATCTCCCACATGAAGCCGTCTTCCTCGGTGCTGACGACCTCGAGGTCGGATACCGCGGTGCCGAGGACCGGGTCCCAGTTCACCAGCCGCTTGCCGCGATAGATCAGGCCCTCGCGGTACAGTCGCACAAACACTTCGGTGACGGCTTTCGACAGGCCCTCGTCCATGGTGAAGCGCTCGCGGCTCCAGTCGGGGCTGGTGCCGAGCCGGCGCATCTGGCGGGTGATGCTGGAGCCGGAGTGCTCTTTCCAGTCCCAGACTTTTTCGAGGAATTTGTCGCGGCCAAGCGCGTGGCGCGAGACGCCCTGCGCGTCGAGCTGGCGTTCCACCACGATCTGGGTGGCGATGCCGGCATGGTCGGTGCCCGGTTGCCACAGGGTGTTGTCGCCCGCCATGCGGTGATAGCGGACCAGCGCGTCCATCAGGGTGTGCTGGAAAGCGTGCCCCATGTGCAGCGTGCCGGTGACGTTGGGCGGCGGCAGCATGATGCAGTAGGCGGGAGCTTCGGCATTATTCCCACAAGGGGACTCCGATCCACTACGGGCTGAAGCCCGTGTGGAGTCGTATGCCCCGGCTTTGAAATAGCCGGCGCTTTCCCATTGGGCGTACCAGCGCTTTTCGATGTCAGCGGGTTCGAAGGATTTGGCGAGTTCCATGGCGAGCGGGCAAAGGGGGGATTATCCCCAAAAAACCGGGGACACGTCCCAAAAAAACCTTGGGCACGACCAGAAAAAGCCTGAAACAAGTTCAGCCCATACCAATGGGCTGCTCCCGGATCGCCTGGAAATGCGCGCTTAAAGCGAGGGGTCGTGCGGCTTCTTGAGTTTTTCTGCCACCGCGTCGCGCACGATTTCGCGCACATTGACATCGAGCTGGCTGAGCAGGGTGGCCACGGTTTGATCGAGATTCTTGCGTAATTCGGACGCAACCTGTTGTTCCATGACGGCGGATAAGCGGGGCCCCAGCTCGCTCATGAGTTGCTCGGCCAGGGCGGTATTGATGCGCTGGGAGGTGGTGGCCTCGGTTGCTGCGGGTAACGGCGCTACGGGTGTGGGTGATTCAGCAGATACTTCGGGTTCAGGGGGTTGGGCTGCGGCTGGCGACACAACCGGCGCTGCAACAACAGGGGGGGTGCCGCGCTCAATCACCTGGGTCAAAACCGGAAGCCAGGCATTGGCAGGCGGAGTGGACCGAGGTGCAGGGGCAATCGTCGGTTCGGCTGCGGGTTCAGACAAGTCCTGCGGTAGTGGGGTGTCTCCGCCGCCACGATGCTTTTTCAGCAACGCATCCATTTTGCTCAAAATCGGGCTATCGCTCATTGCGGCCTCTTACCCTGCGTGCTTGCGCATGTCGTGCGACTGAAGTGCATAGCCGCGGGTCTGATAAAAACGGTAACGCTCGCGGCCCCGTTCACGCCCGGCATCGGTCTGGTCGATGATTTCGACCAGCCGTTCGAAGCGGGCAAAGGCGGGGGGGTGTTCGTGATGCAGATTGATCATGACGTCAGCCGTGTGCAAGGCATCGGGGTTGGCGCCGATCAAAACAGGCGTTTCGGCCGCCAGCGCGTCGGCATCACGGCAATGCGGCACAAAACCCAATACCGGCGTGGTCCACAGCAGGCGATCGATGCTGTCGGCCACCGCAGCATCCGGTGCATAAATCATGACCTGCTTGCCCTGGCCATGCGCTTTGCTGGCAACGCGCCGGGCAACGTCCAATGGATTGTCGGCAAAGGTGTAGAAAATGATCTCGGTCACTTGATGGTTCGGTTCAACAGAAAGTGCACCAGCAGGGAGACGGGCCGGCCGGTCGAGCCTTTCTTCTCGCGTCCACCGATCCAGGCGGTGCCGGCGATGTCGAGGTGGGCCCAGTGGTATTTTTTGGCGAAGCGCCACAGGAAACAGGCCGCGGTAATGGAGCCGCCCGGGCGGCCGCCGATGTTGGCCATGTCGGCGAGGCTGCTTTTAAGCTGGTCCTGATAGTCATCCCACAACGGCATCCGCCAGACGCGGTCCCAGGCGTGGTCGGCGGCGTGCTCGATTTCGCGCGCCAGCGGATCGTGGTTGCTGTAGAGCGCGCTGGGATGGGCGCCCAGTGCAATGACGCAGGCGCCGGTCAGGGTTGCCAGGTCGATCACGACGTCGGGATCGAAGTGTTCGGCATAAGTGAGGGCATCGCACAAGATCAGGCGGCCTTCGGCATCGGTGTTGAGGATCTCGATGGTCTGGCCCGACATCGAGGTGACGATATCGCCCGGCTTGTTGGCCTTGGCGTCGGGCATGTTTTCACAGGCGGGGATCAGGCCGACGACATTGAGCTTGAGCCCCAGCTCACCGATGGCGCGGAAGGCACCAATGACCGCGCCGCCGCCGCTCATGTCGTAGTTCATTTCGTCCATTTCGCCGGGCGGCTTCAGCGAAATGCCGCCGGCGTCGAAGGTGACTGCCTTGCCGACCAGCACCACCGGCTTGTCGCCCTTGGCGCCGCCCTCATGCTTCAGCACGATAAAACGCGGGGGTTTGTCGCTGCCCTTGCCGACAGAAAGGAAGGAGCCCATGCCGAGCTTCTCGCAGGCGGCGTAATCCAGAATCTCGCAAGAAAAACCATGTGCTTTCGCGGTTCTCTGGGCTTCACTGGCGAGATATTCCGGGGTGCAGACGTTGGATGGCGTGTTGCCCAAATCCTTGGCGAGGCTGATGCCATGCGCAATCGCCAGGCCGCGCTTCAGACCGATTTCGCCATACTTGAGCTCACCGCGCCGTGAAACCGCAAAAATCACGCGTTTTAGCGGACGGCGTGCCTCGCTCGATTTGCTTTTCATGTGGTCGAAGCGGTACAGCGCATCCTGCGTGGCGATGACGGCCTGTTCGATATTCCAGGTGACATCGCGCTTCTTGACCGGAATTTCGCTCAAAGTGATAGCCGCTTCCATCGAGCCGGTGTCACGCAGGGTTCTGACTGCGCAGCCGATGGCATCGCGGTAGGCTTTTTCGTGGAAATCGCGTTCCTTGCCCAAGCCGACCAGCAAAATCCGATCCGCCAGGATGTTGGGTACCTTGTGCAGCAACAGCGTGCTGCCGGCGCGGCCTTCCATGTCGCCGCCGCGCAGAATTTCCGACAGATAGCCATCGCTGGCGCGATCGATGTCAGTCGCCGGCGCCGAGAGCTTGCGGCTTTCAAACACGCCAACCACCACGCAGGCCGTGCGCTGCTTTTCGGGCGCACCGCTTTTTATGCTAAATTCGAGTTCGATTTCCTTGTTTTCCATGTCTGTGCTCAAAATAATACAATTTGCTGTTCGAGTGATTATTGGCGCAGGCGAGGCTGATTGTCAAAACGCCCCTTTCTGCACGCACTTTCCCCCCCGGATTTTCAGATGATTTACCGCCGTGCGCTAACTCGCGAGATGGGCCTGGCTACCGGCGCCGTTTTGACGGTGCTGATTGCGATTGCCCTGGTGGTGTTGTTCATCCGGCTGTTGGGCGACGTGGCGCGTGGCGAACTCGCAAACGAAGCTGTCATTGTCTTCCTTGGCTTCTCGCTGCTGTATTTTTTACCTGTTTTGATGACGATTGCGCTGTTTGCCGGCGTATTGTTGCCCTTGTCTCGCATGTGGCGAGACAGCGAAATGGTGGTCTGGTTTAGCGCCGGTTTGTCGCTCACACAATGGATCCGGCCGGTGCTGATTTTCGCCGTGCCCTTCTCGCTGGTGATCCTGCTGCTGTCGCTGGTGCTCAACCCGTGGATGCAAACCAAGAAAGCCGAATACCGCCAGGACTTGCGCAGCCGCAGCGAAAGCTCGCTGGTCGCGCCGGGTCTGTTCGCGGAATCCAGCGCGGGGCAGCGGGTTTATTACGTGGAGTCGCTCAATCCGCTGACGGGTATCGTGCGTAACGTGTTCATGCAGTCGCGCATCGACGGTCATCTGGGTCTGGTGATTGCACGGGAAGGCGACCATACGGAGCTGCCAGACGGCTCGCGTTACCTGGTTTTCAAGGATGGGCGCCGATATGAAGGCATCCCGGGGCAACTCGACTACCGCATTGTGCAGTTTGAGCGCTACTGGATGCGGCTGGATCCGGTGGCTGCCGGAGGCAGGGAAACCGGGGTGCGCCAGGCACCCGTTTCCGAGCTGATTCAGGATGCCTCGCCACCGGCGCGCGCCGAACTGCTATGGCGTGTAGGCGTGCCGCTTTCGGCGATCGTCCTCGCCGTCATGGCCATTCCACTGAGTTTCGTCAACACGCGCGCGCGCCGTTCCTACGGGCTGATCGTCGCGCTGCTGCTTTATTTCATCTACAACAACCTGTTGTCCTTATCCCAGGCCTGGGTGGCGCAAGGCAAGCTCAATCCCTGGGCCGGCATGTTGACATCGCATCTGTTGATGCTAATGGTTGTATTCGTCCTGTTTTACCTGCGTACCCGGCAGAGCGCGTTTAACTGGAGACGAACATGAACCTGCTCGCCCGCTATTTGTCCGGGCAAGTGCTGGTTGCCTCGGGTTTCGTGCTGCTGGCGCTGATGGTGCTGTTTGCCTTTTTTGATGTGCTGCAGGAGTTGGGCAGCCTGGGCCGCAACAACTATGGGCTGGGGCAGGTGGTGATCGTGGTGCTGCTTAACATTCCCGGCCATCTCTATGAAATCCTGCCGGTGGCGGCATTGATCGGCACGCTGTTTGCATTGTCACGTTTGGTGGGCAATTCCGAGTATGCGGTGATGCGCGTGTCAGGACTGTCGAACTGGCGGGTGGCGGGCATTTTTACCGTGATCGGGATCGTGTTGTCGATGCTGGTGCTGGTGCTGGGCGAGTATGTTGCACCGTGGTCCGAACAGGCCGCACAGCGATATAAATTGTCGGCCACCCGTTCGGTGGTGGCGCAGCAGTTTCGCTCGGGCTTATGGGTCAAGGATGGCAGTTCCTTCATCAATGTGCGTGAGGTGATGCCCGACAACACGCTGCGCGGTGTCGAGATATACGGATTCAATACGGATGGTCGCCTGGACTGGATCCGCGCGGCCGATCAGGCCCGTTGGAAAAACGGCCAGTCGTGGGAGCTGCAACAGGTGGTGGAGACCCGGTTTGACGCGGATGGCATTCGTGCCGACCGGCGTGAACGGCAAAACTGGCAGTCGGTGTTGACGCCCGATATCCTCAGCGTGCTGCTGGTTGCGCCGGAAAAAATGTCGGCGCGCACCTTGTGGCGTTATGTCGCGCACCTCGAGGAAAATGGCCAAAAGGCCACACGCTATGAGTTTGCCTTGTGGTCGAAATTCATCAGCCCGTTTGTGATACCGATCATGATGCTGATTGCGATGCCGTTTGCGATACAGGGGCCGCGTACTGGCGGAACCAGCAGCAAGATATTTATTGGCATTCTGGTGGGCTTGGGTTTTCATTTGCTCAGCCGCCTGTTTGGCCACCTGGGACTCTTGAACGACTGGCCTGTCATGTTGGTGTCCGGCCTGCCCTTGCTGATTTTTCTGGCCGTTGCGCTGATGGGTATCCGGTGGGTGGATCGGCGCTAGGCAGCTTGCCGCAGCGCCTGGCCGTCTGCCTTCAAACGCGCGATCCGGCAGCCAAAGTGGCCTGTGTGCATGCCCTGCAGGCGGACTGGCTGGCAGGCAGGATCGAGCTTTTAGCGGACACTTCACGTCCGACCATCGATCAGCCGGGGCAGCCGGACAAACCTGCGCTGATCTCCCCGCAACAGGTGCCGCGCCGGCGTGCCGACACCTTGGTCGGGCGTGTCGCATTGGTTCATGCGCTGACCCATATCGAATTCAACGCCATCAACCTGGCCCTCGATGCTGCCCATCGTTTCCCCGGCATGCCGCCCGCGTATTACGTGGACTGGCTGCGGGTGGCCGATGAGGAAGCCGCGCATTTCGACTTGCTCAACGCGCATCTCGCCACACTCGGGCATGCCTATGGCGATTTCCCCGCGCACAATGGCCTGTGGGACATGGCGCTGAAAACGGCGCACGATCCGCTGGTGCGCATGGCCCTGGTTCCGCGCGTGCTCGAAGCGCGCGGTCTTGATGCCACACCATTGATCATGGCCAAACTCAAAGCCACACATGACACGCGCATGATTGAGATTCTGACCCTGATCGAACGCGAAGAGATAGGACATGTTGCAGTCGGCAACCATTGGTTTGGCTGGCTGTGCCAGGCGCGTGGACTGGAGCCTGAAGCAATGTTTCGTCAGCTATTGCTTGATTACGATGCGCCGCCTCTGCGGCCTCCATTCAATCTGGAAGCACGCCGCGCTGCCGGGTTCAGCGAACCCGAACTGGACTGGTTGAACACCCTTTAACCTAGGAACCGCAGTTGGACGCGCTCGATGGTGCGTCTGGGCGTGTGTCTGCCGCGAAGCAACGAGGCGGCAGGCCGGGGCCTGCAACGAGGCGCGAGAGCGGAGTCGTTGCCGCTTTAGCGGCTTTACGAATCCGGCCTACCCCTTGCGGGTACAAAGGCAGGCGCGCGACTAGGCGTGCCAGCGGGTGCGTAGTGGCGTCACCCAAAAGGTGAACGTGAACATATTGCGCGAGGACGCCACATCCGAAGGCGGAAAACTCAGTATTCACGCGGCTTCCATTGAGGTGATGAGCGGTCAACTGCGGTTTTTAGGTTTAAGCTTTATAGTCCTAGCGTTGTTGCCGTCACACCGGCCTGCGCGCGCTGCCACATGCCTTCAAATTCCTGATGCAGCAGGATGGTCGAGTGCGCATCGTCCAGATGGAGTGTGCCGTGGAGTGCAGACTTGTCAGCCCGCACCAGGGCACCGTGACGATCGGCCAATGCGAATACCTGATCGGGACGCGGCATATTCTGGTCGGCCTGGCGGATTTCGATGACATGACCAAAGTCGCGCACCAACTGCATCAGGCGAGGACAATCGCGCGCAACATGATGGATTTCGTCGAGCAGCAATTCGATCCGGCGGCCGCTTCCGGCTACACAGATTGTGCGCAAGCGGTTGTGACGGGGCAGCTGGTCGATATCAAACAACGACAGGTTTTGGTCATAGACGCGCAATTGCCGTTGGGTGCTGTCCAGCAGGGCGTCAAATGCTGCGCGGAATTCAGCGGGGGTTTCAAACGTGTTCACGGGGTGTCGACCTCCAGCCAGCCTGATTCATACCAATCATAAAAGCGTTCCCGCAATCCCGCTACCCATGGCGGCGTGAGTCGGCGTTGATCGCCCAGCAGTTGCAAGGCAGAAATTTCATCCGTTGCGGGCTGGAATGCTTCGCCATTGATGTAAAAGTGTTTACCGGAAAATAATAGGCGTGACTTGGGATTGAGCGCCACGCCCTGTTTGCTTGCCTGCTTGTTGAATGCCGCTCGCGTCAGGGGTGCATCCGGCGGGTCGAAGAATACGTTGGGCTTGGGCTCGGATAAATAACGTCCGGCGAAATCGGCAATGTCGTGTTTGTTCCATTTGACCCGCGCAATCATGGCTTCGATTTTCGCCAGCATGGCCCGGTTGATTTCGCTGGGGTGAGCAGGCAGCCGTAAATCGGGGTCGGCGTAGCGACCCTCGAGCGTGATCGTGTCCTGCAAGTGCATTAAAAATCCATGCGCCAACTCTTCGGCAGTGGGCGCGCGAAAACCGATCGAATAGGTGGTGCAGGCATCCTCGGCCACGCCGTAATGTGCAATGTGCGGTGGCAGATACAGCATGTCGCCGGGGCCGAGCACCCATTCGTCTTCCGGCTTGAAGTGACGCAGGATTTTGAGCGGGGCGTCGTCCAGTATCGCCAGATCGGTTTGTGCGCTGATTTGCCAGCGCCGGTGTCCCTGGCCCTGTAACAAAAAGACATCATAGGAATCGAAATGGGGTCCTACGCTGCCGCCGGGCACGGCGTAACTCACCATCAGATCGTCCAGGCGGGCGTGCGGGATGAAATTGAACCGGGACAACAGGGCATCGGCTTCGGGGAGCCAGTGATTGAGCGATTGCACCAGCAGCGTCCATTCGGTTTTGGGCAGACGTTTGAAATCCGCTGCATTGAATGGGCCGTGGTCGAACTGCCAGCGCGTACCGCTTCCCTGGATGAGGCGCGACTCGACATCGTCGCGGCCGGCCAGGTGCTGCATTTCCCTGGGCGATAACAGTCCGTTAAAATCCGGTATGGCGTTACGGATCAATAATGGCTGTTTGTGCCAATTGTCACGCAGGAAACGGGTGGGGCTCATGCCGCCAAGTAATGTCTTTATCATAAAATTATTATAACGATGCAGTGCGGATTGGCCTGTTAAAATGCTGTCCGCAAAACAGAGGTCGGAGTAATAAATGCTTAAGGCGGGGATGCGTGCACCGGATTTTTCCAATCCGGATGCCGACATGAATAACATCGAATTGTCCCAGTTTCAGGGCAAAACACTTGTGCTGTATTTTTATGTGCGCGACGATACGCCAGGGTGCACCACCGAGGCGATCGAATTTTCCGATCTGGAAAATAAATTCACCAAGCTGGGTGCCGAAGTGTTGGGTGTGTCCCGCGACGATTGCATCAAGCACAGTGAATTTCGGGACAAGCATGGCATCAGCGTGACGCTGCTGGCTGACAAGGAGCTCGCAACGTGCGCGACTTATGGCGTGCTACAGGATAAAGAGGTGGACGGCGTCATGCGTAAAAGCGTCGTGCGCTCCACTTTCATCATCGACAAGCAGGGCGTCATTCGTCACGCCCTGTATGGTGTTTCAAGTCGCGGTCACGCGGAAGAAATACTTCAACTGGTTGCTTTAATGAGCAAAGGGGAACTGAATTGAATATCGTAAAAGACACCGTCGTCACCATCACCTACATCGTCCGCGACATGGATGGCAAGCTGCTTGAAGAAAGTGAAGATCCGGTCAGCTACTTGCATGGCGGCTATGACAACATCTTCCCGTTGGTGGAGCAGGCGCTGGAAGGCAAGGCCGTGGGCGATAACGTCGAACTGAAACTGCAACCTGCCGACGCCTTTGGCGAACTCGATGAAGAATTGGTGCGTCTGGAACCGCGTGATGGTTTCCCTGCTGACATGGAGGTGGGCATGCAGTTCGTTGGTTCCCCCCTCGATGGCGGCGAGGAGATGCTCTATACCGTGACCGACATCGCCGAAGATAAAGTGGTGGTGGATGGCAATCACCCGTATGCAGGCCATGCCGTGCATTTTCTGTGTACGGTGACGGAAGTGCGCGCAGCCTCGGCAGACGAAGTCTCGCATCGTCATGCACACGGCGCGCACGGTCACGACCATCATTGATTTGCAGAAATGATCCGGCTGGAACGGGTCGCAACGTATATCTGCGCCGGGCTGTTAAAATGCCCGGCTAACTTGTTTTCCATGGTTGTTGAATGAAAACCACTTTCCTCGACTTTGAACAGCCGATTGCCGAACTCGAAGGCAAGATCGAAGAGTTGCGCTTCGTGCAGGACGACTCTGCCCTGGATATCTCGGAAGAAATCCGGCGTCTGCAGAAAAAAAGCCAGACCCTGACCAAGGATATCTACGCCAAGCTGAATGCATGGCAGGTGTCACAGGTGGCACGCCATCCACAACGGCCGTATACGCTCGACTATGTGCAGGGTTTGTTTACCGATTTTGCCGAGCTTCGCGGTGACCGGTCTTATGCGGATGATGCGGCGATTGTCGGTGGCATGGCGCGTTTCAACGGTGCACCCGTGATGGTGATCGGCCACCAGAAGGGTCGCGACACCAAGGAAAAAATCTACCGTAACTTCGGGATGCCTCGCCCCGAGGGCTATCGCAAGGCATTGCGGCTGATGCGACTGGCTGAGAAATTCAGCCTGCCGATTTTCACCTTCATCGACACCCCCGGCGCCTATCCGGGCATTGGTGCCGAGGAGCGTGGCCAGTCCGAAGCCATTGCCCGTAATTTGTATGTGATGGCCGAACTGAAAACGCCGGTGATTTGCACCATTGTCGGTGAAGGCGGCTCGGGCGGCGCGCTGGCCATTGGCGTCGGTGACCGCACACTGATCCTGCAATATTCCACCTATTCGGTCATCTCGCCTGAAGGCTGTGCTTCCATTCTGTGGAAGAGCGCAGACAAGGCATCAGTCGCTGCCGAAACCCTGGGCATCACCGCTGACCGGCTGAAACTGAACGGACTGGTCGATCGGATCATCGACGAACCCCTGGGTGGCGCGCAACGTGACTGGGACACCATGTTTCAGTCGATGCGCCGCGCGTTGACCGACACGCTCGCCGATCTGAACAAATTACCCATCGATGGCTTGCTGAACGCGCGCTACAAGCGACTGCGGGCGTATGGCAGCTTCAAGGAAACTCCTGCCAAATAAGGCTATCGTGGGGGGCGTGGCGGCCTGCTTGGCGCGTCACGTTCCACCGCATGCGCGCCTGACGCTGGCGCTATCGGGCGGGCTTGATTCAATTGTCCTGCTCCATGCGCTGAACGCATTGCGTCACCATCCGTTCGACTTGCACGCCGTGCATGTTCATCATGGTCTGTCGTCTCGTGCCGATGACTGGGAACAGTTCTGTGTGCAAACCTGTGCGGCGTTGTCAGTTGAATTGACTGTTCACCGCATTCGCATTGCCGAGTCGGATCCGGCTGGCATCGAGGCGGCAGCGCGGCGCGAGCGCCGCCAAATATTTGCGGCGCTGGACACGGATTTTCTGCTTACCGCACATCACAAGAACGATCAGGCCGAAACCCTGATGCTGCAATTGTTGCGCGGCGCCGGACCGAAAGGCCTGTCGGCAATGGCCGAATTGCAGCACTTGCCAGACTGGCAGGCGGTACAGCTGAGGCCGCTGTTACCGCTCACGCGTGCCGAGTTGTGGCGTTATGCGCAATCGCATGCGCTCGGCTGGGTTGAAGACGAGAGCAATCTGGACACCCGTTATCGGCGCAATGCCTTGCGTCAGCAGGTCATGCCCTTGCTCGACGCGCATTTTCCTGGTGTTTCCAACACGCTTGCCCGCGCGGCAGCACTGCAGGCCGATGCAGCCGAATTACTGGACGATCTGGCGCGGCTCGATGCGCAGGCAGCCATCGATGGCGCGCGTCTCGATTGCCAGTTGCTGGCTGCTTTGTCGGTCCCGCGTGCACGCAACCTGTTGCGGTATTTTATCGGGCTGCAGGGGTGGCCCATGCCTAATGCACGGCGGCTGAATGAAGCGCTCCACCAGTTGCTCGATGCCCACCCGGCTGCGCGCATGTGCGTCAACCTGAGCGGTGCCGACCTGCATCGCTTCCGGGGCGGCGCCTATCTGGTTCCGGCCCGGGCGCTGCCGGTCCAGGCACCGAAGCTGTGGCGCGGTGAGCCTTATATCGAGTTGGAGGCGGTTGGGCTGCGGGTGGCGTTCACGCCCACCGTGGGGTCGGGGTTGAAACACGCTTTGCTGGATGCCGGCCGGACCGAATTGCGCTTGAGGGAGGGGCGCGAGCGGATGCGGCTGACCCCGGGCGGTCCCCATCGCACCCTTAAAAACCTGTTGCAGGAATCGGCAATCCCACCCTGGGAGCGTGATCGACTGCCGCTGTTAATGTGCGATGGTCGCCTCGTTTGGGTAGCGGGGCTGGGTTTCGATGCGGATTTCAGGGCTGAACCCGGCGAGGCAGGTGTCACGCCAACGTGCGTGTGACCAGCAGGTTTACCCAAACCTCGATCAGGTGAGTCCGTACAAGCAAGAATAGTGAGGGGGTCAGTCAGTCAGGTCTTCGAACCTGATTTTCCCAAGCACATCAAATTCGCTGCCGCCTCTGGGTTTTAGCACCAGAAATGCTCCTTGTTCGACTAGTTCAAAGGAGATGGCGGCAATATTGGGTTCGTGCGTCACCATGACCAGATTTGCCGCCCCGCTGTATTCGCCTATCCGGTTCATCGCTTCTGCAGTAATGCGCGCGGCCTCGGCAGGCGTCAGCACCTCGGCTAAGGACAGGAACCCGGTCGGCGTGACGTGACCGAAGGCGTACCTGGCCGTGTCCTGGGTGCGGCAATAGGGGCTCGACAAGACCTCGCCAACCGCGATGGAATGTGACTCGAAATTCTTGCCGATTCGTTCGGCTTCCTGTTTTCCCTGCTGGGAAAGATTGCGTTCCCTGGCGCAGGTCGCGTCGCGCAGCAGGGAATTGCCTTTCCCTTGCCCCTGTTCCGGGGTGGTGTGGCGCATCAATACCACCTGCCCGCCGCTTTTGAGCGCCTGCCATGCGGCTTCATTTGCCGAGGCGGGTTGGCCGATTGCCAGCGTCAACGTGGCCCAAGCTGCAGCCAGGTAAAGAAGGGGGGCACTGGATCGGGACATGGTATGGACGCTCCAATAGGTTGCCGACTGCTTGGCGCATGCTGTAAAGGCCCCGTGCGACGCAGCTTTCTGACCCGGGTCAGGCAGAATTATATTGGAGTTTTGCTTCCTGCCAAGCCTACGCGTGGGCCGGATCGGCCGGGAGACAAGCCGGGGTGGGTCGTGGTACTCTAGCGGGCTGATTTTCATGGTTTTTATCGTTTTTTCTTACCCGTCCCCCTCTGGAGCATAAACATGGCAGTTCAGCGCACTTTTTCCATTATCAAACCCGATGCCGTCGCCAAAAATGTCATCGGTAAAATCGTCAGCCGCTTCGAGAGCAATGGCCTCAAAGTGATCGCATCCAAAATGAAGCACCTGTCGCGTCAGGAAGCCGAAGGCTTTTACGGTGTGCACCGTGAGCGTCCTTTCTTCAAGGATCTGGTTGAGTTCATGATTTCGGGGCCGGTGGTGGTGCAAGTGCTGGAAGGCGAAGATGCCATTGCCAAGAACCGCGCACTGATGGGCGCAACCGACCCGAAGAAAGCCGAAGCCGGCACCATTCGCGCCGATTTCGCCGAGAGCATCGACGCCAATGCCGTACATGGCTCGGATGCGCCGGAAACCGCAGCTGTCGAGATCGCGTTCTTCTTCCCCGCCAGCGAAGTCTACGCAGGCCGCTAAATCCACGCGTATGCCGCAGAATCTGCTCGATTTCGATCTCGACGGACTGACCGCCTGGTTCACCGAACTGGGCGAGAAGCCGTTTCGCGCCCGTCAGGTGTTCCATTGGATGCATCAGGCCGGCGTGGCGGATTTTGCGCAGATGACCGATATCGCCAAAAGCCTGCGCGAGAAGTTGCAGCAACATGCGGTAGTGGCGCCGTCAGCGATCAATTTTGCACACACCTCAACCGACGGTACACGCAAGTGGCTTTTCGATGTTGGTGTGGCGAACGGAATCGAAACCGTATTCATTCCGGAAGAAGACCGTGGCACGTTGTGCGTGTCATCCCAAGTGGGATGCGCGCTGGAGTGCACGTTCTGCTCGACCGGGCGGCAAGGATTCAACCGCAATCTGACGGCGGCCGAGATCATCGGCCAGCTGTGGGTGGCGAACCATAGTCTGCGCGGCGAAATCAATCGCACCACGGGTGAAATATCCGATCGGCCCGTCACCAATGTGGTGATGATGGGCATGGGTGAGCCGCTGGCAAACTTTGAAAACGTGGTGACTGCGCTCGGCATCATGCTGGACGATCATGCGTATGGCTTGTCGCGGCGGCGGGTGACAGTGTCGACGTCAGGTCTGGTGCCCGCAATGGACCGATTGGCTGAGCGTTGCCCGGTGGCGCTGGCGGTGAGTTTGCACGCGCCCACCGATGCCTTGCGCGACCAGATCGTGCCGATCAACAAGAAATATCCGTTGGTGGAGTTGATGGCAGCGTGCCGACGCTATCTGGTGCATGCGCCACGCGATTTCATCACCTTCGAATATGTGATGCTGGCTGGGGTGAACGATCAACCCGAACATGCGCGCCAGTTGGCTGAGCTCGTGCGCGATGTGCCATGCAAATTCAACCTGATACCGTTCAATCCGTTCCCGGATTCAGGGTATGACAAACCGCATGCAGAACCGATGCGCGTGTTTCGACAGATTCTTCAGGACGCGGGCTATATCGTCACAACACGTAAAACGCGTGGCGACGACATCGATGCGGCGTGCGGACAGCTGGCTGGAAAAGTGGCAGACAAAAGTGGTCGAGTCATCAAAAGAATACATAAGGAGGCGGCGTGAAAAAATGGATGGGCTTAGTGGCAGCCTTGGTGTTGCTGGCAGGCTGTGTGGCGCCGCCAACGGGGGGTGGGAGTGGGGTCGCCAGCTCTCAGGTTGATAGTGAAAGTCGTCAACGAGCGCGCGCATTTACCGACCTTGCGGCTGCCTATTACACACGTGCGCAATACAAGGTTGCGCTGGATGAACTGCGCAAGGCAATTACTGCCGATAACCAGTTCGGCCCGGCCTACAACATTTATGGCTTGATCTACATGGAGCTGGCCGAGGACAAGCTGGCCGAAGAAAATTTCCGGCGTGCCATTGACCTGGATCGAAACGATTCCGAGTCGCGTAATAATTTTGGCTGGTTTCTGTGCGAACGGGGTCGATATGATGAGGGTCTGGATCAGTTCAGAACCGCCATTCATAACCCGTTGTACGCAAGGCCCGAGCAGGCCATGTCCAATGCCGGCCTGTGCGCCGAGAAAAAAGGCGACCTCGCGCTGGCAGAAGCCAATCTGACCAAGTCGCTCAAATTGCAGCCAGACAATGCCAACACCATTTTGAAGATGGCCGGCCTGTATTTTCGCCAGAATCGCCTGCCTGAAACGCAGCGTTATCTGGGCCGGCATGCCGAATTGGCACCGCCCACGGCTGAGAGCCTGTGGCTGGGCGTGAGGCTGGAGCGCAAGTTGGGAGACCGTGCGCAGGAGGCGGCATATGGGCTTCAATTGCGCAAGCGCTTTGCCGACTCAAATGAGGCGCGGCAGTTGCTGTCAGGGCAATACGAATGAATGAACACGTGGAAATCTCTGTCGGGCAGATTTTGCGAGAGGCGCGCGAAGCGCAAAACATTACGCTGGAAGATGTCGCCATGCGCTTGCGCCTGATGCATCGTCAAGTTGAGGCGATGGAAACGGATGATTTTGAGAGTCTCGGCCAGCCGGTGTTTGCTCGGGGGTTTGTGCGTAATTACGCACGGCTGATGGGGTTGCAGCCGGAGACACTGCTGGCGCGTATGGAAGGCGCACCAGCCGAGCCCACTCCCATAGCGCCAGTTGAACCACCCATGCCAAGTTTCTGGTTGACCTCGCCCTGGCTGATTCTGTTCTTGCTGGGCGTGCTGGTGGTCGTGGCTGTCCCGATCTCGCTTTATTGGTGGCTGAACAGCGATGCGGAAGAAACGCAGCACGCCGTCATTCCCATGAAGCAAGAATCTCCTCCCGCCCCAGCAGTCACGCCGGTCGTGCCGGACCCCGTGGATGCTGCAGCAGAAACACCGGCAGCGCCTGAGCTGGTGGTTGCTACGGAGGCCGCTGTTGAAGCGGATGTGCCACCGGTGGCCGCATCTCCGGCTTCTCGCAGTCAGCTGCATCTGGAGTTTGGCGAGGAGTCCTGGGTTGAGATCAAGGATGCCAGTGGGCGCACACTGCATCGCCAGTTGAACTCGGCGGGCAGCAGTGCAAATATCCAGGGTCAGCCACCGTTTGACGTCTTGATTGGTAATGCAGCCCAGACGCGCATGACGTATAACGGCCGCCCCATCGACTTGAAACCCTTTATTGCCGTGACGGTTGCCCGTTTCACCCTGGAAGAATGATGGCTCATATTATCCGTCGTCCCACCCGCCAGGTGCAGGTGGGTCATGTGCTGGTAGGGGGCGATGCGCCGGTGGTGGTGCAGTCGATGACCAATACCGATACGGTTGATGTCACCGCTACCGTGCGCCAGGTGCAGGCGCTTGCCGAAGCGGGTTCGGAACTGGTACGGATCACTGTCAATACGCTCGAAGCCGCTGCGGCCGTGCCGCGCATCCGTGAGCGCCTCGACGTGCTGGGGTGTCATGTGCCGTTGACTGGTGATTTTCATTTCAACGGCCACAAGCTGCTGACCCAGGTGCCGGAATGCGCCGAGGCCCTGGCCAAGCTGCGCATCAATCCGGGCAACCTCGGGCGCGGCAACAAGCGCGACGAGCAGTTTGCAACCCTGATCGAAGTGGCTTGCCGTTACGACAAACCGGTGCGCATCGGGGTCAACTGGGGCAGTCTCGATCCGACGCTGGCGGCGCGCATGATGGACGAAAACGGTCGCCTCGCACAGCCGGAAGACCCCGAAGTGGTGATGCGCCGCGCCATGGTTGCGTCGGCACTCGAATCCGCCCACAAGGCCGAAGCGCTGGGGCTGGGCGGCAACAAGATTATTTTGTCGTGCAAGATGAGCCGGGTGCAGGATCTGATTGCGGTGTATCGCGATCTCTCCGCTCAATGCGACTATCCGCTGCATCTCGGGCTGACCGAGGCCGGCATGGGGAGCAAGGGCATCGTCGCCTCGACCGCTGCGTTGGCCGTGTTGCTGCAGGAAGGCATCGGCGACACGATTCGTATTTCCTTGACGCCCGAACCCGGCGGCGATCGTACCCAGGAAGTCCGCGTCGGCCAGGAAATTCTGCAGTCGCTGGGGCTGCGCGCGTTTACCCCGCAGGTTACCGCTTGCCCCGGATGCGGTCGCACCACGTCGACCGTGTTCCAGGAACTGGCGCAGGACATCGAAACCTATCTGCGCAACCAGATGCCGCTCTGGCGAGACCAGTATGCCGGCGTCGAGTCCATGCAGGTGGCGGTGATGGGCTGTGTGGTCAACGGTCCGGGCGAGTCCAAGCATGCCAATATCGGCATCTCGCTGCCCGGCACCGGCGAAGTGCCGGTGGCGCCGGTGTATGTCGACGGCGAAAAAACCGTGACGCTTAAAGGCGACAGGATAGCCGTGGAATTCCAGGCGATTGTTGAAGCGTATGTGCGCAGCCATTACGGCGCTGCGTGATGCGTATTTCCATTGATTAATTTATGAGCAACAACATTCAATCCGTACGCGGCATGAACGACTGCCTGCCCGATGCCACCGATACCTGGCAGGGGTTCGAGGCAATCATCCGCGACTGGCTGCGGCGCTACGGTTACCGTGAGATGCGCACGCCGATTCTCGAACACACCGGCCTGTTCAAGCGCGCCATCGGCGAAGTCACCGACATCGTCGAGAAGGAGATGTATACCTTCGTCGACGCGTTGAACGGCGAGTCGATGACGCTGCGTCCCGAAGGCACCGCGTCTTCGGTGCGCGCGGTGATCCAGCACAATCTGCTGTACGACGGCGGCAAGCGTCTGTGGTACACGGGGCCGATGTTTCGGCATGAGCGGCCGCAAAAAGGCCGCTACCGGCAGTTCCATCAGGTGGGGGTCGAGGCGCTGGGGTTTGCCGGACCGGACGTCGACGCCGAACTGATCGTGATGTGCGCCGATCTGTGGCGGGCGCTCGGCATTGCACCGACGTTGCAGCTCAACACGCTGGGCGATGTCGAGTCGCGCCATCGCCACCGCGCCAAACTGATTGCGTATTTCGAGGCGAATCAGGACGCACTTGACGAGGATTCGAAACGGCGGCTGCACAGCAATCCGCTACGTATCCTCGACAGCAAGAATCCGGTGATGCAGGCGCTCAACGACGCGGCGCCCAAACTGATGGACGAGCTGGACGACGCGGCGCGGGCGCATTTTGATGCGCTGCAGGCCCTGTTGCACGCGAATGGCATTGCGTTCGAGATCAATCCGCGGCTGGTGCGCGGGCTCGACTATTACAATCGCACCGTATTCGAGTGGGTGACCGACCAGCTCGGTGCACAGGGCACGGTGTGCGCGGGCGGACGTTACGACGGCCTGATCGAGCAGCTCGGCGGCAAGCCTGCGCCGGCCGCCGGTTTCGCCATGGGGGTCGAGCGGCTGCTGTCGCTGATGGAACTGGGCAGCACGACACTTGCGCCGACGGTGCCGGACGCGTATATCGTCCATGCGGGCGACGCGGCGCAAGCGCTCGCCTGGCAGATGGCGAGTGCGTTGCGTGGCGCGGGCCTTGCTGCAGTGCTGCATTGCGGCGGCGGCAGCTTCAAGTCGCAGATGAAAAAAGCCGACGCCAGTCGTGCACGGTTCGCGCTGATTATCGGCGACGATGAAGCCGCCGCGCAGCAGGTAACGCTGAAGCCGTTGCGCGGTACGGGCGAACAGACTCGCGTCGACGTGGCACAGACAATCGAATTTTTACAAAAAGCATCAATTTAAGAGGCATAGCACGATGGCAACCTACGATCTTGACGAGCAGGAACGGCTGGACGAACTGAAGGCCTGGTGGAAACGCTGGGGCAACCTGGTGTTGATCGGTCTGGCTGTGGCGATTGCAGCGGTGGCGGGCTGGCGCTACTGGCAGAACCACACGCAGACGCAATCGCTGGAAGCCGCCACCGTATACGAAAAATTGACCCAGTCGCTGGCAAGCAATGATGCCAAGGGAGCGCGTGAGTCCGGATCGATGCTGATCGATCAGTACAAGGGCACGGCTTATGCGCCACGGGCAGCGTTGCTGCTGGCCAAGCTTAATTTTGTCAGCAAAGACATGAAAAGTGCACAGGCCCAGCTTGAATGGGCGGCGGCCAACAGCAAGGAGCCGGCGATCAAGGATCTGGCGCGCCTGCGGTTGGCCGGGGTGCAGCTTGACCAGAAACAATATGAGGCTGCGCTGAAGACCTTGTCCAGCACGCACAGCGATGCCTTCGCACCGCGTTTTGATGACCTGAAAGGCGACGTGCTGCTGGCGCAAGGCAAGCAGACGGAGGCACGTGCGGCCTACCAGGCAGCGTTCGGCAAAATGAAAGAAGACAACCCGTATCGCACTATCGTCGAGCTGAAACTTGATGCACTGGGTGGGGAGACAAAGTGAAGATGCGTTTGATTGCATTGGGTCTGGCGCTGGCCCTGTCCGGTTGCAGTACGGTGGGTTCGATGACGAACACGGTGGGCGGGTGGTTTGGCGCCGGTCCCACCAAAGCCAAGCCGGCTGAGCTGGTTGATTTCAAACCGACCGTCACGCTGACCGAAGCCTGGAAAGGCGAGACCGGCAACGCCGGCGGTTATCTGTTGCGCCCCCAGGTCGAGGGCGAGGACGTGCTGGCAGCTGGCGGCGGTCGCGTGGTGCGCATTGCGGTTGCCAACGGCAATCTGATCTGGAAAACCGACACCGGAGTGAAGCTGTCCGCCGGAGCCGGAGCCGGCGCAGGCCAGAGCCTGGTGTTGGCGGGCGGCGGCAAGGGCGAGATGCTGGCGCTTGATCTGGCTACGGGTCAGTCGCGCTGGAAAGTGGCCCTGACGAGCGAAGTGACCGGCCAGTTGCTGGCTACGGAAGGAATCGTCATTGCCCGTACCGGCGATGGCAACGTGCATGGTCTGGCGGTGGCAGACGGCAGCAAAAAATGGTTGTATGCCCGTAGCCTGCCAGCCTTGAGCCTGCGTGGCTCGGGCGGGATGGTGGTACGTGACAATGTGTTGTACGCCGGATTTCCCGGTGGCAAGCTGGTTGCGCTGAACCCGGCCAATGGCGCGCAGTTGTGGGAAGCCACCGTGGCGCTGCCACGTGGCGCGACCGAACTCGAGCGGGTGGCCGACGTGATGGGCAACCCCGTGGTAGATGGCGTTCAGGTGTGTGCGGTCGCCTACCAGGGACGCGTAGCCTGCTTCGACCGTCGCAATGGTTCTTTGCTGTGGGCGCGCGATACCTCCAGCAATAGCGGCTTGGCAATGGACGAACGCAATTTGTATGTCACTGACGACAAGGATGCCGTCACCGCCTACGATAAAGTCAGCGGTCGGGCCGGCTGGCGGCAGGACAAGCTGGCACGCCGCCAGGTGACCGCACCGCTGGCGCTGGGTGCCTGGGTGGTGGTGGCCGATGGCGAAGGGGTCGTGCATGTGCTGTCGGCGGATGACGGCAGCTTTGTTGCACGCGCCAGGGTTGACAGCAGCGTGCGTACGGCGCCAGTCGATATCGGGCCGGGCTTTGTGGTGCAGACGGCCAAAGGCAATGTTGTCGCTTTCAGACTCAAGTAAACATAACGCGCCGTCTTTGCCGGCGTGATGCAAGGATAAACATGCTTCCCACCCTGGTACTTGTCGGCCGCCCGAACGTCGGCAAGTCGACTTTATTCAACCGTCTGACCGGCACGCGCGATGCCCTGGTGCACGACATGCCCGGGATGACGCGCGACCGTCATTACGGGCGTGGACGCCTGGGTGACAAACCCTATCTGGTGGTCGACACCGGTGGTTTGGAGCCCGTCGCCACAGAAGGCATCATGGCCGAAATGGCGCGGCAGACGCTACAGGCCATCGACGAGGCTGACGCTGTTATTTTTCTGGTTGATGCGCGAGCCGGGCTGACGTTGCAGGACCAGGTCATTGCCGACCGTTTGCGACGTGCAGCGTGTCCGGTTTTTCTGGCTGTCAACAAAGCCGAAGGCATGAATCCCGGGGTGATTACCGCCGAATTCCATGAATTGGCACTCGGCACCCCCCTGGCCATTTCCAGCGCGCACGGCGACGGTATTTCAGATTTGATCGACGAGGCGCTGGCGCCTTTTTCCTCGGAAGAAGAAAAAATCGACGATTTTGGCATCCCCAAGATCGCGCTGGTCGGACGTCCCAACGTCGGCAAGTCGACGCTGGTCAACGCACTGGTGGGTGAGGAGCGCGTCATTGCGTTTGACCAGCCCGGCACCACGCGCGATTCGATTTACGTCGAGTTCGAGCGCGACAACAAACCCTACGTCCTGATCGACACCGCCGGGGTGCGGCGGCGTGGCAAGGTGTTTGAAACCTTCGAAAAGTTCTCGGTCATCAAGACCCTGCAGGCGATCGAAGACGCCAACGTTGTGGTGCTGGTGCTGGACGCGCGCGAGAATATCTCCGAGCAGGATGCCCACCTGGCGGGCTTCGTGCTGGAAACCGGTCGCGCACTGGTCGTCGCGGTCAACAAGTGGGATGGTCTCTCTCCCGACCTGCGCGAAGACGTGAAACGCGACATCGGACGCAAGCTGGCCTTCCTCGAGTTCGCGCGGTTCAACTACATCTCGGCGCTGAAGGGCAAAGGCCTGGAAAACCTGTTGAAGGACGTCGAAGCCGCCCACGCCGCTGCGTTCATCAAAATGACGACGCCCAAGTTGACGCGGGTGCTGGAAATGGCAGTGGAGCAGCATGCGCCGCCCAAGAGCGGCCTGTTCCGGCCCAAGCCACGCTATGCGCACCAGGGGGGTAAAAACCCGCCGGTCATCGTGCTGCACGGCAATGCGCTGGAAGGACTGCGGGACGATTACAAACGCTACCTGGAAAACAGTTTCCGCAAGGCGTTCAAGTTGCAAGGCACGCCGTTGCGGATTCAGGTCAAGGAAGATACGGGCAAGAATCCGTATGAAGGTAAAACGCGTGGCCCGCTCTCGGAGAGTGAAGCGACACGGATGCGGCGCAAGAAGCGGGTGCGGCGCAAGGTCCACGGCGCAAGCTGAACTCACACTTCAAGGGAAGCCAACCAGTGCGGCTTTACCCGCAAAAGGGGCCGTGTAACCAAGCTGCTACTGCAACAAGCATGCTCCACTTGCGAGGGTAGGCCGGTTGTTCCCGCAAGGGGGAGGCTATGTCTGTAAGCTGCTAAAGCAGCAACAGCCACGCTCAGTCGAGCCAGCGCACCAGATAAAACAGCTTGAATCCTTCGGACGAACGGGACGGCCCGCTGGCAATGGCGGCGTGGCGGCTCTTGTCCGGGTCGGCGTGCGCCAACGCTTCGGCTTCACTGGGATAAATTTCCACCACCCCTTCGGGAAAACGCGTGCGCTTTTTGCCGGCAGGCGAATAAATCACCACCGCCGAGGTGCCGACGACCCTGGATTCGATATCGGTAAACAAACTGGTGGCTTGCGGCATGGCTGGCTCAGTGGTGCATCGCGCGGCGCAATGGTTTTAGTGCGTTTTCTTGGGAATGCTGCTGATTTTGACCGCGTGTGAATTGGGCGTCTCATCGGTGTAGTGTGGACGCTCTTCCAGGGTGCGTCCGGTCAACCGGGCCAGTTCGGCCTCACGGTTTGAAATGACCACCAGACAGTCCTTGATGTTGAGCACTGTGGCTTCGGTCAGCGGACTGGGGTTGCCGTCACGCGGCGCAGTGTCGCGCACGATGGATGTGAGCGTCTTGCGCATCATGCGCATGATGCGTTGTTCATCTTGCAGGGTTTTATCGATATCCATGGGGGGAGACTCCAGAGGTGCGGCAAAGAGGGGTATTTTCGGTGCCAGGCCGGACTTCGTCAACGCAAGGCCTTGGTGCTGGCAAGGATAAAATACGCGACAGGGGGCATAAATATTATGAACCGACAGCGGTGTCGTACTGATTTAAGCTAGCAGCCAGAGGAGAAAAGCCGAATGTCAGACCCCAACAGTCCCGAGTCGAATGAAGTCCGCGAAATTCGCACCAACCCCATCGTGCCGAGTGAATCGGTGCTGGTCGCCACTGCGCGCAGCATGCGACCGAAAAAAGCCGAAGAACTGGCGCCGCGCGATACGCGCAAACACGTCGAAACGTGCCCGTTCTGCCGCGGCAACGAAGACAAGACTCCGCCCGTGATCATGGCCTGGCCGCCGGAAGGTGAATGGGATATCCGCATGGTTGAGAATCTCTACCCGGTGCTGGGCGATGATCGGTCTCAATCCAATTTCACTTTCGGATTGCAGCAGACCATCGATGGTTACGGCCGCCACGAAGTCATTATTGACCATTACGAACATGGCATCGCCGTTCATGACATGGCGGAAAGCCATCTGGAGGCGTTGTTCGGCGTGTACCAGACACGCATGCGGCAGTTGTTCGCCTCGGACGAGCGGTTGAAATATGTGCTGATATTCAAGAACTTCGGTCCGGCGGCCGGCGCGTCGATCCCGCATACCCACAGCCAGGTGATCGCGATGCCGGTGGTGCCGGAAAACGTCGATGCCGAGGTGAAGAACAGCGCTGTATATTTCGCCAAACATCATCACTGCATCTTCTGCGCATTGATCGACGAGGCGCTGACCTTTGAAGCAACGATTTACGATCGCAATTCGGGCGCGGTCCGCCGCAAAATCAGCGTGGGCCAGTATGTGGTCGAGCGGGGCGAAAAATTCATCGCCATCAAGCCTTTTGCCAGTCGCTATGAATGGGAGGTGCATATCCTGCCGTTGGCGCATCAGGCTGATTTTGTCGACATGCACGATGAAGACCGGGCTGACCTTGCGCGAGTGATGAAACGCACCATGGCGAGGCTGGATGCAGTCATCGGTGGCGCACAGTACAACTTCTTCCTGCATTCGGTGCCGCATGATGCACAGCGAGATGCGCACACGCCGAGTTACCACTGGCATCTGGAGATCTGTCCGCGCACCTCGATTCCGACCGGGTTCGAGTTAGGCTCGGGCTTGTTCGTCAATACCGTTAACCCGGAACAGGCAGCCGAACGCTTGCGTGCGGTGGATCTGGATGCGCCGCTGTAAGGGGGATGGCCTGTGAGCAGGCATGAACTAGAATGGAAGGCTGGCTGAATTCCAGGCCGCCTTCCCCGAGCCCGCTGCTTGAATATTCCGTTCCCTGAAAAACCCTTGCTTGTCCCGCACCTGTGCAACTTTGGCAGAGGCGTGGGGAACCGTGTTCGCTATCCGGAAATCCGGCTCCAGCAGGTCGATGCAGGGGGAACCCCGGATGCTTGACCGGCACGAAGGCGGTGAGCGCGTCATTCTGGTGGCGCTCGATTTCGGCAAGCCGGATTTTGCTGAAGGCGTGGCTGAACTGCGCTTGTTGGCTAATGGCGCAGGACTGGAAATTTTGGGCGAGGTGCTGGGCAAGCGCAGCCGCCCTGACGCCGCGTTGTTTGTCGGGAGCGGCAAGGCGGATGAGATTGCTGCGCTGGTTGCTGCGACCGAGGCTGACGTCGTTATTTTCAATCACGAACTGTCACCCGCGCAGGAGCGGAATCTGGAGCGCCGGCTGCACTGCCGGGTGATTGACCGGGTTAGTTTGATTCTGGATATTTTCGCCCGTCGGGCGCGCAGCGCCGAGGGCAAGCTGCAGGTCGAACTGGCGCAACTCCAGCATCTGTCGACCCGGCTGGTGCGCGGCTGGACCCACCTCGAACGCCAGCGCGGCGGCGTCGGCATGCGCGGTCCGGGCGAGAAACAACTTGAAACCGACCGCCGCCTGATCGGTGTTCGGGTCAAGGCACTGCGCGAGCGGCTCGCCAAGCTGGGCAAGCAGCGCCGCACCCAGCGCCGGTCGCGCGGGCGTCAGAACGTATTGTCGGTGGCGTTGGTGGGCTATACCAACGCGGGAAAATCCACCCTGTTCAATGCGCTGACGCGTGCCGGCGCCTATGCGGCCGACCAGCTGTTTGCCACACTGGATACCACGACCCGGAAAATCTACCTGCCGCGCCTGAACGAGGGGCAGGGCACAGAAGTCGTGATTTCCGATACGGTTGGTTTTATTACCAACCTGCCACACGATCTGGTGGCGGCCTTCCGGGCCACGCTGGAGGCTACAGCTGAGGCCGATTTGCTGCTGCATGTGGTCGATTCCGCCAGTTCCGGGCGCGAGCGCCAGATCGAGGCTGTCGAAAAGGTGCTGACTGAGATTGGCGCAGAGAGCGTGCCGCAGCTCCGGGTCTATAACAAGCTTGATTTGACGGCGGTTGCGCCCGGGATGGGGCGCGACGAATATGGTAGACTTCAGCGTGTCTATGTGTCCGCGCAAACTGGCGCGGGGCTTGAACTTTTACGCGATGCGCTGTCAGAAATCCTGGTCACCGACCGTGCCCGGAATGAAACCGGCGTGTCGGACGAACCCTCCTCTCAACCACTCTCTGGTGTGACATAACAATATGGCCTGGAATGACCCGCAATGGGGCAATAAAGACAACCGCAAGAACAGCGGACCACCCGACCTGGACGAGGTGTGGAAGCGCCTCAACGAGCGTCTTAATGGACTGTTCGGCGGCAAGGGCGGCGGCGACGGTGGCGACGGCTACTCCGGCGGCGGTTTGCCGGGTGGCGGCAATCTGGTCGGCCTGCTGATCGGCGTGCTGGTGCTGGTGTGGGCGGCAAGCGGGTTCTACATCGTCAACACGGGTGAACGCGGTGTCGTGCTGCGCTTCGGGAAGTATGTCGAAACCACCGAACCCGGTCCGCGCTGGCATCTGCCGTGGCCGATCGAGGCACGCGAAGTCGTCAACGTCGACCAGGTGCGCACGGTGGAAATCGGTTACCGCACCAACGTCAAAAGCAAGGTGCTGAAGGAGTCGCTGATGCTGACGGACGATGAAAACATCATCGACCTGCAGTTCGCCGTGCAGTACATCCTGAAAGACCCCATGGAATTTCTATTTGTTAACCGCGCGCCGGAAGACACGGTGCTGCAGGTGGCGGAAACCGCGATGCGCGAAATCGTCGGCAAGAACAAGATGAACTTCGTGCTGTATGAAGGTCGCGCCGACATCGCTGCAAGCGCCAAGGTGCTGATGCAGCAAATCCTCGATCGCTACAACACCGGCATCAGCATCAGCCAGGTGACGCTGCAGAACATTCAGCCGCCGGAGCAGGTGCAGGCCGCGTTCGACGATGCAGTGAAAGCGGGCCAGGACCGCGAGCGCCTGAAGAACGAGGCCGAAGCCTACTTCAACGATGTGGTGCCGCGTGCGCGTGGTGTGGCCTCGCGTTTGAAGGAAGAGGCCGAAGGTTACAAGCTGTCGGTGATCGCCAACGCCGAGGGTGAGGCCAGCCGCTTTGTACAGATTTTTACCGAATACCAAAAAGCGCCGCAGGTCACGCGCCAACGACTCTATCTCGACACCATGCAGACCGTGATGAACAACACCAGCAAAATATTGGTCGACCAGAAGGGTGGCAACAGCCTGTTGTATCTGCCGCTCGACAAATTGCAGCAAATCGTCAGCCAGCCCTATAGCGGCGCGCCGGAAGTGCTGGCGCAGTCGCCGGCCGCGACGCCTGGCTCGGTCGATACGCGTTCGCGCGATGCCTTGCGCAACCGTGATCGGGAGGATCGGCCATGAATAAAAGTATCGGATCGTTGCTGGTCGTTCTGTTGATTGCGCTGGTGGTGCTGAGCAGCAGCATGTACACGGTCGATCAGCGGCAGAATGCCCTGGTGTTCCAGTTGGGTGAAGTGGTGTCGGTAAAGAAAAAGCCTGGTTTGTATTTCAAACTGCCGATGGTGCAAAACGTGCGTTATTTCGATACCCGCATTCTGACGCTGGACGCGGGTGACCCTGAGCGTTTCATCACCTCGGAAAAGAAAAACGTCCTGGTGGACTCATTCATCAAATGGCGCGTGATCGATGCGCGGCAGTACTACGTGTCAGTGGGTGGCGATGAAGCCCGGGCGGAGATACGCCTGAATCAGACGGTCAACGACGGTCTGCGTGCCGAGTTCGGCAAGCGCACCGTCAATGATGTCGTTTCGGGGCGTCGTGAGGAAATCATGAAAATCATCCGTGCCAAGGCCGACCAGGACGCGCGCACGATCGGCGTTCAGGTGGTGGACGTGCGGATCAAGCGGGTCGATCTGCCGGAAACCGTGTCGGAAAACGTCTATGGCCGGATGCAGGCTGAACGCAAGCAGGTTGCCAACGAGTTGCGATCGACCGGTGCAGCCGAAGCAGAAAAAATCAAGGCCGATGCCGACAAGCAGAAGGACGTGATCGTCGCCGAGGCCTATCGCGACGCCCAGAGCGTCAAGGGTCTGGGCGACGCCAAGGCCTCTGCGCTGTATGCAGCAGCCTATGGCAAGAATGCCGAGTTTTACGCGTTCTACCGTAGCATGCAGGCCTATCGCGAGAGCTTCAAGAGCAAGAGCGACGTGATGGTGCTCGACCCCAGCGCGGATTTCTTCAAATACATGAAGAACCCGCGCGCCGCCGGCGGTAAATGACCGGGTTAGACTGGCTTGCAGCTGTTGGCCTGTTGCTGGTGATTGAGGGCGTGATGCCATTTGCCGCGCCCGCCATCTGGCGCGATGGTTTTCGCCGGATGCTGGAACTCAGCGATGGCCAGCTGCGTTTCATAGGCGCTGCCTCAATGTTGGGCGGCGTTTTTTTGTTGATGATTTGAATAGAAATATTGATTAGAGATGGCCGCCTGGTTACTTCCTGAAAATGTAGAAGACGTCCTGCCGCCGCAAGCCTGGCGGATGGAAGATATGCGCCGTGCGCTGCTCGATCTGTTTCGCAGCCGTGACTATCAGTTGGTGATTCCGCCGCTGATGGAGTACGTCGATTCACTGTTGACTGGCGTGGGGGCAGACCTTGATCTCAAGACCTTCAAGCTGGTCGACCAATTGACCGGGCGCTTGATGGGCGTACGTGCCGACATCACGCCGCAGGTGGCACGCATCGATGCGCACCTGCTCGCGGCTAATGCGGTGAATCGCCTGTGTTACGCCGGCAGCGTGTTGCACACCCAACCGGATGGTTTTCATCGCTCGCGTGAACCGATCCAGATCGGTGTAGAGCTGTATGGTGAGCCCGGAGTCGATGCCGACCTTGAGATATTGACGCTGATGCTTCAAGCGTTGACTGACTGTGGCGTGAAAACGTATCAGCTCGATATCGGCCACGTCGGCGTTTATCGTGCGCTGGCGCTGGAAGCCGGGTTGAGTGGTGACGTTGAACATCGCTTGTTTGGCGCGCTGCAGGCCAAGGACAGCAGCGCGGTGGGTGTGCTGACGGCCGGCTTGTCTGCGCCCTTGCGTGACGCCTTTGCCGCGCTGCCGTTGTTATATGGAGATCGTGGCGTGTTGAAGGAAGCGCGCGCACGTTTGCCACAACTGGCTGCGGTACAAGCTGCACTGGACACGCTGGAAGCGCTGGATCGAGGCCTCGTCAACGTTGAAGCCACGTATGATCTGGCCGAGTTGCGGGGTTATGGTTATCACAGCGGCGTCGTGTTTGCCGCCTACTCCGGCGGACGCAGTCATGCGATCGCGCAGGGCGGGCGTTACGACGAAGTCGGGCGGGTGTTTGGCCGGGCGCGTCCGGCCACCGGTTTCAGTCTGGATTTACGCGAACTGGCGATAGTCAGTTCGAAGTCACAATAAAGGGAGATTGCACCATGGCAGCAAAGAACGTCGTCGTTATCGGCACCCAGTGGGGCGATGAAGGCAAGGGAAAAATCGTCGACTGGCTGACCGATCGCGCACAGGGCGTGGTGCGCTTTCAGGGCGGGCACAATGCGGGCCACACCCTGGTGGTGGCGGGAAAGAAAACCGTGTTGCACCTGATCCCGTCCGGCATCCTGCGCGACAACGTCACCTGTTACATCGGCAACGGCGTGGTGTTGTCGCCCACCGCACTGCTGGAAGAAATGGACATGCTGCTGGCTGCAGGGGTGGATGTATCGAGTCGCCTCAAACTTAGCGAAGCCTGTCCGCTGATCATGCCGCATCACATCGCGCTCGACCAGGCGCGCGAGATCGCCAAGGGCGCCGGCAAGATCGGCACCACCGGGCGCGGCATCGGCCCGGCCTACGAAGACAAGGTGGCGCGCCGCGCGCTGCGCCTGCAGGACCTGTTCCACCGCGAACGCTTCGCCGCCAAGCTGGGCGAAGTGCTCGATCACCACAACTTCATGCTGAAAAACTATTACAAGACCGACGTGGTGGATTTCAACCAGTCGCTCGACAGCATGATGGGCATGGCCGAACGCCTGAAGCCGATGGTCGCCGACGTGCCGCGCAGCCTGTACGAGGCCAACAAGGCTGGCGGCAACCTGCTGTTCGAAGGCGCGCAGGGCACTCTGCTCGACATCGACCACGGCACCTACCCCTTCGTCACCTCGAGCAACTGTACGGCGGGTGGCGCAGCTACGGGTGCCGGCGTCGGCCCGAATTCGCTGCATTATGTACTGGGCATCACCAAGGCCTACACCACGCGCGTCGGCTCCGGCCCGTTCCCAACCGAGCTGTTCGACGATATTGGCCAGTATCTCGGCGAAAAAGGCCACGAGTTTGGCGCCACCACCGGGCGGGCCCGCCGCTGCGGCTGGTTCGACGCTGCAGCACTCAAGCGTTCGATTCAGATCAATGGCGTGTCGGGCTTGTGTGTGACCAAGCTGGACGTGCTGGACGGGCTGGAAACGGTTCGTGTGTGCGTGGGCTATAAAATAGATGGCGAAGTGTGCGACATCCTGCCGGTGGGCGCAGAATCGATCGCCGCGGTCGAGCCGATCTACGAAGACCTGCCGGGCTGGACCGATACCACGGTCGGCGTGCAGGAATTCGACAAATTGCCGCAGAAGGCGCAGACCTACCTGAAGCGGATGGAAGCCTTGTGTGAAGTGCCGGTGGACGTCGTGTCGACCGGACCGGATCGGGTGGAGACGATTGTTCGTCGCCACCCTTATGAGGTGTAATGGCTACAATCAGCATTACAAAAGCAAAAAGCCGACACGAGGTCGGCTTTTTGCTTACAACTGGTGCCCAGAAGAGGAC
>JASJPF010000109.1:0-20455 GCA_031426835.1 Thiobacillus sp.
TTCACCGTGCGCAGCGCCTTGCCGTAGGCGTGGCCGGACGGCATGTCGAGATCGGCCCACACTTTGGGCAGGTCTTCCTTCTTCACGCCGAGCAGGTCGATGCGCTGGCCGCCGGTGACGTGCACCGTCGGGATGTTGTACTTCTCGGCCACCGTGGCAATACGGCGCAACTCGGACGGCGTGGTAATGCCGCCCCACATCCGCGGGATCACCGAATAGGTGCCGTCTTTCTGGATGTTGGCGTGGGCGCGTTCGTTGATGAAACGCGACTGCGGATCGTCCTCGGCTTCGCCCGGCCAGGTGGAGAGCAGGTAATAGTTGAGCGCCGGGCGGCAACTGGCGCAACCGTTGGGCGTGCGCCATTCCAGGAACTCCATGACCTGCGGAATCGACAGCAGCTTGTTCTGCCTGATCGCTGCACGCACTTCTTCATGCGGATGATCGGTACAGCCGCACATCGACTTGGTTTTGGGGGAGGCGGAATAATCGCCGCCAGCCGTCACCGCCAGAATCTGCTCGACCAGACCGGTACACGAGCCGCACGAACTCGACGCCTTGGTGTGGCGGCGCACATCCTCCAGCGTGAACAGACCCTTCTCGCGAATCGCCTTGACGATGTCGCCCTTGCATACGCCGTTACAGCCGCAGACTTCCATGTCGTCGGTCATCGTGGCGGCCTTGTTGATGCCGCTATGGCCGAGGTTGCCGCAATGGTCCTGACCGAACATCAGATGGTCACGCAGCTCGTTGACGTTTTTGCCATCGCGCAGCAAGGAGAAATACCAGGAGCCGTCGACGGTGTCGCCGTACATCACGCCGCCAACCAGCTTGTTGTCCTTGATGACGAGCTTTTTGTAGACGCCGCCGATGGGGTCGGAATACAGAATCGATTCGGTGCCTTCGCCGCCGGTGAAATCACCAGCGGAAAACAGATCGATCCCGGTGACCTTGAGCTTGGTCGAGGTCACCGAGCCTTCGTAGCGGCCGATACCGTAATGTGCGAGGTGGTTGGCACATACCTTGGCCTGCTCGAACAGCGGCGCGACCAGACCGTAGGCGATGCCACGGTGCGCGGCGCATTCGCCGATGGAATAAATGCGCGGATCGAAAGTCTGCATGGTGTCGTTGACGACGATGCCGCGGTTGCAATGCAGGCCGGACAATTCGGCAAGTTCGGTGTTGGGGCGAATACCAACCGCCATCACCACCAGATCGGCCGGCGCGGAATCACCATCCTTGAACTTGATGGAAGCGACACGATCCGCCGCCCCCTTAACCAGTTCGGCCGTCTGCTTTTGCAGCAGGAACTTCATGCCCTTGGCTTCCAGGCTCTTCTGCAGCAGGCGTGCTGCCGGCTCGTCGAGCTGGCGCTCCATCAGCCACGGTGCGATGTGCACCACGGTCACGTCCATGCCGCGCTTCATCAGGCCATTGGCGGCTTCCAGACCGAGCAGGCCGCCGCCGATGACGACGGCGTGGCGATACTGGCTGGAGGCGCGAATCATCGCATCGACGTCGGCAATGTCGCGAAAGCTGATCACGCCTTCGAGGTCGGCACCCGGCACTGGCAGGATGAAGGGATTGGAACCGGTGGCCAGCAGCAGGCGATCGTATCCGGCGGCGGTACCGTCTACTGCCTCGACCACGCGTGCGCTGCGGTCGATCTTGACCACCTTCTTGCCCACATGCAGGGTGATGTTGTTGTCCTTGTACCAGTCGAGCGGGTTCAGCACGATGTCGTCCACCGTCTGCTCACCCGCCAGTACCGGAGACAACAAGATGCGGTTGTAGTTGGGATGTGGCTCGGCTCCAAACACGGTGATGTCGTAAAGATCGGGCGCCAGCTTCAGCAGTTCTTCCAGCGTGCGCACGCCGGCCATGCCGTTGCCCACCATCACCAGTTTCATCTTCGGACCCTTGTCCATGGGTGTACTCATATCCATCCCGTTACTCCAAATTTGAACGCTTGAAAACAATGGCGAAGAGCTGCCTCGACCTATACATAGCAACGGCTATGCCAAGTGGGACAAATAACTCAACCGGTTGTTTTTAATGCGATTTAATACTCGCCCCTAAAGCAGGCACGTTCTCTACGCACCATCAAGGTGCCATGACGAAAGGCGTGCACTGAATTCACGCAGCCGCCCGCCCGAAGCCGTTGATCGCGGTAATCGCGCGCGCCTGATTGAGGTCTTCGGTATACCCCGCGGCATACAGGCACGCCGCCAGTTGATTGCGGATCGGCAACGGCAGCGACAGCTGGTCGTGCATCACCTCGCTGATCCAGGCGCCGGTTGCGCGCGCATCGAGTGCAGGCAGATTGGCCAACGGAGAAGGTGTCAATTGCGCTTCGTAAATGCGTTGCGCCTGCCCGTCCTGCACCAGCACCATGTCGGGCCGCAGCAGCGGATTGGCAAACGCTTCGCCCTCGCAACCCTGCATCAACAACGCATGGCCACCCATCGCTTGCAGCACCTCGCGCGTTGTAGCCATGTCCTGTTCGCGCGACACTGGCGTGACCCGCACCGAGCGTTCGCCCAGCACATCGGCCAGCGCCACCAGCCGCGTTACCCAGCCGTCGATCCCCAGGCGCGAGCGCAAGGCCAGCAAGGATGCCAATCCCGGGCTGAGCATGGCCACCGGCGCAAACGCCATCCCGTCATTGCGCAATCCTGCATTGACCTGCGCCGTGGTGCTGCACGGCATGATGCCCAGCTCACGCAGCACATAAGCTGCGGCCACCCCGCCGCCGCCTTCGAGCACGCCATGAATCAGCACCGGCACGCCAAAACTTTTCAGCAATAGCGCCAGCAGCGGCGTGAGATGCGGATGCGCGCGCACGCCGTGATAAGCCGGCAGCACCACGGTGCGATAAGGCCCGGGCGGCGCCTCAAAATCCGGCAAGCGCTCGGCCAGTGCCGCATGCAAACCCAGCCAGGCATCCGGCCCCGGGTCATGCTGATTGAAGGCGATCAGAAACGCGGCGGTTTCCAGTTCCGGCACCCCGCCGTCGAGCAGGGCCGCGCCCAGCGCACGCGCCTCGGCAAAACTCAGGCTTTCGCCGGATTCGATTTGACGGATGAGGGTGGCGTAGCTCATGACTGTCCACCTCGGAAAAGCGTGAACCACAAAGGCACAAAGGAACAGAGAAAAACCGAAAGGAACCTGGGGTGCGCTGTGTCCCAATGGACACCTTCCCTGCGGGAGCTATCTTTGTGTCTTTGTGGTGAAATGGTTTTCATGCCGCAGCCCGATTCGTGGCGATCATCCGCTTCAGTTCCGGCACGCAGGAGCCGCACTCGGTGCCGCATTTAAGTGTGGACTGCAGCGCAGCGAGATCGGCGCCGCCGGCAATCGCCGCGACGATGTCGGGCTCGGCCACATTGTGGCAATTGCACACAATGCGACCGCGCCCCACCTGCCCGTCCGGCGGTTGCTCAACCGGCGCCAGCAACCAGTTTCGCACCTCCATGGCCGGTACACCGTCGGCAATCAGGCTTTTCAACCAGTCGCGCGCGGCGGTTTCGCCGGAGAGCCGGGCGCCGGTAATCACACCGTTTTCCACCCGCGCTTTTTTCCAGATGCCGCGACGCGCATCCTGGTAATTCATCGTCAACAACGGATCGTCCAGCCCGAACGCGGCGTCCATTTCCTGCACCAGCGATTCGGCCAGCGGACCTACGCTTGCCGTTTCAAACACCAGCACCGTGTTGTCGCGCCCGGTAAGTCCGACGCTGGCGTAATCGAAGCGCCCGATATAGGGCTGGGCAAGCCGCAGCAGCGTGGCGCCATCGCCGCGCCGCATGATCGTGCGCCGATACGGCAGCGTGACCTTTTCCACCTGCACCGCGGCATGCTTGAGCTCGGGTTGTTTCGATACCGGATCAACAGCATCGAGCGTCAGCGCATTGACGCCCATTCCGGCCATGAAACGGCCGCCCCAGTGCATCGGGATAAAGGTCTGACCGCCGCGCAGTTCCTCGCTCGCCTGCACCTTGATGACAAGGCTGCCGCGACGGCTTTTGACCCGCACCAGATCGCCGTCGTGCAACTGGCGGCGTTGCATGTCCTGACTGTTCATCGACAGCAGCGGTTCTTCCACATGGGCGTAGAGCCGGGACACCAGTCCGGTACGGCTCATGCCATGCCACTGGTCGCGCAGCCGGCCGGTGTTCAGGTGCAGCGGGAATTGCGCGTTGATCGGCTCCGCGGTCGGCCGATACGGCGCGTTGTAAAAATGCGCCCGACCCTGGCGGGTCGGATACACGCCGTCTTCATACAGGCGCGGCTTGCCCGTGGTGGCGCCTTGCGGCAGCGGCCATTGCTGCGGGCCGGCGTCGAGCATGGCGTAGCTCAAGCCGGTGATATCGAGATCGCGGCCGCGGGTGGATTCGCGGTGTTCGTTGAATACGTCTTCGGGGCAGGTGTAGGGGAACAAGCGCTTGCCATCGCGCCCCAGCGCGTCGCCCAGCTTCCATGCAAACTCGACCACCGCCCGGCAATCGGGTCGCGCTTCGCCCGGTGGCGCAACCGCCGCGCGCATGCGCGAAATACGCCGCTCGGAATTGGTCACGGTGCCGTCGCTCTCGCCCCAGGTGGCTGCGGGTAACAACAGGTCGGCGAACTGCACCGTTTCGGTGTCGACAAACGCTTCCTGCACCACCACGAACTCAGCGGCCTGCAGGGCTTCCTGCACCAGCTTCTGGTTGGGCAAGGATTGCGCGGGGTTGGTGCATGAAATCCACAACGCCTTGATTTCGCCCTTGCGCACTGCTTCAAACATTTCAATCGCGGTTTTCCCGGGCTGCTCGGGCACCGAGTCCACCCCCCACAGCCTGGCGACTTCGGCGCGGTGTTCGGGGTTCGTCATGTCGCGATGCGCCGACAGCAGATGCGCCATGCCGCCCACTTCGCGCCCGCCCATCGCGTTGGGTTGACCGGTGAGCGAGAGCGGCGCCGCGCCCGGCTTGCCGATATTGCCGGTGGCCAGATGCAGGTTGATCAGCGTCGCATTTTTGTCCACCCCGCAGGTGGATTGATTCAGACCCTGGCAATACATCGACAGCGTCGGCCCGGCGGCAAACCAGCGCGCGGCCTGTACGATGTCGGCCGCCGCCACGCCACAAACCGTCGCCACTTTTTCCGGCGTGTATTCGCGCACGGTTTCGCGCAGTTTTTCCCAGCCATCGGTGTGGGCGGCGATGTAATCGCGGTCGATCAATTCTTCCCACAGCATCACATTGAGCATGGCGTGATACAGCGCCACATCGGTGCCCGGCAAAATCGCCAGGTGCAAGTCGGCCTCAACCGCCGTATCGGTGCGGCGCGGGTCCACCACGATCAGCTTCTGATCGGGGTTGGCACGGCGCGCGGCCTCGATGCGGCGAAACAGAATGGGATGCGCAAACGCCGTATTCGACCCGGTAATGAACAGCGTGCCGGCATGGTCGATGTCGTCGTAACACCCCGGCGGCGCATCCGCGCCCAGCGTGGCCTTGTAGCCCGACACCGCGCTCGACATGCACAGCCGCGAATTGGTGTCGACGTTGTTGGTTCCGATCAAGCCCTTGGCGAGCTTGTTGAAGACGTAGTAATCCTCGGTCTGCAACTGGCCGGAAATATAAAAGCCCACCGCATCCGGCCCATGCTCGCGAATGATCGCGGCAAAGCGCTCGGCTGCGTGATCCAGCGCCGCATCCCAGCTCACCCGCTGGCGCGATGACGCCTTGTCGGCACGCAACTCAGGATACAAGGCGCGGCCAAACGCCTGCGCCGACAAGGCCAGCGTCGATCCCTTGGTGCACAGCTTGCCCAGGTTGGCCGGATGCGCAGGATCGCCCCGCACCCCGGTAATCTTCCCGGCATCCGATTCGATCAACACCCCACAACCGGTGCCGCAATAACAACAGACAGATGAAACAACAGACATAGCCACTCCTAGTAACTGTCTGTCAGCAGGGTCTGTGCCAGCACCTCACAACGCAATCATTTCAAGGGTTTGGCCGGATAGTGGCGGGAGCAGTGCACGCGATGCGCTCATCCACAGTGCATGGACGCGACGGGATGCTGCAAATTGGTGCGTCTGTTTAGGCGAAAAAAAGTTCTATCTAAACTTGTAGGCCAGTACACAGCCTATTCTGCTGAAAAAATCTTTTGGGGGTGGGCCAGATTGCCGCTGCCTGATTTTTATCAGGACAAGAAACCCAGCGCGACCAGCACGACAATGATGCCCACGATCAAAGCGCCCGCGCTCAGCAACAAAACCGCGCCTGCCGCGCAGTCCTTGGCGATTTTGATCGCGGGATGAATCTCGGGATGCAAATGATCGATGAGCGACTCCAGCGCCGTATTGAATAGTTCCGCCGCCAGCACCAGCAAGGCGATGATCAGGCATATCGCCCACCATACGGCAGACACCTGCAGCAGCAAAAGCGCAGCCGGCAGCGCGATGGCGAAGCCCGTCTGGATACGAAAACTCCGCTCGTTTCGCCATGCCGCGGCGATGCCCGCCCAGGCAAAGCCGAGTCGCTGTCGCATCATTTTATTCTTCATGTCATTCATTCCGGTTGATAGATCAGTAGCACGCCTTTGTCCCACACCGTCGCCGGTCAGCACGTCCTCGATAATCCCGAAGAACATCCAGGCGATCAATCCGCTGAAATAGGCGATGTCCACTCTTGCTTGTTGCTTGCCCTGGAGACTGAGACAGCCCAGATTACCATCCCCTCCTGCGCATCCGGGAGTCGCATGGCGCAGGCCACGGGGTCGGATACCGTCTTGTCTTTTGCCATGCTCGCCATCCAGCCAAAGAAAAACCGGGCTGGCTCAGCCTCGGGTTGTTTTCTGAATCAAGGTGACGGCAGTAAGCCTTGCGAAACGGGCAACGATGCCGCCCCCCGTCAGGGCAGACTGGAAAGTAACCCGGATTGGGCTGGTTGCATCCCTTCAGTGGTCTAGGGTAGAAAGGAACGGGGGATTAAATAATCATTCCTCGCTCCCTTCCCCCACTATCCTGCAGGAGAACTTTTCGTGGACAAACTCCGATTCTGTGTATGGCTCCTGACAGGGCTGGCGTGTGCAGCATCACCATCGTTTGTGCATGCACAAGTGCCCGCGGCAGCGGCGACAAAGATGGATACCGCATCCGCTGTAAACATGGCTGGGCGCCAGCGCATGCTGTCGCAGCGCATGGTGAAGGCGTACCTCATGCTGGGACAGGGAATCGCGGCCGATGACGCCCGGTCCATCCTGCAGGGCTCGATCAATCAGTTCGAATCCCAGCTCGCGGCGCAGAAAGCGTTTCAGCCGACCCCGTCGGTGCGGACTGCCGTCGCCAATCTGGAAAGCGTGTGGACAAAACACAAGGCGCTGCTGACAGCCCCCCCGAGCAAGGCGGGGGCCGTTGCGCTCTACGACGCCAACGAGGCACTGCAGCAAGCGGCACACAGCACGACCCTGGCCTACGAGGATGTCACCGCTACGCCACTCGAGCATTTGGTCAGCATCGCCGGGCGCCAGCGCATGCTGTCGCAGCGCATGGCCAAGTTCTATTTCTATCGCACGTGGGGACTCTATAACATTCCGGCCGAGATGGAATTGCACCTCAGCCGTGCGCATTTCACCGCCGTGCTGATCCAGATCGAAAGTTCGCCGCTCGCATCCGCGCAGATCAAGGCAGGCGTGGCGCGCGTCCGGCGCGAGTGGGAACCGTATCAGCAGGTGCTGTTTGCAAGCCGGGAGCCCGCGAAGATGCGCAGTGATGCCGCGCGGGCCGCAGAGTTGAGCGAGCGCGTGCTTGCGGTCACGGAGGAACTGGTTGCGCAGATCGTGGCGCAGGCACAGGGTGAGGCCCGGTAGATCAATTTTCCAGCATCAACCCGGCAGCAGAAAATCCGGAGCAAGGGCAAGCGATGCTGCCCCATTAAACAACCGGAACTGAACGCGGATTGCTCAGCGCGCAATATTTCGCCGCGTAGTTACTGCGCCTACCAAGTCAGAAAATCTCGGTCTCGACCCAATCCCACGTAAAAACAGTAATGATCGCCTGGTGCAACTTCGCGACGTCATCAGGATGGCGCGCGCTCATCACGATGCAACAGGGATATTGGAAACCGTGGTTTGTTCCCATTGTCTGGCCCGCTTCGAATGAGTCATTTAATTTCCTATAGTGGCTTAAAGTTGATGTTGATTCTGAAATGCCCGAGAAGGAGGCAAGACATGAAAACATGGATTTCAGGGCTCATGGCCGGGGGCGCGTTGCTGGTCATTGCCGGATGCACGCCTACGCCGCAGCCGGGCGGCGGGGTGACGGCGGGGTGCGCGTTTGCACCGAACCAGAATTCAACCGATCTGCGTATGAACTGCACGGTCACCGGCTCGCCGGCCAATGTGCTTATTGATCCGCTCAATGCTGCGAACCGGTCGTGTGCGCTGACCAGCTTCTCGCTTTTTGGCCAGACGCTGACGGCCCCGGCGACCTTCATCTGGGGCGAAAATGGCGACGATGGGTCTGCACGCGTGCGGATCGGCGTGATCGTGGGCGCGAGCACCCACACGGGTCGGCTGGCCAAGAGTACGGGCTTTTCCTGCGAGAGCACGACCGGGCCAGTCATCAATCTAACGGCCACCTTTTCCGGCCGGCATGTAGCACTCATCGACAAGGGGCGGACACCGATGTGCGTATTCCAGTCGCGCTATACGGGCGCAAGCTTCAACCAGACCGGGACCGAGAGCTTCACCGGAATTGGCGGCGATCTTTCATTCGCAACGCGGGCAGCAACCGATGAGGCAATTGCGCGTCAGCTCGACCTCGAAGCAGCGCGCGCGGCAAATCGGCTGCTGGGCCTGGGTTCCAGCATCGATGCCGCGTTTGAAAGCCGATCCGGCCGGTGTGCCAACGACTATCGGGCCTTCGAAGGTAGCTGACCAAAGGGATCAGCTTCAGCTTGTTTTCCGGATTCAGGAAGCCGCTGATTCCTTGAAAAAGGAAAATGATGCTGACCCCGAGGTTTCCTTATTGTGAAGGGGGATGGGTGGCCGGGCGCCCAAGCATGGGCTCATGGTCGGCACCATCGACAGGCTGGGGGGTCAAGTAGTCATCCAGGTTCCTGTATTCGCCAGAAAAGGCGATATCTGCGCTTCGCCCCGCCAGCGTAGCGGCAGCGAGGCCACAACATGTCTGACCTGCCGAACCCTTAATCGCAGCAGGCGTTCCGCGCCTGCAAACGCATCCAGCTCCGGGCCATCGAAAACAATTTCAGCATCGGCCGCAAGGTAGAGCAGGTCGCCGTTTGCAAAGTTGATGAAAAGCAGGCCCGCGCGCGGATTCAACTTGATGTTGCCGAGCGTATTGAAGAAGCGGTTGCCGGCGAAATCGGGCAGGGTCAAGCTGTTGTCGCTATCTACGCGCACAAAGCCGGGCTTGCCGCCGCGGTGCGAAACATCCACGCCATGTGAATTCGCCCGATGTGATTGCTTCACGCCATGATGGGCACCGGGGTGGGCGGTGGCGATAAATAGCGTGTCGGCACGCGCGATGATCTGGCGTGCCGTTACGCTCAACCTCGTGTCGTGATGCACGCTTCCCTCACCTTCGCGGCTCACATATTCCGCCTGGCGCGCCTGGATGTATTTGGGGCAATTGCCAAAGCTTTGTTGCACGCCTACCAGCAGGCCCTCATCGTCGATGCGCTCGATGACGCCGTTCATGCGGTTGCGACGACGCGTATGCTGCTCGATTCCCAGCAGCGCAATGCTGGCCCCCAGGATAAGCGTCTCGGTCAGCGGATCGGCGGCGAGCGTTTGGGCACGAATCAGCAGGTGGTGCGCATCGGGGCTGCTGATAAATCCAGGCGGCTGGGTGAGGATGGATGCCCAGGGTTGGCCCGCCGCATCCACGCTGCCCACAATGACGAACGGCAGCTGGGCAAAAAACGCCTGGTGCTGCTCCGGCATAAAGCTGCGGATTACATGTTGCCCGAGTGCGGCCATGCGGTCGCGCACGCCCGCTCGCGCCTGTATCTGGCATTCGCCTTCGTGAAACACCGGCAGATCATCCGGCGCATTCATTTCAGGCGGCCAGGCCAACCGCGGATTTCGCCATCGGCACAAAACCCGGCAATGCCTCGATGCGTTGCAACCAGCTGCGAATCTGCGGATAAGGGTCGAGTGAAACATTGCCTTCGGGCGCGTGGGCAATGTAGGTGTAATTGGCGATGTCCGCGATGGTCGGCGTGTTGCCCGTCAGAAAGGGGGCGGTTTTCAGTTTGGCGTCCATCACGGCAAACAGATCGTTGGCGCGCGCAATGGCTTCTTCGGCATGAACCGGCGCCTTGAAAACCGTCGCCAGCCGGGCCGTCGCCGGGCCAAATGCGAGCGGCCCGGCGGCCACCGAAAGCCAACGCTGCACGGCAGCGGCGCCAACCGGGTCGCGCGGCAGCCATCGGCCCGTGTCATATTTGCTCGCCAGATACACCAGAATCGCATTGGAATCGGCCTGGGTGATATCGCCATCCTGAATCACCGGCACCTCACCAAACGGGTTCATCGCCAGAAATGTTGGCTGCTTGTGTGCGCCGGCTGCGAGGTCCACGTCTACCAGCGCATAGGGCAGCTTGAGCAAGGACAGAAACAACTCGACACGGTGACTGTGGCCGGAAAGGAAAAAACGGTGAAGCTTGATGGGCTGAGCAGGAAAAGCGGCAGGGGTATTCACATCGGACTCCTTTTAGACAGGGGGAATGGACACAATGAAGTGCTGGATGCATTGTGATCACCACCAATCAATGAATAAATGGTGCGCCTCGCACAAGACTGATGCGTAAAGTGGAATAATCCAACGCATGGACAAGCTTAAAGCCATGCACACCGTCGTCTGCATTGCCGATGAAGGCAGCCTGACGGCAGCCGCAGCCACGCTGGGTTCTTCGCCCCCTGCGGTCGTGCGCACGCTGGCGGCACTGGAAGCGCATCTGGGCATCCGCCTGTTCAATCGCACCACGCGACGCATCTCGCTGACCGAAGAAGGCCGCCATTACATCGAAAGCTGCCGCCACTTGCTGGCGGCCATCCAGGATGCCGAATCGGCCCTGACCACAGACGCAGTCGAGCCCAGCGGCCAACTGACCCTCACCGCGCCGGTGCTGTTCGGGCAGATGTATATCGCGCCCGCGGTAACGCGCTTTGTGCAGAAACATGACAAGGTGCGCGTCAACCTGCTGTTGCTCGATCGCGTGGTTAACCTGCTGGAAGAACATATCGACGTCGGCATCCGCATCGGCGCGCTGGAGGATTCATCGCTGGTTGCGCAACCCCTGGGCAGCGTACGCCGCATGGTCGTCGCCAGCCCGGACTATCTCAACCGCCATGCCACGCCCGAACACCCGAGAGACCTGCTCAAGGCCAACTGCGTGCGGTTCTCTGGCGGCGGCGGGCCGTGGTGGACGTTTCACGAGAACGGCAAGCCATTCACCGTGCCGGTCACCGGCAATCTGGAATTCAACCATGTCGCCCCGGCTGCCGAAGCCTGCCTGGCGGGGCTGGGTTTCGGCATGTTCATCTCGTATCAGGTGGCGCAACACATTGCGCAGAATCGCCTGCAAGTCGTGCTGGAATCGTTCGAGCCGCCGCCGCGGCCGATCCATGTCGTCTACCCGCATGCACGGCTTTTACCGGCGCGAACCAGAGTCTTTATCGAATGGATCAAGCAGGAGCTGGCCCCAAAGAACTAAAGGAGCCCAGCCATCACGCCAGAAATATTCAAGCCTCAACCCGCACAGCAGGACAGTTGCTTCACGTCTTTGGTAAAGGTCTGGGCGCAGAGCTTCAGACCTTCTGCCATCGTCAGGTAAGGAAAGAGTTGCCCAGCCAAATCCGCAACAGTCATATGGTTCCTGATCGCCAGTGCAGCGGTCTGGATGATTTCACCCGCTTCGCCTGCCAGTAACTGTGCGCCCAGCAAGCGCCCGGTCTTCTTGTCTGCCACCAGCTTGATGAAGCCGCGCGTGTCATAGTTGGCCAATGCGCGCGGCACGTTGTCGAGCGACAGCGTGCGGCTATCGGTTTCCATGCCCAGCCCAATTGCCTGCGCTTCAGTGATGCCTACCGTGGCCACTTGCGGATCGGTGAACACCACGGCGGGCACCAGCGCGAGATCGATCACTGCATCGCCGCCGGTCATGTTGATCGCCGCGCGGGTTCCTGCAGCTGCCGCCACATACACAAACTGCGGCGCGTTGGTGCAGTCGCCCGCCGCATAGATGTGTGGCACGGTTGTGCGCAGGTGGTCATCCACAACAATGGCGCCGCTTTTATCGGTGGTTACGCCGGCACGTGCGAGGTCGAGCCCCGCCGTGTTGGGTGCGCGCCCGGTGGCGATCAGCAAGCGGTCGCCGCTGAGTGTGCCTGCACTGGTTTCCAGTTCAAATGTCTGACCGTCGTGGCGAACCGCTTTGAGAGAGGTATCGGTGAGCACGCGCATCCCTTCTTCTTCCAGCACGGCCTTGAGCCCTTCGCCTATGGCCGGGTCTTCCCTGGACAACAGGCTGCTGCGTGCAATGAGTGTGACACGGCTGCCCAGGCGCAAATACGCCTGCGCCAGTTCGAGCGCCACTACCGAGCCGCCGTACACGATGAGGTGTGCCGGCGTTTCCTCGGCGACCAATGCCTCGGAGGAAGTCCAGAACGGCGTGCCAGCGAGACCCGGCACGTCCGGAATCTGGGGCGAGCGCCCGGTGGCAATCAGGATGCGATCGGGCGTGATGCGCTTTTCGCTGTCATCCGCCTGACGCACGATCAGCGTGCCGGCATCTTCGAAGCGCGCAAAACCGCGCAGCAGACTGATGCCAGGATTGGTTTCCAGAATGCTTTCATATTTGGCGTGGCGCAGTTCTTCCACCCGCGCTTGCAGTTGCGCCGCCAGCATTTTTCGATCCAGCACCGGCGCGTGTTGGGCGAGGGCAGGAAAAGGATGCTTGGATTGCAGGTGTGCCACATGCGCCGCGCGAATCAGGATTTTGGACGGCACACAGCCCACGTTCACGCAGGTACCGCCGATGGTGGAGGCCTCAATCACGGTCACGGCGGCGCCTGCTTCCACGGCGCGAATGGCTGCGGCAAAAGCACCCGATCCACTGCCGATGATGGCAACGCTGAGTTGGCCTTCGCTTGTCGGGACGGCGCCTCCGTTTGTGGCGCCGGCCAATTCAGCGCCATACCCTTTGGCGCGCACAGCCTCAAGCAGCGCCACGGCCTGCACCTCGCTTGCGGCATCTACCTGCGCGGTACCCGCGGCGTAGGAGACTTCGGCGCGGCTTACACCTGCCACTGCCAGCAAGGCTTGCTGAACCGATTGGGCACAGTGGTCGCAGGTCATGCCGGTGATATCGAGTGAAATCGTCATGTGTGTAGGCCTGTATTGATATGTGAAGGGTGGAGGCAGGATTTGGAGGGTTCGCACGTGTTTTCCGCGCAACGGCGGTGGGCCGGGGAGACCAGGTCCCAGATCGCCACCGCGAGCATGACGGCGAGACCGCCATACAGCGTCCAGGTGCTCCACTCATATTGAAACCACGGGTAGAGGCTGAGCAGCACAACAGCCGGCCCTATGATCCCGGCCACGGAGCGATGCCACTGCCGGTGGCTAAACCAGCCCAGCACGTTGGCAACCAGTGCAATCCAGGCGAAGAGCGGCAACAGCGTGTTGACGAAAAGGCCTTCCCATTGGGCTAAAAATCCGAGGCCCAGCGCCGCCGCAATACTGGCCAGCGCGGGGAAACACATCGCGCAGCCCATGGTGGATATCAGGGCGCCCAAGGCACCGGTCTTGTCACCCAGGCGGGTCAAAATTTGCATCAGGCTTTGCATGGCGATTTCCTAAGGCTGTCGAGAAGCGATGGCGCAAGCTTAGGTGCCGTACCTAACTACGGAGTCAAGCGAAATATCGGGAAATTGATAATGAATCGGCAGGCATACGCCTGCGGGGGGATGGGGCACGCCAAGGATGGGCCCAGCGGGATGGGGAGCTGAAACGCTACTCCGCTCGTGTCAAGCGATCAGTTCGGTTAACTCAAGATGAAGCGGCTACACGATAGATGCGCTTACCGTCACGTTTCGCCGCGTAAAGTGCCGTGTCGGCTATCTTGAGCAGGTCGTTCAGCGTTTCTCCACCCTCGCCGCTCATGGCGATCCCCACCGATGCACCGATGTGTGCCGACCCGCCCCCGGCAAGCGCGATGGGCTGGCTCAGGCTGTCCACCACGCGGCCCGCGACCTCACGTGCCGCCGCCGCATCGTTGACCTGAGTCAGCACGATGACGAACTCGTCGCCGCCGAGACGGGCGATCACATCCACCTCGCGCAGCAGCTGCTTCATGCGTTGTGCCGACGTTACGAGTACCTCGTCGCCCGCTGCGTGTCCATACCGATCGTTCACTGCCTTGAAATCGTCCAGATCGATGGCCAGTACGGCCATCCGGATTCGCGCGCGCTTTGCGCCGGCGATCAACTGCGTTTCGTTCTCCTGCAGGTAGCGGCGATTGGCCAGCCCGGTCAACGGGTCGCGCAGGCCGAGTTGCCGGATTGTCTGTTCGGCAAGGATGCCCGCCTTGATCAGGCGAACCGTTTCCCGGTACAGACCGATCAGTGCCAGGCCCATCCACAATCCGACAACGCCAAGCAGGGCCGACGACAAACGCTCGCCTTGGATCCGTGCCGCTTCGCGCGTTTCCATCTGGATCAGCTCTTCCCGTTCGGCATCGATCAAAATGCGGTGGATCTGATCGATAGCGGACTTGTCGAATCCGCCCAGCTCACGTTCTGGAGGCGCGACATTGACGCCCACCGCCCCCTGCTGCAACGCGTTGAAACCGGCCTCCAGTGCCGATTGCAGGCCGGGCAGGGACGCCAGACGGGCAGTCTGGGCGCTGTTGGCACCGGCCAGCTCAATCAACTGAGCGGCACTGGGACATGACGCTTGGCGACAGATCAGCTTGGGGTCGAGATCGGAAGGATTCTGCGATTCGGCAAATTTGCGCACTGCGTTGTCCAGATTGAGCAGGTAGGTGCGCAGCGCATTGATGGATGTGATGACCTGCCGCGCACGATCAACCGAGCGCACCGCTTCGGCCGAACGCTGGTTCTGGTAGAAGGTCATGGCGAACAGGATTGTGATGATGAGGGCGAAGATCAGCGTGCCCTTGCGGAGCACCCGTCTGAAGCCGGTAAAGACGGATCCATCGATTTCAGTTCGCATCTGCGGCGTGTCGGAATGAATGATTAACAGTTGAGTAGACACCGTTGCGCATTAAAGTTGCATCCGCAGTCGAGCGCAGCCAAAGAGCGATGGGCTCATTCAAGCGATCCGCTACAGGTTGTTTTCTGAAGTCGTTTCCCGAATCGGACTCAAGCAGCACGCCTTGAAAAACACGCGGCGCGGCCGATCTATTGCTTAGCCTGCCCCAACTTCTCACGCAGGCTATCCAACGCCGCCTGCTCGCCGCGCACGCGGAAGAACGCCCCCTCTTCTTCGGCACGCTCTTCCAGCACCTCGCAACGCGCGAACAGCTCCCCGCGCAGTTGCTGCGCCGTCCACGGCAGAAACAGCTCGGACTCGACCAGATCCTTCTGGAAAAATCCGAGGATCGCCAGATGCAACTTCACCACATCGTCCGGGTTGCGCGCGCTCATCACGATGCAGCCGGGGTATTCAAGGCGTAGCGCAGCTTCGCGCTCGGCTTGCGCCGCGGCGTCGCCGACGTGGTCGATCTTGTTGAAAATGCGGATGCGCGGCACGTCCTGCGCCTCGATCTCGGTCAGCACGTGTTCGGTGGCTTCGATCTGCCGCTCGAAACCGGGGTCGCTGGCGTCGATGACATGCAGCAGCAGCGACGCATCCAGCGCCTCTTCCAGCGTCGACTTGAACGACGCCACCAGCCCGTGCGGCAGATTCTTGATGAAGCCGACCGTATCGCTGACCAGCACGCGCGGGACGCTTTCGGGGTACAGCGTGCGCACGGTGGTGTCGAGCGTCGCAAACAGCTTGTTGGCGACCAGCACCTCGCTGCCCGTCAGCGCGCGCATCAGGGTCGACTTGCCCGCGTTGGTGTAACCCACCAGCGCCACGCTGGCAAGGCTTTGGTGACCCTGCCGCCGCGCGCGCTGCGTCTTGCGGTCCGCATCCATCGCCACAATTTCCTTCTGCAGCTCGGAAATGCGGTCGCGGATCTTGCGCTTGTCCAACTCGGTGTTCGACTCGCCCGCGCCGCGCCCGCCCACCCCGCTGCGCTGCCGCCCCTGCGGCCCCGCGAGTTTTGCCGCCTCGCGCAGGCGCGGCGCCAGATAGCCCAGCCGCGCAATCTCCACCTGTGCGCGCGCAGCCGGCGAGCGTGCATTGCGGTGAAAAATCTCGAGTATCACCATGGTGCGATCCATCACCTGGCAGCCCACCTCGTTTTCGAGGTGGCGCGCCTGCGACGGCGAGATTTCGTGGTCAACAAAGATCACGTCAATCGGCACGTCCGACACCTGCGCAGGCGCGTCTTCCAGATCATCGACCACGGTAGAAAGGCGATACAGCGGATTCAGCGACCCGGCTTCAACATCCGGCTCGATTTCGTCGTCTGATTCAGCGCCCACAAAATGGCGAATCTCCTGCCGCTTGCCCACCCCCAGATACGCCGTCGAATCGAACCCGGAGCGTTTCTGCGTAAACGTGCGGACAACCGTGAACCCCAGCGTCTTCGCCAGCTCGCGCAGCTCGGTCAGCGACGCCTCGAACTCCATATCGGTCACCCCCGGCAATTGAACCGACGCCACGATGGCGTACTGGGGGGCTTCTTTGACTTCTGTTTGCATGCGGGAATGGCTTCTGTTGAATGGGCGTAGCCGGACATTATCCGCCAATGTGATCGGTGCCGGGATTGCGTGATGCACAGGCCGCCGGGACCAAGCCAGTGACGGGCAGCGTGGTATTAACGCAGGGCGCATCACCAAGCCGGCGGCTTTCCTGGATTTGGCGCCCATAAACAGCTTCGCTGCACAGCCGGCCAGCCCGACTAAATGATCAAGGCGCGAAGCTCATCCTTGAAAGATGGGAGGCGATTATGCCCCCCTTTACTTTAAGCAACTTGACGAGCCAATCTTCGAAAGAATGGGTCGGCACTTTGCGAGAGAGGGAAGTTATTCGGTATCCAGACCCAACCCGCGCTGACCGTCCTCGCGCAACACGCTCGAATCAAAACCATCCACAAGTTTGATCGCCCTGACGTGCGATACACCTGCATTCCGCAGACGCTCGCAATATTTATAAAGGGTGGAGGCGTCTTCCGTCAGGATAAAAGGAATGGACTCATGCGTTGCTTGTGCCATCAACTTTATGTCATCGCGCACCACAGCACGGTTATCGCCACTGTCACGGTTACCGAGCACATTCCACAAACGTGCGGCTTCGACCGAGTGCGGAATATTGAAAGGAATGGGGCGGAAGTTTTTTAGCTGAAGGTCAGTAATCGGCTGCCCGATGGCAAACTCGGCGGCAACGATAGCGGAAAAATACATGGGGGACTGCTGCTCAAGCATCATGCGGTAATACTGCGCCGCGATCGAATGATTGGGCCGCTTTCCGTCAACCAGTGAAATCAGGAAACTGGTATCCAGCAACACAGCAGCCGTCATCCTTTGCCGCCCCGCAGCGTTTCCACCCAAGCCGCAGAATCAGGCACGTCTGCCCATGCCTGCGTACCCCGTTCCACCATGCGCTTGAACTCATCCTCGTCATAAGCCGGATGATGATGCTCGAACGCCAACAGCCGCAAATTACGCAAGTCTCCGGTGGCCAGATTCTCTTCCGCTGTCACATGCAGCAACGCCAGGCGGTACACCAGATTGTGCTCTTCCTGAGCGATCAAATTCTGGCTGGACTCGACCGTCAGCGTTTTGCCATTCTCCAGTTCGAGATGGACATTTGCTTTGGTTTTACCACCCCAGTCCACAATCTTGCCGTGCAAATATTTCTCGACGCTCACCCAGGCATCTTCAACTCGCTGATAGCTGGTCGAATAATCCACAGTGAAAACCGCTTTTTTATTTTGTTCAAGAACCGCGTAGCGCCGGTTAGAACTCAGTCTGGCAGCAGATTGCCAACGCTCTATCACTACTGCCCGCCTGGTATCAATCAAACCAAGGGAGTCGAGAGACTTGAGATGCTCCAAATCAGCCCATAACGTCGTTGCCGCAATCAGACCAGAAGCCACGAAAGCCAGCGATCCTTCTTCCACCGAGACCTGAACCTGCATCGGGTCAACATCGCGTCCAGAGCCTTTTAGGAACTCACTCACATCTTTCTGAAACTCGCCCAACAGCGCCAACGGGACGTGCTTTGGCCCAACCTCCACATCATTGATGCGGTCGCTCACGGCAAAACGTAGTTCGTTGATGGGTTTCATGATGGTCAGGTCATGTCAGTAGCTGCATGCAGTTTAGGTCGTTATGAGCGTGGTGTCAGCAGATAGCGCAAAACAATTGGGGGCCTAATGCTGTTCACTTTAAGGGTGTCAACGAAACAGCAGTAATCCTTGAGAAACGGAAAGCGGTGCTACCGACGAACGACAAATGGTGCCTGACCACGTTTGATGGCTATCCCACCGCGCGTACCTGCGGCGCCTTGCGCGCAGGCAGATGAAACCTGAATCAAATAGCGTGAGCAGCCGATAAACCCTGCTATCGAACGTTGGTGTAAGGCACAACAGGCGGAGCGACTTTTTGATGGAACCCGACGAAATATCAGAAGGGAACCAGGCTCAAGATGGCGACGGGCGCTGCATAGACGAACCCGGCGAGCATCAGAACGACGGCACCTGCGAGCACGGCAATGCAGCATCGGGGTCGAGATCTTGCAATGCAACACCCTCCCCCTTTCCAAGCCTTCATGGCTCACGCCAACCGTGAAGAATGTATTGCCGTAAAACATAGCTCCCGGTGCGTCTGCCCAAGGCGGACATATTGCAAATACGTATGTTCAAGCCGCCAGCGAGCGATCCTGGGTCTGGTCGCCTACTCCCATCAGCAGGCCTTCCACGCTGATGTCTTCGTCCAGCGCTTACCAGTGCAGGCCCGTGCCGTTGCCGGACATTTCGTATTGCAGGCGCTGCTCCGGGGTGGCGCGCAGCAGGCGGGGAAATAGACCCGAGGCACGCCGAGTTTGCGGCCGTCCGACAAGTCCAGCCACATCATGGATTCGTCAAAACCCAGGACAATCGCCGAAGTGTTCATGCCATGCCCTTTATATTTCGATCTGCCGCGTTTCCACCGTCTGTGCCAACTTGTTCAGTTCCTGGCCGGTGAACCCCTGATTGTTCGACAGGCGAACGGGATGCAGCCAGAATTTTGCGCGATGCCCATCTTTTCGAATAGGCACCTGCAAGGGCTCGTGGGGGTTGCCTTCGTTCGAGAAAAAGAAGAAGCGTAACCCTTCAAGCTGAAAGAGGCTTGGCATGGCTCAATATTAGCGTGTCGCCAGCTAGCGTAGCGATTTTCCGCTCATCCCTAAACCCGACACCCTTTACCCCGCGGCACGGCGCCACTTTTCCCGCCAGCCGCCGATTGGCAACGCGTTGCGGAATGCAGTCGCCCAGGTTATTTTATATTTACATAAAAACATTTTAATATCTTTATATTTTATGAATTAATAGACTTGTCTCCTCGACCCGTCCGGCACGGTTATCCGCTTTTCCAACCCAGGAGACAAACCATGCGCAAGACCTCCCTTACCCTGAGCCTCATGCTTCCCGCCGTCCTGCTGCTTTCTGGCCTGAGCACCTCCGCTTGCGCCGCCCTGGCGGCAGACCCTGCCCCGCAAGTGGAGCAGAAGGCCCCAACAAAAAAGGAAAAGCTGATCATCCAGGTTAGCGACAAGGACCCGGGGAAATGGTATCTGGCGCTCAATAACGCACGGAATGTGCAGGCGGCGCTTGGCGCCGACCAGGTAGACATTGAAATTGTGGCCTATGGTCCCGGCGTTGCCATGCTGGAAATGGATTCCGAGGTGGGCAACAACGTCGCCCAGGCGCTTGCCAGCGGCGTAAAGATCATCGCCTGCAAAAACAGCATGAAGGCCGCCCACCTGGCGGATGCCGACATGCTGGCGAACATCGGTTATGAAGTGTCAGGGGTGGTGAAAATCATGCGCCGGCAACAGCAGGGTTATAACTACGTGCGGCCTTGAGGGCTTGGCAAGGCAATGGGTGGGCAGTGGCGCCCGTGGAATAAAAAAGGGCCTGCCGCCACGCCTGCCAGCTGAACGTGCCGGAAATCCTCGACTACCCTGGGGCGACCCCCTTTTTGCCCAGCGGCGATGCCTCGAAATGGGCCAGCAGATCCGCGGGGGCGGCATAGGCGGCGATTGCGCCGGTAAGCCCTTCGGCTGGCCACCCCCCACACCGAAATCAAAGGGGCCAGGGTC